>LARD01000004.1 GCA_000980375.1 Clostridium sp. K4410.MGS-306 | reverse complement strand
TTTTTTATTTTTTGGAATAATAAAAAATGCAAATTCATTAGTATAAGAAAAGTTTGTTCCCTGAATACCCCTTGGATTATGAACTATTGTTATACAATGAATATCATGACTATCTTTAAAAATTTCTTTTAATAATACTCCTAGCTCACAATGTTCATTTTCATCAATTGCTACAATTAAGGAACCATCTTTTGACAACAATCTTTTTGCCAATTTGAATCGATTTTGCATGAATGTCAACCAAGTACTTTCATTAAAAGTATTATTATAGCAAAAAGTATTTGCATTACTATTAGTATTATAAGGTGGGTCTATATAAATACATTTAACTTTGCCTTCATATCGTTTCAAAATAGATGATAAAGCTAACAAGTTGTTGCCTTTAATAAGCAAATTATCATTATCATTGAAGGAAGTTATTACTTCTTCGCCATCTTTTGTATATCTTTTAGCATTAGTGAAAACTTTAGGCGCTAGTAATCTATCAACATCATCAGGAGCTAATAATTCATTATAATATATTTCATCTCTCTTTTGGTCTTCTCTTGTCTGCCCACCCGCTAGCACACAATCTTTATATGGAAATGAGAGTACAACATCATTTTTGGAAGAAATAAATTGCTCGCTACTATTAATTAAGCCGATAGTATTCTTAAATCTAGTATATGAATCATTTAAAAAGGCTTTGTTATTAATCGCCCAGCCAAAAGCAGTCTTATCAAAGACAAGTAATCCATCTACATCAGTAAAAAACTTGTTTTTAATTCTTTCATTGGATAAAAGTAACTTAATTAAGTCTTTATCCATCTTCATGGCACATTCATATAATTTGTTTCTGAGTAGGTCTTTACCATTTTCCGCATAAAATCTATTTTTAGGATCTTGTTTCAACAAGTCCAATAACTCTAAATAAAAACCTGCTCTCTTTGCAATCATGCCACGAAATCTCCTATTCTAGCATTATTAAACTATTAATTTTTCTTAACGACATCATATATCTGATGTGTTTGTAATCTCCCAGTGGCTTAATATTTTTCATAGTTATAAAACAAAATTTTCTAAATTTTATATTTAAACTTCCTCATCTCTTCATAGCCTTTAACAATAATTGATTTTGCATTTTCTTGTTGCAGTCCGCCTTGAATTATTTTGAAAAGATTATGTGTATATCTTGAAACATCTCTGAACAGTGAATCAATACGGTTTAGAACAAATGGATCTTTCTGATTATGTTTTGAATAACTTCTAAATTCTCTTATTTTTAAAATAGAGAGCTCTGATAAATTCAAAAGATTCAGGTATTCTTTGTCATTGATAAATTCCTTTGTCTCTTTCAAAATTCTGCTTAGTTTATAAATATGATGTTGTGTTTTCAGATCATACAATTTTGCTTGTTTTAATGAATCGATTGTTCCTTCATATCTATATTCAATCCTTACGCCAGCTATAGGTATATCAAAATTTCTTTCATAAAACGGTCTGTATGATGAGGGCATTTTTGCAAGCAAATCTCGATTTGGCTCAAATACTCTTGGATTTCTTTCGTTTATATAAAATTCATGGCGTTCTTCTCCTGATTTATATTGTTTTTTAACAGCTCTCATAATGTAATCAAAAGTATCATTTGTATAGTTTTTGAGATTGTTGTACCAGTAGTCGCCATATCTTTCCATTGATTTTATATAGTTTTTTGCATGCTGATCAACAAACAGGGGACTTTGTTTGCTGACTTCTTTTCTAAAATCCTGTACCGAGCTTAGAGAACAAATATAAGCTGACGGTGCGGGCAGAATATTTCTATTTGGAAGATTTGGATCAACATGAGAATAAGCATCACGGTAATCTGAAAGAAACTGCAATTTTTTCATCTCTATCTTTAATACTCCGTCAGAAGGATTTTTAAAGAGCATTGCTTTTGCTTTTTCCGAGTCAAGAGCCTCCTTTATATATGGTAATTCGGAGGAATATCTCCAGTTTGTTGTAATTTTTTTTATATAATCGTATCTTTGTTCATGATAATTTGCTTTTGCCCTCAAATATTGTTTAAGAAAAGCCTCTCTTTCTATAGAGCTGTCGAGATTTTCCATATACCACGGCATAGAAGCCATCTCAAACATCTGCGCATTTTCCGGAAAATTTGAAACAGGCAGCAGTGTTTTTTGGCTTTTTACATTATCAAAGAGGTTATTCTTGTCTACTTTTTCAGTCCATTGATAGTCAATAAAATTCACATTACCTGTGCCGTCTAGAAGAATATTTTTGCCGTTTAAGTCACCGTGGTAAATACCGACTTTATCCAGCTCAAACATTTTATCAAACAGAATTTTTAAACTTCTGTCTGTATATCTGTTTTGTGTTGATACAGTTTTTCCGGAGACCAAAGTGGAAACAAGGTAATGTGTGTCTTTTCTGTTGTTGTAGACCCTTGCAATAGCTTCTTGTCCGCCTACTTTTTCTACAGGAATACTTGCCAGATTTTTAAATTCCTTTGAATAATCTTCACTAAACCCTGATTTGTTCTTTTTTATTACAAATTTGCTCAATCTCGGGTTTGTAAATTTATATGTTTCTCCGCTTACGCCTTCTCCCAATAAGACTGCGTTATTTGCTCCGTTTGAAAATCTTTCTATTTCTGTTCGCAGCAGGGTCTTTATATCATCATATTTGTTGTTATAATTTTCAAAAATTATGCTGCCAAAAGTTATTTTTTTGTTGTTATCTATTTTAGATTTTTGATTCAGCGGCTGCAATAAAACTTTCATATTCATTCCCTTTTTATTAGTTGTTATAGATTAGATGCTTAAAATCGTCAGACATATTTTGTTTAAAAGTCTCATTTTGTTGTGCGTAAATTTTTACAGCTTCTTTAATCCCTTTATCAAGTTGTCCTTTTTCAACAACTACAACCTTTCCTGTGCCGGAAAAAGTATCAGAGATCAGACTAAGTTTAGTTTTGTCTTTTTTTATTATTATGCTAATTAATGGCATCTTTTGTATTTTATTTAAGATACCGTTTGTTTCTAATTCTTTTTTTAGACTTTGAATATATGGTGTATTATCGTTGTTGTATACCGCTTGCAAGTCTTTTAGCCTTCTTTGCATACTCTGTGTGTAAAACTCACGATGGGCTGAGTGTTTTTTGCAATGTTCTACATAATCTGAGTCCAAATATTCAAGCGGGTTCAGCATATTAAAATCATTGGAACCATCACCGGCAACAATAACAAGATCATTGTTTTTTACAGCTTTTTGCAGAGCCTTTTTTGTGTCATACAGTTTTGTTAATTCTTTATTATCTATTTGCGGTGTGATAGAACAACAGGTGCGGTAAAAATTGTTTTCACCAGGTGCTTGCCAGTTTATATGAACTTTTATATTATTTTCTTTTAAATAATTTTTTAGCTCGTCCATAAAATTGTCATAAATCCAATTTCTTTCAGAGCAAGGTCCGTAGTCAGGAGAAAATATAAGATGCGTTTTTAGATTACCATCGTTTCTTGACCCAATTTTGTAATCTGCAACAGGTTCTTCGTGCGCAATAAATTTTATAGAACCGCCATCGGTTTCATAAGGCAGTTTTTTCCATTCATCTGAATTGAGCTTGCCTTTGGAAAAAAGTGATTTTTCGCCGTAATTTGCAACACTGTTTTCTGTATCAGCTTCAATAAGATTTATGCAATATTTGTTTGAAAGATTTCTAATAAATGATTTGAGATTTACGCCATCCCAGTTAGTCAGTTTTTTTATCTCTTTTTCTTTTTGCTTGTCCGTGACTTTATAGGAGAAAGGGAATATTCCCTTGTTATAAAAATTTTCATCGGAACCGGTTTTTAAGTAAACGTCACTGCCGTTTTTAGCAATATATGTTTCAGGAAGAGGAAGCCTAAAATCTCTTATTTTTAACAACCAGAACACCGCATCAAACTCGCCAAACGTTCTTCCTGATGTGATATGAAAATGCAAATTATCTTTTGCAGTGTCGAACAAATTTTTCATTCTGCTGCAATATTCAGGCATATCCCGGTTTAATTCAGGATTGTGCAGCGAGACATGTCTTGCGGGACAGTAGGTTCCGTCAAAGTCCGAATAGACATGTGCTTTTCCGGCACAGAATGCAGGTTTATAAGTTTTGTATCCGGTAATTCTCATAGAAAATTACAATCTCTCTTGTTGATACCTTTATATTTAAAGGCTGTCAAAAATTTTTTTGCTATTATTTAAAGAATTTGTTACAAATTATAACCAGTTTTATTCTATAATTACTTATGTACAATAAACATCACAGTGGAAATTTAACTTGAACAGCACAAAAAAATATCAGATTATAGATTTTAAAAATATATATGTTAACTATGGAATGACAACTGTCTTGGAGAATATTAACCTGACTGTAAATGAGGGAGAAAACTGGGTTATTCTCGGAGCCAATGGCAGCGGTAAATCTACTTTAATGAAACTATTCTCGCACGACATCTATCCAAACACACAGTATGAGTTTAAGAAAGAAATCTTTGGCAAAGACAGGTGGGATATTTTCGAATTAAAAAAGAATCTCGGTATAATTACAAATGATTTGCAAAACAAATTCCTGAACTACGGCCCCAAAACAAGCGGTATGGAAATGGTTTTAAGCGGATTGTACAGCTCTCTTGGTATTTTTCAACACCATAATTTTACTGATGAACAGCTATCTAAAGCACGCGAAGTGTTGAAATATCTGGACATTGAAAAACTTGCTGACAAAAAACTATGTGAAATGAGCACAGGTGAACAGCGCAGGTGTATTATAGGCCGTTCTTTGATACATAGTCCGCGGGCTTTTATTCTTGATGAGCCAACAACAGGGCTCGATATAAAGGCGCAAAAAAGTTTTTTGAATCTTCTGCAAAAACTTTCTCAAAACACAGCGGTAATATTGATTACACACAATATTGATGAAATATTCCCCCAGATTACACACGCTGCTTTGATGTACAATAAGACAATATACAAACAGGGCAAAAAGGAAGATATCCTGACTTCACAAAACCTGTCTGAAATATTTGAAACTGAAATTAATTTAAAACAATCTGACGGAAAATACTACATTGCACACACAAAGGAGTCTGTATGACAGATTATAAAACATTTCTGGATGAAGGCATAGCCGAAATACACAAAGGAAACTTTGAAAAAGGTATTGAAAAGATAAACCAATCCATTGATTTAAAAAATGACTGGGAAATCCCTTATTTTTACAGGGCTGTGGCATACCACTCGCTGGAAAAGTATGATGAGGCAATGCTCGATTATTCAAAATCAATACAGCTCAACGAAAAAATGACAGATGCATACTACAACCGTGCAAGAATAAGCCTTACAAGAAAAGATATACAAAACCCGGATATAAAAAAAGCTGTAGAAGATCTTGAAAAAGCTCTTGAGCTGGATGAAAAATTTCTTGATGCACTTTATGCAATAGCAGCTGCTCACAAAAAACTGGGCAATTATCAAACAGCGCTCAATTATCTGGACAAATTAATAAAGATAGAGCCAGATGCAATCAACGCAAAAGCGCTAAAAAAACTTATACAGCAAAAATACTTGTAAAATATTGCCCGATACAATTCCTGTCATTATAATTAATATCAGGGGTCATAATGCAGTTAAAACAAATTAAAAAATTTTTAACCTGTTCATTGCTTACTGTAATAGTATTATTACAGAGCGGTTGTGCAGCTTTGAATTTTCGTCACGAATACGACAAAGGTATGCGTTTTTACAACGAAAAAAAATACAACGAAGCCATTATAAGTTTTAACAATGCTCTTAACTACAAGCCTGATTCTTACAGCACACTGTGTCTGCTTGGAACAAGCTATGCTTACAATAAAGACACAAAAATGGCAGAAAAAACCTTTCAAGATGCAATAAGACTTTTCCCTGACCAGTGGAATGCGTATGTTTTTCTTGCGGATATAAAACGAAGCCAGAGAGACTATCAAGTAGCTATGGACTACTATGAAACAGCTGTTACTCTGGAATCTATGGGAGGCAAAGAAAAACTGTATTATAAAAAACTGTTGAAAGAAATAAAGGATGAACAGGCAGCCTATGCATTAAAAGACCCGATAGCACAGCAGCAGTCAAAAGAAAAATTTAAAACAGAAATAGTAAACGCATACACAGGCACAAAAGCCACAAATGACATTACACCTAAAAAACAAACCGGTGAAGTTATGTTGCTTTTGGATTCTAAAAAATGGGAAAAAGCTGTAGAGCAAAAAGATGACAAATCCATTGTGATTGAATACGGAATCAAAGGCGAAGATGTAAAGAATTTTAAATGGACACAACTTGTCACAGTACAGTATTTTGTTATAACAGACAATTTTAAAACAACTCTTGATGAATATTACAAAACCCATATTGGTGCGATAGAAGCAATAGCCAAAAATTCTGAAAAACCGTTTGAAAAGAAAATTATTTATCAAAACAAAAATGAAATTCTTTACGAATGGAAGTTTGATAACGCCAAAGAAACTGAAATAGCAAGGGTTGTATATACGCCAAAAGGTATTTATCATATCCATTTTGCAAAAAAAGGAGCCTTTACCAATGAAGAAAAGGCAAAATACATAGACCTTTTAAAAACCGCACAACTAAAGTAAAGATTTAATGCTCCTGTTCATAAGTTTTTATAACCTTGTCGGCAAAATCATACGGACGTAAATGCAGCCAGGAATGAGCCCTGATTTTTCCGTTGTCCAGCGCAAACGGCCTGAGAAAACTCGTATAATTATTCAAAAAAGCAGACTTTGTAGTCTTGCTGACAATAAAGCCCTTACCTTTTAAATTGTGTTCTTTTTTATAATCCGTAAGTTTTTTAGGCAGCCCTGTTGCTGCAATATCGTTTCTGTGATTGTAACAAATCCAGAATTTATCTTTTTGCACAATAAATTGAGCAATCTTTTTTAGAGGGTCATAATCTTTATTCTGTGCCCAGTAATTGGCATTGAATGTTGTGGTCAAATCGGCTGATGTAATTAGTCCTGCAAATTTTTCTTCGTTAGCCGGGTTTGATATAATCCTTGTTTCTAAAAAATCAACAGCCGCAGCAGAGCCAAAACTGTGCGCAATAATAACAAATTTACCATTTGTTGTATCAATGGCTTTTTGTATTCTGTCCATTACAATATTTTGATGATAAAGAGATGTTTTTAAGAAAAAAATCTGGAACAAAAATCCGTTAATAAGATTTCTCAAATAACAGGAAACAGACCCTGAGCCTCTGTCCGAAGGATGAATAAGCGGAGAAAAAAGATTAAACTTTTGTTGATCCATACTCAGATGTATTTTTGGGTTTGTGTGATTGTGAGTATTGTTTAAAGACATCAAAGCTGATTCATAGAGTTTGAATGCTTCATCACAGTCATACAAATCTGCCCAGAAAATTACTCTATATTTTCCGCTAAAACAGTAATTGCCCATACAGCGTCCTTGAAAAGCCTGAGCAACCCTTTTGGCTTCGTCTTCAACAATCGGATAGTCAAAAGCGTTGAAACCGTGAAGATAGATTATATTTACACAGTCCTTTGCAAAAGTACAAGGTGCATTGCTTAAGTAAATTATTATAACAATTAAGATAACAATTAATTTCATAAATACAAAGATAAATTAACCGGTAATTTGCAACCACGCACCTTTAGCTATAAACAGAAGAATAACCAGAAAAATAAGCAAAAAAAACCTGAGAGAAACTCAGGCAAAACTAGACTAATAGGGAAAACTCCATAAATCTCCAATATAAGGTCCCTGTTATATGGGATTTGAACTTTTTTTCTATGCACAATTGATATGCATCATCGCTTTGTTTGCGACAGCTATCATCTGCATGGTCTTCCAGAAATCTTCCGGATCAAGGGTTGAGCGGTTATCCAGATTAACCGTAACCTTTTCGGCATACATTTTTGCAAGTTTTTGATCTATTGCATTGTTAGGAGTGAATGCCATCTTTGTTTACCTCTTGTTTACAACACTTACACATATATAAAGTATTTAAAATTTATATAATTTCAATTTAGATATTTTTCGTTACATTCGTTAACAATAAAAAATTGTCCCTACAAAAAACTACTTGTGAATTAAAAAACTACGTTATATAATTGTAACCCCTCATTACAAAAAGAGGATTTATCACATTACGGAAAGAGGTAAAAATGTCTATTGTTGCATCAGTTATGAAAAAATTGCACACAAGAAAAATTTTAAAAACTGCAGAAAAAAATATGAAAAAAGACGGTGCCTATAAGATTGTAAAACACATTAACAAAAAAACAGGCGTTGTCTCGCTTATAGGCAAAACAAAACAAGGTGAAAAATACAATTCCTTTGGTTTACTGGCAGACGGTTCACAAATTTCAAAAAGCTATGCACAACTGCTTATTAACAACACGCCATGCACAAACAAAATTAAGACAATAAGAACAGTAGTTGTGGGAGCAGACGGACACAGATATAAAAAAGAAAAAACAATCAAAAAATTTCTCGAGTTAACGCGAGTACCGGTTAAAGAAATGTCCAAAGAAATTCATATGTTTAAAACAGGTGAAAACTTCTTTATGAAAAAGGTTTCGTAGTTTTTAGCAAACTATAAAAAAGCAGCCTGAAATAATTCAGGCTGCTTTTTTATGAATTTTTGTAAACCAAATAGATGATATTTCTAAAGTTTTGAATCCAATGTGCCGATAGATATACTGTTAGACAAAAGGTCTAACAAACCTCCTCCCCAAGTCTAGTAGCCGGCCTCAATGGACGGCTTTTTTTTGCATTATAATTCAGCAAACGCTTTTTTAATAGACTCACTGTACGGAGGATAAAGCACACCTTTTTCCGTAATAATCCCTTTTATTAATTCTGCCGGTGTTACATCAAAGCCCGGATTGATTACATTAACACCTTCAGCGCAAACACTTTTACCGTTGATGTGAGTAACTTCTTTATGGTCTCTTTCTTCAATAGGTATTTGCTTGCCTGATGAAATGGATGTATCAATTGTGGACAAAGGTGCAGCAATATAAAAAGGCACGTTGTGGTAATTTGCAACAATAGCCAGATTGTATGTACCGATTTTGTTGGCAGTATCACCGTTAGAAGCGATTCTGTCAGCACCGACAACAACCATATCTATCATACCTTTGTTCATAAAATATCCGCTCATACCGTCAGTGATAAGAGTAACAGGGATTCCGTCCATTGCAAGTTCAAATGTGGTAATTCTTGCACCCTGCTGACGTGGTCTTGTTTCATCTGCAAAAACCTGCACTGTGTTGTCATTTGCAAATGCAGAACGCACAACACCAAGAGCCGTACCGTAGCCCACAGTTGCCAGCGCACCGGCATTGCAGTGAGTGAGTATTGTTGCACCTTTTTTAGGCACAAGCTGCGCACCGTAATCGCCTATTTTTTTATTGATTTCAATATCTTCATTTTCCAGTTTAACACCATGGTCGATAAGCATCTGCACCATTTCGTTAACAGACTTGTGGGAGTCTTTAATATAGTCAAACTGCTTGTCTACAGCCCACATAAGATTAACAGCAGTGGGTCTTGCGCTTTTTAAATACTGCGCTTTTTCTTTTAGTTGTTTCAAAAACTCTTCACTATCCTGTGTTTTTTCAGCAATCTCTAAAGCTGCCAGTGCCATACCGTGTGCGCCGGCAATACCAATGGCGGGTGCACCTCTTACTATCATTGTTTTGATTGCATCAAACATGTCATCTGATGTAGAAATATCAACCAGTTTATATTCATACGGAACAACCAGCTGGTCTACCATTCTGGAAACTTTTTTGTCGTTTATCCATTCAATTGTTTTAATTTTTGATTTAAAATCCATTCCTTCTATTCCTCGATATTAATGTCTGTCTTTGATTCTTCAGGTTTTTGTTCAAGCTGGTTGTAAACATAGATTGTAACAAGCCCTGAAAATGCGTTCATTAAAGCAGCTAACAATGCCACAAAGAACACCATCATAATTAAAACAAAGAAACCGGTTCTAAACAACAGGCTCACACCAAGGTAGTAAGAACCTTTGTAAATAAACCCGATAATAGTTGCCAGCGGCACAAATGACACAGAAAAAGCAACAAAAGAAATAAATCCAATAATTGCACCGTACATAGCGCCTTGCCTGATGTCAAGTATGCCTATCATATCAAGCTTTTTCATGTAAACAAGAATTATGGGAGCAGAAAGTACTATCAATGCAAAGAAAGAAAAATTGCAGATAAAAGGAATGATAGTAATAACGCCGAGCACCAACCCAAGGACACTTGAGAGCATTCCCATTTGTTTTAACAAAAGTTGTTTTATTTCCATAATATACCTCTAAAATTACTATACAGCGTATTGTGACAGGTTACATTCTTCGTTTCGGGCATGGCATACGGCAATTGCAATAGAGTCTACTGTATCATCCAGTTTTGGCCAGTTTTTGCCGTCTTTTTCGACCATTTGTTCAACCGAGCGGGCAACTTCGTCTTTTGAAGCTCTGCCATAACCCGTAATAGTCTGTTTTACCACAATCGGGGTGTATTCAACAGCGCTTATGGAATACTTTTCAAGAGTCATCATTATTACACCTCTGGCTTGAGCCACCGGTATAATTGTTTTTTGGTTCTTAAAAAAGTACAGCTTTTCAACACCTGCCGTATCAGGTTTATAAGCTTTTATTATCTCTTCCAGATCCGTAGCTATTTCATACAGCCTGCCTGCTTCAGACTTGTTTTTGTCAGTTTGGATAGAACCTGAGCTCACAAGAGTATAAACACCGTCTACAGCATCTATTACACTGTAGCCGACGATTGCTATTCCCGGATCTATCCCCAATATTCTCATTCTTCCATTATAGACTACTCAAACACGATGACAAACTCTTAGTATTTTGAAATATTTATTGCCACACAATCTTAAGAGAAGTCAATTCCTGTGAATTTTGCTCATCTTTTATTACATGCAAAGTTTGTACGTTACTGTCCGTTAGAATCTGCTGTGCTTCTGACAAAACTCTTGCATTAAGCCCGATTTCTTTTTTATATTTTATATCAATGGTCTTTGGTGAATGTTTTAGCCTGAAATCAATGGGAAGAGTTTCCAATGCCCAGACAATATAGTTTGAATTATTAGCATGCCTGTTAACATCAATATCATCAAACCTGACATCAAAAACCTCTTGATACATAAGCTCATCAGGAGAGTCTATTTTTTCGTACACGAGATCAGTTTCTCTTTTTTGATAAGGTGCCATAAAATCAGCCAGAATTTTTTGTGTATTTAAAAGCTTTCTTGTACAAATATCAATCAGCACCCATGTAGAAACTGCTTTGCCAATGCATTGGCCGTCTTTTGTATATAATTCAAAATCACGGTAAGCATAAAGTTTTGCAATACCTCTTGGTTCAGTTTTTATAACAATTGAAGACAGATTCCTCAACCGAGCAAAAAGCTCTATGTGGTATTTGAGCACAACCCATGCATAGTTGTTGGCAAAAACAAAACTCGGGCCAAACCCCAGTGATTCCGCGCTCAAAGTGGCAATATCCTGCAAAAAGTTTAAAAGAGCAGACTCTTTTAAATCCCCGTTTACATTTTGCTCGTAATACTTAATTTCGTATTCTTTTGTAAACAGCATATAAAACTCCTGACTATAAGGTTATTTTGAAGGAAGCGGAGCTTCCACTTTTGCGGACTTTTGTTTTTTATATTTTACCTTCTGGAACAAGAAAATCAAAGGAGTTAACAAAACAAGCATTGCAGCATAAATTTTGAAACAATCCATATATGCCATAAGAGTAGACTGCTGAATCAGCTGTTTGTATACCATAACATTGGCCTTTGCAGCCGAAAGAGCATGACCGGATAATGCAGCAATACCGGATTGCATTGCGTTTAATTTTTCAACAAATCCCGGATTGGAATAGGTCAAATTCCTGATTAAATGTGTCTGGTGAACCTGACTCATACGAGAAACCATTGTAGAAACAGCAGAAGTACCAATAGCACCGCCCACACTTTTTGCAAGGTTGAACACGCCTGTTGCATTTGTCATCTGGTTGTTTTTAAGAGTAACAAAAGATATGGTCATAAGAGGTATCATAACCATGGAAAAAGCAACACCGCATATGACGTTAGGCAATATAATATTCCCCATGGAAATCTGCAAATTGAGGGTGCCAAAAAGTATGTTTGAAAAAGCCAGAATAAGCATACCTGCAGCGATAACCCATCTTTGGTCCACTCTGTTTGCAAGAATTGCACATATAACAAGACCGGTCAATGAACCAAAGCCCCTCGGGCTGATGGCCAAGCCGCTCAACGTTGCAGTGTAGCCCATCAGCTGCTGTAAAAATAGCGGCAAAATTGCAAGAGTAGAATACAAAACAGCCCCTATTACAAAGTGAAGCACCGTACCAATAGAAAAGTTTTTATCTTTAAAAACTTTTAAATCTACAATAGGTTCTTTTACAACAAGCTCTCTTATGATAAAAGCAACAAAAGTTATTGCAACAACCGTAGCCGACCATCTTACCCAGCTTGCGCCGAACCAGTCGGATTTTTGGCCGTTATCCAGTATAATCTGCAAAACAAACAGCCATATAATAAGAAGTATAAATCCCCAGTAGTCAACGGTTTTCACCTTGCCTTTTCTTGCATACGGGGGGTCTTCAATAAATTTTTTAATAAGCCATAAAGAAATAATACCAAATGGCACGTTTATAAGGAAAATCCAGTGCCAGGAATAAGTATCAGTAATCCATCCGCCTAAAGTAGGCCCGATAATCGGTGCAAAAATTACACCAAAACCAAACACAGACATGGCAACCCCGCGCTCTTCAGGCGGAAATTCCTCCATCATAACAGCCTGAGCAATAGGCATAATTGCCCCGCCGCCAATACCCTGTATAACACGGGCAATAATGAGCATTGTCATACTGGTTGCAAAACCGCACATTGCAGAAGCAACTGTAAACATAAGCGTAGACAAAAGTAAAAAATTCTTACGCCCCATCAATGTGGAAAACCACGCTGTAGAAGGAATAATAACCCCGTTGGCAACAAGGTAGCTTGTCAAAACCCAGGTTGATTCGTCTCTTGTTGCAGAGAAAGTACCCGCAATGTGAGGAAGTGCGACATTGGCAATAGAAGAATCCAGCACAACCATAAAGATTGTGAGCATTACTGCTCCTGCACTATACCAGGGATTACGCGGCGGTTTCCAGTTTTCTTCGGAAATGTCTGTTATTGATGCTTCATTGCTCATATTTATTTTTCTGCTTTGTTAATTAATTCTTTTCTTTTACAAGTACTTTAGGTACAACACTCATGCCGGGCTCTATGCTGTATTGAGGGTCAATAGGCTTTGTAAAAACAATTTTTACAGGTACTCTTTGTACAACTTTTACATAACTGCCCACTGCATTTTCCGGAGGGAACATACTTGTTTTGGCACCTGTGCTTGATTGAATGGAATCAACTTTGCCCTCAAGTTTTAAATGAGGATAAGCATCGACTTTTACAATAACTTTTTGTCCCACACGGATTTTATTTAACTGGGTTTCTTTAAAGTTAGCAACAACCCATCTTTTGTCAGGTACTATTGAAAACAACGGTGCACCTGCATTGATGAAAGCGCCTTCTTCTGCAGAACGGTTTGTGATTTTTCCGTCTTCAGACGCATAAATTTTTGTATAAGAAAGTTCAAGTGCAGCCTGATTCATAACAGCTTCCAGCCTTTTTAACTCAGCGTCAGCCACTTTGTTTTTTTCTTTAGAAAATACTGCCTGCTGTGCTGTTGCATAGTTTGCCTTTGCCATATCAAATTTTGATTTTGCACGGTCATATTCCTGCTGGGATACAGCACCTTTTTCGTATAAATTTTTATATCTGTCATAGTCTTGCTGGGCAACTTTCATATCAGTTTGTGCAGCATTTCTGTCTACAACTGCAGATTTTTGCTTATACAAGGCCATTTCGTAAGCAGCTTTTGCCTGTTCATAGCGGACTTTATAGTCTCTGTCGTCAATTGTCAAAAGTAATTTGCCTTTTTTGACATGGTCATTATCATCAACATAAAGTTTTTCAATGATACCGGTCACTTTAGGGCTGACCCTGATGATATGCCCTTCTACAAAAGCATCATCTGTTGTTTCGAAGGTAGAAAAATACATCCAACCCAGTAAACAAAGTACCAGTATTAAAAGAGTAGGGATAAGAAATCTCTTTTTTACAACTTTTTTAGTTTTTTTGCCTCTTTTGGATGATTTTTCCGTATTATCTGACACAGAAGCCATTGCTTCTTCGTTTTTATTATTCTCTTCCATTTTATACCGCCTTACTTAGTTACATATTTAAATTGTATTCGTCTTCAATATTTTTACGTACTTTTCTTAAAAGGGTCACCAGTGTATATATTTCATCATCTGTCATTCCCTTATATTGAGCTGCATTCATTCTGTCTTTTAAAGGTTTTGCCTCTTCTACTTTGTGCAGCCCTGCATCTGTAAGAAAAACTTTCAAAATTCTTCTGTTGTTTTCGTCCTTTTCTCTTCTGATAAAGCCTCTTTTTTCTAAAACATCTATCATTCTTGTGATGTTTGGACGATCTTTGCCTAATATATTAGCTATCTGGGTTTGATACAATCCGTCAGTCAGGGACAAAACGAGTAATATACCAAACTGCTCACGGGTGATATCATCCTGTCCATGGACTTTCAAAGTTTTTTGGCCCGCAGCACGATAAGCAGACGAAGTCAGCGCCATTTCTAACCCAAGATCAATATCTATATTATTTATTCTCTTCAATTTTCTACCTAAACTGTTATCATAACAACAATTGCTATGCTAACATACTAAATCAAAAAAGGCAATAAGAAATGCTTGCTAATATTGTTAAAAAGATTGTTTGTTCAGTAATCATTATACCATATCTGCTGAATTTCCCTTTTTCCGCCGCAACCGCCAGGGCAGATATGGTGCAGACAAAAATCATATGCCGTGTCAATGCGGTAAACATTAACTGGTGGGATAATTTCTCTGATGAATATTTAAAAGATTATATATATAAGGCGCTGGAAAGAAACCACGACTTAAGAAAAGCAGCACTAAAAACAGAAGAGTACAGAGAGCTGGTCAAAGTTACGATGTCAAAAGAGTTTCCCACTTTACAGTTTTCTCCGACATTTGCAAGAATAAAAACAGCACAAAATACAATTTTTGATATAGAAACAGCAGCTCTTCGATCCAACCTTTATGTTTTGCCTTTGTTTGCAACATATGAGGCTGATATTTTTTTAAAGAATCACGACAAAACAAAATCAAAGCGAAAAGAATACGAAGCAAAACAATATGAAGAAAAAGCTGCTGATATTGCAATGGCAGCCGATGTAGCATCTTTGTACATAAACATTTTAAAGCTTGATAAAGTAATCAAAACACAGGAAAAAGTAACTAAGATTAGGGAAAAAATTTGGCTTTTAACAAAGGACAGGCACCTGGCAGGCCTTGCTTCTGTGTATGATGTAACATACTCAGACAAACTACACACCCAGGCACAGATAAATCTTACAGATTTAAAAAGACAGCGCAGTCTGCTACTGCACAGGTTTGCTGTGTATATTGACGAGTGTCCTTCACAGGCAGGTTCTCTAAAACGCGGCAGCTTTGACAAATTAGAGTTTAAAGGAGAAATTCCTGATTGCATCTCATCTGATGTTGTTGTCTCAAGACCTGACCTTATGAAGGCTGAAGCGGATTTAAAAAAAGCAAAAATCGACATAAGGGTGGCTCGAAAAGAATTTTTACCAACAATTCCAATTTTTGGCTCTGCCGGTTATAACGCAATGCTTTTAAAAGATGTTTTCAACTGGACAAATATTTTTGGGCTTGTTGGTGTTGTGGCAATGCAAAAACTCTATACAGGAGGGCTGCTCACTGCAAATTTAAAAATAAGCAAAATCAAATATGAACAGCTGTTCGAAGCTTATAAACAGGCCGATTTAACAGCAATACAGGAAATAAACGATTCTATGTGTATGATAAAATTTGACACCCAAAAAGATAATGCAAATATGAAAAAGGTAAAGCTTGAATCGCATAATTTTAAACTTATTGAAGAAAGATACAAAGCAGGAATCATTTCTTACCTTGATATGATACAGTTTCAAGAAACTTTATTAAGTCTTCAAACAGAAAAAGATAACTCCAAGGCTCAACGCCTTGTTGATTACATAACCCTGTACAAAACAACAGGAGCTGCCTTATAAGCAGCATTTTAGATAGCATTTTAGGTTTGAATATGATAATATTTTTTTATACATAAGAATGGATAGGGGATATGGAAAAAAATAATAACGCACAGAGCAAGACATTGATTTTAATTGACGGACACGCACTGGCGTTTCGAAGTTTTTTTGCACTTGAAAGAACAGGAATGAAAACGTCCGACAAAGAGCCAACCTGGGCGGTATTCGGATTTTTTAAAGCTATTTTTGATTTGCTAAAAAACCAGACCATAAGCCCTGACTGCATTGCCGTAACCTTTGATGTCAGCCATCATACTTTCAGAACGGAATGCTATGAAGAATATAAAGCCAACAGAGAGCAAATGCCCGATACAATGAAAAGCCAGATGGCTTTGATTATGGAAGGATTAAACGCTTTCAACATACCTATTTATACAAAAGAAGGTTTTGAAGCGGATGATGTAATTGGAACAATTGTGACAAAAGCCTCCAAACTGGGGCACAAAACAGTGATTCTGACAGGTGATCAGGATGCATTTCAGCTAATTGACAGAGAAGGCCTTGTTCATGTACTTATCCCGTCTAAAGGAGAGCTTGTAAACTACGGATGGAATGAGGTGTATAACAAACTGGGCATTTATCCGGATCAGGTAATCGATTACAAAGCACTGAGAGGCGACACCTCTGATAACATCCCAGGTATTAGAGGAATCGGAGAAAAAACTGCTGTCAAGCTGCTGGATCGTTTTCAAACTCTTGATAATGTGCTTTCTCACATAGAAGATGTGGATGGAAAATCCCTTAAAGAAAAGCTTACAAACGGCGTAGAAGCTGCAAAAATGAGCTATTTTCTTGCAACAATAAAACGCGATGTTGATATAGAGTTTGACTTTGAAAAAACAAAGCTGGACATGCCGGATGTAGACAAAGTGAGCGAATTTTTAAAACGAGTTCAATTTTTCAGTTTCTTAAAAAATCTTCCGGATATACTCCGTCCCTTCAGTGTCTGTTCTCTTGCGTCGCGTCCGGAGAATATAGATTCTGCAGAGCTTAAAAAACAACAGTTAATGGACCAGAAACTTATTGATTTTATAAGCCTGAAAGACGGAACAAGAGTAGAAAAAATAAAAGAAGAACCGGAATCAAAACCCAAACAACCCGCCCAGCAGCAGCTCGGTCTTTTTGCAGCAGAAGACACACCACAGGAGAATGTCTCAAACTGTGAGCTTGTGAATGAAAGAAAAACAATTGTTACAAAAGAAGACTTTGAAAAACTACTGGAAGAGCTTAACAAACAAACACTCATTGCTATTGACACAGAAACAACATCTGTTAATGCTCTTGAAGCAGACCTTGTAGGGATTTCTCTGGCGTATAATGAAGAAATACAGGCAAAAGATTCCAAAGTATTACAGGCCCAAAACAAGGGTAAGACAAAATCGTTTTATATACCGGTATTCCATAAATTTGGTGAACAGCTCGAGATGGACTACGTGCTCGAAAACCTCAAGTCTGTTTTTGAAAATCCGGCAATATTTAAAACTTTCCAGAATGCAAAATATGAAATTAATACACTTTTAAAATACAACATAGGTTTTAAAGGTATTATTTTTGATACCATGCTTGCAAGCTACATAAATGACCCGTCAAGAAAACACGGGTTGAAAGTCCAATCTGCCGAAAATCTCAACTATTTTATGACAGAAATAGAAGAGCTGATAGGCAAGGGGAAAAAACAGATTACAATGGATGATGTGGCAATTGAAGACGCATCAAACTATGCCTGTGACGACGCATTTGTAACACTTGAATTAACAAGATACTGGAATGAAAAACTCGACGAACAGAGCAAAAAGCTTTTGTATGACATAGAAGTTCCAACAAGCCTTGTACTTGCAAAAATGGAAGAGCAGGGTGTGGCTTTAGACACAGAGTATCTGGCTGAACTAGCAAAAGAGCTTGATACCAACTTAAAAGAGATGGAAGAACAAATATTTGCTCTTGCGGGAGAAAGTTTTAACATTAATTCACCCAAACAGGTTGCTACTGTTTTGTTCGAAAAAATGGGCATTGAACATAAGAAAAAACGCGGTGCGCAAAAATTTTCAACAGACGCAAAAGTACTTGAAGAGCTGGCAAAAGAGCACGAAATTGCACGCTGCTTGTTAAAATATCGCCACTATTCAAAAATGAAATCCACATACGTGGATGCGCTGCCCGATTTGATAAGCCCAATGGATGGAAAAATCCACACAAATTACAACCAGACCATTACAGTGACAGGAAGGTTATCATCTTCTAATCCAAATTTACAGAATATTCCGGTAAGAACAAAACTGGGCAGCCGTATAAGAAAAGCCTTTGTACCCGAAGATAAAAATGCACAGGTGCTTTTGTCTGCGGATTATTCTCAGATAGAGCTCAGGCTTCTGGCTCATTGCTCGGGTGACGAAAATCTTATCCACGCATTTAAAACAGGAGAAGATATCCACGCACAAACAGCAGCAAAAGTATTTGATGTGCCGTTGAGCGAAGTCACAAAAGAAATGAGAGGCAGAGCAAAAGCGGTAAACTTCGGTATAATCTACGGACAAACACGCTGGGGACTTGCTTCTGCACTCGGAATTTCAAACGAAGAAGCACAGATGTTTATTGACAAATACTTTTTGACCTATCCCAAGGTTAAAGAGTATATGGAAAACTCAATTCAAGAAGCATATCGCCACGGCTATGCACAGACCATGTACGGAAGAAAACGATATCTACTTGATGAGTTGATGAGCTCTAACAGAAATATTAAAGAATTTGCACAAAGAGCTGCAATCAACACACCTTTGCAGGGTGCCGCTTCTGACCTTATAAAACTGGCAATGATTGACCTTGATAAGAAGCTTGAACAGAATAATTTAAAATCAAAAATGATTATGCAAGTTCACGATGAATTGATTTTAGAAACCTGCAAAGATGAGCTTGAAACAGTACAAAAACTCGTGAAAGAAGCAATGGAGCTCAATCAGCCGCTTAAGGTTCCTCTTGTTGTAGATATGGAATACGGCTCTTCCTGGATGGAGGATGAAGAATAATGATAAAAAGATTTCTTGCCTGTGCGCTTTTATGTGTATCAATATCAGCCGTTCCAGCTTTTTCTCAAGATACAATAGACAAAACTTACAAACAAAATGCAGCTTCTTACACAAATTACAAGGACTGTATCAGGCTATACAAACTGCCGTATGAAAAACTTTATTATCTGGCATTGTCTAGTGTAAATTTCAACAAGTACGAAATAAAAGAGATGCAATCACGTAACGGATACATAATTTTTGAAGCGGAAGGAAGAGAGTTTTTGCTCGATATTTTAAAAAAGGATAAGAATTACACGTTCTTAAAACTCACCCCTTGTGACAACAACTATTATTTCAACCCTCAAATACCACGAAAAATATACAATTACGTTGATTTACATTTTAACAGCGAAGTAAAAGAGCTGAAGTTTTAACCTGAGTAAGCTACTTTAAGTTTTTCCTTTAGCGTTGATAATATAATTAACCGAAACAAATAAAAAGGAGAAACTATGACAGATAACAAAAGAGTCCTTTTATGCATTATGGACGGATGGGGAATCAATAAAGACTGCCCTAAAGATGCAACAAAAACAGCAAAAACACCCAACTTTGACAAACTGAAAGAAACAGAAAAATACACTCAAATTAATGCTTCAGGTGAATATGTCGGTCTTCCTGACGGACAAATGGGCAACAGCGAAGTAGGCCACCTCAATCTGGGAGCAGGTCGTGTTGTTTATCAAGATTTAACAAGAATCAACAAAGAAATCAGAGAAGGAAAATTCTTCGAAAATAAAGCTTTTAAAGACGCTATCGAACACGTTAAAAAGAATGACTCTTCACTTCACCTTTACGGACTTGTTTCAACAGGCGGTGTTCACAGCTCTTTTGAACATGTAAAAGCACTCGTTAAAATGGCCGCAGAGAATGGACTTAAAAAAGTATACGTTCATGCATTCTTAGACGGAAGAGACACACCACCTAAAAGTGCTGTTGAATTTTTAGCAGAGCTTGAAGCAGAACTTAAAAAATACAACCTCCCTCAAATCGCTACAATATCAGGCAGATACTGGGCTATGGATAGAGACAACAGATGGGACAGAGTAGAAAAAGCTTACAACGCGCTTTTGTTTGGCGAAGGTGAAAAAGCAGCAAACTCTGATGAAGCAATCAAAGCTTCTTATGCAAAAGATGTAACAGATGAGTTTGTAGAGCCCACAATCACCAATGCTGACCCTGATTCAAGAATCAAAGACAATGATGCAATAATTTTCTTCAACTACAGACCTGACAGAGCTCGTGAAATTACACGTGCTATGACGTTTGAAAAATTTGACGGCTTCAACAGAAAAGCAAGAAGAAATAATCTATACTATGTGTGCATGGCACAGTATGACGAAACATTCCCGCTTCCTATTGCTTACCCGCCGGAAAAACTTACAAATATTCTCGGTGATGTGCTTGATGACAACGGTGTGAAACAATACAGAACTGCTGAAACAGAAAAATATGCACACATTACTTTCTTTTTCAACGGTGGAGAGGAAAAATCAGGAAAACTGGAAACAAGAGCACTTGTGGCTTCTCCAAAAGTTGCAACTTATGACCTTCAACCAGAGATGAGTGCACCTCAAGTTTGTGAAAACGTTTTAAAAGCACTGGACGATCCTCAATACGGATTTATCCTTGTAAACTTTGCAAACCCTGATATGGTAGGTCACACAGGCGTATTTGATGCAGCAATCAAAGCTTGCGAAACAGTAGATACCTGTGTTGGCAAAATTGTTGAAAAAGCAAAAGAAAACGGTGTTGTAATGCTTTTAACAGCAGACCACGGCAACTCTGAATGCATGGAAGACCCGCAAACACACACACCTTTTACTGCTCACACAACAAATCCTGTTCCGTTTATGCTTATTAACGGCCAGGGCAAATACGAGCTCAAAGACACAGGTGCACTGTGTGACGTAGCTCCAACAATCCTCCAACTACTGGGAATAAAACAACCGGCAGAAATGACAGGCCAAAGCTTAATAAAATAATTGCTCATTCTTTAATAAGAATTGTAAATATTAAATTTAAAAAGCGTCAAAATAAAAACTTGACGCTTTTTAGTCCCAATAAACATCAACAAATTTCTAACAAAAGGAGAAAAAAATGGCAATCAACAGAGTAGCGGTTCAAACAATCATTGATACTGTTCCCGCAAAACTTAGAAACGCAGCAAGAGCTGAGAGACAAGCTTTAATCAAAGAAACTAAAAAAGACCCGATTGCAGCATCTTTCATGGCAGCAAAAGGAGAAATACCTTTCTTTAATAACAACAAATTACAAACAGAATTAGGTAAATTGAACAACAAACTCGCAGCTGAAGCATATGAAGCAAAAACAGCTAGCGAATTTATTCAAAGACAGCCACACGGCTCTATGATTGCAGAATCAGCAGAAAGACCTGTTGTTCACGCAAGCATGAACTTAGGTTAATTTGACAATAAACCGTTTACTTTTTAAGATAGGTCTATGCAAGATAATAAGCTAGACCTGTCTTTTTGTATAAAAGAAAAAATAAGAGAGATTAACTTCCACAATTTAAAAATTGGCGGTGACAAGTCATTTTCATTTATGACAGAAAACAATAATACAGCACACCCGCTTTTTGCTCTTGAGTTTTTGTATTCTTCAAACAACATTATTGAGGAAATTTCATCACCTAACAAAGCAGACATAATCTCTGTTAAATTTGATATTCAAGATGAAAACTTTGATGAAAATGAAATAAAAGAATTTTTAACAAAGGTAGAAAAAATTGTAAACAAGCCTCTCATTTTACGAGGAGCAAACAACAATGACATAGACAAAAAACTCCTGCCTTTACTCGCTCAATCAATAAATCAGGAATGTATTATAGCTTTTGCAGACGAAAATACATTTGAAAACATCGTTCCATCCGTTGTAAAAAACAATCACATACTGGTTTTAAGAAGCCCAATTGACATAAATCTTGCAAAAGAACTCAATATTCTATCAATTGATAAAGGAATGCATCCTGATAAAATTTTAATTGACCCTGATATGGGCGGCCTGGGCTACGGGTTGGATTATGGCTACAGTATTATAGAAAAAATCAGACAAGCTGCGTTTGACGGTGACACAATGCTCAATATGCCGGTTATAGCTTTTATCGGGGAGGAATCTTACAGAGCAAAAGAGGCAAAATCTGACACTTTTGCACAAAATTGGGGCCAATTTAGCGAGCGTTCTGTTATGTGGGAAATATCGGCCGCAAGTGCAATGATTAGCGCCGGTGCAAATATTGTTGTACTGTGGAACCCGAAGAGCATTGAAGTGTTGAAGGGAATTGTGTAGTGGAGTTAACAGGTTTACAAATTTTTAAATACCTGCCTGCAGCAAAAAAAGCAGAAGGCACAAACTGCAAACAGTGCGGCAGCCCGACTTGTATGGCTTATGCACTCAAGCTGGCAAAAAAACAAACCGATATTGAAAAATGCCCGCACATACCGGATGAGCTAAGAGAAAAGTTTTGCGAAGCGTCAAAAATTCAACAACATACAATAAAACTGTCCGAAAATTTGGTTACCGGCGGCGAAACAGTAATGTTTAGACATGACAAAACATTTGTAAACCCCACAGTAATAGCAATTGCACTAGATGCTCAAGACAAGGAGTTTGACAATAAACTCAAACAAATTAAAAACTACGAGATTGAAAGAATTGGCGAAACATTTAAAGTTAATGCTGTTTATTTGACGGGTTCAGATATTGAACAGGCAAAAGAAAAGGTTGAAAAAACAGGCATTGCCGTTATTTCAGATAAACAAAACTACGTTATTGTTAAAGGTAATAATGAAAAAGAGCTGTCTGAAAAATCAAAACAAGCTCAAGATGAGGGCAAAAAAGAAATAATTCTTGAGCTGGAATACGGCAAAAAATCTGCTGCACAGGTTATGGAACAGCTTACATATATCAGACGTTCAGCCATTCTTCAAAGATTTGAACCGCTTACATATCCTGTTATGGTGCGCCTTCCTGTTGAAATGAATCCAATCGAAGCCTGTGCCGCTGCATCGCTTTTAATTTGCAGATACGCGAATGTTGTTGTGCTCAATGAGTTTAATGAAGCCCTGCTTTCCACTTTATTTACATTGCGCCAGAATATTTATACAAACCCGCAAAAGCCACTGCAGGTAGAAGCCAAGGTTTATGAATTTAATGACCCGGATAAGAATGCACCTGTGTTGCTCACAACAAATTTTGCGCTCACATATTTCGCTGTAGCGGGCGAGTTAGAGTCTCTGCCTTACGGCTCTTATCTTGTTGTTACACCATCTGACGGGATGAGTGTTTTAACAGCTTGGTCAGCTGACAAGTTTACTGCAGATCTGGTAGCAAAGTCTGTCAGAGATTTTGAACTTGCTAAAAAGGTAGATACAAGAAAAATTATTATCCCCGGACTGTTGTCACACATGCAGCATGAGCTGCAAGAAGCAATGCCTGAATGGGAAATTGTTTCAGGTACGATAGAAGCCTGCCAGATTCCGGAGTTTTTAAAACAGACAGAAGCCTAGCTAGGCATTGTTGTCCTTAAACATTGCAGCCAATTCTGTATAAAGCTGTTTTTGAATTTTTAAAACCTTGATTTCCTCAGGATTTCTTACCCTTACAAAATAATCTGCAAATTTGTCATTCATTTGATATTCTTTTTTGTCTATTTTTTTATCAATATTTTTGATTAATTTTTGCAAGTCTTCTTGAGAATCTGTACCGAAAATATTGTTCATATTCTCCATCGAAATTTTTTGTAAATCTTGCGGATTTCTTGCATTTTTTAGATTTGACGGGGCTGTATCAATGCCGTTAATCAATGACATCAGGGGTTTAGTCAGCTCTGTGGTATCCACTTGCATATATTTTAGCTGTAAAAAAGCAGGTGCCATTTGTGTAAGTTTATCTGAAATTTTTTCTAATAAACTGACTTTTTTTTCTGCTTCTTTTATGACTGATTCTTTTTTGGATTTAATCAAACTGATTTTGCTCTTTTTTTCATCAGGTGATAAGGAGCTGTCTTCAAGAATTTTGTTTAATTCACCATCGTATTTAAAACATTCATTGCTTGCAGAGCTGATTATATTGACAGCTTTGTTAGAAACAGTAACTGCCACTGACTGTAATGCGGGAACGCCCATTTCTTTTAAGTTGTTGGCATTATCTGCAATTCTTTGAGAAGCATCACTAAGCACTGCAAACATATCCGAAGAAGATAAAGAAACATCTTTGTTTTGGAGAATTTTGTCTCCATGGATTGATACTGTAGAATTTTTAGAGTTTAAAACCTTGTTATTAACATTACCGGTATTTTTTACATCTTTTTGTGAAACAGAATTAATTAATGCAATTTCTCCCAAAGAAAAATCCTCCCGTATTGTCTTTATATATATTTAAAAACATTTACGGAAGGATTATTGCATATTTTAATAAAACTTATAAAAACAAAGGAATATGACCTGAATACATCAATATATTCCATCCTTTATAATATTTTACCTGGCTAGCACTACCTGTTGGAATAAATACTCTGTTTTGGTTTTCTACAGGAATATCAAGAGCATTTCTAATAGCAGCTCTGATAAAGTTTGAGTGCGTTACAACAATAATTCTTCTTGTAAGATTTTCTTCAATCAAATTGTTGATTGTAGCATCCACTCTTTCGTCAAACTCGAGCAAAGTTTCTCCGCCTTCCGGTGCATAGCTAGAGGTAAGATCATGATATTTTTGCAGCTGATCAGGATAACGTTCTTCTATCTCTGAGTAACTCAGGCCTTTCCATTCGCCATATTCCTGATTACGCAGCTCAGGTCTGATTTCAAAGTCCTGTCCGTATTCTTTTGCCACATATTGAGCTGTCTGCACACAGCTTAAAGAGGCACCTGTATAAATTTTGTCCACACGCGGAGAACGATGAATTATCCATTTTGCAATGCGCTCAGCCTCTTCCTGACCTTGTTCATTCAACGGCGGATGTGATTCTTTATCACATATACGATTTTCTTCCGTATATAAGGTTGCACCGTGTGCAATAAAGGTTATTTTACATTTTCTTTTAAAAAGCATAGCGTCTCTCCGTTGTTGTGTATTTTATTAATCGGACAAAAATACAAAAACTTTAATACCAAATTCACAAATAAATTAAAAGACCGAGATTATTAAAATCCCGGCCTTATTCTGAAAGTGTTACAACTATAAATTACTCTAAAATCATACCGTTAGTAAGGTCTATTCTTACTGGTTTATTGAGTTTCAAGTTAAGAATATCGCCTTCTTTTATTTGAATTCTGTGGCCTTTTATAACTTTGAGATAGAGAGTTTTCCAAAAGCCTTCGGGTCTGTAACCGCCCAGAGCATCACCGCAAAATGCAGCTGTCTGGTTTTTGTCAGTTGTAATAGTGTGTGTTTCCATTGTCACTTCACCGTTTCTGATAAAGAGTCTGCCCACTTTGACACTGGCAATTTTGCCGTTAAGAGCATCATTTTCTACAAGAAGAAGATATTTTTCTTTTGTAATAAGGTTTTTAGGTAATTTTGAAAGGAACTGTTCACCGGCTTTTGATTTTTGGCTGGTGATTGATTTGTTCAAAACCATAATAGGAATCACTGTGCCGGCAGGAATAGTAGCAATATAGCCTTCCAGAGTAGTTGTAGGTATTATGATACCTTCACCGGTTCTGGGGCTCATAGCTTCTTTGAGTTTTGCATTTGGATTTAATTTTGCCTGTTCAAGCATTTTTACCAAAAATGCTGCAAGCTCTGCTCTTGTTGCCGGTCTTTCAGCATTGATAACAGTTTCTTCTCCCGGAGCTTTAACAACCATACCGAGAATTTCTGCTTTACCTGCAGCTATTATTAACCAATCAGGAATTTGGTCATAATCAGAATAGCTGTTTTCGAGGATTTCTTTTGCTTTCTGATTAGAGATTGTTTCTGTAGTCAAAGCGTTAACAGTAGTAGAAATTACATGGCCTCTGGAAACGTTTCCGTAAGGGTCAAAATGTCCGTCAGGATAACCTTTTAAAAGGTCAAACATAACAGCTCTTTGGACCATTCCGTAGAACCAGTCTTTTTCAGATACGTCAGTAAATTTTGCAGGTTGTTTGATTTCTGCTTTTTGTTGTTCAAAAGCTTTAATTACCATTGTTGCAAATTCTGCTCTTGTAACATTTTGTTCAGGTTTGTAGTTTCCGTCAGGGTAACCTACTACCACATTAAAATCAGTCAAAATCTGAATTTGCTTGTATGCCCAGTGGTCTTTTGGCAAATCGGCATAGTCTTTTGCAAAAGTAGCAGCAGACGTAAAGCCTAATATTGCTGCGAGCATCAAAGCTTTAGTTAAAAGTTTTTTCATAACCGTCTCCTTAATTCTAAACACCGTGTGCTATTAGCTAGATTCTACCAGCGAAACAGCCATGTTGCAAGAAAACGTTATATAAATTTACCAATAAGATTAAAAATCACGGCTGTAGCGTCTTACGTAAAAATTGTCATCTGTTTTGAGTGCAGATTTTATGTTGTTCAAGACCTCGGAAGAATAAACCAAAGCGGAAAGTACCATTGCTGTTTTTTCACGTATAGTATAGTCTTTGAATTTAGATGTTTTTGAAAGCACATTTTCAATACGTTTATCGTAAGGCGGGTTAAGAGCATGCAAAGCTTCAAGGCACCAGTACAAATTAAAGAGTTTTTTAGTATACCAGTTACTTCTTTTTAGTTTTTCCAATTCCTCAAACACTTCATCAAAGCGTTTGTAGAGTTTATCAAGAAGATAGTTTTTATCATTGACATAAGGCAAGCTTTCTATGATTGCACGGCAGATATTCGGGTTAATATCATTTGCTGCTTTTAAAAGTGTGTCGTGGATTTCTTTTGTCTGAAAAAACACACAAATATCAGCTTTTTTCATAAACTCATTAATTTTTTGCGAGCATGCCTCTCTTATCAATCCGTGGTGGTTTGTCTGATGGAAAACAAGCAAATCGGCCTCTTGCTGCGAGTTGATTGTATCAAGTTTTAAAATACAAATCTGTTTTTCCACATCAATGTCCGGGCAATCTGTTGATGGGGTATTGAGCACACAAAAAATATCTTCTCTTGTGTATTGTTTTTCACAAAGAGCAGCAGCTTTTTCAATCTCTTTTAAAATTTGAATATCTTCTGTCATAGTCACCAATATACCATAAGCGGGGGTTAAAAAAAGAGAGTGCATAAATTAAATTGTGAATGAGAGAAAGAAAGGAATAAAAAGTGAGAGAAATTGTTGATTTAATGAAAGAGCTGCTTCTTATAAAAGAAGAAAAAAGTACAATGGTGGGCTTGAGCGGTTTCAAAAGAAAACCCAAACCAATGCTGAAAAGACCAAAAAAGAAAGAAAACAAGGAACTAAAACTATCCGATTTGATGAGAAGAGCTTAAATATAGCTTACAAGAGCAAATGTGCAAAAATTTTTTTTTGTTATAATATAACCCTATGGGTATAAAGATAGACAAAAAATATACGGTTGGATTGCTTTCGTTTTTAACAAAGCATTTTTATGCTTTTGAAAGCCTGTTTTATAACTGTAAAAACATTAATTTTCCAAAAGAAAAACCTGCAATTTTTGCACTGTGGCACGCACATCAATGTGCTCTTTATGCAAACGAGGACAGGGGCAACCTTAATGTAATGATATCAAAATCTCTTGATGGAGATATTATCGCAGCTGCAACAGAACATATGGGGATAAAAGTAGTAAGAGGTTCTCACAAACGTTCCGGAGCTGCAGCCTCACTGGCTTTGATAGAAAAACTTGAGCAGGGAGAATGTGCAGCAATAACTATCGACGGCCCGAGAGGTCCCTTTGGCGTTGTAAAAGACGGGGTTATCAATATTGCAAAGCTCACACAGGTTCCTATTATACCAATGGTGTGGTATTCACCTTCAAAATGGCTTTTAAAATTCAACACATGGGATAATTTCCGTTTTCCTTTGCTTGGTGTAAAAACAATTGCTGTTTACGGCGACCCTATTTATGTTCCTTCCGATTGCTCAAAAGAAGAAGCGGAATCATACAGGCTCAAAGTTGAAAATGCACTCAAAGATTTATACAAATACGCTCAGGACAATTTTGATGAGCTTGTAAAAAGTTAGTTTTATATATCTTAACAATTTTGTTATTATTATTAAACTTTTTTTAAAATAAACCGATAACATTAATAAGTAATGTGTTTTTTGTGTGTTTAGAAAATAGAGGGTGTATTATGACATCAATAATGAAAAAAGAGATTTTTGAAGAACCGGGTGTTGTGAAAAATCTCATACAAAACTACGTCACACCTAATGACAAAATCAATATTGATTTGCCTCAAAAAGTTGACAATATTGTCATTGTGGCAAGCGGTTCTTCATACAACTGCGCGGCAATAGCAGCCCCTTTATTTATTGAGTACGCAAATATCCCGTGCGAATGCGAGTATTCAAGCGAGTTTATTTTACAAAAAAAACATTTTATTACTCCTGACTCGCTCTACATTTTTGTATCACAATCCGGAGAAACATCCGACACATTAAACGCATTAAAAATGATAAAGCAAGAAGGCGTAAAAACAATGTGTATCACAAATGCAAAAGATTCTGCTATGTGGAAGCTATGTGATTACAAAATTCTCTCCGACGCCGGAGAAGAAAAAAGTATTGCATCAACAAAAGCACTGACCGCACAAATTTTATGCTCAATGCTTGTACTCTTAAAACTTAAACATAAAAACAACAGTGATATTTCAGGATACCTCAACACTCTAAGAAGGCTGCCGGCATATCTTGAGCGTATAAAAAGCGACGAAGAAAAAATAGAAGAAACTGCTAAAACCGTAGCCACGTACAACAACATCTCTATTCTTGGCAACAAAAACTATTATCCGATAGCAAAAGAAGGAGCTCTGAAAATCAAAGAGACTTGTTATTTAAATGTAATGGCGTACCCTTTTGGTGAATTTATGCACGGACATGTTGCTGTTTTAAACCAGAAGTCTATTGTTATTGCCATTATTGATGAAGAAAATGCGCAATTTGCTGTGAGAAACCTGAAAAAAATCAAAGAAGAGTACAATCCTCAAATTGTCTGCATAACATCTGTACAGGAAGTACAAGCAGGAGACATAAATATTTACATCAAAACAAAAAGAAAAATGAAAGCAATTTTCGGTTCTCTGATGACATTGCAGTTAATAGCCTGTAAAATGGCAGCTATTCTTGACAAAAACCCAGATTCACCCAAAGGATTAAAAAAAGTTGTCAAAGACTAGCTGAGTCTTGAGTATTGAACGAGTCTGGAGACATCAGCGCGCCATTCGTTTTCCCACTTACCTATCAAAATATCAGCAGGAGTTTTTTTCTGCGCTAAAAGCTCAAGCAAGGGGTCTATAAGATGCTCTTCGTTATTGCCATCAAGTTTTAATGATGCTGCCGAGATTTTTGCAATTTCATAGACAATATCAGCCACAAAATGGTGTTTGATTTTCATATCAATTCCGTATTGAGGAGTTTTGCGTCTCAGGTATTCATAGTCAAAATAGGTGAGATTGCACAGCATATCTTCTACTGCTGACATTGCGTCATTGTTATAAACAAGCCCTTTCCACAATGCAGGAACCGCACAAATTAAAGGTGAGCGCTGGTTGTCATGGTTTCTTATTTCAATATAGGTTTTCAATCTTACGTCAGGAAAATAAAGACTAAGGTGGGTTTCCCAGTCCTGTTCCTCTGCTCTAAAACCTTGCCATCCGTGTTTTATGAATTCTTTAAAGGTTATGTTTTCAATCCTTATCGCAGTTTTTACGCCGTTAATCGTACGTTCTATAAAAATCATAGGCACATCTAAAAGAATCTTGGCATAATCCTCAAACCCGAAATGTGAATTAAAAACCTTGGCACTAACAAGCCCGCAGCGGTCATTATCCGTATCGAGCCAGCTGGCTGCACGGTTTGATTTGTATTTTGTCAGGCGTCCGTTTCTAACAGGAGAGTTTGCAAAAGCCGCACTAATAAGAGGCGAGAGTTTAAGAGCAAAAGCAAATTTCCTCATCGCGTCCGCTTCATCTCTATAATCAAAACTTGCCTGAATACCCGAAGTCTCTCTCATCATAACAAGCGGCTTTTTGGCTACTGTGGGCAGGTATTTTGTCATATATTCATATCTTTTTTTGTGGATAATATGAATATTTTTGTAAGTTGAAACAGGCTGAATGCCGTAACCTAACCAGTATATGCCAAATTGTTCGGCGATTTGCGATGTTTTTTTGTTATAAACATCAATAAACCTTTTGACCGAATTAAGGTCAGACGACGGATTCAAGCTCAACTCTGTCTGCGAGCCCGGCTCGAGCGTAACGGTGCCGTCATTATTTGAAAGTCCCAGTATAGCGCCGTTTTCATAAATACCGTCTTTCTCTTCTTTATATGCAAGCAAAAACTTTGCAACATCTTGATAAGGCGCATACTTAAAAGTATCTTTTTTTACAGGGAGTTTTTCAAACTCTACACCGGTACGTTTTTGAGACAACACACACTCATCTTTTGCACCGTTGTAAAAGATATTTGTAAGTTTAGACTCATCGGTTATAAGATTTTCTTGTGTATTAATTTTTGCATTTAGCATACAGTTGCAGGGATTTTTCCTTGTTTTAGTTCAATAAGATTTATAAGTTTTTCCATCAAAACATCCTGAAAACGCTCATTGTTGTGAGAGTTAATTTCACGGATAAAGTAGCAGGGGCTTGTTACATTTATTTCCATTATTTTGCCGTCTGCAACGTCCAACCCTACCATATAAAGCTCTACAGCGTTGAGATGTTTTGCAACTTTTTGAGCCATTTCTTTTTCTTCGGCCGTGAGATGTGTTGTTTCAAAATATTTGTCAGAATGTTCGCTAAATTTAAAATCATCCTTGCCGGGAAGCTTGCGAATACACTCTTCAAAAACGTGTTCCCCCACAATAAGAATACGTTTATCTCCGTGCACAGCGCCTTCCAGATATCTTTGCACCATTACCATGGTTTTGCCGTTATTAGTAAGATTTTTGATTATGGTGTTGATATTTCTTTCTTCTGTATCAAGGTAGTAGACTCCGCCTCCAAAACACTGGTTGAGCGGTTTTATAATAGCCTTTTTATGTTCTCTGACAAAAGCTTTTATTTCTTCTGCCGAGGCTGTAACAATATTTTCCGGCGCAAATTCAGGGAAGTAGTTAAGGTGGAATTTTTCATTGAAATTTTTAACCGCAATAGGGTTGTTAATAACAACCGTTCTTTCTGTATCCACGTAGTCAAAAACACTGCAAGCATTGATATAATCAATATCAACAGGCGGATCGGGACGGAAAAAGACCACATCAAAGTGTTCTATTACATATTTTTTAGGTTCATCTTTTTTATAAAAAATATCGCCGTCTTTTTCGTATGCTTGCCAGCAGAGAGTTTTTGCAACATTGCCCTCTGTCATAAGACCGCTTTTTACTGCAATAAAAACTTCGTAATCACGGTCTAAAAATTCCTTTATAATCCAAAAATTAGTGACTAAATCATTAAACTCAAAATATTTAAGCTCAAGGTCATCTATGACGAATAAAATTGTTTGCTGTAGTGATGTCATATTTCCTCCATCTAAACTATAGCAATTAAAGTAAAAATTACAATGATATGATATGATTAACCGGTAAGGCGAGTTTACAATTTTTAAGAAAAGGAGAAAGAATAATGAAAATTTTACACGCGATGATAAGGGTAAAAGATATAGATAAATCTATGAAATTTTATACAGAGCTTCTGGGTCTAAAAAAAACACACGAAATTAAGCTGGATGATTCCATTCTGCACTTTTTAAAAGGTGAAGACTCAGACTTTGAAATAGAATTGACTCAAAACTTTGAAAACCCTGCTGACGGCTACACAAACGGCAGTGCCTTCGGCCATTTTGCACTCGAAACAAAAGACATGGACGAGTTCGATAAAAAGCTCAAAGCCTTTGGCGGAGAGTATTTATACGAACCTTATATTATGGAAGCAGCACAATCAAAAATAGCTTTCATCAAAGACCCTGACGGAAATGAGATTGAAATTATCCAAAAGTTATAAAAATAAAAAAACAGGCAGAGAATAGTCTCTTGCCTGTTTTTTTATTTGTTTGATTTTCTTTTATCAAATAAATTACTGCCTGTAAAAATATACATCAAGTTATCAATTGCAAAAATAGGAGAGAGTACGGCTGCTGTTTTAAAAAGTATTTTTTCACTTTTATTTAAATTTTTATTTTTCAGCAGCACAAGCAACGATAAAATAGTTAATGCACTAAATGCTAATGCTGATACTCCTGGAAAAGTATCAAACTCATGCCATTTTGAATGCAGTTTTCCCTGAGCTCTAGATTTTATTGTGTCTTGTTTTAGACGATGCACTAAATTTTCATTTTGCTCCCAATTTGGAAATCGTTTTATAAAATCCAAAGCAAAGTGTTTTTCCAATTTATCCTGAGCAGATTCAGGATTTTTAATAAGCCAATATGTAGAGTCATTTTCTTTTTTGGAAGAAAATGAAAGATGTGTATTTACTGTATTAAATGCATTTATTCTCATTATAGGCCTCTTATTTTTTTATTATATCAGCAAATACGAGGCTTCTATAAAAATAAAAAGGACCGGACAAGCTGCCGGTCTTTTTTAGATTTGGAAATCGTCCAAATCTCCTCCCAAAAATTTTGTTTTCTTCAATTTCTCAACAATTAATGAATTTCAATATATTTATTAAACCATCGAGAAGGTTATTTGTGAAGCATTTTAGGGCATGTATAAACGTAACAGTTTTTTTACAATCATGATAACCCGCTTCTCATCATGGTTTTCATGATTTTTGCCCGTGTAACATTTTTTAATATTTATTATTTTACAATTTTATATATTTTAAATTCAGCAGGCTTGAGTTCTCCAAAGTGTAACTCTGACTCTGGTTTTTCGAATTTCACTTCTTCAAACTCCGATTCGCCTATTTTGCCGGATTCTTTATAAATATATTCTGAAACAATCATGTAGTCGCATGGCATTTGAACCTGTTTGTTGTAGACAGTTTCGCCCGGTTTTATGTAAGAATTTGAGTATCCGTCTTCATGAGTTTCTGTAACTTTTTCTGTCGGAGAGTTATAGTTTGCAACAATGAGCAAAGACTCTTTTAACGGGTCTTTTGAAACCATCCAGCTCACAAAACCATCGTCATCCTGTGTAATGATTTCAGCTTCGCCTTCACGCGTAAGCTCGTTTTGCAGGGCAAATTTATTGACTGCATTGAATTTGTTAAAGAATTTATAATCCTTTTCTCTTGGCATAGATACTTCTGCACCTATGACGCTTTCCATACCTGTCTTAGTAAAAGACTCATCCCCGTCAATAAACATAACCGGACGCTGAGCATTTTTGCCTCCGGGGAGGAATTTGTATTTAAACCATTTAAATAAAGCACCTCTCTCGCCGAGTTGACCGGGATACTGATCAATTGCACGGAACTCACCGTCTTGATTGTTGTAGCTTTTTAAAATGGACAGATTGCCGAATTTGGAGTCAGAATCCGCTATATTAAACCTTTCCAGCTCCTGATTGTCTTCTACAATAGCCTGTGGAGTTTTAGAGAATTGAGAAATAATATCATTACCCCACAAAACATCAAAAGCCATATCATCATGATACTCTTTGTAGTATCTGTCCCACAGCATATATTCTGCCAGTGTTGCAAAGTGGGCAACATCAGCTTTCAGCTCTTTGTTTGCACGGCCCAGCACTTCTCTGGGTGCACGGTAGCTTATTGGTACACCGTCTTTTTCTGACACTTCGTCTACAATGTGGTCAATATGGTCAACCCTAAAACCGTCAAAGTTATAGTCTTTTTGCAGTTTTTTAAGATAGTTGATATAAACATCAATTACAGGTTTGTTATACTCACCTGTTTCAAGGAAAACAAAGTAATAAGGCGTCTGGCAGTCAAGGTTTGCAAAGTGGGTCACATCCTCGCATTTAAAATCAAAATGCCTGAACATTGGATAATCACCTGTGTCTGACATTCTGTCAAAAACCGGTGTTCCGCAAGAGCACCACGCCCCGCCCGGAGCAGGCCATAGGCCTTCTTGTATCAAAAGCTGAATAGTTTCGCCCTGTTTTTTTATATCGTCTTCTTCAATGTTTTTGTTCTGTTTAAAGTCATTAACCCCTGCAATAAGCTCTTTTGCACGGTTGTGTATTTTTATCTGGTTTTCTTTTTTCATCATTTCATCTGAGAATTCTTTTTTCTTTGGAGAAATAAGCTCCTCAAATTTGTCGTAGATAACCTGATAGTGTTCCGAAAGGTCATTTGAGCCTTTTTTGAGTGTTGCTTTATAAATATCTCTTACTATTTCAACATCCTCGGGTTCAAACTCTGTTTTCAGCTTTTCATATGCAGAATCTGCCTCTTTTTCTATTTTTTCAATAAGCTCTTTTATGTCATACCAGCGTGCAATAGAGGGGTTAGCAAGCACCATTTTGGAAAATCTTCCTGTTTGAGGAAGCACATCATAAATAACACAGTGGCCTGCCAGCTGTGCAAGTTTTACAAACAGCTGCACCTGTTGTTTTGTATCAAGACCAAGTTTTTCAGTTATTCTTTTATCTTCAATATGCGGGCTTACTTCTGTACTTACGGGAAGGTAAGCACAGCCGAATTCTCTGGGGTGAAACGGTATAAGATAAACCGTTGTGCCAAGCACACCTTTGTCCGGCATTCCTGATGGAAGAATAAGAACCTGACGAAGCCAGTCTATGAGTTTTCCTGTCTCTTGAGTTTTGTTGCCGTCGCCCAGACCTGCAAGGTTTATGAGTTTTACGTTATGCTGCTCTTTTTTGAGCCAGTCGCCGTTTTTGTAATCAGCCCTTTGTGCCGGAGAAATTTTATCATTATCAAATTTGAATTCTCCTTTTTCTTCATCAAAAACGCTGTTGTGTTTCCATTTTATTTCCAGCCCGTAGAGAATCTCTGCGTGCGAGAGCTCTTCAATTGCTTTTATGTAAGGAAAAGGAAGGTATCCGTTTTCTTCAATGAGGTTTTTAAGATATTCTTTCCGTTCATCCGAAATTGAATCATAGCTGTACAAATCTTTTAATTTTTTATAAGCCGTGTTAATCTCTTTGTCCAGGTTTTCAACGTTTTGTGACCCAAATTTTTTGAGAAAAGAAAACATAATACACCTCATATTTATATAAACTCTGGGCTAATAATATCATAAATCGCGTATACAATAAATAACCCGTACAGATAATGCTGTGATTCAGCTATTTTTCACTTATAATTAATTTATGAAAAATAAAGATATAAAAATTGCATTGATAAACCACGGCTGTGCCAAAAACCTTGTAGACTCCGAATTAATGCTCGGAATCCTGGCTCAAGATGGATTTAACATCACACTAAACGACAAGGAAGCTGATGTTGTAATAATAAATACATGCTCATTTATCCACGACGCAGAAAAAGAGTCTGTACATTCAATAATAGAAATGGTTAATGAAGGCAAAAAAATTATAATCACCGGCTGCCTCCCCCAAAAACACAAACACGAGCTTAAAAAAGCCGTGCCGGAAGCCGTTGCAATGCTGGGTACTTCAGATATTGCCAAAATAGCTGATGTAATAAAAAAAGTAACCAGCGAAAAACAAGAATATGTTTGCGAAATATCACAAAACCCTGTTTTTGTTTATCCGGAACACGCTCAAAGACAACAGATTACAGTAGGCTCCAGCTCTTATATAAAAATAGCAGACGGATGTAACTATCAATGCGGCTATTGTGTAATCCCGCAGTTAAGAGGCCCTTACCGCTCAAGACCCATTGAAAATATTGTTCAAGAAGCAAAAGAACTGGGCAAAAAAGGAGTGTCGGAAATTGTCCTGATTGCACAGGACACAACAGGTTACGGTATTGATTTATACAAAAAACCTTCTCTGGCAAAGCTTTTAAAAGAATTAAACAAAATTGAAGACATTAACTGGATACGTGTAATGTACACATATCCTTCGATGTTTGATGACGAATTGATTGATGCATTTGCAAATTGCGACAAGGTTGTAAAATACGTCGATATACCGCTTCAACACTCTCACCCTGATATGCTAAAAGCAATGAGGCGACCTGTTATTGATTACAGAGGCTTTATTAACAAATTGAGAGAAAAAATAAAAGATGTCGCAATCAGAACAACATTTATTGTAGGCTATCCGGGCGAAACCCAAGAAATGTTTGACGATTTGTATGAATTTACAAAATGGGCAAAATTTGACAAAATGGGTGCGTTTGAATTTTCTAGAGAAAAAAACACATATGCTTACTCTCTTCCGGAACAAATTCCCTCGCGTGTAAAAAAACAGCGTAAAAACAAATTGATGAAACTACAACAAAAAATCTCTAGAGAAGTGAACGAAAGCTTTGAAGGAAGAGAAATTCCCTGCATAATCGAATCTGTAACCTCTGAAGGTGTAGTAATTGCACGTTCTTACAGAGATGCACCGGAAGTAGACGGCCTTGTTTATGTAGAAGCGCAAGAGCTTCTTGTGCCCGGTGACATCGAAACTGTAAAAATTACAGGCTGTGATGATTACGATTTATTCGGCGTAGTGGTTTAGCCAAGGATATTTCTTGAGCCTGTTTTTAACTCATCATTATCAAACATGCCCGTTTTTGGAGCGGCCAGTGATGAGAGCAGAGTTTCTTCTTCTGCTGCGCTTCGCAAGCCCAGTCCATCGCGGATATCCAGCTTTTCTTTCTGTTCACCCTGTTTTTTTATCTTTTCTATTTGCTGCTGTATCAGCCCCTGCTTTGCTTTGAGTGCTGATATTTGTGAATCCAAATTTGTATCATAGCCTTCCAGCACGTATTGCCAGAATTTCAATTTCTCAATAGCAGAGTTTGTATTTTTCAATGAATGTATATCCGTTGAAATTTTTGTATCAACTCCGGCTATCAGACCTTGCAGTATTTCAGAATTCTCGGCCTTTTGTTTTGCTTTTAGCTCATCCTTCCATTGCGCCATTCGTTTGTTGTAATCTTCAATGCTTTCTGAGGCAGCTCTCACAGGCATTGCGTTTTGCATTGCCAGAAGCCGCATCGCGTTAGAAGACGGCGCATTAGGATTTGTGAAAAAATTTACACCTTGTGTCATTTCCTCTAATTCCCCAAATTAATTATAATTTTCCCTTTATATATATAAAAACAACTTGTACAAAATAATTGCCCCCCGATTTGTATTAGTCCTGTTTAAACTTTACAATTCTACAAAGTAGCATGACAAAAAATTAAGGGTGAGATAAAATTGGTTTATTAAAGATTTTTGAGATTAAAGAGGATTGGGACAATTAACGAGAATTTTTCAAATTTGAATACTTCTAACGAGGAAAAAATAACTACTCCTTTGACAAAAATGAGCTCACTCTCTGATGAAAAAGACAAATTCAGCTCCTTGAGTACATCCTCAATGCTTGCTCGTGCAGGAGTCCCGATGTCTCACATACTGGCTGCCGACAATTATATGTTTATCAAAAAAATATACGGCACACCGGTTGTAAAAAGCAGAATTACAAACAAAGAAAAAGCTCTTTTAGGAAAATACGACTTCAACCAGCTTGAATACACAACAATTAAGCAAATAAACGAAGAACTTGAGCTTTTGAAAAAATGGTCAATGTCACTTGATGAAAACCTCAAAAGTGATGCTGACAAAATCATTGAAATAAGAGCAAAAGAACTGCGCTATCTTGCTGCTTGCAGGTACACTCTTATCACAAACGAAATTTACAACGGATATATGGCACTTGAAAAATATTTTGAAGATATTTCAAAATATTCTTTATAAGTATTAAAATTTGTAAAACAAAATCGTTAAAGTAACAAAAAATTTCATTTTAGGGGTTTATTACAACATAAACTTAATGGTGTGTGTTATGTCCAAAATATTATTTTTAATATCTCCCACAATAAATTCTTTTACAGACAAAGACAAAGGCTCAAAAGCCAACAGAACAGCCTGTGCATACAGCCATTTAAGGAATTCTGTTTCATCAAATATCCAAATTGCCGCAGCAGCAGGTATCACAGCAGCAGTTGGCCATTACAAACCTGTGCTAAAACTTGAAACACCACCCAAAATCAACTGGAAAAACCCTAAAGAAGCTGCAAAAAACCTTATAAAAGACTTTAAAGCAGCACCAAGATATTTAAAAATAGCAGCTTTTGCCGCTATTGCATTGAGCCTTATCAACAGAACTTATAAAAAAATTGAAATAGAGCACAAATACGAAGACAGAGCTATTTTGGAAGAAACTAAAAAAGAAAGAGAAGAAAAGCTCAATTCAAAATAAATTTACAAATTTTTAAACCATCTTCAAAAACAAACTGTTGATGTAAAATAAAAATATGGAAAATTTAACGCTTGAACAAAAAGTTTATCAAATGTTTATTCTGGGTTATGAAGGGGAAAATCCGCATGCAAATCCGGAATTTATTAATGCACTGAAATCAGGGCTTGGCGGTGTAATATTTTTTACACAGAACATTTGTGACAAAGAAAGATTCAAAGCTGCAGTGCATATGATTAAGGAAGATGCATTATTTGCGCCATTTTTGAGTATTGATCAGGAGGGCGGCAGAGTGGAGAGAACGCTCAATCTTTACGGCGGACCGCACTACCTGAGCGCAAGAAATGCTGCAAAACAGGGCGAAAAAGCCGTTGAACAGCAGGTACAGTGGATTTCACAGGAATTAACTTATCTGGGACTGAATATGAACTTTGCGCCCGTGCTTGATGTTGACACAAATCCTAATAACCCGATTATTGCAGACAGAGCTTATTCAAACGACCCTGATGAAGTTGTAAAATTCGGCTCAATTGCAGCAAGGACTTATACAAAAAACGGAATAATCCCTGTAGGCAAGCATTTCCCGGGCCATGGAGAAACAAGCACCGACTCTCATAAAGAAATGCCGGAAGTAAACCTTAGCATTGAAGAGATGGAAAACGTTCACATAAAACCTTTTAAACAGCTATTAAATGAACTTCCTGCAATTATGGTTGCTCACGTACATTACAGAGCATTTAACAAAGAAAAAATTCCGGCTTCAATTTCGCCGGAAGTAATTGACGGCTATTTAAGAAATACGCTTAAATATAAAGGCGTAGTTATCTCAGATGACATGGTAATGGGCGGAATAAGAAAATTTTCACCGTTTGAAGCCTGCAAGCGTGCTATTAATGCCGGTGTTAATATGTTTATATACAGAAACACTGATGAATCAGTTATTGAACTTATTGCAAAGCTCATAGAAGCTGTCAAAAATGGAGAAATTCCCGAAGAAAAGATTGACAAAAGCTTTGAATACATAAAAACATTAAAAAATGTTGCTAAACTTTAACGTAAGGGTGCACACCCCCTTGATATATGAATATGTTTTGATTAAGATTTATTTATTGTCACAAAAATATGTTTATAATCAGAAATAAAGGAATAAAACAATGAATCCGATAGTTGAAGCATTAGGAAAAAAACACATTGAAAATAACAATCTCCCTGAATTAAACCCCGGAGATACTGTTAAAGTTTTCGTAAGAATTATCGAAGGCAACAAAGAAAGAACTCAGGCTTTCGAAGGTATTATTATTAAAAAGAGAGGTTCAGGCGTAGGCAAAACCATCACTGTAAGAAAAACTTTCCAGGGTGTTGGTGTTGAAAGAGTATTCCCTGTTTACTCTCCACGTTTAGAAAAAATCCAGGTTGTTAGACGCGGTGACGTTAGAAGAGCTAAACTCTACTACCTCAGAGAACGTTCCGGTAAAGCAACAAGAATTAAAGAAAAAATTGAAAAGCGTTAATCAACGCTTTGAAGCAAAAAATCATAATAAGCGGCAATTGAATTGCCGCTTTATTTATATAAAGGAGTCTATGTATGGCACATATCCACTGGTACCCCGGACATATTGCAAAAGCAGAGAAAAAGTTGAAAGAACTCATAAACCTTGTAGATGTGGTTATTGAAGTACTTGATGCACGCATCCCTGACAGCTCTGTTTATCCTGATATAAAAAAACTTCTGGGAGAAAAACCCCGACTCATTGTACTGAACAAAGCCGACCTTGCGGATGAAAATGCGCTCAAACAATGGATAAAACATTATCAAGAAACTTCAGGTTTTCCGGTTATTGCTTCTTGTGCATCTAAAAACAATGATATTTCAACTATCGTAAACAAAGTTATAGAGCTTGCAAAACCGCGCATAGACAAGCTGGTTGCCAAAGGGCTTTTACCACGCCCGGCACGAGTAGTGGTTGTGGGTATGCCTAACGTAGGTAAATCGAGTATTATAAATAAACTTATAAAAAAAGGTAAGACAAAAGTCGGTGCAAAAGCCGGTGTTACACGCCAGCAGCAGTGGGTGAGAGTAAACCCCAAAATAGATTTGCTCGACACACCGGGAATAATCCCGTTAAAACAGGAAGACCAGATTAAAGCAGGAAAACTGGCAATGGTCAATTCTGTCAGCGAAAACGCATATGAAAACGAAGAAGTGGCAGCAGAGCTTCTCGAAATACTTGCGCAAAAATACCCGATAAAGGTTAAAGAATACTACAATTTAGACAATGAAATTACACTTGAAAATATAGCCAAAAGCCGCAACTGGATTGTCAAAAACAGTGAACCGGACATAACAAGAACCGCTGTTATGGTGCTTACGGATTTTCGTGCAGGACGTATAGGAAGATTTATTCTGGATGACAACATTGATAAAACAGAGCAATAAAATACAAGAGCTTTTTTCTTTTGATGATGCAAACAAAAAAGAAAACAACTTTGATTTTATTATAGGAACAGACGAAGCCGGAAGAGGTCCGGGGGCTGGGCCTGTTTTTGCAGCAGCTGTGTGTTTTAAAGAGCACAACATGGATTTGTACAATGAACTTTCTATATTAAATGATTCAAAAAAATTGTCAGAAAAAAACAGAGAAGAGCTCTACGACATCATAAAAAAACATTCAATTTATTTTATACAGGCCGGAAGTGTAGAAGATATAGAAAAAAACAATATTTTAAACACCTCCCTAAACTGCATGAAATTGTCATGCGAGCAGGTTCAAAAGCAGCTTGGCAAGGCAAAAACGCTTACTCTTGTTGATGGAAACAAGCTCATAAAAAAATATGCAATGGCGCAAAAAACTGTTGTAAAAGGAGATGCTAAATCAGCATCAATAGCGGCTGCAAGCATTTTAGCCAAAGTCAGCAGAGACAGATTTATGGATGAGCTTGCACAAAAATTTCCGCAATACGGCTGGGAGCAAAACAAGGGCTATCTTACAGCTAAACATGTGGATGCAATTAAACAATACGGCCCCACAAAATGGCACAGGGCAAAGTTTTTGAGAAACATACTCGAAGACAAAACGCAACAGCTCGGGTTGTTTTAAATTTAGACCATATGGTTAGTGTAAAACACATGCATTTAATATAGAATATCATTAGGGCAGGAGTATAAACTTTTAGAAGAAAGATTATGAAAAAGACTTTAATTTTATTGTTGATAGGTATGATTGTATTTTCCATGGCATCTATGGACTCGCTTGCTGCAAAAAAATCAAAAAAATCTGCAGGTTCCATAACACAGGAAGACATGACTTCAATGTCAGAAACAATTGATAGATTAACAAGAAAAGTTTATGCAAACTCTCTTTTTTCACCGGCTGACAACGCAAGTATGATTGAAATAAAAATCAAACTCGATAACCAGATGCTGATTGCGCCCGATATTACACTTGCACCATTATATTACAAAGCAGCCAACCTTTATAAAGCAAGAGAATACAAACAAGAAGCAATTGACTGCTATCAAACTATTTTAGAAAATTTCCCTGATACAGCCCTTGCCCCCAAAGCAAAACAGGCACTAACAGCTATGGGTATTGCAGTAGTAGAGCCTAATGAAAAAGAAGGCGAGACAACCGGGCAGGCTGCCAATGCACCGGAAGAACAAACCACAGCTGCAGAACAACCCGCACAACCGGTTGAAGATACGCAAGCATCTGCTCAATAAAGATTTGTAATTTTAATGATTTGTTTAAACTATACATTGGCTAGCTTTTTTGTGTGATTAAAATGCTACATTTTGCGCTTAGAATATGTCTGCATACATAATATGGAGACAGGATATGCCGCATTTTGAAAATTCATGCAACGTAACGCATTGTGACAGAAAACTCACTAAAGAAGAATTAATCCGTGGTATCAGATTCAATATTGCCGCGGAATATGAAGCGATTCAACTTTATGAACAAATCAAAGAATCAACAGATAACGAGCTTGTACACACAGTTTTAACAGACATTGTTAATGAAGAAAGAGAACATGCCGGTGAATTATTTAAACTGTTGATTACACTGGACCCCGAAGAAGCAAAATATTACGGCGAAGGGGCTCACGAAGTTGAAGACATGATGGACGGAAAAAAGAAACCGCGTTAATAAGGAGAAATATATGAGTCAGGTTGAAAAAACAAAAGAAAATCTACAAGCATGCAACTGCTTAAAATGCCCTTCTTACACAACATCTTGCAAAATTAAAGAAATGCCGCACAACATGATTGACATGTTAAAAGGCATAGAAAATGTTGAAGGACTGGAAAATTTATTCTGTGCTTATACAAAAAGCCGCTGTATTGACGAAGATAAAGGCTGTTTATGCAATGTATGCACAGTACACGACAAATATGACCTTGAAGACGGCCACTATTGTATAACAGACGGAGGTTATTAAAAATATACGCAAAAAGGACGATATATCGTCCTTTTTGCGGGTTTATATTGCAAGCCCCTCTAAAAACCTATATAATAAAGAACATAGGAGGCATCTGATGGAATTATTTCATATTTTTTTTCAGTTATGGCAAATATGGTGTATAGCAGGCGTCATATTTTTTATAATTGAAATGTTTACCCCCGTTATGTTCTTTTTAAACCTTGGTTTTGCTTGTTTTATTGCAGCTATTGGTGCACAAATGGGCATAGAACCGATATATCAAGTTTTGGTATTTGGTTTATTCAGTGCAATTTTCCTCATATGGCTGCGTCCATTCCTTTTAAAAAAGAAAAACGGCAGCGATAAACCCGAAACCGTCGAAATGTATATAGGCAAAACAGCGAATGTGCTGGAAACTGTTACTGAAAATAACGGTCGTATTGCTATTTTTGGCGAAGAATGGCAGGCAAAATCCCTTAACGGAGAAACAGTAGAAAAAGGCGCGCAGGCAAAGATAGTCAAAAATGACAGTATCATCATGTATGTTGTGCCTATAGAATAGGATTTTATGATTGCATCTTTAATTGTCTCACTCACAGCACTTTTAGTATTTATTGCCATTGGCTACAAATGCTTAATTATCGTAGACAAAAATGAACAGGCTGTGGTGGAGCGGCTTGCTAAATTCGACAGGGTCATAGGCGAAGGTGTGCATCTTATTATACCTTTTATTGAAAAACTACACGGAATTGAAGACCCTTACAACCATAAAAAGTTTTTAAATAACGGAAAAATCAGCCTTGAGCCTGATGTAATAAGTTTTCCCAAAGATGACAGAGAATTCTTCGGCAAAGACAAGGCTAGAATGAAACTCAAAGCTGATATTGTTTACAAAATTACAGACCCTTATAAAGCAGTTTATGAAGCGGCATACCTTTTTGATGCTCTTAACCAGTTGTTTGCAGGAGTTTTGCAAAAACGACTCATTGACGCTGATGAAGGCACTAATTCAGCAGAATGTCTCAGAGACCTAACCCGCAGTATCATTGATATTGCAAACGAATATGCACAAAACTGGGGAATAAAAATTTTGGAGTTTAATTTGAAACAAATCACAGATGGAAACGGAATAAGACACAACTATTAGAATACAAAAAAGGAGAAAAAGATGGGCTTTTTATTATTGGTATTATTGATTCTTGTAATCGCATACTTCTCAGCGGGTATCAAAATTATCCAGCAGGAAGAGGCAATGATTATAGAAAAACTGGGGGCTTTTGAAAAAGTACTCTACGCAGGATTTCACATTATTATTCCATTTTTTGAATACCCCAGAAAAATTCAATGGAAAACTTCTCAAAGAGGACCTGATGGCAGAACATATTCTTTTTATACAGAAAAAACAGCCATTGACCTTCGTGAATCTGTCATGGATATACCTCGTCAAAATGTAATTACAAAAGACAACGTGTCTATTTCTATAAATGCATTGATTTATTTTCAAATTATGGACGCAAAAAGTGCGGTTTATCGTATCCAAAACCTTCCCGAGGCTATTGAAAAACTGACACTCACAACTATGAGAAACGTTATCGGTGATATGGTGCTGGACGAAACGCTGTCGTCACGTGACACTATCAACGCAAAATTGAGAGAAACCCTTGATGAAGCATCAAACAAATGGGGTGTAAAAGTTAACCGTATTGAGCTTCAGGAAATCACTCCTCCTGCAGATGTTCAGGCATCTATGGAAAAACAGGTTAAAGCAGAAAGAGAAAAACGTGCTGCTATATACGAAGCAGAAGGTTTAAAGCAAGCTGCAATTCTTAAAGCAGAAGGTGAAAAAACAGCTGCAATAAATAAAGCAGAAGGTCAAAAACAATCAGCAATTCTTGAAGCAGAAGGTGAAAAAGAAGCCGCAAGACTGGTTGCAGAAGGTCAGGCAGCCGCACGTGTAAAACAGGCAGAAGCTGAAGCAACAGCAATTAACAAAACAATAGAAGCTATTCAAGACCACGGCCAGCCGGATAAATACCTCATTGCAGTAAGATATCTTGATACACTTAAACAAATGGTTGAAGGTGAAAATAACAAAGTTGTTTACATTCCCTATGAGGCAACAGGTATCTTAAGCTCTGTTGATGGTATAAAACAGATGCTAGATGGTACTAAAGTGCAGTAAATATATCAAATACAATAAAAAGCCGCTTTAAAATAAAGCGGCTTTTTTGTTTTTACATACTGAATTCTTTTATATAAGACTCAAGCTCCATGCAGCGTTCGAGAACTTCGTCATAAAGGTTATTAAGATAAAATTCAACCTGTCTTTTGTCTTTAAGCTCTGTACTTTTTAGAAAAAAGCTTGTCTGAAGGTGGGAAAAGAAATAGTCCTTAAACCTCACCGCGTTATCATATATTGCTATATCAATATATCTTTTGGCATCACAAAGATAAATAAACATGTCGCAAATATATGATTTGGCATCACAAATTTTATTGTTTTTTACTGCGTTTTTGATTTTAATCAAATGATCAAGCATAACTGTGTATTGAGGCAGCAGAGATTTCTTCTTTTGCAGCAGAGTCTTTTTAAAATACTCCATTGTTGTATCATATCCGAGCACAATCAGTTTTTCTCTTTCTGATTGCGGGAGAGTAAACTGCACAGGCAGAATATGGTCTGTATCTATTTTTACATAATCAAACTTATCTTTGGGTTGATATGTTTGCATTATGTAATCTGTAGCAAAGTTTGATAATGTTGCAAATACTGCATTTAGATATTCAACAGAATTTTTGACATTTGGCCAGCACTTTGCACCTTCCAATCTGAATTCAATAACACGCGAATCTCTCGGACAAAGAATTTCATTAACACGCCACATAGGCCAGCTTTTCATCATATCACCGTCTATCAAAACATTTTGGTCATATTCAAAGGGTTCTAAAAGGCCGGGCAAAGAAGTTGATATTCTAACTGCCTGTGCCACTTCAAAATCGGGTGTTGTATATTTAGAGAAAATATGCGGATTGCAGCCGTTTATATTTGTTGTTATTACAAAAAAATCCTTTTTTATATCCTTAAAAGTTACAGGGGGATTTTTGTCTTTTTGGTATTTGTCACCGTAATATTTTTTTTCGATACCTGTTCTAATCCAGTTGAGAAAATGTTCGCCTTTGCTTATTGCAAATTTTTTGGTCAAATCAAGCCTAACGTCTCTAAAAAGGTCAAAATTCACCTCATTAAAAAGCTCGCGAAACTCCTCACATGTATAATCAAGAGAAGCAAATGCCGCAAAAACAGCGCCTACAGAAGAGCCGGCAAAAGCTTTAATCGTAACACCAAGCTCTTGCATTGCCTGCATTGCACCAAGATAAGCAAGCCCGCGAATTGCGCCGCCGCCAAAAATGCAAAAATATTCTTTAGAACCGATTTCGCTCAAGTTAAACTCCTTTAAACGCACCTGTAAAAATTTAGGCCTAGTCTTATTAAATCATAAAACAAGAAGTAAAAATACAAAATCACCTAAATATGGGTCTATTGGGGGAGATTGGAAGAATCCTGTGCCTTTTTCAGCCTGTATTTAATTTGACAATGAGAAAGATTCATTTCACCCGCAACTGTTTTCAATGAAGAGTCTTTTACCCTACTGGCAATAGATTTATTATATTCGTTTCGCAGCTGCATAATCTCTTGTTTGAGTTCGTGTTTGTCTACAAACCTTGCAATGCTTGCCCTGTCAATGCGCAGTTCTTTTGCAATAGCAGACAGACTGAGGCCTTGCTTTGAGCGTTCAAGAATAGTTTTCTTTTGATACTCTGATATAAGATTTTTAAGTTTATATTCCTTCATGTACATATAAATTGTACAAACAGCCATATCAAGTTTTTGGGCAATTTCTTTAGGGTACATTCCGGAAGAAAGCATTTGTTTAATCATTTCAACTTTTTTATCTTTTTTTACAACCTCAAAAACACCAAGATTATATTTCATTCTTTTTACTGTATGCTCTTTTATACCGAGCAATTCTGCAATTTGTGCTTTATTATAATTTTTTTTAAACAGGTCCTGCAGCATTTTGTGGCGGGTTTCTTTAAAAGATTTGTTTGTTCTTTCTGCAATCCAGGAGATTATTTTCTTTTGATCAACTCCGGTTGCCTGTGCCATTTCAAAAAGATCTGCATTTTTAGCCAGCATTTTTGGCAAAGTAGAGTTAAGAATATGCATACTCTTCTGGTTATTTAACCTATTTTGTTTATTCACGGTCATTATATTAAATTCTTCCATAGCTTTGTATAAGGCATTTAGCCTTATATTTAAAAATTCAGCTATGCTTTTGACGCTCATACCCTGTTTTATACAGGTTTCTATCTGAGTTTTAGTGATATCAGATACATTTTTTGGTATTGCTGCTTTAAATGATTGTGTATTTTTTTGTTTTTTAAAAGACGATGGGGTATTAAAATAACTGTTAAAAAATATTTGCATAACGTTCACCTGGTAGTATAAAAAATAAACAAAAATTTTTTTGCTATTTTATTATAAAAAAAAGAGACAGTTTTTGCTGTCTCGTATATTGTTGAGTATCGTCTATTTATTTCTCTCTCTTGTAGTTACACTTCTTAAACTGTTTATCTTACATGGCTGCGTGGCCTGACATTTGTGCTTTTCTCAGGTTGTCTTTCAAGCCTTTTGCAAGGTCTGTTCTGCCATTTTTTTCATATATTTTTGTAATTGATTCCAAAAATTTCATACTATCCAAATCAGAAGGTTCCATTGCCGCTTTTGACTTTGCAGCAGGAATTGTTTTGGAAGCAACAGGGCTTGTCATAGCCGGTCTGTTTGATTTTATAGGAACATTCATATTTAATGATACCGGTCTGTTTGATGTAGTTTGTCTTTTTACAGGAGCTGCGCTTTGCAAGGGTTTTCTTCTTGCAATACCGGAAACACCATTTGATGTTGTGTTAGACATATAAGGATTTTTTTGGCTTTGTTGGTAAGCTCTCATTCCATAGCCTGTTTTCAATGCATTGGAATTTAAAGAAGCTGCTCTGCCTGCACCAAGATTCATGTTAGATGTCATTTCGCGGTTCAAGCCAATTTCACGCTGCATTTGAGGGCTTTTGTTAGAAAGAATACCTGTAAGAGATTGAGGTCTTTGCTCAGGTGCAGATTTTCTTCTCGGTTTAAGCATAAATGCTGCAATAACAAGGATTACTCCAAAAACAGTTGCAAAATTGATATCGCCTGACTCAACTTTATGTATTGTCTTTTTGGCATATTTTTTTGCTGTCACAAGCATACTTCTTGTAACATGCATTTTTGTTAATACTTCATTCAATTGCGGGTTAGATGTTTGCGAATCTTCAGAATCTTGTGCAAAAGCTTCCGGATTATAAACAGGTGTATAGCTAGACACAGGGCCGCTTAACTGAATGGATTGGCTGCTTTTATTTTGGTTGAGTGCAGGTATAATATTTTTTGCAGATTCGAAAGAAACTCTGCTGTTTGAAATACCTTCACCTTTGAAAACTATTTTGATATCGCCTTTTGATGCCGGTGAAATTGTAACATTATCGATGTTTTCGGCGTTATTGTACACAGTGTTGAGGTCGGGAGAAACTTCTACATCTTTTAGCTCAATTGTCATCTTATTATCAGATGAAATGATTTTTTTCATTTGTGCTGCTTCATCAGTTTTTAAAACAATACCGTAGCCTGTGTCTTGAGCGCTAATTTCAACCTCAGACAAAGTATTGGCCATAACAGATGACATACCCAAAATAACGGTAAATGCCGCCAAAGATAATTTTGTACTAAACTTTACGATACTTCTCATTACTACTCTATACTCCCCAAGAGTTACTCAACTTTTATAGTTAAATAATACTTTTTGCGCATGACAAATACATCAATCTCGGGGTTAAAGGTTAAAAAAAATATATTAACCATATGGTCAATATATTTTTTGAAATACTATAAAATTTCTTTAATTAAAGTATAATCTAGTATCGTCACTGCCGACTCGACTTCTCGAGCCGTCACTGACTCACCTTTTCAATTGTCACTTAAAAAATTCGTTCACGTCACGTTGTTCCTTATCACGAATCTTTCTCGAACAGTCTATTTTTCCATAAAAATGCTTTTTGCTATATTTATTCCGTAAAGACAAATTGCCATCATTAGAATTCCAGCCACATCTCCAAATCGAGAGCTTGGAAGTTCATCACCATTTTTATCATGAATAGCCGTCAAGTATCCCTTGTTTGTATATTGAGCATAGAAAACATCATTTGTTTTAGGATCTTTTAAGGTACTTGATTGTATAATATTTTCTTTATTATAAACATTGATAAATTTGAGCGCTTTTCCATCTTCTTTTCTCACAATATTGCCCACAACAGTTGTTTTTTCCGGCGTTTTTATTCTTGTATGACTATATTTATACTTATCAGTTTCTTTAAAAAGACTGTCTTTTTGTGCATCAAAAACATAAGTTTTTTCATCAGATTTAGATAGCTGTTTTTCTTGTTCTGAAAGACTTTCAAAATACTTATTTTTTAAATTATTCATTTCTCTATATTTAAAATCATCCTGGCAACTGTTTAACGTAGTCAGTCCGGCAAGTGCAACAAGGGCTGTAAGCATTTTTTCCGGTGAAACGCAATTTTTGCAGTTTTCTCCAGATGCTTTATTATCCTGTGTGCTGCTTTCAATTTTTTTAGCAAAGCTTATGCCGGTTTTTTGCGCTATATTTGATATAGAAATTGGGGTTATATTCATAATTCTCCTGAAAATTAACTGTATTATACAGATATAACAACGCTCAAAAATTTTTTTGCTAGTTGCTTACGTTTTTTGTAACACTCACTTCATACAAAAACAGCCTTCGATGTATTCGAAAACTGTTTTTGTAAAAGTATAAAAAAGATTTTTTGGCTGTGCCGTAACTCTCTAACGTTTTGAGAATTGGAATCTTTTTCTTGCTCTTTTTCTACCGTATTTTTTACGTTCTTTAACGCGAGCGTCTCTTGTTAACAAGCCTTCTGCTTTAAGAACAGATCTTAATTCAGGGTTGTACTGTAACAATGCTCTTGAAATACCGTGTCTGATAGCACCCGCTTGAGAGCAGATACCGCCGCCAACAGCTTTAACTTTAACGTCAAAGTTTTCCATGTTTTCTGTCAATGCTAAAGGTTTGTAAACAAGAATTTTCATAGCCGGTCTGTTACCAAGATATGCATCCATAGTTTTACCGTTAATGAATACTCTGCCTTTACCTTTAACCAGTTTTACAACTGCAATAGAGGTCTTTCTTCTGCCTGTTGCTTTGAATTCTTTAGTATCAGCCATTATTTAACCTCCATTTCATAAACTACAGGTTTTTGAGCTTCGTGCGGATGTTCAGCACCTGCATAAACTTTAAGTTTAGTGAACTGTTGTGCACCCAATGTATTGTGAGGAAGCATACCTTTAACAGCTTTTTCAATAGCTTTTGTAGGGTCTTTTGCCATCAAATCTTTGAAAGAAATTGATTTTAATCCGCCCGGATACATTGTGTGGTGGTAGTAAATTTTATCTGTTTCTTTGTTGCCTGTAACCTGAATTTTGTCAGCGTTGATAACGATAACAAAATCACCTGTATCAACGTTAGGTGTGTATTCAGGTTTTAATTTGCCTCTGAGTAAGTTAGCGCAAACAGTAGCCAATCTGCCCAAAGTTTTACCTTCGGCGTCGATTACATACCATTTTCTTTCAACTTCAAGAGGTTTTGCTGAATATGTTTTCATCTTTCAGTTTTCCTTTTATTTTTCTTTTGTTTACTTAACTAAGTTATATTGTTCATATCCCACTTCAATCAGTGTCAACCCGTCAGGGCTGATTGTGGGACCCGCTTTTGTTCTGTCTTTAGCTTCGAGCACTTGTTTCATAAATTCGGGTTCAAATTTATTGTGCTCAATCATAAGCAAAGTACCGACAATTGTTCTGACCATATTATACAAAAACCTGTTGCCTGCAATTTCAAAAGTAATAATATCACCTTCTTTTTTGCATTCAGCTTTGTATACAATACAATCTTTTGCGGGGTTGGCCGTTCTCATTGATTTAAACGAAGTAAAATCATGTTCTCCGATTAAATATGATAGGCCCTTATTCATCCTCTCAATGTTTAAGGGTTCCCTAACAAGGAGAGAATGTTTATCCCAAGCGCTTCTGTGTTGTCTGTTGACAATTTTGTACTGATACACTCTGTATTTTGCACTCAACTGTGCATGAAACTTTTCATCAACTTCTTGAATTGATTTAACGCTTATATCATTAGGTAAGATTCCGTTTATCGAGTTTAAAAACCTTGAAGCAACAATGGGTTTTGAACTTTCAAAATGGACAACCTGACCCTTTGAATGCACACCTGCATCAGTCCTGCCTGAGAAGATTGTCTTGATTATTTGTTTTTGGCTGCCTTCTTCGTTAAAGGCATCTGCCACTTTCAATGTGCTAAGGGCTTTGTTAAGTTCAGACTGAATCGTTACCTTATCAGGCTGAACTTGTGAGCCCGAATAATTTGTTCCGATATATTCAACTATAATTGAATACTTCGGCATCACACCCTCGATTAAACGAGTTGAATCAATGCCATTTCAGCAGCATCGCCGCGTCTTGGAGGCATTCTGTAGATTCTTGTGTAACCGCCGTTTCTGTTAGCGTATTTTTTGCCTGTTTCAACAAACAATTTTCTCAAAATTGTTTGAGCAACAGCTTTTTGTTCTTTATCAGCTTTTTCTACGCCTTCAAGAACTTCGCCTGTTTCAAAATTCATAAATTTGCCAGTTTCTTTGTCAAAGATGAATTTTGCAGCCAATCTTCTTGAGTGAAGAGTACCTTGTTTTGCAAGAGTGATAATGTTTTCTGCATAAGGTTTAAGAGCTTTTGCTCTTGCCATAGTAGTTTTAATTTCACCGTGCAAAATAAGTTCAGTCGCTAAAGAACGCAACAAGGCATTTCTTTGGTCTTGTGCTTTTCCTAAGTGATGTTTTTTAGACTGGTGTCTCATTTTTATTTATCCTTTTTCTTAATTATTTCTGTTCTTAAATACAGACTATACAAGCTCGTCCATATCTACACCTTCAGGGTTAGGCATAAGGTCTAAACCAAATTGGTGTAATTTTTCGATAACTTCGTCAGATGATTTTTTACCGAAGTTTTTGATGTTCAACAAATCATGTTCTGATTTTTTCAGTAATTCAGCCATGTTGTTGATGCTTGCTCTTTTCAAGCAGTTGTATGCTCTTACAGACAATTCCAAATCTTCGATTGAAATTGTAGGAGCACTTGTATCAGCAACAACTTCTTCTTCAATCACAGCTGCAACCTGAGGCATAGAAACAACAGGAGTACCTGTGATTGCCGCAATTTGCATAAAGTGTTCGATTAAGATGTTAGCTGCTTGAGACAATGCAACGTTTACATCGATAGAACCATTTGACCAGATTTCGAGGTTAAGTTTGTCGAAGTCTGTAACATCGCCTACACGAGTGTTTTCTACATTGTAGCTGACACGTTTGATAGGCATGAATGTTGCATCGATAGGTAACATATCGATAGGCATTGCACCGTTATTGTTTTTCAATACGTCGTGAGCAATGTAACCTTTGCCTGTTTCTACCACGATATCAGCGTGGATAGAACCGCCTTCAGCAACTGTACAAATCAACCAGTCGGGGTTAACAATTTTAACGCCTGCAGGAAGTTGAATGTCAGAAGCCAAAACAGGGCCCGGTTTATCAATGTCTAATCTTAACTGTTGAGGTTCTTTTGAATCAGTTTTTACAACCATACCTTTAAGATTCAACATTATATCAATAACGTCTTCAACAATACCCGGGATAGCTGTGTATTCGTGAGTAATACCTTCGATTCTAACTGCTGTAACAGCTGCACCTTCCAATGAAGAAAGCAATACACGTCTTAATGCGTTTCCGATTGTATTACCAAAGCCTCTTTCTAACGGTTCAATAGAAAATTTTCCGTATTGTGATCCGTCAGAACCGGTTGTTGTTGTTACGTTTTTAATTTTTAATTCCATCTGTTTTTCTCCTAATTGTAGTTATTCGGACTTATGTGGATTATTTTGAGTAGTACTCAATAACGAGTTGTTCTTTGAATTCAGGATCAAGCTCTTCTCTTTCAGGAATTCTATCGAACACGATTTTTTGAGCGTTAGCATCAACTGTCATCCATGCTGGAGCAGCTACATCTAACGGTTCCATAACAGCTTTAACGAAGTCTGAGCTTTTTGCTCTTACTGTGATTTCGTCGCCTGCTTTAACTAGGTATGATGGAATGTCAACTTTTTTGCCGTTAACAAGCACGTGGCCGTGGTTAACGATTTGTCTGGATTGTTTTCTTGTTGTTGCAAAACCTGCTCTGAACACAACGTTATCAAGTCTTGATTCTAACAATTGTAAAAGAACTGTACCTGTAACGCCTTTTGTTCTTGCAGCTTTGTTGTAGTATTTTGCAAACTGTTTTTCGCTTACTAAGTATGTAAGTCTGATTTTTTGCTTTTCATTTAAGTGAAGAGCATAGTCAGAAAGTTTTTTTCTTGCAGCACCATGCTGACCTGAAGCAGTCTGTCTCAAAGAAGAAACCAACTTTCTGTTAGATAAATCCGTTACACCGAAGTTACGGAATAATTTATTTGAAGGTCCTGTATATTTAGCCAATTTTGACTCCTTTTTCTTTCTTTTTCTTAACTATTTTTACGTCATCCTGATTTTTATCAGGCTCTCTTTGTCCGTATTTTACGGGGATTCCGAAATACATTCCGGAATGACGGGAAGGTCAGAGATTAAACTCTTCTCTTCTTAGGAGGACGGCATCCGTTGTGCGGAATAGGTGTTACGTCCTTGATTAAAGTGATCTCCAAACCTGCAGCCTGAATAGCTCTGATAGCTGTTTCACGGCCTGAACCGGGTCCTTTGATGTATACTTCTACTTTTTTCATTCCTTGGTCAACTGATTTTTTAGCTACTTGAGCTGCTGCAGATTGAGCTGCGAACGGAGTGCCTTTTCTAGCACCTTTAAAACCACAGCCGCCTGCTGATGCCCATGCAATAGCATTACCTTGAGTATCGCAAGAAGTTACGATTGTATTGTTAAATGTTGATTGAATGTGAACAACACCCTGCAATACATTCTTTTTTTCTTTCTTTTTAGTTTTAATTGGTCTTGCCATTTTTATTTCCTTTAATTATTACTCTTGTGTACTTAAACTAACTCAATTTCTTATTTCTTTTTAGAAACAGGGCCTGTTTTTTTGCCTCTTCTTGTTCTTGCGTTAGTTTTTGTTCTTTGTCCTCTTGCAGGGAGTTTTCTTCTGTGACGCATACCTCTGTAAGAGTTGATTTCAGATAATCTCTTGATGTTAAGAGATTCTTCTCTTCTCAAATCACCTTCGATGTGGTAATTTGTGAGTTCGTTTCTTAATTTTTTGATATCGTCATCTGTCAAATCGTCTGTTCTTAAGTCTTGTGAAATTCCGCAAGCTTCTAAGATTTTAGCAGAACGAGTTGGTCCTATACCGTAGATATAGGTTAAAGCGATTATCATTCTTTTGTTACGGGGTAAATCAACCCCAGCCAATCTTGCCATTGTTTCTCCTTATGTTTTTCTGATTGATTACTAAATAGAATTAACCCTGTCTTTGTTTGTGTTTAGGGTTTTTACAAATAACTGTGATTCTGCCTCTTCTTCTGATGAATTTGCAGTCTTTGCACATTTTTTTAACTGATGCTCTTACTTTCATTTTGTTTTCCTTATCTAGTGTTTTTATTGTTTTTGCCGCGTACGTCCCGAGAGGCGGGAGCGTATTTATTTAAGTCTGTAAGTGATTCTTCCCCTGGTTAAATCATACGGAGTCATTTCAACTTTGACTTTGTCTCCGGGAAGAATTTTGATGAAATTCTTTCTTATTTTTCCTGAAATGTGAGCAAGTATTTCGTGTCCGTTTTCGAGTTCAACTCTAAACATTGCATTCGGTAGTGATTCTAAAATCTTGCCTTCAAATTCGATTACGTCTTTTGCCATTTTACCTTCTTTTTAGATATTAATTACGGGCATAATTCGCCCTTGTATATTTATCTTACATGGTAAAAATCCACAAGCAAGCTTTTTTGATTGATTTTATTAAGATTTGAGCCCTTTTTAACAAAAGAGTAAATAATTGTTTATATAAAATAACAAAATGATTAATAGTAATGCAGTTGTTCAATAATGGCTTTTCGTGCGCGTTTTCAAGAACTTTGTTAAGATTTATTAAATTTTTAATTATTCAAATATTAAAAAAACAACTGGACAAATAGAGGGTATCGAAATATCAAGTTAACATTTCTTAACTTTTTGAAAAATTAAAGGCAATTTTTTAAGAGCAAAATACTTTATATAAGAGTAAGGGAAATCAAAACTTTAAGGAAGAAAAATACAACAAGTCAAAGATTATAACTTACAACTTAAATCGATAATAAAAGTTTTATCCATATACTCTCTCTCTCTTAATATCCTCGTGTTTATTTAATGCTTGCAACGATTTTGTAAGCATTTTTTTTGCTTTATACAAAAAAATTTATTTATTAAAAAAGAAGTTGTACAAAACTAATACAAGAGTGATTAATCCCACAAAATATGCAATTATTCCCCAGGTTTCATCGGTGCTGAACTGTGTTTTTTCAATAGATGCAGGTTTTGACTCTGTAGATAATAAATAGGAAATACACATGCCAATAGGATACACTGCGCATACAAATGCAGCTATCCAAACCACCAGCATAATGGGAACAAATAAAATTCCCAAAAGGAAAAGTTTTTGAATAGAAGCAAAAAGAATTATCCCACCGAATACAAATCCGCATGTCAAATACCCGAATTTTGCAAATTTTTTTACCAAAGAATTATCATATTTCTTTTCAGGGGCAGCACAGTAGAGATTTTCTGATTTGTCAGGTATCGACTTAGAAACAGGGTCACTAGAGCCAACAAGAGTTTTTATCAAAACATAAAGCCCGCAAATAAAAACCAGCGGCAGGCCTATAATAAACCCATAGACACCGGTTATAAGAAAATCATGCGATACTGTATAATCACGAACCACACAAAATAAAAAAATAATAAACACCGCAGAAAAAGCTGTTTTTTCAATTAAATTGAATTTCATAAAAAAATTATATCATAAAAAAACATCCCTTTACAGGGATGTTTTTTTTATTCTTTCAAAAAGCTTTCATAATTTTTTGCCAGCAATTGCGTCTTAATCTGATTGATAAAGTCGAGTGCAACACCAACCATGATAATCAATGACGTAGCACCAATACCTTGCAAAGGCGTAATCCTTGTTATATAAGTAGCGCCTGAAGGAATCAATGCAACAATACCAAGGCTCAACGCACCAAGTAATGTTAATCTTGAAATAATCTTATCAAGAGCTTCTGCGGTTGGTTTTCCAGGTTTAATTCCAGGAATAGATGAACCGTATTTTTTCAGATTGTTGGCAATTTCTTTTGGCTGCATATTAGGCATAATTGATGCATAAAAGAAAGTTAAGAAAACAATCAACAAGAAATATAATAAATAATGTACCCAACCGGAAGGGCTCAATGTTGTAGAAAGCCAAGTGATTGCATCTTTCAATGCTCCGGCAGGCAGATTTGTCTGGCCAATAAGGCTTATTACTGTTGTTGGAAAGAGCAAAATAGCAATTGCAAAGATGATAGGCATTACACCGCCCGGATTCATCTTAAACGGAATATATGTATTTACTCCGCCGTAAATTTTATTGCCCACCTGACGTTTAGGGTTTACAATGAGAACTTTTCTTACAGCTTCTTGCATGATTACAATTAAAACCATTGTTGCAAAGAATATTGCCAGCAATGCCAGCAAGCCAAGCTGCAAAGAAGAATCATTTGCAACAAGAGTTCCTGTCTGTTCGCAATAAGAGGGGAGTCTTGAAATGATACCGACAAAGATTAACAAAGAACCGCCGTTACCAATACCTCTTTCAGTCATCAATTCAGCAAGCCACATTACAAAAACCGAACCTGCTGTCAAAATAATTGCAGAACCGATGAAAAATACAATCGGAGACACACCGGGAAGAAGTGCGTTGCTTGTTTGATGCAAAAGATAAAGCAAGAATATTGTTGCCTGAAAGAACGCAATAAATACAGTAAAATATCTTGTATATTGAGATATTTTTCGTCTTCCGGCTTCGCCTTCTTCTTTTTGAAGCTGTTCAAGGTGAGGGATGATTACAGTCAACAGCTGCATGATAATTGAAGCTGTGATGTAAGGCCCGATACCAAGTGCCAGAATAGACACATTGGCAAGTGCACCACCAGAAAACAGGTCAATAAAACCTATAAGATTTCCCTGTCTTGCAAGGTTGGATATTACCTCGTTATTTACCCCGTACAAAGGAAGCGCTACACCAAGCCTAAAAATAACTATCATAGCAAAAGTAAATAACAGTTTTGCTTTTAAACCTGATGCCTGAAACATTGATACAACATCATCCATTGTAGGCGGTTTCATTCTTGCATTTTGCATTATAAGTCCTCTCCATTGATTTTTCCGTCTATCATGTTTCTAACTATCAAGACGGATAGAATAGTTAAACTGCAAGCTGTATATTGTATCAGCTTGCAGTTTATATATTTTTTTATACTAACTCAGCTTTACCGCCTGCTTTTTCAATTTTTTCTTTAGCAGAAGGTGTAAAGTATCTTGCTTTTACGGTAACGGATTTTGAAATTTCGCCGTTGCCTAAAACTCTCAATACTTCTGATTTCGGATGAGCTTTGCCGTTTTCGATTAACCAAGTCAAATCGATTTCTGCTGCGTCGAGTTTTTCAATGTCTTTAACATTGATTTCTGCACAGTTAAGAGCAGCAAAGTTTGTGAAACCTTTTAATTTCGGCATTTGTCTGTAAGAGGGCATCTGTCCGCCTTCAAAACCTCTTTTAGAGCTTGAACCTGAACGTTGTCCTTCACCGTTATGGCCGCGGCAAGAAGTTTTACCGTGTCCTGATGATCTGCCTCTGCCCACTCTTTTTGTTCTGTGAGTAGAGCCTTCAGCAGGTCTTAAATCTTCTAATGTTATTCTGTCTGCCATTTTTATATCCTTTTCTTTAATTACTTAATTACTGTTACGAGATGAGGAACTTTGTTAACCATACCCATAATTGTAGGGCTGGCAAAGTGTTCAACAACATCGTTTGTCTTTTTCAAACCAAGAGCTTTTACAACCTTGATTTGGTCTTTTGTAGAGCCGATTAAGCTTCTTGTAAGTTTAATCGAAACTTTTTCTAATTTATCTTTAGCCATTGTTATTATTTCCTTTATTGATTTTGTGTGATTAATTTAACATTTCTTTTAAAGTCAAACCGCGTTTTTTAGCAACATCGTTGAAAGATCTCAACTCTTTTAAAGCTGCCATAGTAGCGTTAGCTGCGTTAAGCGGAGATTTTGAACCGAGTGATTTGCTCAAAATGTTTTCGATACCGGCAAGCTCTAATACTGCACGAACAGCACCGCCTGCGATAACACCGGTACCTTGAGAAGCAGGTCTCAACATAACAGAACCAGCACCTGAACGGCCAACAATCGGGTGAGGAATAGTTGTTTTAAAGATAGGTACGGAAATAAGGTTTTTTCTACCTTCTGCAATAGCTTTTTGGATAGCAATGATAACTTCAGAAGCTTTAGCACAGCCAACACCAACCTGGCCTTTGCCGTTTCCTACGATAACGATAGCTCTGAAGCTCAGTTTTTTACCGCCCTTAACTACTTTTGTTACACGTCTGATTTGAACTACTCTTTCTTTCCATTCTGATTGAGGAGCATTTTCAACTGTTTCAATTTTTCTTTTGCCTTTAGCTTTAGCGTTGTTAGCTCTTTTACCTTTAGCAGGTTTTTCTTCGATAGCTGCTTCAACAGTTTCAGTTGTTTCAACTGTTTCTACTGTTTCAACTTCTTGAATTTCTTTTTCTTCCACTGTATTACCTTTCCTTAGTGTAATTCTTTTTAGTAAACTATTTTTAAATATATAGACAATTTATACAACAAAAATGAAGCCGAAAAATATCAGCCGGGTGTGTATTAAATTGTCGGGTAACTTTTCTGACTTTTTTATCATACATGGTAATTTTTTTTCTGCAATACTGCTGGTAATATTTAGTAACAAAACTGTATACTATATTTTAAAATTTGACATATAATTATATAGTATTTGCCATACAAAGAGGATTTTAAAATGAACAAAAAAGCTCTCATCGCACTGTTTATACTGGCTTTGATAAATATAAACGCGGCGAACGCGCAAGAAATTGCCGAAGGTAAAATTGTTCCCGTTAATAATACATCAGAGTACTCAGCACAGGGTTCACAGTATTACAACAACGGAGTAAATTTCTTAAAATCCGCACAGTATACAAATGCAATAACAGAATTTAGAAAAGCATTAAGAGAAAACCCGCAAGACAAATCCTCAAGAATCCAGCTTGTAAATGCATACCTTTCACGTGCCCAGTATTACAACAACAAGGCAATGGACTACAATAAGGCAGCCAATGACCTTCGCTCGGCAATATTTTATATGAAATACTACAATAACGAACCCGCTGACGCTATGTATATCACTGATATCAACGCAATGGAAGGAAATCTTGACAACGTTCTCTATGCAATAAAAGCCGACCAGAGCCCTAAAGGGCATTTTATGATGGGTAAATCACTACGAGCACAGGGAGAGTTTGCTGCGGCAATTACAGAGTTTCAAAAATCCCAGACGGATGTGACCTACAGAAAGCAATCGCTGGCTAACCTTGGAGAGATTTATTATATATTAAATTTAAACAATCAGGCAGTGGACTACTTAAATGAAGCGATTGTGCTGGATCCTAAAAATTCAGAGCTTCATTTAAAACTGGCAGGTGCTTATGAGAGACTGGGCAAAGTTGACCTGGCAGCAGAGCAGTACAATCTTGCCTTGAGCCGTTCCGGCGACAACACAGAAATATTAATGTCGCTTGAAAACATATGGCGTCAAAAAGTCTGCGACAACCCGAATGATGCAGAAGCTCACGCAAACCTCGGTGCGGTTTATCAAAAGCAAAATAACTTTGCAGCAGCACTCCAGCAATATGAAAAAGCAGAAGAGCTTAACCCTTCAAACGTCAATACACGTTTGAATATGGGGACATTGTATCAGGCAAAAAAAGAATACGAAACAGCAATCGCTGCCTATGACACAATTATCGACGTAAACCCCAATTTTATGCTCGCATATCTATATAAAGCTCAATGCTACAAAGCTATGGGCAATAAAAATGCAGCCATACAAAATTACAAGCTGGCACTCAACCTTGACCCTTCAAATCAAGACATAAAAGAAGAGCTCTACAGCGTGTATGAAACAGGTATGACACAGGATGAAAAACTTGCATACATAAAAGAACAGCTTCAAAAAGAACCTTCAAATGCAGAATTAAATTATAAATACGCATATGAACTGCACAAAGCAAACAGGCTGGCAGAAGCCGTTCCATACTACAGTCAGGCAATAAAACTCAATCCCAAAAGCGAAAATGCATACATAAACCTTGCTCAAGCCTACACCCAGCAGGGCAATTTTGATAAAGCACGAAATCTCCTGACAGAGGCAAAAGGTCTTTTCCCTGAAAACACAACAATCAAAAAACAGCTTGCATCAATTGACGCAGAAACAACATCACTCTTATACACAAACGCATCAAAACTTTTTGGAGAAAAGAAATATCAAGAAGCTATTGATATGTATAACAAAATAATACCCGCAACGGCCGAATCCACTCTGGGTATAGGCGCTTGTTATCAGGCAATGAACAACTTTGCGCAGGCTGCACAGTATTATGAAAAATCTTTTAACCTTGACCCTAAAAATGCAGACACTGCATATTACGCAGGATTGGCTTATTCCAATATTGAAAACTTTTCAAAAGCCAAGACTTATGCACAAAAAGCACTGACAATAGACCCGCAAAACAAAAATGCAAAAGAGCTTATGGCATACGTAAAAGAGCAGGAATGCACAACAAAAATGGACAAAGCTATCAACCTGTTTGACGCAAAACAATACCAGCAAGCCATAACATTACTGACAGAAGCAATTTCACTTGACCCCAAAAACGCTGATGCTTATTATTACAGAGCAATGGTCTATGATGCACAAAAAAAATATGCGCAGGCAATAAATGACTATAAAAAAGCTTTGCAATTCAACCCTCAAATGACGATTGCAAACTATTCAATAGCAATAGATTACGACTATCTGGCACAGTATTCAAATGCCCTTTTGTACCATAAAAAATACCTTGCTCAAACCCAAAAACAAGGCGAAACCAATGACTACACAAGATATTCTGCAAAAAGAATACAGGATTTAAAAGCTTATGAACCCAAACCCTCCGCAAAAAAATAAAAGAATCATAAAAATAGGCAATGTTGAAGTGCAAAGCTGCGTCTCTCTTGCACCGATGGCAGGTATTACAGACTTGCCTTTGAGACAGCTTATCAGAAGGTATTCTAAAAACTGCCTTTTAACCACCGAAATGATAAGCTCTGAAATGCTTATGCAAAATAGAAAAGACGGCAATATGATTCTTGAAAGGGAAGATAATGAATTCCCGCTTGCTTATCAATTGTCAGGGCACAAGCCGTCAATGATGGCAGCTGCAGCAAAAAAAATTGAAAAATACGCTGATATCATTGACATAAATATGGGCTGTCCTGTAAAAAAAGTTGTAGGAGGCGGTGACGGTTCCGCTTTGATGAGGACGCCGCAGCTTGCAAGCGACATTGTAAAAGCAATAAAAGACACTGTTGATGTACCTGTTACCGTGAAATTCCGTCTTGGATACACTGCAGTAGAGCAAAATTTTATGGAATTTGCAAAGCTCATGGAAGAGTCCGGAGCCGACGCAATGACAATACATTGCAGAACCAGAGCACAGATGTATGCAGGACAGGCCGACTGGAAGGCTATTTGTAATGTAAAAAAAGAAATAAAAGTGCCGGTATTTGCGAACGGAGATGTTGTTGATATTGAAAGCGCAAAAAAATGCCTTCAAGAATCAAACGCAGACGGAATAGCAATTGGCAGAGGGATTCTTGGAAATCCTGATTTGATTGCAAGAATCGAACACTATTTGGAAACAGGAGAGACGCTGCCTGACTCAGATATTTTTGAGCGCATTGCACTTTTAAAAGACCATATTGAGCATGAGGTAAAATTCCGCTCCGAGAGGGTGGCAATGCAGTTTGTCAGAAAATTTTATCCGTATTACCTCAAAGGTTTTCAGGGTGCTTCGTGGTACAGAAACAAACTTGTGCAGGAAAACGGTTTTGTGCAGGCAATGAGAATACTCATAACACTGGAAGAAAGATTAAAAGAGCAAAGTGCCCCGCCAACTTTATGGGAAAGGGAATTTGCAGATATTGAAAAGTAATGAACAAAAAATATTACACATACCTGATTTTAACAGTTGACAACACTCTTTACTGCGGATATACAGATGACCCTGAAAAACGTTTTGAAAAACACAAAGCCGGTCTTGCTGCAAAATATACCCGCGCGCACAAGCCTTTAAAAATGGTGTATGTCAAAGAATTCGACACAAAATCAGAAGCGCTTAAAGAAGAGCGCAGAATAAAAAAGCTCTCGCGAAGCCAGAAAGAAGAGCTTGTTAATTCTTATAAACAAGACTAAATTTTGCTATCGTCGCTGCTTTTAAAAGACAGTTTACGCTGCAGCTGCTGCACATTTTCCAAACCGGGTTCAACAAACTTTTTGATAATATAATTATGTACAAAATGGTCAATAGGAATAGCCAGCAAACCAAGAGCAATAAAACCGCCCGTTGTTTTCAAAAGGCCGAGTTTCAATTTTTTACCCTGAATCAGTTTGCTTATTACTTCATTTGAGGCTTCTGCTTTTTTTGCAAGCTCTGTAATCAAATTTTTATCTGTTTCATTGCTCATAAGCTTTTTGAGCAGCTTTGCACTGACATTTTTGCCCGCATCAGTGGCAGAAACAAGCTGTTTCCTGTCATTTACTGCAGGAAATTCCTGCGTAATCATATCAATAAGATGTTTGTGTTTTTGTTCACCGGAAGAAAGAATTTTTTCAACAACAAAGTTCGGTCTTTCTTTGATAAGGTTTTCGTAATTGACCTGTGCTTTTTGGATAGCCTTTTTGTATGCCTTGATTAAATTTTTGTCATTAGTTTTTTCTATTTGCTCTAACGTACCTGTTTCAATCAATGTTTGCTTGACAAAAATGTCATTTACTTTCCTTTTGAGGAATTGTTCAACTTTTGTTCTATCCGCAACAGCTGTAGCATCCATGCCTGAACCATGAGCAAAAACTTTCCAGATTTTTTTGAACACGCTTTCTTTGCGTAATTTTACCTGTGTATTGTCCAATTCGTGTAGGAAGCTATGGTCGTGGATTCTTTCCCAAACGGCATCTTTGCCTTTTTTAAGCACACCATTTTCCATACGGTCGCCTTTTGCAAATTTTGCTTTTGCAAAGTCGTTTTGCAGCTTGTCCAAAATTTCTTCTTTTGCAGTAGCGTTCAAGCCGGAACCATCAAATTTTGTAAACTGACCGGCAATACTTTGGCCCATTTTTACTGCGGCTGTGGGTAAAATTACACTGGCAAGAGCCTGAAAAACAGCCTGTTGTACAGCGGCAGAAGAAGAAGCTTTTGTGTAATCACCTTCTTTACCGCGTTTAAATTTGTCATAAATATCAGCCCCAAGATACATTAAAGCAGGAACCCACAGTGCAACTTCCGCGGTTTTACCCCAGCCTGGCATTGCAGAAACAGCCGCACCAACCTCGTTAGAATATCCAAACGCTCTTAACGGATATTTTGCAAGAGGGTCGTCAGGATTCTGGATTATTTCTTTTACTTCTTCTTTTTTAGTTTTTTGCTTAATCGGCGTCAGTTTTACCTTCGGCATTATTAATGAATATGTCGAATTTATTTCCGTCAATTTTTACTTCCTTTTTACTATGTATCCGGACTGCGTAAAATCCAAATATAATTACCCAAATCTAATTAAATTACGGTGATAACCTGGATTTTTATAATAGTGTAAACTTCACTGATTGTAAATAACCTGTGATAAATTTTTTTTGCTATGTAACAGGTTTATACTCAAATTTATTTATAAAAAGTTTACAAAAAACTATTTTTCGCTATACTGTCCTTATGGTGAAATTATGAGTGAAAGAAACATTGATAAGGTAAGAAACTTTTGTATCATAGCCCACATTGACCACGGCAAATCGACACTTGCCGACCGTCTTTTGGAATACACAGGCACTGTTGCTCAAAGAGACATGCAAAACCAGCTTTTGGACTCTATGGAAATAGAACGTGAACGCGGTATCACAATTAAGTTAAACGCAGCACGTATGAAATATAAAGCAAAAGACGGGCAAGAATATGAATTAAACCTGATTGACACACCTGGCCACGTAGATTTTTCTTACGAGGTTTCCCGCTCGCTTGCAGCTTGCGAAGGTGCTCTTTTGATTGTAGATTCCACACAGGGTGTTGAAGCACAAACTCTTGCAAACGCTTACCTTGCAATAGACCAGAACCTTGAAATCATACCTGTTATTAATAAAATCGACCTTCCTTCTGCCGATGTGGACAGAGTAAAAGAAGAAATAGAAGAAATACTCGGGATTGATGCAGAACACGCAATCCCGGCCAGTGCAAAAGCGGGTATTGGTATAGAAGATATTCTTGAAGCGGTAGTTAAATTTGTGCCGCCTCCAAAAGACACATCAGACAAACCTTTAAGAGCGCTTGTTTTTGATAGTGCATATGACCCGTATCTTGGCACTTTGTGCTTTTTCAAAATAGTTGACGGAAGCATAAAAGTAGGCGACAAAGTCAAATTTATGGCATCCGGCAACAAATATGAGGTTGTCGAGCTCGGTTATCTTAACCCCAATCGCGTACCTGTTAATGAATTAAGAACAGGCGATGTAGGATATATGGCATGTTCGATTAAAGAGCTTACAAGATTTGTGGGTGACACGGTTACACACGCAGAAGCACCTGCGGAGGAACCTTTGCCCGGTTATAAAGAAGCACTTCCTGTTGTTTTTTCAGGTCTTTATCCTGTGGACAACGATGATTATCAGGATTTGAAAGAGTCTTTGGAAAAACTTAAATTGAATGACTCTTCAATTACATTTGAGCCGGAAACATCTTCTGCTCTTGGTTTTGGATTCCGCTGCGGATTTCTTGGTATGCTGCATATGGAAATTGCACAGGAACGTCTTGAAAGAGAATACGACCTGTCCCTTGTCACCACAGCACCTTCCGTAGTTTACAAAGTATACAAAACTGATGGAGAAGTAGTTGAAATTGACAACCCGGCAAATCTTCCAGACCCTCAATACAGAGAGTATATTGAAGAGCCTTATGTAAAAGTTAATATAATTACCCCCAATGATTATGTTGGCACGCTTATGGACTTATGCCAGAGCAAACGCGGTATATTTATTAACATGCACTACATTGATAAAGTGCGTGTGGATTTGGAATACGAAATGCCGTTGAGTGAAGTAATTGTTGATTTTTACGACCAGCTAAAATCCCGTACAAAAGGTTACGCAAGCATGGATTATGAGTTTAAGGAATACAAACGTTCAGACCTTGTAAAACTTGATGTAATGCTCGCTGGAGAAGTTGTTGACGCATTGAGTGCAATTGTGCACAAGGACAACGCTTTTTACGTTGGTCAAAAATTAACAGCAAAACTCAAAGACATTATCCCGCGCCAGATGTTTGAGGTGCCTATTCAAGCTGCTGTTGGAGGAAGAATCATTGCGCGTACAAACATCAAAGCATTGAGAAAAAGCGTGCTTGATAAATGTTACGGCGGTGATATCTCGCGTAAACGTAAACTGCTTGAAAAACAGAAAAAAGGTAAAAAACGTATGAAAGCAGTAGGGCGAGTTGAAGTTCCGCAAGAAGCATTTATGGCTGTTTTGAGCCTTAGCGATGATTAATTGCTTAAACGTATTTTTTAACGGTATTTAAAAATTCCATAATCTGAATGGGTTTTGAAATATAGTCAACACAACCGAGTTCTTTTGCTTGATTTATTTCATTTTCCATTGCACAGGCAGAAACAACTATTACGGGTGTTTGTTTTTGATAAGTTTTTAAAAAATCATACCCCGAAACAACAGGCATCTGGATATCAAGCAGAATCAAGTCATACTCGTTATTTTGCGCCTTATCGAGTCCGTCTTGACCGTCACATGCAAAGTCCACCTCATAGCCCTGAGCGCAGAGGATATCTTTCATTAACTTAAGATTCAGCTCATTGTCTTCTATAACAAGGATTTTGGCCATATCTATTCTTCCTGTTTTTTCTCATGCACAAGCGGAAGTTTTACGTAAAACGTTGTACCTTTTCCGACTGTACTTTCAAACCATATTTTTCCGCCATGGAGCTCTACCAGCTCTTTTGTAATGGTCAAACCCAGCCCTGTTGAGCTTTCTTTTTTGGAATACACATTATTGAGCTGTACAAATTTGCCGAAAATTTTGCCTTCATATTTTTTGTCTATGCCAACACCGTTATCTTTAACAAAAATCTGAACATCTTCATCGTTGTGAGTGTAGCCTATTTCTATTTTTCCGTTATCGGGTGTAAATTTTATGGCATTGCTTAAAAGATTGTACAAAATTTGTTGAATCTTTTGATAATCCGCATCGATTTCCAAAAAGTCTTTTGTTGTTTTTTCAAGCTCAATATGTTTTTTATTAGCAAGAGGGCGTACAATATTAACAACTTCATTTAGGGCAGTTTGAAGATTAAACCTGGAAAGAGCAAGCTTTACTGCCTTGGCTTCGATTTTTGAAAGCTCCAGAATCTCGTTAATCATGCCAAGAAGGTGAAGGCCTGAGACATGGATGTCTGATACGTATTCTTCCTGTTTTTCGTTCAAAGGCCCGAACATTTTCATTGAAAGCGCTTCGGAAAAACCTATAATTGCATTTAACGGAGTACGAAGCTCGTGCGAAATATTTGCAAGAAACTCATTTTTGAGTTTGTCAGCTGCAAGAATTTTTTCGTTCTGTTTTTTTATGGTCGCATAGGCTTCTGTTTTATCCACAATGCTGTCTTGTAGAGCTCTTAATTGCAATTTGAATACATTTGAGAGTTCAGAATCTTTTATTGAATAAGAAACAAGTGCGCTAAAAGCTTTTGCAAGCTCCTCATCATCCTGTGTAAAAGGCAGACTTTTATGCCTTGTTACAAGCATAAACCCAAATACTGTTTCTCTAATATTTAGTTTTGCAAGCATAAAACAAGAGTCTGTTTTTTGAAGGTTTAACGCTTTAAAAAATTTGGAAGCTTCATCAAAGACAAAAACGCTGTTTTCATATAGCTTGGTTTTTAATATCTCGGGAAAATTAATCACGCTCTCATCCTGTGCAACAGGTGCGCTTTCAGAATAAGTCATGCGAAATTGAATATTTGCACAACCCGCATTGAGATAACAAATATATGCATTATCAAAGTCTAAAATTTCTTTAAATTCCAGAACGGATTTTTCGAAATTTTTTTCTAAATCGTCATCAGACGAGAGTATATCAGGAATTCTCCCCAGTATATTTTTATATTTTTCATCCATAATGTTTAATTATATGTGCTTTATTCAATAAAAACAACTTTTTTAACAAATAAAATCACTCTTATGTTTATATTGCATTAACAAAACCTTGGTGCTAAAATTTTTAGGCTAAAAAAAATCACTTAAACAAAGAGACATTAATAACATGATTAAAAAAATAAATGGGGTACAGCTGCTAAGAAAAATCCCCATGAAAAAAGCAGCAAAAAAATGTGTATTCGGCCTTGAGCTCGCAGGTGCACTTGGTGGCAGCGGGATTATGAAAAATGATACACTAGCACTTGAAAAAGTATTAAATACCCATGTCCCTGAGTTAAAGCCGCGAGAACACACCACAGACTGGTTCAGTGCTCAACAAAAACTTGCGGAAATTAATCGTTCAATAATGATAAGAAAAGCTGATTCCCTGTTAAGAAAACAACAAAAAGCTGTTGTAACAAAAATCATGACAGAAGATAAAAACTTTACCCACCCCGAAAACAAAGAAAAAATTGCACAAAATATTGTAAAAGTAGCAAGAGAATATGATCTTGACCCTGTGCACATTGCTTGTATAGCAAAAGAAGAATCACATTTTACAGAAGATATAATATCAAAAAACGGTAAAGGTATGATGCAAATAACAAGCATCACTGTTAAAGATATGTTTTTGAGACCTGATTTTTATCACAAAAAATTAAAAAACATAACATCAAAATATAAAAGCCCCAAACAACTTTATAACGATTTACAGACAAACTCTCTGCTCAATCTCAGAATAGGCGCGTTGTTGTATGAAGCACGTTTGAGAGAGTCCGGCGGCAATATAAGAACCGCTCTTGTTAACTACAACAGCTCCAGCATCAAATATGCTTATGCAAGCAGGATAATGAAAGACATTAACAAATACGAAAAACTAAACCAACAAAATGCAATACACAAAGTGCTTGCTAGTAAATAATAAAAAAACCGTTTTGAAAATTCAAAACGGTTTTTTAAGTTTATTTGTATTAAAACTTAGTCATCAGCGTGACCGGCTGTACCCAAAACGTCTCTCATTTTGTGCATAACCATTTCTTTAACAGCAGTTCTGCCAGGTCCCATGTATTCTCTCGGGTCGAATTTTTCAGGGTGTTCTACAAAGAATTCTCTGATTGTAGAAGTCATTGCCAATCTCAAGTCTGTATCGATGTTGATTTTAGCAACGCCGTGTTTAGAAGCATAGTTAAGCATATCTTCAGGTACGCCTTGAGCGTTAGGAAGGTTTCCGCCGTATTTGTTGCATTTTTCAACAAGCTCTTGAGGAACTGAAGAAGAACCGTGCAATACAATCGGATAATCGCCAAAACCTGCTTCTTTCAAAGCATCTTTGATTTCTTTGAGTCTGTCAAAGTCTAATTTAGCTTCGCCAGAGAATTTGTAAGCACCGTGAGATGTACCGATAGCAATAGCTAAAGAGTCACAGCCTGTTTGTTTTACAAATTCAACAGCTTCTTTAACGTTAGTGTATTTAGCGTCTTTAGCATCAACATTAACATCGTCTTCAACACCTGCAAGTTTACCCAATTCAGCTTCTACAGAAACGCCTCTTTCGTGAGCGTATTCAACAACTTTTTTAGTAACTGCAACGTTTTCTTCAAACGAAAATCTTGAACCGTCAATCATAACTGATGAGAAACCGCCGTCGATACAAGCTTTACAAATTTCGAAATCAGCACCGTGGTCTAAGTGTAAAGCGATAGGTACTGTAGTTGTAGCCAATGCAGCTTCAACAAGTTTAACAAGGTAAGTTTGGTTAGCATATTTTCTTGCACCTGCTGAAACTTGCAAAATAATAGGTGAGCGAGTTTCTTCAGCAGCTTCGGCAATAGCTTGCAAAATTTCCATGTTGTTTACGTTGTAAGCACCGATAGCATATCCGCCAGCTAATGCTTTTTTGAACATTTCGTTTGTTCCAACTAATTTTCTTTCTGCCATTTTTTGAGTTCTCCTCTTTTGTACTCATGCATTGCGCATATTCAACACCAAAATAGCGCAAAAAAAGATGTTTTACAAGAAAAATATTTTAATTTAAACACAAAATAACCACTCTATTTAATTGATTGAATTATTCTAAAAATTCTAATAAAATAGTTATTATGGAAAATCTGTCGGATAAAATAACCACACTACAAAAAAATTTCTATGACCTTAACAGCCTGTTTGAATTAAGCATTATCGCCACACAGGCTGACTCTATTGAGGACTTAATAGAAAAAGTGACAGGTTTTATTACAGAAGCCTTGAGCATTGAAAATGTCAGATTTTTTATTAACCATGACAAAGTTTATTACATGGTTGCAAGCCAAAAATCTGATGATCAGGAATTTTTTCAGTTTGAAAACGATGAAGAAGGTTTCTGGGAAGTTTTAAACAAAAACGAATTCATCAAAGTATCTGATGATGCCGGCCGTCCAATATACCGTTCATTCTGGGAAAAATACGGACTGGATAACCTTCACAGCTCTTATTTTAAACTTTTTCAAAAAGATTCAACACCATACTTTATCTGCTCAATCGGTACAAAAACAGACGGTACAAATTTCAGCAGCGAAGATTTGCACTATCTTTCAAAAGTTTTTAACTACATTGGCCCGATTCTTATCAAATACATCAAAAGAAGAGATCAAGAAAACGACCTTAAAAAGCTTCAAAAATCACTGCATAATATTTCAATTTTGTACAATATTTCGCAGGCTGTTAATTTTATTGACGACCTCAAACGACTTTTGCGTGTTATTTTGAATAAAGCGCTTGAGACAATTGACGCGGAAAAAGGCTCTTTAATGCTTTACAACTTTGCAGAAAACGTTTTGCAAACAAAAGTTGTTTACGGCCTGGCTGACAAAAATCTTGAAACAGAAATCAACAACGGTCTTATAGAATGCTCAAAAATCAAAGTGGGCGAGGGCATTGCAGGTACGGTATTTGTTGAGAAAAAATCCATAATCTCAAACCTCGGCCAGAATGACCCGAGATTCATAGATAACGGACAGGAGCTCAATGTTAATTCGCTTTTGTGCGTGCCTTTGATTGCCAAAGGCGAGCCGATAGGGGTTATCAACATTACAAATAAGCTAAACGGAAAACTGTTTAACAAACAGGATTTAGAGTTTATTGAAGCACTTGCAAATCAGGCAGCTATTGCCATAGACAACGCAAAATTATACGAGCTTGCAACAAAAGACGGTCTTACAAAGTTATATATTTACAGACATTTCTATACATTGCTTGAAAACGAAATTAAACGTTCCTCCAGATACAACCATGAAATGACCCTGTTGATGATGGATATTGACAACTTCAAGAGCGTAAACGACACCTACGGCCACCCTGTAGGCGACCAGGTTTTAAGAGAAATTGCCAGCTGTATTGCTCAAACAGTCCGTAAGATTGACATTGCCTCAAGATACGGCGGTGAAGAGTTTACTGTTATCCTGCCTGAAACAAATATTACAGACGCAAAAATCATTGCAGAAAGAATAAGAAAAAATATTAGCAACATAAAAATCAATGTAAAAGACGACATCTATATTTGTCCGACAGTCAGTATTGGTATGAGTGAATACCCGTCTTGCGCACTTGATGAGCAAACTCTGATTGAGCTTGCAGACGTTGCTTTATACAACGCCAAAAACAACGGCAAAAACTGCATATGCGAATACAACCCCAACACAGGCTGTACTTTGCTGCCAAGAGGGGAATAGTATACAAAAAGATTAGCCCGTGTGTGGCATAGTTCATCTTCTGATTTTATTTAAAATTGTCAAATAAGAAATAAAATCGGGAGGATAAAATGAACAAATTTAAGATATTAGGAGTTTGTGCTCTGGCCCTGTCTTTATGTATTCCATGCCTGCAAACAAGCGCAGCGATAAACGGAAACATAGAAAAAAACGGAGTGGGAGACTACAATCAAGTCATTGACTCACGCACCCAATCACCCGTATCACAGGCTGATGTAAGCTTGCCATCAAAAGGATACAAAACAAAAACTGACAACGAAGGCAGATTCTCTCTCGGTGCAAAAATAGATGCGCCAACTATCATGTCTGTGCAAAAGGACGGATACAAGCCTTTTTCCCTGACAGTTGACGGCCGGTCATTATCAAAACCCATTGTTGTTGGTATTGAAAAAACAAATCCCCACGATATTATTATCGACAAAAATATGTATCACATAGGTGATGACAACTACTCTGAAAATTCCGCCAACGCAGCAGAATTCAGAATTAAAGCCATAGGACCTTTTTATACAAAAAGTTTTAAAGTAGGAAACCTTCCGCCAAACGAAGACGCATACCTCGTCATTGGCTCTGTTATAGGAATAGACACAAAAATGGCCAGAGATATGGGACAATCCAAGGTCACTACAACCTATGCGTCTCCTCCGCAGATATTTTTTAACGGAAACATGATTGCAGAGTTGAACCTTAACGGAGACAATCAGCAGATTAAAATACCGCGTAATTTAATCAAGCCAAAGGCAGACAACCAGATAACCGTTAAAGCAGGAAAAAACCTGTTTCAAATGGCTTATATAGATTATGACGATATTGAGCTTATGAATCTGTTTATCGAAACAAAATCAAAGCTGGCCAATGACTAAAAATTAAAGGCCTTTGTACTGAATCATTGAAGTAACTTCAATATCTTTGAGTTTTTCTCTTCCGCCAAGGTCGGAAAGCTCAATGATAAAGCCCGCACCCACAACATTTGCACCTGCTTTTTTAAGAAGTTTGCAAGCAGCGTCAACAGTACCGCCTGTAGCGAGCAAATCGTCTATAACAAGCACATTATTGCCGGGTTCAACAGCATCAGCATGGATTTCAATTTTATCAGTACCGTATTCAAGTGAATATTCTTGAGAAATTACATCAGCAGGCAATTTGCCGGGTTTTCTTACCATGATAAAACCTGCACCGAGGTTGTAAGCAAGAGCAGAGCCAAACACAAAGCCTCTTGATTCAACACCTGCAACATAATCAATTTTTTTATCTTCAAATTGCTCTGTCAAAAAGTCAATCATAAATTTTAGAGCCTTCGGGTCTTTTACGGCTGTTGTAATATCTCTGAAAACAATTCCTTTTTTAGGGAAATCAACAATGTCTCTAACCTTTGATTGAACGTAACTTTGCATCTTTTTTCATATTCCTTTTCTTTATCTATAAATTATTCTATTGCCTGCTCAATATTATTTATTATATCATCAACATCCTCAAGACCAACAGACAGACGCATAAAATCATCGGAAATACCGCAAGCCTTGAGCTGCTCATCGTTTAGCTGCCTGTGCGTGGTCAAACAAGGATAAGTAATAATCGAGCGGGAATCACCAATATTTGTTGCATGAATTAAAAGTTTTACATTTTCTATAAATTTTATACCGGCATCCCTTCCGCCTTTTATACCAAAGCTTATTATGGATGACGCTCCTTTTGGCATATATTTTTTTACAAGCGAATAATACTGGCTGTCCTCAAGTCCGGGGTAATTTACCCAGGCAATTTGAGGATGATTTTTAAGGTGTTGTGCAACCTTAAGAGCCGTATCAGAGACTCTTTGCATTCTCAAATGCAGTGTCTCCAGCCCTAATAAGGTCAGGTAAGAATTAAAAGGACTGATGCAGGAACCAAAATCTCTTAAAAGCTGGCCTCTTGCTTTTACAATAAATGCAGCTTTGCCAAAGGATTCCGTGTAGCTCAAGCCGTGATAGCTTTCATCCGGCTCGACAAGGTCAGGAAACTTGCCCGAAGCCTTCCAGTCAAAACTGCCTGAATCCACAATCATTCCGCCCATTGAGTTTCCGTGGCCGGAGATATATTTTGTCAAAGAATGAACAATTATATCCGCACCCCATTCAAAAGGACTGCACAGATAAGGAGACGGTACGGTATTGTCTACAATCAGCGGGATACTATGTTTGTGAGCAGCTTTTGCAGCAGCTTCTATATCCAGCACATTTAATTTTGGATTGCCCACCATTTCTGTAAAAAGACATTTTGTTTTTGGAGTTATTGCCTTTTCGTAATCTTCATATGTTTCGCCTTCAACAAAAATAGTGTTGATGCCTAATTTTCTTAATGTTGAATGCAAAAGATTGAATGTCCCGCCGTACAAAGTTGAAGACGCAACAACATCATCACCGGCCTTTGCAATATTTAAAACAGCAATCAATGATGCAGCTTGTCCGGAAGACACAGCCAGAGCACCTACGCCGCCTTCAAGAGCAGCCACACGTTCTTCCAGCACCTGTGTTGTGGGGTTTGATATTCTTGTATAAATATCACCGGAAGTTTTCAGGTCAAACAAATCAGCGGCATATTGCACATTATCAAAGTCAAAAGCCGTTGTCTGGTAAATCGGTACGGGTATACAATGCCTGTTATCTTTTGCTTGATGAAAACCCTGTACTGCAATACTATCAAATTTCATATACTAAATCTGCCCTCTCAGGTTAGTTTTGATAACATCGGATATCCACGGCACATAACTGTCTGAACCTCTTAATACTCCGATAATCAAATAAATAACAAATAAAAAGTATAAAAAAGTTATTATAGAAAAGCCATAGAACAAAGGTGTGTTGAGGAAAAATGTAATAATCCCCACGACATTTTTAACACCAGGGATATAGCTCACGAATTTCATCAAAAAACCAAGCCCTGACACTACTATCCATAGAGTAAACGCAATAAAAATGGACTGAAAAATGTGATATTTTAAAAATGCTTTCATATCTTTTTTCAAAAGTGCGGTAATTATTACAAAAACAAAACCGACCAGCGGAAAAATATACGATGCACTGGCAACCAATTTTTCAAAAAGTGATGGTGAGTTATATCTCGGAACTGCCAATTTCTTCTCCCGAAACTAAGATACAGCCTGTGTATCAGCTTCTTTTCTCTTTATGTATTCCTGCAAAATTTCTATGTAAACAAGTTTGTTTTCAATAGATTCTTCATTACATTTCAATGCACTGCGGTAAGTGTAAATCGCATTTGTTAAATCATCAAGCATAAAGTATGTATTGCCGATGAAGGTATATGTTTTTGCGTCTTGAGGTTGAATTTGAGAAGCTTTTTTGTAGCAGTCAAGAGCTTCAAGATACATTCTTCTGTCAACATAAATATTACCCAGCAAAATATAAGCATTGGGCATATCAGGAGCAACTTCTATCGCTTCTTTATACTTACTGATTGCCATGTCTATTCTATTTGCATCAGAGTAAGAAATCGCATGGCACACATAAACCTGATAGACTCTGTTATCTACTTTGTAGCATTTTTCAAATGTCTTATCAGCATTTTCAAAATCTCTTAAGGATGAATAGCAGTTTGCCATGCAAATAAGAGCCTTAAGATTTTTTGAATCAAGAGAAACAGCTTTTTTCAAGGATTTTACAGCTTCTCTGTACATGTGCATAGACATTTGTGCACTGGCTTTGTTTATAAAGTTTTCAGGGTCTTTGTCATCCAGTGCTATAGCCTTGTCATAGTAGACAATTGCACTCAAAAAATCTTTGTTATCCTGATACAAAAGGCCGATTGCGTTATACAAAGGTGCACTGTTTGATTCCAGCTCCAGCGCTTTTGTATAGTTTTTCATTGCCTGTTCAAAATTGTTCAATTCGGCATATGCATTGCCGAGGTTCATATAAATAGAAAAACTCTTTGATTCTATTTCAGCTGCTCTTGAATAATAATCAATCGATTTATCAATATTTCTGAAATAGAAATTTAAACTGCCAGCGTTGATAAGAGCCTGTGCGTTTAGAGGGTTAACATTGAGCAAAGCTTCATATAGCCCTAATGCCTCTTCATAATTTTGTTCAGCAATATATATTTTGCTCAATTCTTCATAGTTTTTTTCATCAGCAGGGTTCTTTGTTATTTGTTCAAGAAGCTGCTCTTTGATGTCTTTATTTTGATTATTTTTTATTTCCATACCTATATATTACTACAAGTGAGACACTTGAAGCAACAATAGGAAAAAATTACGTTTTGATTATCAAATATTAAAATTGTTTTCTGTATTCATCAAACAGTTTATCGCCTTGGGGTGTAACAATAATCGGCTTGTTGTTTGTTTCTACAACAGTGCCTTTTTCTGTTTTTACCATAGTAAAATCACTGCCTTCTACAAAAATATTTGATGAAGGATTTTTACCCTTTGTATGAGGAGAAGCTTTTGCCTCTACTGTAGTTGATACGCTTGCATCTTTTACATATGTTCCCTGATAAGCTTCTACAACAGTATGTTTTGTATCACCGGAAACAAATACGTTGTTTCCGCTTTTTGCATAAACTCTATTGTTGTTACCGTTAGTTACATAAATTTTGTCTCCGCCACCTGAATCTTTAGCCCACAAAGGATTTTTGCCGTCAGTTTTTCTTGCGGCAATGTATCTGAGCTCATCACCGTCGAGTATTATTTCATCTGCATATTTTTTGCCGTCATTTTCGGCTCCGTCAATGACAGTTACGTTTTTAGATTTTTTAGCGTTAAAAAAGCTTCCGTCATCTGTTATAGCAAGCTTTGTGGCAGAATTTTTCGGCAGCATAATATCTACATTCTGTGCAAAAATCTGGATTTGTCCGTTTTTTTCTTTTAATTTAAAGGCGCTGTTTGTTGTGCCGTCTTTTGCTCTATATACTATTTTGCCCTGAGATGTGTTTACTACTGAAAAGCCTTCGCCCATAATTGTCTCCTTTAATAAATATCCTTGATAAACATGTAAAAACATTTGTGCTGTTCAAATTGCCTTCTTGCTGTAAATTTGTAAACAAATTTGTAACAATTAAACAAATAACCGGCAAAAATTTTACTTTCCTGACTTAAAGCTTTTAAGGTGACAATTAGTTTAAAGAGAGAAAAGATGATAAGAGCAGTTAATTTTTCTACAACATTTTCTAAATTAAATCCTCACTCCGCTAAACAACCGGGATTTAAAAGAGATTTTTTTGAAGACGACTTTACCTATGACAGCTTTTACACAAAAGGGAACAATACTATTGAAAAAGTTTTGGCAGATTATTATGCCCAGCAGCTCAACAACCTGCGTTCTTGCATAGATTACCGTCAGGATGAAGCAAACAGCATCTATCAAGAAGCAGTAAAAACTATTGAAGAAAAGTTATCAAAAGACAAATACCCCATATCAAGACTGAATGCACTGTCAGAAAAAATGGACAAAGCCTCAACTCAAGCACAAAAGGAAGCTTTATTTTTTGAAGCAGAGACATTGTATCAGGAGTATTTTTTAGACAAAGCAGAAGACAAACACAGCCAAAAACTTTTGATGGAAACAAAAGAATACACAGAGTATCAGGCAGAGAAAATACACAAAAAAATTAACTCTATAGATACAACCGCAGACAAAATGGCTTATGTAATGCCTGTACATATACAAAAGGCAGCCGAACAATTGAGTATACCAACAAGTCAATACAGACAACAATTGAGAGATATTTCTCTCACAGCAATAAGAGCAAACAACCAGGACGAAAGAGTGCGGGAGTTTTTTGAAAAGGCAAAAAATTTATACATAAAAAAAACAAATGCTGTATATAATGCAGCCTACGGCATTATGAAAAAAATGCATGCCCAATACAGGCAAGCAGACTACTCTCCTGTTCAAAGAAAAAACACATTTTTATATCTGGACGGTTTTAGCGACCCGATAAGCCTGAATTAGCTTTTGTAAACTTTTTATTTACATCGTGAAAAAAACTAACAAAAAAATTCTTGTTGTTTATTTATAATTATGGTAACATTAGCTAAATAATGTGTGGAGGTTCAACCCTAATGAGTGATAAAACTGCATCAAACAAAAATGTTAAAAACGAAACAGGTTTTGAAAAAATAGAAAAAGCAGAATTAAAAAGAATTGAAATTTCACAACTGCCAAAAGAAATTCCTAACTTTAAAAATTCTTTTGAGTCAAAAGACTCTGTCATAAAAAAATGGCTCACAGACTGGATTAAAACAGGCGTGCAAAAAGGCCGTTTGCAAGAAAACTCACTTTTGCCCAAAAAGCAAGACCTTGCCTATTATCTGGGTGTAAGCGTCGGTACCATTCAAAATGCAATAAGATTTGTCGAAGACGCAGGATTTTTGGAATCCAAACAAAGAATCGGCACCATTATAAGAAGCTCTGATTCTACTGACCCTATTATACGAAAAGCCTCTTCCAAGCGAGCAAAAGTCATTGCTCTAATCAAAAAATACATTATTGATAATGATATAAAAGTTAACGACCCTCTGCCCTCGGCAAGAGCACTCTCTGCTGCAATAGGCAATTCAACCAACACTACAAGACTTGCTCTTGATTATCTTGGTTCTCAAGGCATAATCGCCCCAAGAGCATTCCGCTCCAACGAGTCTAACTGGATTTTGAAAAAAACACCTGAATTTGACGATACGGAAAAAGAATTCCTAAAAAGCGAAGAATTGAGCGCTGACACACTTGTTGAAAAAGTAGAAGCAGAGCTCAAGGACTATATTAAAGCAAATTTTAAAGTAGGCGACAGACTGCCTGCACATCAGGAACTTTCCGAAATACTCAAAGTAAGCATTAAAACAGTACACGATGCTATGAAAAACCTTATTGAAGAAGGCTACCTTCTTGCCAGAAGAGGAAGATACGGCACAACTGTAATAAAATTGCCTTACGAAAACCTCTTGCAGCCGCAAAATGAAATATCAATAAAAGAAGCCACTATCTTTGCTTCGGCGCGTGATGCAGCATTTTACAGCTATCAAAAAATTGAAAATATAATCAAAAATTACATTAAAGACAATTTTGAAATTGGAGACAAGCTACCATCAATGGAATCATTGTCAGAACATTTTGATGTTTCGTCCAACACAATAAGAAAAGCTTTGCAAAATTTATCTAAACAGGGCTACGTCAACTTTTCCAGAGGAAGATACGGCGGTACTTTTGTTATGGACATACCCGAAGATGAAACCGAAAGCGCGGAAACCTTCCGCTGGCTGGCAGTAAGCCCTAATTATACAATCACTTACGATAACGAAAACTAATCTAATGACACCTATTTCACCCGTTTTTGCCAACATTGCCTCTTCAATGGGCAATTATAACTGGAAAAAAAGCGCCACAGACCCTGTGGAATTAAGACGTGCCAAAGAAATAGACTTTATGCGGGACATGCCCTGGATGAGAGACACATCTATTCAGACAGCGCTGTCCGAAATCAATGACCTTGTATTTTCTCCGGAAGATATGAGGTATGTAAAAAACATGGGCATTGAGCTGCCCTTCCACTCGGGTAAAGAATGTGTTGATTTTATTGAAAAATCCAATATCAGAATTTCATTTGCCAAACCTTATGAAAAGACGATTCATGCGCAATATGATTTTTCTAAAAACGCAATATTAATCAACAAAAAATATAAAAATACAAAAGATTTTCCTGTTATTCTGGCGATTGGAGAGGCTATTTTGCACGAAGCAGGCCACGCAAAAGACAAAGACGGGAAAAGTTCTGTCCAGGAGGAGTTAAACTTCCTGGGGATGAACGCAATAGCACATCGTGCTTTTATTAAAAAGTACGGAGACCTGTTTTCTGACTCCGACGCACCTATTATTAAAGACGGGGTAAGCGTGTATGCAAAATTATTTTTTGAACCCGACCCCGAAAAGAAAAATCTTATTAACAGAATAAGGTCAAAATATGGCGATTTGCCATCCGGCGACAGACTGCATCCGCCCGGTAAAATAGCAAGAACTATTGTAACGAACAAACAGTCGTTGATATAAATGTATTTGTTACACCTAATTGTAAAATAATGTAAAGATACAAATCTTCAAAATCTCTTGATTTTTAGCAAAATTTTACGTTTACAAGTTTTACAATTATAGTAAATCTGCTGGCAAACTTGGAAAAAGTGTGATATAATTATTCGCATAAGGTCTAGGTTTGATATAAATATATAGGTTCACATTTTCTGTAAAGGAGGCTCTATGTCTACTAAAACTGCATCAACGGAAGTTAAAGAAGTAAAATCAAGATTCAACGATGAATTTGAAAACTACTTGAAAAGACAATGCTTAAAAACAACATTTAACGGACTCGAATTGGAAACATTCAGCTGGTACAAAAAAATGTTGGGTTTAGTATAAAAAAGAGGGTTTAAAACCCTCTTTTTTTATATGAATTATTAAACTATTCGAAAAACCTCATCAAGTTCCTTTTTGGGCGGCCTTGAAAAGTTATCCCCGTCGGGATACCCCACTGTCAAAAGAGTGATAACTTTATCAGGCTCTTTAACCCCGAGTATCTCGCCGAATTCTTTGTGAGCAACAACAGGTGCACACATCCAGCACGTTGCAAGCCCCAGTGCATGAGCAGTCAAAGACATATTTTCTATTGCTGCTCCCATACTCAAAATCGATGAACGTGTATCATAGTTATCCAGCTCGGCTTTTGTCATACCGTTTTTTTCAAGTATTGTTAAAATAGTAGAAATTCTCTGTTTTTCTACCACTGCAAACACGACAGGAGCTTTTGTAAAAAACATTGAATAATATTTATAGCCGTTTAGCTTGGCCTTATCAATATCGTTGTCAACCTTTTGCTGAAGCTCATCATATTTTTGCTCAACAGCACGTGCCATTTTTTCTTTTACTCTGTCATCAAGCACGGCAATAAATTCCCAGTTCTGGGTATTGGTTGCACAAGGTGCCTGTCTGCCCGCATCGGCTATTATTTTTATAGCCTCAATGGGGGGTTTATCCAGCGTATATTTTCTGATAGTTTTACGGGTATTGAGCACCTCAAAAAAATCACGTCTTTGCGGCTCGAACACTTTTGTACTCATTCGGGACTCCTAAATATGAACCTAATCAACTTTAATTTTTATTCCAGAAAACTTATTATTATATTTATAGTACTTTTCACACTATTTGTAAAGGGGGTAGGGGTAAATTCCGCACCACAGAAGGGTTGTGCGGTTAAAGATTCTGATGAAGAATTTGTCCTTTTTATTGTGGATTTTTCAAATAGTATGTCTGAAAAGCTTCACGGCACAAAAAAAATCAATATGATGCTTGATACAATGCAAGAGCTGTTACCCCAAATTCCCAAGAATCAGCGTGTGGGTCTTAGAGTTTACGGGCATAAAGGCGGCTACATGGTACCGGGTATGGCGTGCAAAGCCAGCAGCCTGCTTGTACCAATGATAAAAGGCAGTGCAGCACAAATACAAAGCGCTCTTTTTTCTTTGCAGCCAACAGGTTGGACGCCAATCACATATTCTCTCAAACAGGCAGTAAACTGTGATTTTGCCGGTGTAAAAGGCAAAAAAAGAATAATACTGCTCACAGATGGCGGAGAAAACTGTGACGAAAGCCCGTGCGATTATGTAATGGAGCTTACAAAAACCCGACAGGACATATATATTGATGTTATTGCGTTTAATATTTATGATCAGGAGGCAAACAACCAGCTCAAGTGTACTGCACTCGTGACAAGCGGAAAATTTTACAGTGCAAATACAGCAGCAGAGCTGATGCATAGCCTTAAACAATCCTTAAACGCACAAAAAGAAGTTCAGGGTGTAATAATCACGCACTAGCGAAAATAAAGAACCATTATGCTAAAATCATAGTATGTTGGATTTTTTAAAATCAATATATTATGAATTTCTTTCTTATTTTGTACCCGAAAAAATGGAGTACGAAATTACCGGTGAATGCAAAAAATGCGGCAAATGCTGCAATTACATGTACAGTTTTGACACATACACCCCAAAAGAATTCAAAATAATGCAGTTTTTATACCCCGCCTATAAACGGTTTTACATAAAAGGCAAAGACAAAGACGGCAACCTTATCTTTGCTTGCAAATACGTAACAAAAGAGGGGTTATGCTCTGTTTATGACAAACGTCTTGCAATGTGCAAACGCTATCCTATGCCAAGAATCAGCTATCCTGCAGACATGCACGAAGGCTGCGGCTATACGGTACATAAAAAGAAATTCAAAGATTATTTAAACAAGAAATAGACTAATGCATATCATATCTTGCTTTGCATTGGTTCATAACATAAGTACAAAGCTCACGAGAAGGTTTTTCCATCAGCTTTTTGCTTTTGACAAGATTAGCCTGATGAATCCTTGCCGGCTCGGGTGTTGTCCAGTTTTTATAGAGTTTGTATGAACCGGCAAATATAATTACCAGCAAAAGTACGACTACTCCGTATTCTATTGCTGATTGTGCGCCAGATTGTAAATCCTTCATAATAACTCCTTACCCTTACGCTTTAACTTTTATAATTATACATCAAGCCTGCGCAAATCCTCAATTATCTTTCTTGCTCTAGCTGTATAGCTATGGCTTTTGACAACATCTGCATAACCAATAAAGGCAATTCTTTGTGCGATATCAATATGTTTTAAATAAAATGAAGTTTTATCAATGAGGTCATCAATATTTTTGTATACCTCAAGCTCTTTTGACACAATAAAATTACGCCTAATGTCTTCCATATCATCTGTGAGCAAAAAGCCACGGGAAGCAAGTACTTCAAAAACCCTGTAATTGAGCCCTGACTTGCCTTGCAGTGTTATGTTTATATTTACTTTTGTATTAGCATAAACCTCTGCTATTTCAGCTTCTGTTTTCAAAAATCCCCTGTATGCACTTTTATAAATATCCAGCTCGTATTCATTTAAAAAATGTTTGTCACGCATGTCATCAAGACTTTGCAAAAAGTGTTTTTCATAAGAAAAGATGTTCAACTTTTTGCCGAATTTTCTGACAAGTGCAGCGAGAATCCTCTGGCGTTTGTCTGTTAACGGACGGCCAACAAACGAGATATCATATTTTGGTACAACAAAGTCTGTCAAATCAGATTTGTAAGCCTTGTAATTGACGGCAAGAGGCATATAACTGCAATTTGGCAATTCATCGACAAACTCTCTGTCCCACATATAAGAAACAGCATCAACTTTTTTGAATTCTTCAAACAGCTGCGGCTTGTTAACATAAGCATATTTGCCATTTGGTTCATCTGCAAAATAATGGACAAGCTTATATTCATTTTTGTGCTCGAGAATATAATCAGTAAGCTCCCTGTCTTCACCGAATAAAAAGCCGTAGTCATAGCCGAAAATTATATCCGGCTTAAATCGTTTAATATCATCAACTGTCAGCTCTCTCAGGTCAACATCCCTTACAAAACAGCCGTTTGATTTAAAGCCCTGTTTAAATCCTTTTAAAATAAGAGTTCCCGCAATACTGTTGGGCAATGTTATCAATACTTTTTTCATAATACCATTTTAACAAAAAAAACCGCCATTCAATATTTGATTGGCGGCTTAATAAGTGTTCTTTTCCCCTGTTAAAACTATTGAGCAGGAGCTTCTTCAGCGGGTGCTTCTTCAGCCGGGGCAGCTGCCGCTTCTTCTGCTGCTTTAGCAGCTTCTGCTTCTGCCTGAGCTTTAGCTTCTTTTTCAGCTTCAAGTTTAGCCAAAGCTTTTTTAGACAATTTCTTTTCTGTTTTTTCTTTATAGATTAATTTACCTTCGTCATCGCAATTGTTGATGAGGTATTGAACAGTTTCAGTCGGTTTTGCACCTTTAGAAATCCATTCCAAAGCAGTTGCTTTGTCGAGTTTCATTTCTTTTGTTTTAGGGTTGTAGTGGCCTAATTCGCAAATAGGCTTACCTTCTCTTTTTTGTAAATCGTTGATAACAACAATTCTGTATGTCGGGTTCTTTTTATATCCGAGTCTTTTAAGTCTGATTTTAACCATCTGGTTTAATTCTCCTGTAGTTTTAATTTCTTGTTTAATAAAAATGCTTATACAAGCATCTGCCCGATTTGACTGTCTTTCAGCCGTAAAGACATTTTTTCAAGAGGATTTAGGTCAAAAGGGCTGGCTCTTATCTTAATTCTATGAAAACACAAGTATATTTATTAATCAAGTTAAAACAGGCGGTTTTTGGAGATTTCTTTTAACTTTTGTAACAATATATATAAATTATGAAATCCGTATATAACAGGTGTTTTTATTTATAAAGAAGTAGTATTATAAAGGTGTGTAGATTTATGGGCTCATCATTTTCAAGAATTACAAAAGATTTTGAATTAAAACTGGTACACGATGAGGATTCTCAAGTGCTAAAAAATGCAGATGAAATAATGGATGCCATTAAAGCAGCCAGAAGAAGAATAAAAGAGCGATTGGACATACTGGAAAGTATTTCTTCACCCACAAGTGAAGATGAACGGGAAATTGCCGTACTAATAAGGCAAGACCAGTATTTTTTTGCTCTACAAAACAAACAAAAATCCGAGCTGGAACAAATATTTTTTGCCGGAAAAAAAGGAGAATGCGAGGACAACTGCATTTATCCGGATGTTTTGCAATGGTATCAACCGCCAAAACCTAAAGATTAAATTTTATACAAACAATTGAGCAAAGACGCAACATCACCGGCTATTAATTCAGCACCTTGCATTTGCAAATAATCTTTATCCTTATACCCCCAGCTAACGCTGATGCAGGGTATACCGGCATTTTGGGCAGTTTGTATATCAACTTCTGAGTCGCCAACATAAACACAATTTTTTCCGCCTATCTGTCTGATAACTTCCAAAACACTATCAGGTGCAGGCTTTTTGCGGATACCGTCTCTTTCTCCGACTGCATATAAAATACGTTTGCCAAAATATCTTTCGCAAAGCTCTTTTACCGCAGCATCAAATTTGTTTGAGACAACAGCACATTTAATATTGTCTGCATTTAATTTATCAAGCATTTCTACAATGCCGTCATACGGCCGTGTTTTATCATACATTGTAGCCGCATAATGCTCTTTAAAATCAGCCAGGCACTTTGCGGTAGTTATTTCATCCGTATCATCAGGAACAGCTCTTTTTATAAGCAATTCTACCCCGTTACCGACAAATGACCTTATTTCTTTAAGCGTACGCTGTTTAAACCCGTATTTATCAAGAGCATAATTTGTGCTCAAATGCAGGTTTTCAAGCGTATACAAAAGTGTGCCGTCCAGGTCAAAAATTACAGTATCTATCATATCCGTATGATATCACGAAATCAGGTCAATCAATTCTATTCTCTTTCTCACCCCAAATTTTTTGTAAATTACACTCAAACGTTTTTTTATGCTGTCAGCGCTGTAACCCAATTCCACACCTATTTCTATATTTGTCAGCCCTTGTTTGACAAGTTTAACTATGTCTTTTTGCTCGTCATTTAACTTGTTAAAAAATTTTTCGTGCATCTTTATTCCCCTATCTCCTGATAACAAAAAAAAGCAGGCGCAAAAGGCTAGTTAAAGCGCCCGCAGTCATGGTTGATGAGTTCCATAAAACGGGAGTTAATATGGAAAATTAGTTTTTTTATCTTTTTTTCTGCGCCTATATATGTTTAGCAAACCTTCGAAGATAAAATTTTTGCACAAATCAATTTGGCTGCAGCGCTCATCTTTGTAAGGAAAGATTTTGCAGCAGGAGCAAGCATCATTTTCTATCAATGTATCAATCGCCAAATCCAGCATGCCAAGAAGTGTTTTTGTATTGTAGATATTTTTCGCAATTATCAAAGTATATCTCCGAAGTTTAATTCCCCAAAATAGACGCTCTGTGCTGTTTTCTTGCTTTTAAAAATACTTTATGTTATCTTAGTCATGAAGTATATATCTTGCCTGATCTCGGGGGTCAGGCTTTTTTTTGACTAAAATAATCTTTTTTGGTATTTTCGAAAGTGTCTTTTCGTCTAACTGATATTATAATAATTTACTACTTTACATTTGTCAAGTATTATTTTATAATAAGAAATACAAAACGGGAGTAAATATGAAATTATACGAAGCTATTGAAGAATTAACAGGTAAACTGCGCAGAAAAGTAAGTTACACAGATATTGCAATTGCGCTTGACGTAACAAGACAATACGCAAATCAAATAAAAGACAAAGAGCTTTCCTGTGAGCAGCTAGAAAGACTTGACAAACATTTTGATGTAAACCTTGCAAGTGCAAACACATTACCGAAAATCCAAAATACAGAAGATTGTATTTCCATCCCTGTACTTGGAGAAGTCTCGGCCAGCATGGGTTATGGTGTGACTGTTTACAACGAAGTGCAAACCGCCATATATTCAATCAGCAGACAGCTTGCAAAAGACCTTGGGGTCAGCACTAGCCAGACCGAAATGATTTTTGCACAGGGAGACAGCATGATGCCCACTATTGAAGGCGGTGACAGTCTGCTTGTTGACCATGCAAGAAAAGAAATATACGATGGGAAGATATATTGTGTAAGAATTGACGGGCAGTTATATGCCAAAAGGCTGCAAAAAATCCCGCCGGACACAGTTGTAATTGTTTCTGATAATCCAAAATACAGAAGCTTTGAAATCGACCTGAGACGCTGCCCTGACTATGATTTTGAGGTAATCGGAGAAATCCGCTGGTGGGGAAGAGTTGCAAGATAACGATTACAATATTTGTTTTATGTTATCAAAATACTCTGCAGCCTGTTGAGGATATAAATAACCAGTCCGCGACCAATCTGCTGCAACTATATGCGCTCCGTCAGGCGTAACAAATAAACTATTCGGGTTTTTAAAGACAGAGTCATTGGCAATATTCATTTTTCCAAGTTTGACAATATCTTTCATAAAGTCTCTTTTGGCTTTGTCTGTTACAAACCTTTTGTTGGGTTGATACGGTACAAGTTTTTGAAAATCTGTTTTTACAAAAGAATAATATGTATCCGGTGCTGTTTCAACATTATCAACAAATTCGGGTGCAATTTTTATATCTGTTTTTTTTAGTGCCCTCAAAACCTCTGCCTGAGATTTTGCGGCAAATCCGTTCATTTCTTTTACAAATCCGTTTTCAACAGAATAAAAATCTCTTTCAGGTTCATTTGAGCTGTGGATTTTTGTTCCGTATTTATCCAAAAGAGAGGTAATTTCTGTTTTTGGCATTTCGTACATTGCTGTCATAAGGCTGATGAGCTTGTCGGTATTTTTGTTCATATTTTTACCTGTGTTAAATTCACCCTGCGAAATTATTTTTGTGCTGCGGGTATCTTCGGTTATTGGGGTATAAATTTTATTTATTTCCATATATTACCTTTCGTATATTTTAGCAGATTTTAATAGTCAAAGAAAGAATCCCATTTATCAATGTATTCATCCAGATTCAAATGAAAAGCTTCCAAATCAAGAGCAACGCCTTTTCTTAGAGGAGGCAAGTCAATCCCCAGACTTTTGCAAAGAGCCCTGGTCATTGCATCGGCAATACCCGCAGAACCGCGCCTGTAAGGCATTATATTGGCAAGAAGGTAGTGTATTTCCGCTATTTTAGCTTTTGCCTGCTTTAATTCTGCTTTGCTTAACGGCTGGCCGGAATTGACTTTTTCTATGAACGGAGTCAACTCCTTATACCTGTCATTGATATGCCGCATGCCTGCATCATATGATTGTGAGGCCTTGGGGTGAACCATCAAACCAAGTTCCGGTATAACATTTGTAACAGTCATATCAGGATAAGGCGATTGTCTTGGCGGTTTTTTAGACCTTATTTTGTCAAAATATTTTTTATACTCGCCATAATAGTAATCATCATAAGGGGTTTGATATTCCAAATCACAGACATCGTAGGTGTTTCTTGGTACACCTGCTTCATTGTTGGCATTATTTGCGCCTGATTCGTTAATACGTTTATGAGATTTAACATCATTGCGCACATCATTTGCAATGTTGGATATTACATCTTCAAAGCTTTCACCGCTTTTAATCCTTATTGCAGCTTTATCTGAAATATCGTTCATTTCAGAAGCCCATCTTCCATTTTTGCCGTGTGCATCTTCAAGGTTTTTTAATCTTGCAAAAAACTTTGTACGTTCATAAATATCAGAGAATATTTTTTGTATTTCAGACTTTGATGCATTTGGAGGTATAAGTTTTTCCCACTCAATGTTATAAATTTTGTCTCCCAGTGCTGATTTTAGGCGCTTAAGCTGTGTTCCATCAACCTCTTTTGCAATATTTTTGAGTATAGCTTCCCTTTTATTTTTTAATTCAGGGGAGGGAGCTTCTTTAGAAATATAGTTAACATCAGTTTTTTCAGGATTAAACATGATATCCCGAAATTCGCTGTGAGCTTGAAAATCTTGCAGAGTTTTGAATATATTGTCATAATCAAACATTTTTTCACTGCTTAGACGCATGATATCAGTCTTAAATTCCGGATGAGCATCCATAAGAGCGATCAATTTTTGCAGACCAATTATATCCATATTCTTATTGCAGGCAAGTTCCACAATAGAGTCTGAAAGTTGAGGATATTGTTTTTTGAGGTCAGCGAGTATTTTAAAAGAATTTGTATTATGTTCAATATTGAGGTTAGAGTTTTTGGAGGCTATATGGAGAATCTCATCAGCATTTTCGGGTGATAGATTTTTGATAATTGATTCAATTTTAGAATAAGAGCGGCCGGTATTTAAAGCCAGATTATTGATATCTTCCTCATATTGAGGGTATTGTTTTTTCAATTCATCAAGTTGCCTGAAAGGATTGACGTTGGCGGCTTTGCTAATCTTAAACCTGTCGTTTGAAGACAAAAGCAAATATGCATTATCACGGCCCTGTTCAGATTGTTGCGCAAGGTATTTAATCAATTCTGCCTCGTCACCGCCAAGAAATTCAGAGCCGTATTTTTTATTTTTAAAATTAGATACACAGTACATATCGTCAACAATTTGTTGTGCTTTATCCGGATATTTTGCCAACAGTTCATGCATTGTCATGTAAAAATCATCAGACATTACTGCAGGGGCATCATACATTTTACGAAGAGCGTCTATTGTTTCGGGGTGTTCTTTTACAAGTTTATAGACATCAGCACGCATTTCATCTTTGATTTTTGGAGATTGCAAAAACTCTTTAATATCACTGGTATTATTTGTCGTTCTTGTTTGATTATGATAGTTGTTTTCGTTTTTTTGAGAAGTTGATATTTCAGCAGTGTTTGCTTTAGTACGTTTTGCGGCAGCTTTAGAGGCAAGTACACCTGTAAGCTGTGAAATCAATTGAGAAACCCCTTCTGCGGAAAGCTCAATTTGTCCTGTGATAGCCAGGTCGCTTAAAAGACTTATTGTAGAATCAATGCCTATATCAGCACCAACAGCCATTAGCTTCGGACAATTTTTTGCAAGAAGTGCAGCTTTTGCTCCATTACCTATATTGCCGGCGCCCATTGAAGCAACAAACAGCAGAGTATTTTGTGAGATTTCTTTTGCAATTTCTCGTTTTTCTTCTTCTGTAATACCGCCGTATTTTGTTGTATTTTCGACAATATCAACAGAAGAAGCTCCCGCAATCCCGACCAAAGAGCCTGTTGCAATGACAGCCTTGCCTACCATAGGAGAACAATAAGGAAATAGCAACATAGAACCCGCAGCAACAGCTCCGCTTGCTATTGCAACCCCTGTTTTGATATGCTGCACGCCTTGTTCCTGGTCATCTTCAAATGCTTGTGCAAGCTGTCGTGCATTTTTCTCTCCATAGGCCAGTTTGTAACTGTCAGCCATTTCCCTTTCGTAGTCTTCAATGGATTTTCCGTTAAGAATTTTGGCTGCATTTTCATCAGTTTGTTTGATTAGTTTTTCTGCAATCATTCTCAAGCTGTATGAATTGATTGCTTGAGGCAGTGAAGAAACAAGTTTTCCGTCTTTATAAGTGATTTTATCATCACCTGTGATTTGTTTAAGTGCATTTTGAATTGCTTGATCATCATTACCATAAAGCTCCTTTAAAGAAGCTAATATGCCAACTTCCAGATTTTTTTGTAAACGATCGAGTACCTGCGGGTTTTCTGCACCTTGAGAAGCGAGTTTGAGATTTTGTAAGGCCTCATCAAGATGAGTATGGACATTTTGTTGACGTGCCACTACATTGGCGCATTGCGCATACATCACAGCTTTTTTATTGTAATCATCTATATTGTCACTGTCATAAGCAACTCCTCTTTCAATAAAGTATACCTGCTCAAATGTCATTGGTTCATTGCTTACAGAATCTTCCATAAGAGCTGCAACAGACATAGGGCCTGCATTTTCTGCGCTTTTTCCAGCCTTTGCCTGAGCCACCATTTTTTTAACTGTATCGGCAAGTGAGTTATACTCTTTTGTATCACAGTATTTTATTTTGTCTATAAAAATAGCCAGCTGTTCTTTTGTATAAGAGGCAAGGTGCTGCTTTAAAAGATTTTTTTCCTCATCACTCAAACCGTCTGTAGGCAGCAAACTCATAGCAAGCTGCAATTTTGCTTCATAGTATTCTTTTACTGTGAGGTTTCCGTCTTTTGCCCGTTCTAAAAGCTCTGTGCTGGCAGCTTCTGCGTATAGATTTCTTAATACAGCACTTTGAGCCAGTTCAGAAGAGCTTAATTCTTTGAAGTCATTGTATACATCACTAACAGCACCCTGTTGGGACGTTTTTTTATAAACCGAGCCAATAGCACGGCCAACACTATTTTTTATACTACTGACTGCAGCATCTTTCTTTTCCTGTTGTATAGCAGGATCATTTTTCTCAGAAGCAGCGGGGGTTGTTTTGGCAGAAGTTTTACTCATACTGCTTTTGAAAGGTTGAACTTCAGCAGATTGAGCACAACGTTCAATAGACAACCCGAGGCTGTAGTCATCATATTTTGACTTTTCATACCATTCCCGATTATCAAAGGCAGATTCAACGCTTGTTGCAGAATCTTTTTTTTCAAAGAATAAAGCGTTCAATTTAGCATTTATATAGCCTAATGTAAATTTACCGTCTTCCAAACCCATTTAATAACTGCCCTGTTTTTTGCCTGACTATTATATCGGCTGTTATTAAAAAAAACTTTATAAAAACAAGCTGTATGTAAAGTTTTATGACAGTTATTTAGAATTCAAACGTCTATATGCCTGTGAGTTGACCTCGCCGCCAACAAGCAGTATTAAAGATGTGTAATACAACCAGACCATAAGCATTACAAATGCACCAATTGAACCATAAACACGGTTGTAAGTATGCAGGTTGTTGATATACAAAGAAAAACACCACGAACCGAACATCCAGCAAAAACAAAAGAATAATGTACCGGGAAGTGAGCTTTTACTTTTTATTTTATCCGACCCTTGCCACGCAGGAAGTAAAAAGTAGTTTAAATACGCCATAATATAAAGAGCAATAAATGAAACAAACCATCTGCTGACAAGGAAAATATTAATTGCACCAAGCGGGATATTAATAAAATTCAAAGCAAACTGAATAAGCACTTTGCCAAAAATTATAAGATTAATTGTAATAAACATAACAAACACGTTAACAAACACCATCAAAATTGAGAGTATTCTTGTAGAAATAAGGTTTCTGTGTTCGTCAATGCCGAGTGCTCTGTTAAGGCCTTTTATGATACAAAAGATTGCATTGGAAGACAAAAATACCGTAATAAAAAATCCAAATACTGCAACTATACCGCCGTGTTCAAATATCAAAACCTCGTTTAAAACTTCTTTGATGAGATTAACAGAGTCTGTAGGAGCAACGGAATCAAGAAAAGCGATAATAGGAGTAAACAACGATTTTTTACCCATAATGCTGAAAAAAGACATCATAAAAAGCATAAAGGGAAAAATCCCTATCGCAAACCAGAATCCCATCTCGGCAGCCATTCCCATAAAATCGTCAATAATAATGCGATTTATAAGATTTTTAAGATAATTAACTGTTTTTTCGATAATAATATTCATAAAACTTTTCTGATTTCATCCAGCATTTTGTCACAGGCAATATTGATAGGCTTTCTTATTGTACAGCCGGCAGCAAACTTGTGGCCGCCGCCGCCAAATACCTGTGCAATTTCACTTACATCTGTGGATTTGCTTCGCAGGCTGGCTTTTGTGGTATTGTCATCTACTTCTTTTAATACAAAAGACACCTCTGTTGTGTCAATCCGGCGCAAATCTTCCACAATACCTTCTGTATAATCGTTTTTGGCCTGAAATTTTGCCATATCCGCATTTGTAATGCAAACACAAGCGATTTTATTGTCGTCATAGAATTTTGCATTAACCATACAATTTGCATGCAGCATAACCATGTTTTTAGGTTTTGATTCGTAACAATAACGTGAAATCAAAGCAGGATCTGCACCGTATTGGATAACCCTTGCAGCCTTTTCCAATGTCACAGCCTGTGTATTTTCATATCTAAAACCGCCTGTATCTGTTAAAAGAGCTGTATAGATGCCCCAGGCAGTTTTTTTGTCAATTTTTAAAGCCAGAGCCTCACAAATGTCCAGCAAAACTTCGCCCGCGCAAGAAGCATCACCACGGACAAAATTAATATCACCATAGTTGTTATTTGTTTTGTGGTGGTCTATATTAATTCTTTTTTTTGCACTGTCAAAAATGCCTAATCCGTCAGTCATTCTATCTTTTGCAGCAACATCCACGGCAATTGCAAGGTCGTATTTTTTACCGGCCAAATCCTTTGCGGGTTTTGCTTTATCAATATCCGGCAAAAAGTGATAAATCTCAGGGATTATGCCGGCATAAACCATATCAGCTTCTTTTGCAAAATTTGTTTTGATAGCATTATACAAAGCACACATTGTTCCTAAAGTGTCTCCGTCGGGATTGACGTGTGAGAGAATAACAATACTCTGTGCCTGTGTAATAGTATCTTTAAATGAGTTAAAATCCATAAATGTATTATAATATAAAAACTGATGATTAACTAAGAAAGAACAAAAATGGACGCAATTTTACACGGAATTTTAACAATTTTAAATTTATTTTTGATAGTTGGCTGCTGCGTAGTGTTTACAAATGCAGTAGAACACCTTGGCAAGATATACAATCTTAACGAAGGTGCAGTTGGTAGCATACTGGCTGCAGTAGGCACAGCATTACCAGAAACTATTGTTCCGCTCGTGGCAATACTCGGGGCATATCTTGCCCATACAGATGTGCACGTGGGCAAAGAAATCGGCATTGGTGCAATTCTTGGCGCACCGTTTCTTCTTGCAACGCTTGCAATGTTTGTAACAGGGCTGGCTGTTGTTATATTAAGAAGCCTTGGTAAACGTGAACACAAGATGAATGCTAACTATGTTGTTATGTTTCGCGATTTAAAATTCTTCTTCTTTAGCTATACGCTTGCAATTGCAGCAGGTTTTATACATATTCCGTTTATCAAATACATTTGTGCAGCAGCTCTTGTGGGATACTATCTTGTATACGTATTCAGAACCCTGAACTGTTCACACAGTGCCTGTGGAGAGGTTGCAGAGGTAGATGAGCTGTTATTTGAAAGAATATTCAAAAAATATAATACATTTCTTGTATGGCTTCAAGTCGCTGTATCAATAGGTGCATTGATATTCTTTGCACATATGTTTGTTGGCCAAATAAGGTTTTTTGCTGACTTATTCCATATAAATCCGCTTGTCTTAAGCCTTATACTGGCACCGATTGCAACAGAGCTGCCTGAAAAATTCAACAGTGTATTGTGGGTGAGCCAGAACAAAGACACGCTTGCTCTGGGTAACATCACAGGAGCAATGGTGTTTCAAAGCTGTATTCCCACAGCCATTGGCATATTGCTCACACCATGGGTTTTTGGTGCAGAATCTGTAATAAACATCATCCTTGTTTACTGTTCAACAATATTGTTATTTATAAACCTCTACAGAGACAAAGCCTTTAGTGCACACATTTTAATCACCTGCGGGGTGTTTTATGTGATTTATCTTGTTTATATTTTTTGGAAGATGATTTAAGCCTTATTTTTCTTTAAAATTACCGCTGGCAGAAGGAAGCCATTTGGATTTTAAAAAGTTCAAATAACCTTTTCTTCTCAACTCTCCAATAGCAATATTTACTTCGGATTTTAAAGCACGGCTTTGGGGCTCTTTTCTAAACGCAATCCCGTAGCCGTCTTGCGAATATCTTTGAGGCAGAATCATAAATTCAGGATGATCCATAACAAAACCCGCCAGTATACTGTCATCAGATGTCATTGCCTCTGCTTTTCTGTCAAGAAAAGCCCTAAAACCGTCCTGATAAGTTTTATATCCTTGCAAAATCACTTCCGGAGCAAGGAATCTGATATTTTTTTCACCTGTAGTGCCCAGAACAATTATCACTCGTCTGCCGTTTAAATCACCAACAGTTTTAATAGCAGTGCCTTTTCTAATCATAATAGCCTGGCCTGCGTAATAATAAGGCAGAGAAAAATCAACAACTTCAGCTCGTTTAGGGTTTATGGACATTGTTGCAATGACCATATCCACTTCGCCGGAATTTAGTTTTGAAATTCTATTTTGCGCATCCACCTCTACAAATTTAATAAGTTTTTCATTACCAAGAATACGTTTGGCCATAAGATGCGCTATATCAATGTCATAGCCTTGAAGCTTTCCGTCTTTTACAAATCCAAAAGGTTTTGAGTCATATTTAACACCAACGATAAGCTCGCCGCGTTTTTTTATTTGAGTAAGAGTATCATTATCTTCAGAAGTTTCATTATGCTTTGAACAACCCGTCAAAACAAAAACCGACAACATCATCAAACACAATATCGTTTTTTTTAACATATGCATATCCTTTAACTACAAAAACAGCCATCTTGCCACAAGAACTGCCGCTATTATTCCTATTATATCAGCAAAAACACCCGCACAAAGAGAGTGCCGGAATTTTTTTACACCTACCGCACCAAAATATACAGAGAGAACATAAAACGTGGTCTCTGAACTGCCAACCATGATTGCGGCCAGCTTTGTTGCATAAGCATCCGGGCCAAAGTTGCCTGCTATTTCGGAAAACAAACCAAGCACCGCACTACCTGATAGTGAACGAATAAACATAATAGGCACAACATCAACAGGTATTTTAAAGTAATCCAGACAACCTGAAAACGCACGGGCAGCCAAATCTATAGCGCCGGAAGCACGAAGCATTGAAACAGCGGTTATAATTGCAATCAGATAAGGAATAATCCCCACGGTAACCTTAAGTCCGTCTTTTGCTCCGTCAATAAATGTTTCATAAACAGGTATTTTTTTCACAACTGCAAAAACAAGAGTGATGAGGATTATTGAAGGAATTATCCATGCAGAAATCGAATAAATCAAAGACTTAAACATCGGCATTTTCCTCCGTCTCATTTACAGGTATTTGAGCCGGCCAAATACGCTCCAGCAGTTTAACCCCTACAATAGCAGACAAAAACGCAATTGTTGTAACAATAAGAGTAGGAAACACAATCTCGGTTGGATTTTTTGAGCCGCTTGCAGCAAGCACTGCAATAACTGTCGTTGGAACAAGCTGCCAGCCGGCAGTATTCATTGCAAGAAGTGTGCACATATCGTTGGATGCGGAATTTTTATCTTTATTCAACTGCTGTAATTTTTTCATCGCCTCAATACCGATTGGTGTGGCAGCATTAGACAAACCAAACGCATTGGCAGTAAAATTCATTGCAATATCACCTACAGCCGGATTTCCATCGGGAATATCAGGGAAAAGTTTTTTAGCAACAGGGGTCAACAATCTTGCTATTGCAGCGACAAGTCCTGATTTTTCAGCAATTTTCATAATTCCCAGCCAAAAAGCCATTATGCCTGCAAGATAGATTGCAACTTCAATAGATTTTTGCGCACCTGACATAACAGATTGCACAAGGGCATCTATTTTGCCTGTAACAGCAGCCGACATTATAGATATTAAAATTATCAAAAACCAGATATAATTCATTCTTTAATTTTGACAAAATCAATATCAAAAGGCAATTTTTTTACAGATTTACATCACTTGCACTCAAAGGTGCACCGATTACACGTTCAAGATTGGCCGCAGAGATGTGGTATTGCATAAGTGTGTTGTAATACTGCAATCTTGCATTAACGTATTCAATCTGGGCATCTTTAAGCTCAATAGCATCACCAAGACCTACCTTATATCGTCCGGCTGCAAGGTCATATCTTTCCTTTGCAACATCCATAGAAGCTTTTGCTACGGGTATGGATTGTTGAGAGTTTTTGAGCTGGATAAAGGCTTGTTTTACTTCAAGATAAGTTTTTTGGCGTTGTGTTTCGTAATCAGCCTGATCTTTTTTATAAGTAAGAGTTGCCTCATCCACCTGTTGTTTTAACAATAAAAGGTTGAGGTTGGAATAAGAAACCTGTGCCCCAATCTGATAACCGTAATCAGTACCGGGAAGCTTACCGCCCTTGGTGTAGCTGCCAAATCCTGTAATGTCGGGCAAAAATGCAACTTTAGAAGATTTTACAAGCAGCTTGGAACCTTCCATTTTCTTTTTGGCAGCAGCAAGAGCAGGGCTCTGGTCACTTGCTATTTTAAAGGCTTCATCAAAAGTAATGTCATATCTTTTTCTGTCGAGCCTGTCTTGTATGTCAAAAGGTTTTGATTCCGGCACGCCCATTGCATTTGTCAAAGTAGCAAATCCTGTTTCTATAGCATTTTTGGCCTGTATGAGGGTAAGCTTAGCATTATCAAGATTGTAAGCGGCTGTAGAAACATCGATTTTAGCCTTGCTTCCAATAGCATAATATGCCTGTGCTTGCTTTAAGTGAATTTGATATTGCAAAACAGAATCTTCATAAACTTCGGCCTGTTGTTGCAAAAACAGCTGATTAAAGTAAGCATTTTTTACCTGATAAACAACGTCATTAATGCTTGATTGCAAAGTCTCTCTTGATGCTTCATATGTTTTTTTTGCAACACCGGCTTGTGCACCTGTTTTACCAAAGTCATAAATCAATTGGTTAAACCCGACGTTAGGTAAATTCCAAAGGCTGTATTCCTGCATTGGAAATTTGAAGTTTGTCATAAGCATATCATTTTTAGAATATGATATGCCGGCATTGAGCTTTGGAAAGTAATTGGACCACGCCTGTGCAATTTTGTTTTTATAAATATCTTTGCTTATTAATTGAGAAAGTATGGTCGGGTTGTTTTCAAGTGCAATTTTTACGCAATCATCCACGGAAACAATACGTGTTGCCGAAACAGCGCCTTCCATTGCAGGCTGTGTTGATGCACTGAAAGCATCACCCTCTTGTTGCAGTGTAGGATTTTGTTCCTGTTTTAGTTTTACTTCTTGCAAGTCTGGTGTTTGATTTTTTGCTTTGGAAGCTTTTGGCTTTTTAAAACGTTTTTGCTTAATTTTAGGCTCTTTTTCAGCCTTTTTCTTCTTATCATCTTTGATAATAATTTTTACAGAAGGCTGGTTGATATCAGTTTTTGCTTTAACTTCCGTATCGTCATATTTCTCCTTTTTAGGCTTTTTGGCTTTTTTGGGCTTGGCTGCCTTGGTGGATTTAGTTGCCTTATTCGATTTATTCAATTTATTCGCTTTATCAGCCTTAGGAGTTTCTTTCACAGATTCATTGTTTACTGAATCATGTTTCTTGAAAAAATTTAATCCAACAGCAAAAGCATTTCCGCTGTAGCAAGTCAGTGAGCTTGCTATTATCGTAGATATAATTAATGTTTTAAATGTCTTTTTCATTTTTTCCCCATTATTATTATGGTGTTATTTCTGTTCGCCTTCAACATTTTGTTTTTTATTCATCACAATATCAACAAGATGCTGGATAATTACGTAAAATGCAGGAGTCATAATTGTACCGAGAGTACCTGCTGCAAGCATACCGCCAAATACTGTAGAACCAACAGATATTCTGGAAGATGCCCCCGCACCATGAGCAAGAATCAAAGGCAACATACCGACTACAAACGCAACTACCGTCATCATAATCGCACGGAACCTGATTCTTGAAGCTTCTACAGCAGCCTCTTCTATTGTCATTCCATCCTCTTCATGCAGCACTTTGGCAAATTCTACAATAAGGATAGCCTGTTTGGCTGCAAGACCGATAAGCATAATCATACCTACCTGTGAATAAAGGTCAAATGCCTGTCCCATTATCAGCTGGAAGATTAACGCACCTGCTGCTGCAAGAGGACATATAAGCAATACCGCAAGAGGTATAGACCAGCTTTCGTACAAAGCAACGAGGAACAAATATACAAATATCAAAGCCAATGCAATAATTGTACCAGTTTGTCCGCCTGATTCAATCTCTTGTTTTGAAGTACCTGACCATTCAAAGCCCATATCTTTCGGAAGTTCTGCATTTGCAACAGATTCCATGGCTTTCATTGCTTCACCCGAGCTTCTGCCAGTTGCCGGCTGACCGGAGAATTGTACGTTTCTATACTGGTTGTATCTGGTGATAGAACCCGCACCTACAGACTGTTTTAGAGAAACAACCGTTGTGATTGGCACCATTTTACCGGCACTGTTTTTAACATAAATGCCTGTAAGGTCATTTGCACTTCTTCTGAATTTTTGCTCAGCCTGAAGCTGTACCCTAAATACACGACCAAGCTTGTTAAAGTCGTTTACATAATAAGTACCGAGCGTTGATGATAGGGTAGAATAGAGCTCTGTCAGGTCAATGCCCTGAGCCATAGCTTGAGCATAATCGATATCCACAATATACTGAAGCATGTTTGCCTGATACTGTGTATAAACGTTTGTAAGGTCTTTATTCTGGTTTGCCGCCATTATGAGCTTGTTGGCATACTGTTCCATTTCCTGTGGGGTATACTCGCCTTTGGAAAGCATCTGGAATTCAAAACCGCCGACCATACTCATACCTGAAATAGCAGGAGGAGAGAATACACCGATTTGTGCATCTCGAATTGTACTAAAATCTTTTCTGATTCTGCCAAGAATTGCATTTAAAGACAGGTCAGTTTCTTTTCCTTGCATTTTCCTTATAGCTTTTTGGAATATATTAAACTCACGTTTTTCCCATTCATCCAGCCTGATTACCATAAAGGCCTGGTTGGAGGGTCCCATACCTACAAACACGATTCTGCCTTCAACACCTTCGGTATTTTGAAGCATTTCATCCATTCTTTCTGTGACATCAGTTGTTCTGGCAAGTGATGCACCGGCAGGCAAGTTGATTTGTGCCATCAATACAGCCTGGTCTTCGTCAGGAATAAAGCCTGTAGGTATTACTTTAAACAGCACAAGCATTAAAGCAATAATTGCGCCGTAGACAATGAGTGTGAGTTTTTTGTTGTATACAAACTTTTTAACATAGTGCAAATACAAATCGGTAAGTTTTTGGAAATAAACGTTAAATTCCATAAACACCCATTTTATAGCTGCTGATATTTTGTTTGATGGTTTTCTGTTTGGATCTTCGTGTCTTAAGATGATTGAGCACAAGGCAGGTGATAGGGTCAAAGCACAAACAGCTGACAATGCGATAGATATTGCGATACATACAGCAAACTGTTTATACATCAAACCTGATAACCCCGGCATAAAGCTTACCGGCACAAATACAGCCATAAGCACCAGCGCCATTGAAACAAGAGCTCCGCCGATTTCTTGCATGGTAATCTGTGTTGCCTCAACAGGAGATTTTCCGTCTTCAAGGTGCCTTTTTACGTTTTCAATTACAACAATCGCGTCATCGACTACCGTTGCTACAGCCAAAACCATCGCAAATAGTGTTAGCAGGTTGATTGACATATCAAAAACCGGCAATGCAGCAAATGTACCAATCAATGATACAGGGATTGCAATAAGAGGAACCAGTGTTGCTCTCGGGTCGCCAAGGAAGATAAAGATAATTGCAACTACGATGATTGAAGTTTCTATAATTGTTTTAATTACTTCCTTCATAGATTCACGAATAAATAATGTATCATCGTGCACCATGGCCAACTCCATACCATCAGGGATAGTTTTGGAGATTTCTGCCATTTTGGCTTCTACTTCGTTTACAATCTCAATAGCATTTGCACCGGGAATCTGTACAATTTGCAAAAGTGCAGCAGGTTTTCCATCCACACGTCCGTTTCTGGAGTATGTTTCAGACCCCAATTCCACTCGCGCAACGTCTTTAATTTTTATGCTTGAACCATCCTGATTTGAGCGAATGATTATGTTTTCAAATTCTTCCGGCTCCAAAAGGCGGCCTTTTGTTCTCAATGTAATTTGGAAACGCTGCTTATCAGGCCCGGGCTCCTGACCAAGTGCACCCGCAGATACCTGAACGTTTTGTGTATTGATTGCGTTTTGTACCTCCAAAACAGAGACATTGAGGTTTGCCATCTTTTCAGTATCAAGCCATATTCTCATTGAATAGTTGCCTGCACCGTAAACGTTAACTTCACCAACGCCGGGAAGACGGGCAATTTCATCTTTAATAAAGATAGATGCATAGTTTGTTACATCAAGTTGAGAGTATCTTCCGTCTGTAGAAGCAAGGTTCAAAATAGCAACACCTGCACCTGATACCTGTTGTTTTGCAGTTACGCCCAGCCTTTTAACGTCTTCAGGCAGTTTTGGCTGAATCTGCTGGATTCTGTTTTGTACGTTTACAAGGTCAATGTTTCTGTCAGAACCGACCTTGAAATATATTTGGAGCTGATATGATTCATCCGAGCTTGTCGAAATCATATAAAGCATATCTTCAACACCGTTGATTTGAGACTCGAGCAAAGATGCAACAGAAGACTCAACAACGTCCGCACTGGCACCGGGATATGACGCGCTAACCATAATCTGCGGAGGAGTGATGTTTGGATATTTTTCAAGCTTCAACCCCATCATTGCAATAATACCGACCAACGTAATGAAAATCGATATTACCATAGCAAATCTGGGTTTTTGGATAAAAAAGTAAAGATTTTTTTTATCCGTTGCATTATTTTGCGAGGATTGATTATTGTTTTTGTCCATCTATTTCTTTCTCTTCAGTATTTGCAATTTGTTTTGTTTCATCATAAGATACAAGCGAACCAGGTCTGAGTCTTTGGAATCCGGCTTTGATAACTTTTTCACCCGGTTCAAGCCCCTCTAAAACTATCCAGTTTTCGCCTTCTTGCTTATCGATTGTTATATATTTTTGCTGTGCAATATTTTTGTCATCTACAACCCATACATATGTGCCGTTTGAGCTGTCTGATACAGCTATTTGAGGCACAAGTGTCACCTTAACAGGTTTTTTGGCAATAGCAGTAACGTTGACAAAGTCTCCGGGAACAAGCAGGTTGTCTTTGTTTTGGAAAGTTGCACGCAAAGAAATTGTGCCTGCTGTTTGGTCTACTTCGTTGTTTACAAACTCTAAAACACCTTTTTCCGTATATTCTGTTCCGTCAGACAGCCTGATTTTTACATCCATGCCTGACAGTTCACAACATTTTGGGTCAATAGCATTTTTCATATACTTTAAGTAGTCTTCGCTTTTGATTGTAAAATAGGCATAGATAGGGCTTGTGCTTACAATTCTTGTAAGCGGGCCGGATTGAGCATTAACGAGGTTTCCTTCTGTGATAAGGATTTTACCGACTTTTCCATCAACAGGAGAAGTGATTTTTGTATAACTCAAATTAAGACGTGCAGCTGCAAGGTTTGCTTTATTTACATCAAGCGCAGCTTTGTTCTGGTCTCTTGTAGCAAGAGCGTTATCGTAGTATGACTTACTAACAAAATCATTTTTAACAAGCTCTTTAGCTCTGACCAGTTCTTTTTGAGAATTAATCAAAGCAGCCTGTGATTGTTTTACGGCAGCTTCGGCCTGTTGAACGGCTATAGCATACTCGTTTGGCTGTATCAAAAAGAGAGTTTGACCCTTTTTAACAAAAGCACCTTCTTGAAAATATCTTTTTTGAAGCCAGCCATTTATTCTTGCAACAACATCTACAGAGTATTTTGCCTCAATACGCCCTACAGATTCTGTCTTAGGGAGCACTGTGTCTTCTGTAGAATAAGCTATTTCAACAGGTGTTGGCTTTTTAGCCATTTCTGCTGCGATCTTGGCACTTATAAAACTTGCAATTTTATTGACCGCAATAGGGACAATAATTATAGCAGCGATTATTATCCAAATTAATGTTTTCTTATTCATTATAATTAATCCTCTTCCCGTACAATTTGCTAATTGTTATCATAACAACAATTTTATATTAACGCAACAATTTTGCAATAGTACAAGCGGAGGATACTTTAATCGTCTTGGCCGCTATCTTTTGAGCCAGTATCCGAATCAGCATCAGTAGATGAATCGTCATCCGCAGAGACTTCTCTGCTCCACAATTCGTCTGTAAATTTCCATCCGTTATTGTAGAGCTCTTTTGTTTCGTCTACAGGGATAAGTTTTTCTTCAACAAAATCAAGCTTAAAATTAAATTTGTCTTTACCTTTTAAGTTTGGTTCCTTATCTAAACCATTGATATCGGCCTTGATAATACAAGACCCGAGATCGGTTGAAGAGGATGACTTTTTCTCACAGGAATCCAAGCTGTAAGAGATACCGTCTTTTGTTGTAACGCTTTTTTCGCTTTGTTTTTCCAACACTGAAAAATATGGGATAAAATAAGTTGAAAAAAGCTTGTCTTCACTTGTTTTCTTTGCCCAGTGTTTTATAATACCATGCTCCATCACAGCATTATCAATAACTTCCTCAAGAGTTACATATGCTTTTTGTACTCTCTTTTCGTAGTCGGTACGTTGAGAGTATTTTTTGAGCTGTGGTATTGTCATTGCGGCAATTACACCGATAATAGTAAGTACAAGTGCAAGCTCAACATAAGTCATTGCTTTTAATTTTTTATTAAACAACATTTCAAAACCTTTCATAACAGTTATTTACAAAGCTCACTTTTTTTAATCAGCTTTCTCAAATTGGCATATCTTTGAACTTCTTTGTTGAAAGAATCCACAGACTCCAAAGCAGGGTTGTCAATATGCGATCTGTAATCAAATTTGGAATCAATAATATAAACGGTAGGATAACCGCTGATTTGATACTCTCTCACCAGCTTTTCATTTTCGGGATTTTCAACATTAATAAGCACAACATTAAACTCATCTTTTGTTATGTTTCTTACTTTATCCAGTCTTGGCATAAATTTTTTGCAATAAGTACACCAGTCAACGTAAAATACTGCAATCATAGGCTTATCTTCCTGTGATGCCTGGGCATAAGTAACGCCAAGATCGTAGTCAGATGGTTTCATATTTGCTTTTGGCAAAATAGCAAAACAGGCAGCCGATACACCAACCAGTGCCAACACTGCAAGGGATACGAGTAAGGTTTTTAATTTTTTATTCATTGTTATAATTTTGCTCCTTTTGGTACAACTGTTACTCCTCCTTCTGAAACATAAAAGCCTCTTTCTTCGTCTTCTTTTCTGTCAAAGCCGATTTTTGTGTAAGGCGGAATATCAACGTTTTTGTCTATGATAGCTTTTTTGATATGCGAGTGTCTGCCGACATTTACATTTTCCATAATAATAGAATCCACAACGCTTGAGAAACTGTTGATTCTAACCTTTGGCGAAAGTATGCATCTTGAAAGCGTACCGCCTGAAATGACACAACCCTCTGAAACAAGAGAGTTTGTCGCAAGGCCGCGTCTTTCCAACTCTTCCCAGATAAATTTTGCAGGGGGATAGTTGTAGTTAAAAGTTCTCAGAGGCCACTCTTTTGTATAAAGATTAAATTCCGGATCATATGCAAGCAAGTCCATGTTGGCCTGCCAGTATGCATCCATTGTTCCCACATCACGCCAGTAGCCTCTTTCAGATTCTTCCATTCCGGGGAAGGTATTTTGTGCAAAATCGTACACAAAAATCCTGTCACCCTGCTCAAGCATTTTGGGTATAACATTTTTGCCAAAATCGTGATTTGATACCTGAATATCAGCATCGATTCGTAATTCTTTAATAAGTTTATTTCTGTTAAAGAAATAATTGCCCATAGATGCCAGACATTTTGTCGGGTCACCGGGGAGATGTTTTGGTGTTGTTTTTGGTTTTTCAATAAAGTTTGTTAAATGCCAATTGTCATCTACTTCCATAATCCCGTATTCACCGGCTTCTTCTATGGGAATAGGTATAGCAGAGATAGTCAAATCCGCATTATTTTGTTTATGAAAATCCAGCATTTGTTCCACGTTCATTTTATAAATGTGGTCTCCGCCAAATACTGCAATATATTTTGCTTCTTCTTCAGCCAGGATATGGTGAATGTTTTGAAAAACAGCATCAGCAGTACCTTTGTACCAGTGGCCATCGATTCTCATCTGGGCCGGAATCAAATCAACATACTGGTTGATAATCGGTGACAACGGCCAGGTGCGCACAATATGTTTGTTCAATGAATCGGATTTGTATTGTGTAAGAATCTTTAGTTTATAAAATCCGGAATTGATAAAGTTGTTGATAACAAAATCAATAATACGATAGCGCCCGCCAAAAGGAACAGCCGGTTTTGCTCTGTCTCTTGTAAGAGGATACAGTCTTTTTCCCTCACCGCCTGCCAGAATCATTACCAAAGTGTCATCAGCTACCATGTCCCAACTCCCGAATTCTTATTTTTTAATTAACCGATACACTAATCATATCATACAACTATCTATTCTTGCAATTTGTCGTATTCTTCTTTGGTAATCAATTCATTTTTTGAATTCATATACCACGGCTCACCGATAGGATTTCCTGAAGCATCAACCTCTTGGCCTATATAAGAGCCGTTTTTACCGTTAGTAAATTGATTTATGTTTTCTAACTTTCCGTCAGGAGAATAGAATCTTGCTAATTGACCTGTTTCTTTACCACTGGTATCATATGAAAAGTCCGTTACCTGTTTCATTTTTTTGTCAGGGTAGTAACTTATTCTTTTACAACCATTTGTCTTACCATCCGCAGAATATGAGTAAGTTAATATAGCAGTCAGATTACCATCTTTGTCTTTATTAACACTCTTTATGACATCACCTTTATCATTAGATGTATATGTCTCAGTTGAACCATCATCATCTGTATATACCTCTCTGCCGTCTACAAGCAGTCTGCAAGCTCCTGATTTTCCGTCTTTATCATATAGTGTTCCATCTTTGCCAACCATTGCAACATTTTTATCAAGAGCTTTAAATTCATTTGTTTCAGGGTTCCATTTATAATGCTGATTGGTTTTTGGATCAACATAATAGTTCATTGATTTTGACGCAAAAGTTTCTTTTAAGCCCATAGCTTTTATTGCGCCTTCTTTATCTTTGGGCACATCTTTTTTCTCTTCAGGTGATTCTTTTGCCGGAGCTTTTTCTTTTGCAGGGGGATCTTGCACAGGGGCAGCATGTTTTTCTGACCATTCTGTTATGGCTGCAGCAGAGTCTTTTGGGCTTTCGACATTGCCGGGCAGTTTTACTTTTGCGCCGACAAGCAGGTATTCTATGCCGTTTTTAGCGGTTTTTACAGCGCCTTCGTTATCTTTTTTAAACTGTTCTTTTGCTGCTTGTATATTTTCGGGTGTTAATTCTTTACCCTGTGCCTGCAGGGATTTTTTAATCACATCCGTAAAGCTTTCGTCTGCTTGGACAACGTAGTTATAAAGCTCTGCCGGTTTTTCTTTAGGTTTTTCGACTTCTTTTTGTTCAGGTGCAGGTGTTTCCGGCTCTGGAGCAGCAGGTTGTTCTTTTTTCATTGCGGCTTCTGTTTGTTCTCTTTGCCAGTCTGATATCACCTTATCTGTAGAGACTTTTGTGTCATTTTTTGTTGCTTGTCTTATATTTTTAATAAATTCTTTTAGATCTTTTCTATCAATAGCATCGTCGCCTGTGAGGCCGAGTTCTTTATTGAGCCAGGCAGCACCTTTTTCCAGTTCAGCTTTGGAGAGTTTTCCGTCTTTATTTCCAAATTGGGAATCTATTTTTTCAAAAGCATCCATGGCACTGGCTAGTTCTATGTCTTCAAGTTTTTCTCCTCCGTTGAAGTTAAAGGCTTTGAAGACATTTATCAGTTTTTTATTTTTCTCCACGGCTTCTTCTTGTGTTACTCCGTCTGTAGAAATTTTTGACACATCATATTTTTTGCCTTCGTTTATATTTAACTTTTTTGAGAACCAACCCATTTTCGCACATCCTTTCATTTACTTTTATGTTTTTGTTATCGGTTGGTTTTAGTAAGAGCTTTAGGCAGAGACTATTTCGCCTCCTGTACTGTACTGTCAGAAAGGGTATCACATACGGTTTTTTGGAATTGTAAAAGTTTTTTAACATTTGTATATTTGTAATAAAATAAAGAAAAAATATAAGGAGCACCCTATGACAAGACCTATGACCATTGCGGAAAAAATACTTGCAGCACATGCCGGGCTAAACGAAGTAAAACCCGGACAGCTTATCAGTGCAAAACTTGATATTACTCTGGCAAACGATATCACAGGCCCTGTTGCAATAAAAGAATTCAAAAAAATAGGTGTAGAAAAAGTTTTTAATAAAGAAAGGGTTGTATTTGTGCCCGACCACTTTGTGCCCAACAAAGACATCAAATCCGCCCAGCAGGCAAAAATGGTAAGGGAGTTTTCCAAAGAACAAAACCTCAAAAACTATTTTGAAGTAGGCCGCATGGGGATAGAACACGCCTTGCTGCCGGAAAAAGGTATAGTAACAGCAGGTGATTTAATCATAGGTGCTGATTCTCACACCTGTACATATGGAGCTCTGGGCGCTTTTTCAACAGGTGTCGGCTCCACAGATTTGGCCTGTGCAATGGCTTCTGGCGAAACCTGGTTTAAGGTTCCATCAACCATAAAAGTCGAGTTTAACGGAAAGCTAAACAAATGGGTGAGTGCAAAAGACCTTATTCTTCATCTTATCGGTGACATAGGGGTAGACGGTGCATTATACAAGGTGCTTGAAATAGGCGGAAGCGCAATACAAGAAATGGAAATGGACGGACGCCTCACTATCTGCAACATGGCAATTGAAGCAGGAGCCAAAGCTGGTATCATCGTCCCTGATGCAATAACAAAAGAGTATCTAAAAAACAGAAGCCTGAGAGAGCCCGTATATTACACAAGCGACAGTGACGCAGAATATGAAAAAGTGCTTGTATATGATGTTTCCAAAATTGAGCCGACAGTTGCATTCCCTCATTTGCCTGAAAACACCAAGCCAATTTCAAAAGTGGGAGATATAAAAATCCATCAGGCAGTAATAGGCAGCTGTACAAACGGCAGATTATCAGATTTGCAAGTAACTGCACAAATCCTGAAAGGCAGAAAAGTTCACCCTGATGTGCGTTTAATCGTTTTTCCAGGCACTCAGGATATCTATCTAGAGGCAATGAAACTCGGCTATTTACAAACAATTATTGAAGCTCAAGGCGCTGTTTCCACACCCACATGCGGGCCTTGTCTTGGCGGATGGGCTGGTATTCTGGCAGAAGGTGAGAGATGCATATCAACAACCAACAGAAACTTTGTCGGCAGAATGGGCCACACAGACAGCGAGGTATATCTTTCCTCACCGGCTGTTGCAGCAGCGAGTGCAGTGCTTGGCAGAATCGCTTCGCCTGATGAACTTGATTAGCATAACTATACGTTAACAAGCTCTTTTACTTCATTGCGTTTTATTTTTCTCGTTGTGGTTTTAGGCAAAGGGTCTTTAACAACAACAATATTGACAGGTCTTTTATAAGAAGCAAGACGAGAGGAGTAATGTTTTGCCTCTTCTCTCACCATACGGTTAAGTTCTTCTTCATCTTTGGCAAGAGAGATAAAATGCTCGGTTGGTACAATGACAGCAACAATATCTTCCGTGCCTTCTTTAGACCCGCTTGTTCGAGATGAGCCAAACACGCACACCTCTGAAAAATTTTCGCTTTCGCACAGTACTGATTCGACCTCTTCAGGAAAAACTTTTTTGCCACCTGAAAGTACAATCATATTTTTTATACGCCCTGTAATATGTATATGGCCGTCTTTATCAATGCTGGCAATATCACCTGTATGCAGCCATCCGTCAGGCGTAATCACCTCTGATGTCAGTGTTGGACGGTTATAATATCCTTTCATCACAGACGGTCCTTTCAATAACAACTCGCCTGTTTCAGGGTCGATTTTTGCTTCAACACTTTTTAATGGTCTGCCAACAGAGGCTATATCATTTCTTTTATCATAATTTACACTGACAACAGGGCTTGTTTCGGTGAGTCCGTAGCCTTGAAAAACCCTGATGCCGATTCTTTCAAAAAACTCGCCCACAGATACATCAAGAGGTGCCCCGCCTGATATACAGCCAAAGAAATTGCCGCCAAATTTTTTGTGAATTTTATTAAACATCAGTTTTCTAAGCCGATAAGACGGCACATATTTTGACACAGCAAGCATTGCATAAAACATTGTGCGCACAAACGGGTGAGAATTTTTAACTTCTGACTCTATACCCGCTTTTAAAAGTTTTAAAAAAGCAGGCACTACAATCATAAAATTAATATTTTTTTCTTGCATAATGCTCAAAATATCTTTGGGTTTGAGGCTTTTTGTATAATATACGGAAAGTCCCCAGCTCAAAATCATCGAGAACCCCACAGTAAGCTCAAAAAGGTGGTTCATTGGCAAAATTGAAAGGATGGAGGAAATTTTTTTCTTGCCAAAGAATTTTTTATACAGGTCAGACATGTCATTGAGCTGTGTAAGCATATTATTAAAAGATATTTCCACCCCTTTGGGTGCGCCTGTTGTGCCCGATGTGTAGATTATCAAAGCTGTAGATTTTGAGCTTCTGTGTTTCCATTTTGCTTCATAGTTATTGGGGAGTTTGTGGATAGATGGAATTTCCGCTTCTTTTTCGCCTGTTTCGTCAAAAGAGATGATAAATTTTATGGAATCCACTTCTTTTTGCAATTCTTTTGCAAGCTGGATAAAACTGTTTGAAACAATCATAACAGTAGGCAGGCAATCAGATAGAATTGATTTTAGCTCGTACTTTGTAAGTTTTATATCAAGAGGCACGGTAGTCATTCCTGACATAACAGATGCAAACACCCCTGCACCGAATTCCGGACGGGATTCTGACAAAATAGCAAGCCTGTCGCCTTTTCGCACTTCCAGGTTGTTGATGAGATAACAGGCAAGTTTTCGCGACAATCGCCCTATGCCTTTGTATGTGAACTCATTCCAGCCATGAGTTGTACGAATCCCCAGTGCCACACGGTTTTCATAGTCTTCTGTTTTGTTCTCAAGAAACAGAAGTATGTTTTTTGCAGTTTTTTCCATCCTTTTGTCTATTGCAGTTTGTTTTGCATTAAAAGCCATTTAATCACCCCTGAATAATAATACGATGCAGTTAGAAATATTATAATTCATTATCAGGGTACCATCAAATAATTAAATTTTTTCACTGTTTTACAAAAGTTTATAAATTAGCAAAAAATTTTGATTACAATTTTTAGCGTAACTAAGTATAAAAGGAGCACTAATGAACGTAAGTTTTAAAGGCGTGAAAAATACAGGAGCCTACTATCACATACAAAAAGAAGCCGTTGCAGTGGAGCGAAATAACAACAAATATATTCTTCCAAAAGGAAAATATTTTAACATGCATACAGAGCTTACCAATATTAACGGAAAAGACCGTGACGAATTCAATGAGGTATTAAAAGCTTTTCCAAACCAATATAACCCTAACACTTTAAATATATCCTACGAGGAATTCGTAAATCCGAATAACGGAGAAAAAATGAAGATTTATGCAGTCAACGACAACATAATTGACATAAACAAAATAACATTTAGTGTGTTTAACAAAATTTTTAAACTTATGCAAAAAATTCAAAAGATGCCGGATGAAGAGTTAAAAACAGAAAATGCATACTTACACTCGCCTGAGGCAGTTGATGCTTTTAAAAGTTATATGAACCATGCCAAATACAACCTTGACCAGGTCATAGACCTGGCCCACACAAGAGATTACGCTCGCAAAGGCGCAGTGACACTCGGCAACAAATTTGAAGAAACACTTACAGAGTATATTTATAGCTAAAAAAAGAGACAAACCCTTTTGGATTTGTCTCTTTTTTTTTATAGTTTTAAAACTATACTTTTTCTGCAACCATTTTTGTAGTTTCAGCCAATCTTGTTGAATAACCCATTTCGTTATCGTACCAAGAAATGATTTTAACCATGTTGTCGCCCATAACTCTTGTTAACAAAGCGTCAACTGTAGATGATTGAGATGAACCAATGTAGTCAGTAGAAACTAACGGTTCTTCTGTATAGCAAAGAACGTGTCCGTCAGCGCCTTCTTTCAAAGCAGCGTTAACAGCTTCAACTGTAACAGGTTTTTCAGTTTCGAATACAACGTCAACAAGTGAAACGTCCGGTGTAGGAACACGCATAGCGAAACCATCCAATTTGCCTTTGAGTTCAGGAAGAACCAATGCAACAGCTTTAGCAGCACCAGTTTTTGTAGGAACAATGTTCAAAGCGCCAGCTCTAGCTCTTCTTGGATCTTTGTGGCCGGCATCTAAGATTCTTTGATCACCTGTGTAAGAGTGAACAGTTGTCATTAAACCTTTAACAATACCGAATTTTTCTTTGATAACTTTAGCAACAGGTGCCAAGCAGTTTGTTGTGCAAGATGCCATAGAAATTACATTGTGTTTTGCAGGGTCATATTCTTTTTCGTTAACGCCCAATACAATAGTAATATCTTCGTTTGTAGCAGGAGCAGAAATGATAACTTTTTTAGCGCCTGCTGCAATGTGAGCTTTAGCTTTTTCTGCATCTGTGAAGAAACCTGTTGATTCAACAACAACATCAACACCCAAATCTTTCCAAGGAAGGTTTGCAGGATCTTTTTCTGCAAAGAATTTAATTTTTTTGCCGTTTACGATGATACCTTCATCATAAGCTTCTACTTCACCATCAAATTTACCCATTACAGAGTCATATTTGAAAAGTCTGGCTGCATCTTCAGGTTTTAAACCGGGGTCGTTGATAGCAACGTAATCGATTTCGTTGAAGATACCTTCTTTAACTGCTGCTCTTAATGTGTTACGGCCGATTCTACCGAAGCCGTTGATTGCAACTTTTTTAGCCATTTTTAGCTCCTCTTCTTTTTGTACAATGTATTAAATACACCCATGTTATAAATTAAACATGAATTATAATCAAGCATTATAGATTCTGTTTTATGTTTTCAATCAAAAAAAGACCTGCTTTAAAAACAGGTCTTTTTATTTACTTATTCAATGTTTCTTTTTTAGCTTCGCAACTGTCAAGGTCGTTTATGCACTTGCTCGAATTTGCATATTCACTGACTTTTTTAGTAGTAATTCGTTTGTTATTCAAACAAGCTGACCCTGCAACGCATCCGCCTTCGCAGGCCATAATCTCAACAAGATTGCCCTCCGGGCACTGTCCTTTTTTAGCCCAGCTTTTAAGTTCTCTCACCGCTTTTGGATTCAAACCGTTAACGCATGTCGGGAACAATTCAGGGAAGTCTTTTAACGCAACTTTGACAGACTGCGCTACACCGCCTGTAATTGCAAAGTTTCTACCTTCTTTTGAAGCTTCGTTTGCAAATTCGTAATCTTTGCAATTAGCAACTTCTATTCCTCGTGCAACAAAGAGTGCGCCCATTTCTTCAAAGTTCATAACTAGGTCTGTATACTCATCTTTTTGAGCTTCTTTTCTTTTTGCAACACACGGCCCGATGAAAACAGTAACCGCATCAGGATACTTGTTCTTAACAAACTCTGCTGTATAGTGCATAGGTGTTCTTGTTTCAGAACGGAACGGTTTCATCTCGGGGATATGTTTATCCACAAGCTCGTTGTAAGCTGCACAACAGGAGGTTGTCATAAACTCATTGCCTTTTTCCATTCTTTCTTTAAAGTCTTCGGCTTCGGTTCTTGCTGTAGTATCAGCACCTTGTGCAACTTCAAAAACTTCTGAAAATCCTGATTCTACAAGTGCTTGAGCTATTTGGTTAATAGAAACAGGAAGCTGTCCGACAACAGCCGGAGCCAGCATTGCAACTACTCTTTTGCCGTCTCTCATTGCTTTTAATACATCAATAACTTCGCTTTTTTCATGTACAGCTGCAAACGGGCAAGCACCAACACAGGCACCGCAGCTGATGCATTTATCAAAGTCGATAACGGCGTGGCCCATTTCATTTTTGTGAATAGCACCAACAGGGCAGGCATCTTCACAAGGCACTTTGAGTTTTACAATTGCACTGTACGGGCATACAGAGATACACATACCGCAGTTTTTGCATTTTTCGCCGTCAATAACCGAACGGCCGTCTTTAATCTGAATTGCGCCAAATTTACAAGTAGAAACACACGGTCTTGCGACACAGCCCTGACACAACTCTGTAACATATACACGGCTAGGTACACAGCCTTTGCATGCCGCATCAACAACCGTAAGAATTTCGCCTTCCGGTTCTTTTCTTTCCATTGCCTGTTTAGCATATTCATTCAATGATGTCATTTCATCATCTGTTTCAACGCTGCAGCCAAGTCCGGCAATTGCTCTTTGTCTTAAGATTGCTCTTTCTTTATAAATACAGCATCTGTAAGGAGCGTCACCGTTTTTGGGGCGCATTTGGAAAGGAAGCTCTCTTATTGAGCCCATTTCCTGATTAATAAAAGCTCTTATTAATCTAACCAGTACTTCTCGTTTTAAGTGGGTTGTATTACTGTTATCCATTTAATTTACTCTCAATCGCTTTCAATACTTTCTCAACTGTAGCCTCAGAGATTATTTCGCCTTCTATTTTTACAAACGGAGCTTTCATGTATGTCGCATTTTTGCACAAATCCAGACAAGTGTGGGCTTTTATATCCACATATTTTTTGTACTGAGGAGGAATGAGTGACTCAAGCTCCTGCAATTTTGACGCACCCATTACAAAGCAGGTGGTACCAAAACATAATTCCACTAAAATTTTTCCGGATTCTTCCATTTAATTCTCCCTTTGCTGATTTAGATTTTGTCTTGATGACATTAAATAAACTTGAGGTTTACCTTTTTAATATAACGTCCTGATAAAATTTTTTCCAGTTGTTTTACAACATTTTTACGAATTTCCAATTCCAGAGGCAAATCAGGGTCATAATGTGCCTGATTCAGCTTTGACCCTATCATAAATTCTATGACGTCAGAATCAAGTAAAAGTTCAATGAGCCTTCCAGCCGCATCATCAGGCCATCTATCATAGCCTTCATTAAGATATTCCAGCACTTTTGTAAGCGTCAAAATCCCTTCTGTTATCAAGTCAACGCCATCCATATGCGAACATGCCGGCAGCATACCCTTGTTATACTTTTCCGTTGTTATTTCTCTCCCGAGCTCTCTGGCAATAAGGTTTGCTGTAGTACCGCCAACAATAGCCTTGCGTCCGTCAAAATCGTCAAATATTTTTGAATATTCGGCATCTCTGTCCTGACGGTACGGCGGGCCTGTAAATATCAATAGTTTTCTAGGTTTTCTAAAATACAGAATCAAAGCAGATACGTCATCTTTGGCTTTTCTTTCGGGCTCTTTTCTTATTGCTTCTTTAACTATTTCACAAGCCAGATGGCGGCTGGAAATTGTAGGATTACGGCGCAGTTCACCCTCTACAAAATCTATAAGCCCCTCGCGACGCCAGCCAAGCTTGTACTCATCTGTGCCCATGCCTGCTTGAGTAACCCCGTCCGAACAAAATACGAGCCTGTCTTCGGGTTCAAGTTTAAACTTGTATAAATGCATATGCCGGTTTGTGAATTTTTTAGACGTAATAACACGCGGCTCGTGTTCAAGCACCTGCCCGTTTCTTATGTGGATAAAATCAGGGTTGCCCTCTTCTACAATTTTTATGTACCCGTCATCAGTACATTCAAACGCAGAAAACGTTGCATAGCTGATTTTTCTGACCTGACAAACAGGCAGAGAGTTCATGATTACTTCTGTTGCTTTCAGAATATCTTTGCCTTCTTCTATAAATTTGAGAATCATTGTTGCCGTCATTGTGGCAAGGATATTTGCCTTTATCCCGCTACCTAAACCGTCTGACAATACAGCCAAAAGACGCCCTTCGTCTGTGAACCTTTTTGATTTAAAACAATCGCCAAAGGTATTCTGACCGTCTTTTTTTTGCTGGTAGCAATCTATGTCAACAAAAAATGATTCTTCAGGCATTGTGCATCCTTATTTCATTTCCTGCTCATCATCTTCGGGTTTTTCTTCATAACCCTGGGCAATCTGGCTGAGCAGCAGCTCTGTATCCACCATGTGTTCACCCAGAAGACAAGCAATATTTTGTACTGTTGCTATATTTTTTTCGATAACTTCGTGAGCTTTTCTTGCTATCTGTTCGCGTTTCATCTCTGTTTTTGTCACATCAGTAATTACAGCACCGACAATTTTGTTTCTTTCTATTTCAAAAACAGCTATGTCATAGAGATTTTTGTCCACAGCATAACGTTCTTTATGAATATCTTTGCCGGATTTTAAAGTACGTTTGAACAAATCAGTAAAAGGTACAACCCTGTCTAATGCACCGCCGGCAAGCCCTTCGGGGCGATCTTTAAAGATTTCAAGCAAATCAGGAGCAAACATTCTTACAAAAGCTTCGTTTGTTTCGATAATATTGAGGTTGGCATCGGCCATAACAATAGCCGAAGGCATAGAACGAAGCATTGCGCTTGCTTTTCTAATAGCAAGTTTTCTCATATAAGACACACACATAGAAGGCTCTGCATCGCCTGACAAAAGAGCCTGGGCCAGCTGACGACAGGTATCATAGCCGCAGCCTCCGCAATTGAGCTCATCTTCTATTCCGTGTTTACCGATACTGGCCATTGCTTCTGCAATCTGTTCAGGCGTGTAGTGACGGTTGTTTTGCGGTCTTTCTTTATATTCTTTTTCCACAACAACTTCCGGCTCGGAGGGGATATCATCCCTTAGCTTGACTGTCCTAAGAATATCAGACATTGCAAGCACACCCGGTTTTGAAGAATCCATGCACGGACCGTTTGCACAGCCGCCAGGACAGGCAAGTGCCTCTAGGAATATCGTTCTGTCAATTTTAGAATCATCAAGATTTTGCAAAGAGTCTCTAAATGCAGGAATAGAACTTATGCTCACGAGCTGAATATCTTTAGCACAGCCGGAAAGCCTGATTGTTTTATTCATACCGCCTTCTATCGGGTAATAAGCACCTTCATATGCTTTTTTCGGTACAAATTTAACATCTTCATCAGCATCGATTTGCCCGAGCACAATATTTTCCTGCTCAAACCATTGTGCTGCTTCATGAAATGTCAGAGAAACATCTATAAGAGAAGGATTTTTATCCGCTTCATTTTTCTTTGCAATACAAGGGCCCACAAATACAACGCCAATATCTTCACCGTAACGTTTTTTGAGCAGCTTTGCATGTGTCATTGCCGGAGATCCTACCGGTGTAATAAATTTTGTGTATTCAGGCATATAGAGTCTTACATAGTCTACTATTGCCGGACAAGCACTTGATATATGGAGCTTTTTCTCTCTGTCCGAGAGTATTTTTGTTACTTCAATAGACACTTCCTGCGCGCCAAGTGCTGTTTCAGAAACTCCTTCAAAACCGAGTTTTTTAAACGCAGTAATTATTTGCTCGGTATTACAGTTAAAAAATCCGGCCCAGCTCGGAGCAAGAGAAACAAACACACGTTTTTTAGCTGTCAAAACAGCACGTGCTCTGTTGAGGTCATTTCTTATTTTTTTAGCTTCAGAAGGACAAACAAGCACACAATGGCCGCATGCAATGCACTTTTCCGGAATAACCGAAGCATGTCCGTTTTCTATACGTATAGCCTTCATACTGCACTGGCGTACGCATTTATAGCAGTCTACGCACTCATTTTTGAGTGTGTAAATCGGATACTGATTGTTCATCGTGACCTCATATTTATTTTTTTAAGGATGCTGTTTAAAGATATTTTTTAAGTATTGCTTCCAATCTGACAGGAGAAGCAGACTCGCAGTTTTCGCCGTTGATAATAACATTTGGGCCAACTGCACAGTTGTTTTCACATCTTGAGCCGATTACTTCGATTTTTGCATCAAGACCGTTTTCTTTAACAAAATTTTCAATATAATCAAGGTTTGCAGCATTGCCTCTGGCAAAGCAAGAGCTGCCCATACACACTTTAATAGTAATAGTTTGAGTTTTTTCTTTTTGCATTTTAACTTCCTTTATTTGTCTTCGACCGGGTGCAGTTGAGTGATAAAATTCACCAATACCAAGCTATATTTTAAGGCATTTTTTGAATATTATCAAGCAAAAGCTGAAATCGTGATTTTTTTCTTTATTTATTGTATAATTCTATCAGGATTTTTATAGGTAACGTTATTATGAGCAAAAACATACCGGAAAAAATTACAAACAGACTGACACTATATCACAGCATTACCGTAGAATATCTGGAAGCCGGCATTGAAACAATCTCAAGCCCTCAAATTGCACAACGACTTGGCATTGATGATTCGCAGGTAAGAAAAGATTTTAAACTGTTAAACAATGCAGGTAAATGCCGTGTGGGATATATGGTAAAAGACCTTAAAGATTCTATTGAAAAAACACTCGGTTTTGCTCATTCAAAAGATGCTTTTATTGTAGGGGCAGGCCACCTGGGGCTTGCGCTTGCAAAATATGACAGTTTTAACAGCTACGGGCTGAATATACTTGCACTTTTTGACAATGACCCTCAAAAAGTTGATATGCAGGTTAATAACAAACAAATTTTTCACATATCAAAATTGCCTAACCTGACACAAAGGCTTGGTGTTGATATTGCAATACTGACAGTACCAAGACAAAACGCGCAGCAGGTTGCCGACTTTTTGATTGATTCAAACATAAAATACATATGGAATTTTACCCCTGCAGTGCTCAAGGTTCCTCAAGATGTAAAAGTCTGGAACGAAAACCTTATGGGAAGCTTTTTGCAATTTGCGTGCAAAGATATTATTTAATATCAAAGATTTTCGTCGAAAAGATTAAAGTCTTCCTGATTAACTTCTCTTAAAAAGTCAATCCAATCTGTGTAATAATCAGTGAGAGCATTGTTATACCCAGTTACAATTTCTCTAAAAGATTGCTGCATCATAATTACGGAAGTCAGGTCAGATTTACCTTCTTTATAATTTTTTTGTGAAATTCTAATTAACTCAGCAGAATCTTTGACAAGCTTGTTTTTATAAAAAAGCAAGTTTGTTTGCGAAGTTATCAACCTTTCATACGCAGTGCTCAAATCTTTAAGGGCTTTATTTTTTGCAGATTCATAGTTAATCTGTGCCTGTTCTATCTGGAGTTTTGCATTTTTTATTTCAGGCTTATAGGTATAAAAAACCGGAATATTATTCAATGCAGCACCGGCATATGCACCTGCCTCGTAGTTTCCGGAATCTGACTTAGTGTGAGCAAGGTATGCATAGCCGCCAAACAACTCTACATCAGGTATTCTTTGCCTTGAAACAACTGTCAGATTTTTACGTGCAATATCAACTTCTTGCTTTGCTGCTCTAATATCCAGCCTTTTTTCAAGAGCTTTTTGTGCAACAAGCTCAAAAGGAGGCAGCTTTTTGTTAAAATCAGGAGTTTTCAAAGAGATAAAAACAGTTTCACCAGGCAAGAAATCCTCTTTTGTATCATAAATAATATCCGATTCTTCCTTTATATTTAACGCCTTGTTAAAGTCATTGCGTGCAGCGTTAACTGCTGTTCTTGCAGAATTAACAGAAGTAGCCAGCCTGTTAAGGGCAATCTGTGCCTGTATTACATCTGTTTGTGTGGCTTTACCGGCTTCAAAGCGTTTTTGCGCAATATCAGCCAGCTCGCACAAAAGCATATCCTGTGCCAACAGGTCATTTAAAACGGTTTTGGCCCCTACAAGATCCACATAAGTTTCTCTAACATCCATCTCGAGCGTAAATTCTGCAAGTTTGACATCCAGCTCTTTTTTATACAATTCTGATTTGGCAAGTTTTTTACGCGGTGCTCTTTTACCGATTTCAACGGTTTCTGTAAGCCCAATCTGCTGAGGTTCGCTTCTCCCGGCTCTACCATAGTTATAGAAAATATTAAAATCAGGGTTTTGCAGCCTATTGGCAATCTTTACACCGTTTTTTGCAAGCTCAACTTCAATTCTTGCTGCTTGCAAATCCAAATTGTTAGACAATGAAAGCTGTATTGCATCATCAAGATTAATTTTTTTAACATGCGCCGCATAAACAGGACAATATGAAAGCAGCATTATTGTTAAAGATACTGTTATTAATGTTTTTAAATTTACTTTTATGGCTGTAATCTCCTATTATTCCTGTGTTTCCGTACTGCCTGATTTTTTATAAAACTTATAGATTTCGCCCAGTGTTTTCACTGCTTTGTTTTGCTGAATTTCCTGAACTTTTTCATTATTTTGCAGAGCATTTGTAACACCCTGTTTAACATCCTCTTTAATTTGCTCTTTAAGCTCTTCTTTTGTTACAGGCAATGAAGGCATCAAAGATTTTTCTATAGCAGCCTGTTCCTCTTCTATTTTTTCGGGCGTATTAAGCCATTGGAAACGTTTTATTGCACCTGTCGGATTGTTAAGATTTCCGTTTAACAACACTTTAAACGACTTTGTATTTGTCTTTTCAGGAGTCAGGGCAGGGATTTTTTCCAGCTCTGATTTGTTTGCTGCTGCGTTATACGTATTCAACGCAGATGCGATTTTGGCACCGAATTTTGGAATAAACGAAGCAAATTTTTCCACTGACAAATCAGCCACAGGCCCCAATGATTTAGTTACTTCCGGTGACAAAGAGCCCAAAATTTCGATATTGGAAATCAGTGAAAGTATATTCACATTTCCATTCAAAAGCAGCGACATATGAGGTCCTGACATTTGAACAGGAGCAAGAAAAGCAACACCGTTTTTCAAATCAATATCGCCTTTTAAATAAGCAAATTTACCTGTATTGTATGGAGCAACTGTAGAAACAAGGCTGCCTATTTTTGTGGAGACAAAACTTTGTGACAAAAGGTTGTCCGCTTTTAAAAATGTTTCAAATCTGCCCAGACTGCCCATTTGTCCGTCTTTTAACGAAAAGTTAACTTTTCCGTTTAAGGATTTCATCTGCTGTTCATAATCAGCCCCTTTGAGTTTAATATCAGCATCAAAATCAGCATTGCCAACAACCTGATCTTTTAATCCGGTAAAGACTGAAACAGCCGGATTTGCATTTATTTTTGAACCGTTGATTTTGGCATTTACCTGTGTGGTTGCAACATTGTATTTGATGAGCCCTGTCACATTTCCGCCATAAACCGAAGCTTTAAAATTTTTGAGAGTAAACAAATCATTATAAAGCGTAAAATCAGAACTTATATCAGAAGCCTCAAAGAGTCCGAAGGACTGTTTCATCTTGAATTTTTGAATGTTTAAGTCACCATCGGCAATTTTCACAGGCAAGACAAGTCCGCTCGATGAGCCGGAACTGCCAACAGCTGATGAAGACTGCATTGCAGCTGATTTGTTAATTTTATCCATAGCTGCAAAGAGTTTGTCCGCATCAAAGTTTGCACTAGATACTTTCAAGGTTTTGATACCAAACACACTGGTAAATTTAGAAGAAGCATCCGCATCAATATTAAATGAGGTACCGTTTATATCCAGATTCTGGATTTTTGCCGTAATAACCTGATCATTAAACTCGATATCTGCATCTTGTATTTTTGTAAGAAAGTCAGGAACAGAGACATCTTTTACAAAGAAATATCCTTTATAAAACAGGTTGGATAAATTATTAAGATACCCTGAAACACTCAAATCACCCCTGAGTGTAAGTTTTGCATCAGGCATAACTGCTGATGACAATACAAGCACATCAGGAACGGAGAAATTAAGCTGCAAATCAGGATAAGCTGTTGAAAGGTCTAATATTTCACCGTTTATGCCTGCAACTTTTTTTGCGCCTTTTTTGTTTGAAGCAAAATCCTTTGTAAATGTTGTTTTAGAAGACTGATACAAAGAAGCGTCTTCTAACAAGAGCTTGTCACCTGAAAGCACAGCATAAATATTGACGAGTCCTGATTTACCAATCATTTTTTTGACAGTAACAGGAGAAAAATGATTGTTGGCATCAGAATAGGCCTGTATGCCGGATTCAATTTTTTTGTCATTACCTTTAATAAAAGCGTACAGAGGAATTCTGCCTTTTGCACCGGTAAAAGCAGCAGCTTCTTTTGGCAGCAAATTTTTCAAATCATTTGACTGCAAATATCCGTCAGCTTTTATGTCTATTTTCATTTTTTTGAGATAATCATACACTCCGCCGGATACAGATATTTTTGAATTGTTCAAAAGAATATCAAACGGTATGATTTTTATATCTGTAGTATCTGCCGAAATTTTAACGTCTTTGCAAGAGACTGTTAACAAAGGCATAGGAGCTTTTGTTTTTAACACTGCATTTTTCAAACCGGCTTCAACCACAGGTTTAATTTCGTTTAGTTTTCCTTTTACATTAACGCTGAAATTAACAATACCGCTTTTGAGCGAATATGCATTTTTTATTTCGACAGGAGCAAAGGCATTGAACAGAGGAGAAATATTTATACCTGCCGAATAAACAGATATATCTGCAACAGCAGCATTTGACTGTTCTTTGATTGTGCCTTTGGCCTTAATTTCTTCCCCGTTTACATAGGCAATTGCATTTTTTATATCCACGCTGTTACTGGAAAAATCCACGTCAGCATTAATTTTGTCAATTTTAACAGGAACTGTTTTGTGCGAAATAAACCCGTCAACAATATTCAAAGCACCCTGTGATTCGAACTTTTTAAAATCTGTTTTGAGTTTGAAATCAGCTTTAATAAAACCTTTTGCAATAACAGAGTCTATATCATTTGAGATGTTTAAAGAATTTAAAACAGCAAGCGCAAACTCTTTGATGCTTTCAAAGCTTATTCTGTCAGATTTTACTGCCAGATCAATCTTTGTATTGTGAGCATGTGAAAACACTCCGTTTATTTCCGCTTTTTCGTCAGAACCCACATATATATCTGATTCCACAACTGAGTTGTGTCCGTCGGATTTCAGATGGAAATAACTGTCAGGAAGCTTTTTGCCGTTAAGTTTTACAGACAGCCTGTCAGCATTTATATAACCGTTTATATCTGTATGCCCCAAATGCTCTTTTAATATTAAGTCAGCCTCGATATCAGCTTTTGGATTGTACGTTAACAGTGCTTTTACAAAATCAACATCAGGCAGACCGGAAGAGGCATTGTCCTGTGAAGAAGCAACAGCCGGCCAGAATGTTTTTACACGGAAATTGTACAAAACGTTTTCTTTACCGTTCAAAAGGAATTTTCCTGAAGAGCTGACTCTGAAATGTTTGTTTAAAACAGCTTCATCAAACACAAAAGTGTCGCCTTTTAAATTGAGAGCAGCTGCATTTTTTTCGTCATTTAATACGAACAAATAATTGTTAATCTTCACAACAGGCAATTTGTAAGAAAATTTGACAGGAAACTCCTGCATTTCCATATCCAAATCCTCGTCTTCCGACAGGTCATCTGATATATCTGTATCAGCAGCGGAGCTGTTTTCTGCCAAAACCTTTTCCATATGACGAACAATATCTACCTGGCCGTCTTTTTGCAAGGTGACATTCGCCTCCAGATTAGCTGCGCTTATATCAGTTACCCTAAGAGTTTTAAATATCAAGGGCAAAACAGCAATTTTGATTTCAGCATCTTTTACAGATGCAATTTTTTTGCCGTCAGCATAAGAAAGAGCAGCATTTTCTACATTGACACCCGCTTTTAAATCCGCAGTAGTGACTATTTTTAAGTTATCAAAATCAAGATTCAGCATTGTTGTGTCAGACACCAGCTTTTGGATATCTTTTTTATAATTATTTAAATTAATAACATTAGGAACAACAAATAAGAAAGCCAGATAAAAAATCACTATAAGGCTTAAAATTACTGATATTAATACTTTATGCTTATTTAAAAAATTTTTTACTTCCATAAAACCACCCCTAAATTTTTATATAACAAAGATACTTTATATGACCGATAAAATCAAGATACCGAACTATTGGCTAAATACTAAAAGATGATATAATCTAATCAGGTAATTACGGAATTTTGTAAAGGAAGAGTAATGAAAGACAATTATGAATTTATCAAATGCCCTGCTTGCGGCCAAATAATGAAAAAAGTTTATCTTGAAAATCAAGGGTTTATGGTTGATATCTGCCTGGACGGCTGCGGCGGATTATGGCTTGATAACAGAGAACTCAACAAACTCGATGAACAAAAAGAAGACATTACTCCCTTAAAAGAAGCTTACAAGGGTAAGACATTTAAAAAAGTTGATAAAACACAAATCCGTGAATGCCCGTTGTGCCACAAACCCATGGTAAAAAATAACGTGAGCGCAAAACAAGAAATTTTGATTGACGAATGCTATTCTTGCGGCGGAAAATTCTTTGATAAAGATGAGCTCGAACAAATGAGAGCACAGTATCACTCTGATGAAGAACGCATTGCTGACGTAAAAAAACTAGCTCAGGATTCTCATTCAATGCAACTTATCCTTGAAACTATGCTGAGCAAAGAAGAGTTTGGTCAATACTAGACTAAGGGGTGGATTTAAGAATCTTTTCAACCTCTTTTTTATAAATACCCACATGTGGCTGTACAACCTCAGGCAAAACATCCGGATGTTTAAATTCTGTTTGAGCATCTTTGGATTTTAATGCTCGCAGCATCATGCCTGTGTACATTGCTTCAAAATGTTTCAATTCCACAAACTCACCTATTGAGGAAGGAGAAAGGTCTTTTAACTCGACAAGTGAAACCGGATGGCGTTCGCTGTATGCCTTTAAACTGCCATTTATCAGTGCGTTATAGGCCTTGTATTTTTCCCCGCCGGCGTTTTTGAATGTGTTGAAGGTGAAAAATGAAGAATCATTGCCCTCATCAAGGTCTGCTTCAGTAGAGTTGTGCAAAAATGCGGGGCCTGTAAGGTCACCGGAAACTTTGTATAAAGACTTATGCGATTCTTTTTTCATCTGCGTATTCCACAATGCAGTGCCCTCAAACCTGTCTGAAAAATAATAATCATACTGGTTTTGTTTACCATTTAGCACTGAATGTGCGTTGAATACAGCTCTTTGAAGAGCTTTGTTAGTTGTAATATCACCGGATAAAAACTGTTTTTGTGCTTTTAAGGAAGCTTCCAGCATTTTTTTCATGTCATCTTTTGACATCCCGCAATATGCCAGTGCAGTGAGGGTATGGTCATCAAAGGCACCGAATCTTCCTCCGCATTCATCGTGGATAATTCCGCATTTGTATCCGTTTTTATTTGCGAGCTGTCTTAATTTGCTTTTGGATTCATCTTTGTCCGTTATACAAACATAATTTTTAAAATCGTCTTTGAGTGCTTTTCTTACAGCTTCAAAATCCACACTCGGCTCAAGCGTTGTACCTGACTTTGATGCAACAAGCACTGCAGCCTTTTGAGGGTCGCCGAGTTTTTTGACAAAGTCATCAATGCTGTCCGGGTCTACTGCAGACAAAAATACAGCTTTGTCTGCATTTCCGGTCAAAGAAAGAAGGTTTTCTATAGTATGCTTCGAACCGCCGATACCTATAATGCCTAGTTTTTTCGACCCATTTTGTTTTAAAGAATCCGCCAGTGCGTATATTTCATCCAATCTTTTTAATTGAGTCTGCGGCAAAACCTCTATCCAGTTCAAAACCTGATTTGGCTTGCCGGCCCTTTGTGCAAGTTCAGCAGCAGTTTTTTGGGCCAATTCACCGTATTGTTTTTTCATCTGTTCTTCGGAAAGGGTATTAAAAAATTTCACACCCACTTCGCCGGCATTTTTAGAATCAGCTCTGTATGTTACATAAGCCAGCAAAGTAGACACAGGCGGTTTTGCAAGAGGCTGTGCATTCTTCACAACAGGTGAGGGATTGTCTTTTTTCTCCGGCTTTTGTATTTGTGCATTATTTTTAAAAGATATATTTCCAAAGGCGATTTTATAAGTCATATTTCCATTAAATCCGCTCAAAATAAAAATATGCGTTGTTTTTTATATTTTTTTACAAAAATTATGATAAAATCAAAAAAAAGGATTATTTTTTATGAGCAAACTAACTCCCAGTCAGGAAGATTATCTTGAAACAATATACCTTGAGGCAGAAAAAAACGGCTGTGCAAAAGTAACAGACATTGCAAAACTGCTGGATGTAAAAAAAGCCTCTGTAACAGGGGCATTGAGCAGCCTTTGTGAAAAAGGACTCATTAATTATGCGCCTTATGCCCCGATTACCCTTACTGCAGAAGGTGAAAAAGAAGCAAAAAAAATTCTACAGCGTCACGAGGTTATGTCAGTTTTTTTAAAGAATATACTGCATTTGAGTGAAGATGAATCAACTCTCAACGCGTGCAGAATGGAGCATATTATGACCGAAGAAATGTTTTCAAGAATCAAATCATTTTCGGCATTTATACAGGACTATTGCAGTAAAAACCAAGACTTTAGCCGTCAGATTGAAAACCTGTACAAATAAATTTAGTCAACCGGTCTTAGCCATATTGTCGTATTAATTAGCACGCACAAATAACTTATATTGTCACAGGTGTTAATAAGTACGGAGTTTTTAAAATGACAAAAATCATTTATTTTGATGTGCAAGACGACGAAAAAGAGTTTTTGATAAAAAATAATGAAGGCAAATACGACTACCATCTCACAACCAACTCACTGAACAATATTATTGAAGTTAAAGAAGAATATAAAGATGCGGAAATCATTTCCGTATTTACAAACTCTCGTGTTTCTAATGACGTGCTGGCACAATTCAGTAACTTAAGGCTTATTGCACTGCGTTCTGTGGGTTTTAACCATATTGACCTTGACTATTGCAACGCACACAATATAGTTGTTGAAAATACCCCGAATTACGGAAACAAAAGTGTTGCAGAGTTTGCAATCGGGCTGCTGCTTGATGTTTGCAGAAAAATTACAAAATCTTATATTGATTATAAAGAGATGCACGTTGAACCACAGGCGCTTATCGGTCAGGAGCTTGGCGGCAAAACAGTCGGCATTGTAGGGCTGGGGGCAATAGGCTCGGAATTTGCAAGACTTGCATACGGATTTGATATGAATATTCTGGGCTATGACCATAGCCAAAAACAGGAGCTTGTCGAAAATTACCGTATCAAATACGTAGATTTTGATACACTGTTGAAAGAATCAGATTTTATCTCTTTGCACGCACCTCTCACCAAAGATAACAGGCATATGTTTAACGAAGAAAGCTTTAAAAAAATGAAAAACAGTGCTGTTTTGATAAATACCGCAAGAGGTGAGTTAATAGAAACCTCTGCTCTTTTTAACGCAATCAGCAAAAAAGAAATAGCCGGTGCAGGGCTGGATGTTCTGGAAAGTGAAGAAACAATTTCAGACCCTGATTACCTTATAGATATTAATCTGCTCAATGAATGTGCTTTAAAACAGACTATTTTAAACACCCGTTTGCAGCAGCTGCCAAATGTTATTATTACACCCCACATTGCATACAACACAAAAGAAGCCATTAACAGAATCTTAAACACAACAATGACTAACATTGCAGCGTTTTTGGACGGAGTTGTAGAAAACAATGTAAATTAATTTGCTTGAAAATATTACGCATCTGTAAGATTTAGCGCGGAATTATTTGTATTCGTATTTTGTTTATGTTAAATTTTCTCTTACATGTATAAACCCATAAAGGAGCACAAAATTGAGAAAATACGAATTACTTACAATCATCAAGCCTAATATGGATGCGGAAGAAGCAGATAAAGTTATTGCTAAAATCGAAGAAAGCATCAAATCTTTAGGCGGAAACGTAACTGCAGTTGACAAAATGGGCAGAAAAAAACTCGCTCATGACATCCAAAACTTCAGAGACGGCCACTATGTAGTACAAAAACTTGAATTAGATCCTTCCAAGGTAACTGAATTCAAAAGACAATTGAGCTTAAACGAAAACGTTTTAAGAACAATGTTTATGGAAGAATCTAAAGTAAGCGCATAGTCAAGAAAGCCGGAGGTTTAAAAATGAGCTTAGCAAAAGCAGTTATATCAGGAACAGTTTACAGAGCGCCGGAAAAGCGTTTTACGTCTAACAATGTGCCTATTTCGGCATTTGCTATGAATATCTCCGACACTGAAGAAACTTTGGTTAGAGTTATTGCCAAAGGCAACCTTGCTTCTACTGTTGAAGAAACAGTACAAAAAGGTGACAGAGTGGTTGTTGAAGGCAGACTTCAAAACAACACGGTTAAAAATGAAGACGGCTCGGAAAAAAGAATTGTGGAAATAGATGCTTATGCAATGGAAAAACTTGCAGGCAGCTCATCTTCAGCTTCCGCCCCCGCAGCCAAAAACTCGCCCGATACGTTAGTTCAATTCGGGCAAACCGATTTCTCAGACGACTTAATCGGTGAAGACGAAATACCGTTTTAAAAGATTAAGTTAGTTTGGGCGCAAAAGCCACTAACAATAGAACAATAGAAAAGGAAAAAAACAATGGCAAGACCACAAATCGACAAAAACAAAAGAAAAAGCTGCAACTTCTGTGCAGATAAAGTAGAAGTTATCGACTATAAAGATGCTCAAAAAATCAGAAGATATTTAACAGAAGCAGGCAAAATTCTCCCCAGAAGAATTACAGGCACTTGTGCAGAGCACCAGAGAATGCTTGCTAAAGCAGTTAAAAAAGCAAGAGAAGCTGCTTTAATCAACTATGTTTATGACTAGTCTTTAACAAAATAAATTTATGAAAAAAGGAGTAATGTTAAGTTACTCCTTTTTCATTTTGTTGATTTTCATATACAATAAAAATATGGAAGAAAAGATTTATAAATTAACACAACAAATAGATAACGATCTGCAATATAACAACCTGTCAGAAGAAGAAAAAGACAAAATTGCAAAAGAATTAAAACCATTGCTGCCGGAAGATGCGATTGTTCTTGCACAGACAAATCCTACATCCGGAGACATAAAAGGAAATGCAAAAAAGGCCTTTCAATGGATAAAATGGGCGCAAAGACTTGATGTAGACACAATTGTATTTCCGGAAATGTATTTAATAGGTTATCCAATAGGTGATTTTATTGACAGATTTCCTCTGATTGTTGAAGAAAATATCGAATGGCTTGAAGCAATTGCTCAAAAGGTTAAAGGCAAAACAAAAGTTATTATAGGTTTTGCGGAATTCAACAAAGAAAAAACCGGCAAAAAGTATTTCAACTCGATTGCAGTAATCAACAATGGAAAAATTGAGCGTGTTATTCGAAAATCGTTAATACCAAACTATGCAGAGTTCAATGACTACAGGCATTTTGAGCCTTCACCGGTCGAAAGCCTAAACAGAATAATACAAATCGGCAACAAAAAAGCGGGTATAATTGTCTGCGAAGACGGCTGGAATGATTTTGACTTTTTTGACAAAAATCTATACAGCATTGACCCCGTTGAAACAGTAGTAAAAGAGCAGCACCCCGACTATTTAATCAACTGTTCTGCTTCTATCACCCGTGCAAAAAAAGAACAGCTAAAACATAACATGCTGGGTTTTGCTGCAAAAAAACACAAAACACCAATAGTTTATGTAAACCAAACAGGCTCCGGAGAGTGCATGTCTTTTGAAGGAGCATCAAGAGCATATGACGCACAGGGCAATCTTATTGCAATGGCAAAATCATATCAGGAACAGTTTTTTGTTGTTTCCCCCACAAAAGGCGGAGATGTCAACCCTTTACCCAAGGGGCTTGAAAAAACATTAACATCACAAAAAGCTTTTACTCTTGACCATGAGCCGGATTTAGAAAGAACCTATCTGACAATAGTCCAATCTATAAGAGATTACTTTAACAAAACCGGGTTCAAACGCGCAGTGCTCGGGCTTTCCGGCGGGCTTGACTCTACCGTAAGTGCGGTGCTGCTGGCTGATGCACTTGGTGCACAAAATGTTTTCGGTATCAGTATGCCCTCAAAGATAACCAGTTCGGAAAGCAAAAACGATGCAAAAGAGTTGGCTCAAAACCTTGGCATTAATTTTACGGAAATTTCCATAAAAGACATGTACGATTCTACTCGTTCAAAATTTGACGAAGTATTCTCAACAATTGAAAAACACTGGGACAACCGTTTTAAAGAAAGCTTTACCAATGACAACATTCAGGCTCGCTCGCGTGCATTGATACTATGGGGCATAGCAAACGAATTTGGCTCTTGCCTGCCCATTGCCACATCCGATAAATCCGAATTATATATGGGATACGCAACAATCAACGGTGATATGTCAGGTGGCTTTGCACCTCTTGCTGATGTGTCAAAAACAAAACTGTTTGCGCTTGCAAGATGGATGAATAATAACCGCAAAATAAAAAATGCAATACCGGAAAGTATTATACAAAAACGCCCGGGGGCTGAGCTTGCTATCAACCCTAAAACAGGCAAGCCTCTTCTTGCAGAAGAAGCTCTTATGCCATATGAGTTTTTGGATGAAGTGATATGGCGTGTAGAAAATTTACAACAAACTATTTGTGATATGATGAATGCAGAGTTTTTGCATGAAATACACATGAAACAGCAGGGCACTCCAATAAGCAAAGAACAAAAACTCGAATGGCTGCAAAAATTCTTCCGTAGAATGTCCACAGCTCTATACAAATGGACAATAATGCCTCCATCTCCGATTGTGGATGCACGTTCTATAAACAAGACAGAATACAGACATCCTGTTATTTCATCAAAAATTAACTATCATAAAACAAGCTTTGAAGATAAATTAAAAGAGCTCTTTTAATATTTCCCTTCCGGCCCTCTAGGAGAAAGTATGACAAAAATCAGCGCAATTTTACCCGTGTATAATGTTGAACAATACATAAAAGATTGTCTTGACAGCATTATTAATCAGACCATGGATGATATAGAAATTATTTGCGTCAATGACGGCTCTTTGGATAACTCTTTACAGGTCCTTGAAGAATATGCACAAAAAGATGCAAGGATAAAAATAATTTCGCAAGAAAATCAAGGACAGGGAATTGCAAGAAACAACGGATTAAAAATTGCAAACGGTGAGTACATTACCTTTATTGACCCTGATGATTGGGTTGATGTTGATATGTTTGAAAAATTGTACAAATCCGCTAAAAATTTGATTCTGATTTTGTTTTTTGTAACTCAATGACTGAAGAAGATTTGACCGGAAAATCCACACCAAAGTCTATGAAGACAAAGATTAAAAAAATTACCGGCTATACATTGAGTGAAGATAAGTGTTTCAACATCAGTGATATGCAAAAAGGCCAGTTAAGGATATTTGCATGCGTTAATGGATTTGTTTTCAAAAAAGAATTTATATTATCAAATGATCTAAAATTCCCCAAAGTAAATTTAGCAGAAGATACTGTTTTTATAAATGATGCATTTATGTGTGCTCAAAAAATCAGCTGGTGTGACAATGCATTTCATCACTACAGACAGCGTATCGGCTCTTGCACAAATACGAAATCAGCCAGAATTTTGTGCATATTTGATAATATTGAAAACATAAAAAACAATATAATACACAGAAATAAATATGAAACTTTAAAAGAAGAATTCGATAATTTTAAATTTGATGCAGTATTCTCAACTTACAACGGGATACCTGACGAAAATATGGAAGAATATTTTAATAAAGCACAAGCTACGATTTCAAAAGAAATGTATAAAAAACTTTTAAAAAAGATAAAAAATTCAAACAACTTTATTGAAAACATATTTTCTGTTAAAAATTACAGAGAAAATGCAAGAAAGTATAAAATTATAACAGTATTAGGTATCAAATTTAGAATTTAAGCAAAAACTTTTTGCGGGCGAACAACCGGCAAAAGCGAGTTTTGAGGGTAGAAATCATCAACAATGCCTAAAGGTCCCTGTATAACGAAAAATTCCACAAGTTCGTTTTCATTAACACGCAAATCATCAAACGGGATTTTAACCTCCATGTAATCTTCAAAAACGTGTTCAATACCGTTTTTGAGCTGCAGCACCCAGAGATTATCACGTGTTGCGTGGGCAAGTTGTGCATTGAAATGGAAATTCTTAAACAATGTCAGTTTAACTTCACAGTTGTAAGGTTCTCTTAAAAGAGGAATTATTGTTTCCGTTTTATTGACAGTCCTGATTGGTGCACTATGCAAAGAGGTTTCTGTTCTGTTTTTAAAATAAATATAAATCTGGTTAAAATCCTTGAACCCGTTTTCTTTATCAAGAATAAACTTGTTTATATCAAAACGAAGGTAAAGATTATCAGTGTCATAACCAAAACAAATTTTGTTAAAGAATCGTTTTTCCTGCATTGTAGGAGGTGCAGGGATATCAATACAGCCGCCTACATCCCATTTTGCATCTGCATCTTTGCCGTTGAGCTCAAAACTGTCAAATGCAGCTTTTGGATATCTTGAGCGTGCCTCTAAAAATTCTGCCAGCGGTGTTTCCAGATACTCCGGTACAGGTTGTTTTATGAGTTTATATATATTTCTTAAATGCTCTCTAAAAAGGTGGTCAAATATATCATCCTGTCCGGAATCATTTGGTTCTCCATACCACCAGTACCAGTCACTACTCTGGCTTATATATAATTCTTCCCATGCAAGTGGCAGCCTGGGGTCATCAGGATGCTGTGCTTCATATTCCTTGAGGTCGCAACGGGCTTTATCCATGTAGAGCCACGCAAGGTTTTTGGTGGGTTCACCAATCCATAAAAGAAAATCTCTGTTAATCCACGAACCCGGTTTAACATGTTCCAATTCAAATGGAGTACCGCTCCAATCAAGTTGATTAACAGCATCAATATAATCAGATACCCTGACTGTTTCAAGGTCTTCGTCATCTTGAATAAGTTTATAAAGAGTATCCAAAAATTCGTGACCGTCATTTTGATAGTTTTCCCAACAGTTTTCACCATCCATTGCTATTGTCAAAAGGTGCATTTTGTCAGGAGAACCAGCAAGTTTTTTTTGTTTTGTTTTTATTCTGTCATACAGGTCGTTGGCTGCCTTAACAGGGTCGTGATGCGGGTACTCAAAACCGATAAGGTTAGGCAAAACTGCATCTCGAAACAGTAGTCCGATTTGTTTGCCGTCGTGGTTATAGCGGTAACTGTGACATAATTCATAAGGGTCTTCAAGATATCCTCTAAAATCTCTAACAAACTCTTTTTTAAGTGTTTGTTCAAGCACGCCTTCGTCGGAAATTGTCCACTTTAGCCCCATTTCCATAAACAATTGCAGTGTTTTTTCGCTGATACATTGTTCTGAAGGCCACATGCCGTTTGGACGTTTGCCAAAAATTTCTTCAAATTTATCAAGTGCTCTTTTTACATTGAGCTTCGCATCTTCTGACATATCAGATTCAAGCTCGGGATAGTCCGCATTGGGATTGGCTTCAACCACATCATTTCTATCAAGCAGAACCGGCATTATCGGGTGAAAATATGGGCTAGTTGATATTTCTATTTTTCCGTCATCTTGAAACTGTTTGTATGCAGGGATAATTTTTTTAATAATCTCTCTTTGCAGATCAATAATTTTTACCCTGTCAGCGAGAGTAAACTCGCCATTTTTCTTGGCAAAGAGGGCTTTGATATCCTCGTTTTCTCTAAACATGGGGTCAAACCATATAAGATTGAACCACGCCATTATGTCGGAATATTCCTGAGGCGAAAAATCATTTATACCAAGCTCTGCGTTTTGAAAACGCTTGTCATACAATTTTTTATACTCGGTATTGGGCAAAACCATATTTTGATAATTTGCATCAAAAAAATGATTCAGGATAAATTCCTTTTCATCATCAGACAAATCCTCAACAGGTGTAATAGTAAGTCTTGAAAAAATATCGTGTGCACCGTTGTATCCATAGTCATAAATGGAAGAAACCAGCATAGGAACAAGGTTAAAATTGAGTTTTAACCCCGGAAATTTATCCATCACAAGCAGCATATCAAGATAATCTTTGACTGCTCGCAATCTAACCCACGGCATAAGATAAATGCCGTTTTGATCAGACTTGTAAACAGGCTGATGCATATGCCAGATAAATGCAATTGATAACTTCTTTGCCATTTTCACACCCGACTATTTGTGTTTATATTGTATCACAAATGTCAAGCTTATGCTTCTGAAACAAATCCTGATTGTTGTCTGGCGTTTAAAACTCTGGCATATACGTCTTTGGAATATTTTTGTTTTATATTACTGCCATTATAATTCATAAAGGCTCTCTTTTCATCGCCTTTTGCTTGTTTCAATTTTTGCTTGTAAAGCGCTGTACCAAGTTTTATATTTAGTTCAGGGTCTTTTCTCATCGCTGCTTTTAATTGTTCCGGATTTTTATATTTTTTTAGATAAGGTAAAAGCGCCTTGTCATAAACATTAGAGCGCAAATACATATCCTTAATAGTGATGCCGGTCAATTGCATAATGCCACTGCCATTTGCTGTTGGCACATTTTGAGTAAAATGAGTTTCCTGTTGAGCAATACTTGTTATAACAAGCGGGTCTACGTTGAATTCTTTAGCTGCATCAATAATCCACTTTGCCATTTGCTGATTATCTAGATTTTTAGGAGCTGCCGGATCATTTGTTATTATATTTGTAATTATTTTTGTTTGTTTTTCAAGTGCAGCTTGTTCTTCTGCATCTTTTTTATGCAAAATTTCACGCTCCATTTTAATTTTGTTGTTAGATTCCGACAGTTTTTTGACTGCTTCTTGCGGAATAAATTTTTTTACAATCTTTGTTGTGTCGTCTTTGGCGACAATATAGTCATTGGTGATAATTTTTAGTGATGACAGCAGATTACTCATTCTCTTTTTATTGACAACTCCTTTTGAAATTGCATATCCATATCTCTTAAATATATAAAGTATACATACACAAAGAAATTGCTAACAGTTACACAAAAGTTTACAAACCTATATTCTGATTAAGTTTAAGCTCTTCTATCAATTCCAGTATTGACGAAAACTCGTCTATCATTTGTTTAAATTGGCTGTAATCACAAATAGGTCTATATAGCTTAGCAACTTTAAAAAGGTCTCTTTTAACAGTTATTGCAATTAATATACCGGTGTCTTTTATCGACGCTTCAATTTTATCGGATTTGAAAACAAATGCAATATTTTTAAATCGGTCCATAAACGCAGTAGTAAGCACGTATCTGGTCTCTATCTGGTCATCACCATATACATTAAAACGTTTTTCAAACTCTACATCTTCCAGGTTTACTTCTTGGAGTCCTTCGGGCACAAAGTTTAGCAAGCCTCTTTTTTTTATCAGTATTGTTGATTTGAATTCTCGCTCAGGAAGCAGGTTGACTAGTACCCCTTTAAAACGCACTATATATGAAGAGTTTTTTCCGCTTCCGGATTTTTTGCCAAGTTCAGTTTCACAGATATTTATTGTTACACCTTTATATTTTCCAGAAAAGTTATCATCATCAAATCTTCTGTTATAATCCGCAAATAAATCAGAAAAGTTTATATATCCATCAGAAATAGAACTTTTGGTTCTCCATTTAAAAGTTTTTAAGTTTTTTAAAATCTCCGGCATAACTTCTCTTTTTAGAGTTTGTTCAAAGTCTTTTGCCAAGTAAACAGGACTGCATAAAACTAATATGCCCACCATCATAATCATAGAAAGCAAATATTCTATCTGTTTAGTGCTTAAAAGAGGAAAAAGAGTATCTTGATTGGCAATACAATATACATCAATAGAAACTATTAACAATCCGATAATAATCAAAACAATACAAAGCCGCAGAGTAAAAAGTCTATTTTGCTCAAAGGGTTTTAGCAAACCGACAATTTTTTTGTAATATATTGAATCAAAATTTTTTCTAAATTCTTCATGCTTTGCATTTTTTAATAATACCCTATTTTGCAAAAAATAAAACAAAAAAAGAGACCTCACGGTCTCTTATCTTAAATGGTGGGCCGCAGTGGACTCGAACCACCGACCTCACGCTTATCAGGCGTGCGCTCTAACCACCTGAGCTAGCAGCCCATAGCTTTTCAGCCAGTAAATATATTACACCATGGACAAAATTTGAAATCAAGCATTTTATTCAAAAAATTTTATTACATACCTATATTGGAATCTGCGTTCAACGTATCAATAATAGAGAGCACTTCCACAAGATCGATAAGGATTTTTTGAAACGTTCTGATATCTGTAAAGCTGTCATTTACAAAATCTATGTCAAACCAATCTTTGTTGTTGTGAATAGCCACATACATTTTTCCATTTTCAAATGAACAAGTCAAAGGTATTCCAAGTTTTTTTTGAGCTTTTAAAAGTCTGTTCATAAAAGCTGCTGTAAGAATATATCTTGATTCTGTCTGATCTGTTGAATAAACATTAAACTCCTTTTCAAACACCGGGTCTTCCAAAGCAACACGATTCATTGCTCCTGATTGCCAAGGTGAGTGCACAACATCTTTATTTAATCTCACAATCGTTGTAGAGTGAAATTTTTTATTGCAGTCACATTCTAAAAGCACTCCGTCAAAAATAGTGTCTTTTTGTCTACCTTCTCCTTTTTGCAAATCCAGATCTAATATTCTTAAGTTTAAACCATTGTAAACACCGGTTATACAATCATCTATAGAGTATATGTTAAAATTATCAAACAGTTTCAACCCCTTTACCATAGTCAAGGCTGAGTCATAAACAGGATAAGACAAAGGAATCTCTTTAGGATAATATTTAAACTGACCAAAGTATGAAAATAAAAGCGTATACACACTCGATTTAAACTCTTGAAACATTGGAGATATCAAAGTTTTTATTTTAGATTCAATAATAACTGCAGAACAAACTGCTATCATCACCATGCCAGACAAGGCTATTGAAATCTTCCCCATCGGCTTAGACGAATCATTACCTGAAAGAAACACGCAAATAAAAGCAATACAGAAACCTGTGACAATAAAAAGCATCAGAAAAGTGCATATTTTATTAAAATTATGCACTTTGTTCAATTTTTGGACACGTTCATTTTCTAATGTTACAAGGTGTGGGATGATGTTTGTTTTGCAGAATGCTACAAAATCTGCACAAGTAAGCTCTGATAACAGTTGTATACTTTTTTTCTCCACAACACGTCTCCGCCTTATTAAAGCCTGTAACACCCTGATTATTCAGAATCACTTGTAGGGCGAAGAATAATAATTGAATTGATATTTAATTGTACAAAATCATGAAACTCTGTTCTGCGGTTTGGCATAAGTCTGTAAGATACTTCACAGTCTTTGATAGCAACAAATCGCTTTTTGCCGTTAAGGATATCAGAGAGCACACGGCTTCTTTTACCAATTTTAGGCATAAATACAGAGCCTTTTATTTCATAATCCTGCGTAATAACAAGTACGCGTTCTGACCAGACACCGTTTGTAAAATCGTTGTCACCCAATTCTTCTATTTCGAATGGTTCTATATGTTCAAAATCTTCTGCCATTTTTACTCCTTGTAATACTACTATAATTGATAAGATTGGAACAACGGTAAGTACAACGCCAATGCCAGGAACATTACTATACTACCGATAACAATAAGCATCAAAGGTTCAATCATTTTTGTCATTGCATCGATAATATCATCAAGCTTTTTATCCAAAAAGATTACACTTTGATTAAGCAATTCACCAAGTTTACCGGTTTGCTCACCTGTTGCAATCATAAACAGCACCATAGAGGGGATAATATTAGCTGCCCTGAGTGCGGTAGAAAGGTGAGTACCCTGTTGAACTTTATTAATAGCTTCTGTAATTTTATTTTTAATTGTTCTGTTGTCAATTGTAAGGTTGCCCAAATGCAGACAGTCAACAATAGGAATACCCGCTTCGTACGCAACAAACATTACGGTAATAAAGTTTGAAAAGTTGGCATATTTAAGCATGTCGCCAACCAGAGGCAATTTTAAGAAAACATCATCCAAAATCCTTCTTGAAACAGGATTTTTAAATGCGGTATAAATAAGAGCCCCAATAGCAACAGGAGCCAGTAATGTCAAATACCAGTAAGCTTTTAAAAACTCACCAAGGTCAATACAAATCTGCGTAAAAATAGGCAGCTTTGCACCTGATTGATCAAACATTTCTTTAAACGCCGGGAATACGAACATAAGCATGACAGTAACAACAATTGCGGCAAGAACGATTACAAAGCACGGATAAATCAAAGTACCAATAACTCTGCCCTTGATTGCAGCCTGTTTTTTAAGCAATTCTGCCAAACGGTCGAGTGTTTTTTCCATTTCCCCGGAATCTTCACCCGCTTTTGTCAAACCAACGTAAATACTACCGAATATTTCCTGATATTTAGCAACAGTATCAGCAAAAGTAGAACCTGCAATAACCTGTTTTCTGATTTCTCTTGCAAGAAGACGAATACGTGAAGATACAGCATCTTTTTCCAAGAAAACAAGACCTTCAATAATAGGTACACCTGTAGATATCAAAGTTCTAAAAGTACCTGTAAAGTCTATCAGCTCTTGCAAGGATAAAGGGCTCAATCTAACTTTTGGAGCAGAGGCTTTTTTGTCTTCGCCAAAAACTTTTGTAGGCACAAGGCCAAGGTTTCTTATCGCTTCACGTGCTGCTTTTATGTCTTCGGCTTCGATTTTACCGTTAACAATTTCTGATTGATTTCTTAATGCTATATAGTTAAATATTGTCATATTTTCTTATACCTGTATTATTCAGTTACCGGACCAAGTACACGGACAAACTCTGTTATAGTTGTTTCGCCTCTCAGAATGTGTCCAAGGCATGAAGCCTGCAAGGTTTTCATTCCCATACCTACAGCAGCTTCTTCAATTTCTACGTCGTGTGCTGAGTGGGCAATCATTTTTTTGATTTCTTTATTAATGAGCATTACCTCATAGCAGCCAATACGGCCTTTATAGCCTTCGTTGTTGCAGTCAAAACAGCCTTTTGGCCTGTATATTGTACGTTTCATAAACTCTCTTTGCTCTTCAGGGTTTGCAACAACCAGTTTTGCTTCTTCTAATGTCGGGTTATACGCTTCCTTACACTTAGGGCACAGACGTCTTACGAGACGTTGAGCAATGATACCTGTTAAAGTGGAAGAAATAAGATAATCAGCTGCCCCCATCTGAATCAAACGTGTAATTGTTGCAGCAGCAGAGTTTGTGTGAAGTGTTGACAGCACAAGGTGACCTGTCAAAGCAGCCGCAACAGCAGTTTCTAGAGTTTCGAAGTCACGAATCTCACCGATAAGAATAATGTCAGGGTCTTGTCTTAAGATAGCCTTCATACAGCTTGCAAAAGTAATACCGGCCTTCGGGTTAATTTGTGATTGGTTAAGACCGTCAATTTTAATTTCGACAGGGTCTTCAAGTGTCGTGATATTTACACCTTCGTTATTCAAACTTTTTAATACAGAATACAAAGTAGTTGTTTTACCTGAACCTGTAGGCCCAACTGCCAGAATGATACCGTTTGGAGCGGAAACCATTTTGTTAATTCTTTCAAGGTCTTCTTCCGTACCGCCGGAAAGTTTGATTACTCTATCTTCGGTTTTAATACTTGCAGCAGGTGCAAGAATACGGATAACCATCTTTTCTTTACCGGCAACAGGCAAGGTATTGATACGGAAGTCATATGATATTCCGTTATATTTAACAGTAAATGTACCGTCTTGTGTTCTTCTGTGCTCGGCAATGTTCATTCTCGAAAGAACTTTAAAACGAGCAATCAAAGAAGATTCTACCTTGTTAGGCAGGTCAAGCACACGTCTTAAAATACCGTCGATTCTGTATCTTACCGTATAGCAATCGAGTCTTGGCTCGATGTGAATATCGGATGCTTTCATATCGATAGCATCAGTAATAATTTTTGTAGCAAAGTTTGCAACAGAACCCGAAGTATCTTCAAGCTCTCTTTCTACCTGTTCCCAGAGTGATTCTTCTACCTCAAACTCAAGAGCTTCCTGTTCTATTTTTCTGATGATTTCTTTGGTTTCTTTTCTTGCACGGCCAAAGTATTTGGTCATACAGCTTTTGAATTCCATATAGCTCATCAAAAGAACTCTTGGACGAAGGCCTGTAAGGTAGACAACTTCGTTCAGCGCTTTTTTGTTGTTTGGGTTAACCATACCAATGTCGAGGAATCTGCCGTCAGAAGCTAAAGGAACAAGCTTGTTTTCTCTTATAAAGTCTTCAGGAAGGATTTTTATGGTACCTTCTGATATATTTAATTGCTGTGCAGTAACATGCTGGAATCCTTGCTGTTCTGACAAAGCATCTTTTAATTGGTCAACGGTAATAAATCCCATTTGTACAAGCATAGAACCAATTGGAGTACCTGTTTTTTTGCACTGGGTTAATGCCTCAACAAGCTGTTCTTCTGTTAATTCGCCGTTTTCAATTAAGATTTCACCAATTCTTTTTTTGCCCTGTCCTTCATTGTGAACAGGAGGTGCTGGAGGAACCTGTTGCTGTGCAGTAGGGTTTTCTTCCTGCTGTACTGGCTCAACTTCTTGTTCAATCTCAACACTTTGCGTATCTTCGGGGTAAAAGGTTGACAGATAATAATCGAACAAGCTGTTAAAACCTTCCTCATCAAGAGATATAAATTTTAATGTATCAGAATCCTTAACAGCAATAAACTCTGAAAGCTCAGACTTGTTTGTGCCTTCTTTTGTAACAATAAAGAAAAAACCCGCCTGTTTGTTAATAGGAATAAACTTATGTTCAAGAAGGTCTTCTTTTGTAAATATTTCGGCAAATTTACCGTTTATGTTTGATTTGATTTTATTTACTGTTTCGATATTCATATCTTTTGAGTTTCACATGCTTATTGTTTAAATACTGAAGTTATGGAGAAGCTTTAATTTATTATATCTGCCGGCATATCCCTGCATAGGGCACACCGGCAGAATAAAATAATTACAAGTTTTCGCTTTCAGATGCAACGTCTTCTGTATCTTTGATGATGTGAGGTGTAATCATAATTACAAGCTCATTTTTAGTGTTAGAAGTAGTTGTGCTTCTGAACAGTGAACCGATATACGGGATATCACCAAGGATAGGAAGTTTAGCAACAGATTTGCGTTCTTCTTCTTGAATCAAACCACCCAAAACAAGAGTTTCGCCGTCTTTGATTCTTATGTTAGACAACTCGAGGTTTCTTCTTTGAAGAAGAGTTGCCGCAATAATATTACCTTTACCAGAAGAGCTTGGTGACATAACCTGTTCTTTGATAGTTGCATAATTAGGTGACAAATTCAAAGTAACATATCCGTCAGGGCTGATGAATGGTGTGAGGTGAACGGAGATACCGCTATCTTCACCGAGTTCATATGTTCTGGATACACCAGCAGCACTTGTGCCAAGGCCTGATGTCAGGATTTCTTCGTCTGTTGTTTTGATATAGTCTGATGTCAAGTCAATAACAGATTCTTTTCCGTTTGTAACCATAACTTTCGGGTTAGCAAGCAATCTGCCTTTACCATTTTTAATAAGGTAGTTAACTGTCCATGCAACAGTATTTTTACCGTGATATCTAAAGTATTCGGTAACAACATCGCTGGTTGTTGTATTACCGTTTCCATCAACAGAAGAAGTTGAACCTGTTACGGTATTGAAAGGCCCGCCTGTAAAGAAGATAGGCGCACTTTGTGAACCGTTATTGTACGGGGTCAAACCGCTGTTACCGTCAAATCTGCCGGAGAAGAACGGAGTCAACAATGTCCAAGTGTTTTGGAAATCTTTTGAACCGTTTTCTGACAACTCAACGATTTGCATTTCTACATATGCTTGCGGTTGTTTTTTATCGTTTGCTTTAATGAAGTCTTTAATCATTTCAGCTTGAGAATCAGAACCGCCAGTGATATTGATTGTACCCTTTTGAGGGAAATATGTAACTGTTAAAGATGTTCCTGAAAGTGATTTTAAAGAGTTTGCAGAAACATCACCTTTAATCATACAAGCCACTTTTCCTTCACCAAGAGCAATGTCTTTAGATGAATTGCTTGAAGAGCCTGATGAACCTGATGATGAAGACGAACCTAAAGAAGATCCGCTGCTGGAACCTGAGCTGCCAGAACCCAACGATGAAGCTCCACCTGTTGCAGAACCGCCTGTTGCAGAAGCACCTGATGATGCGCTGGAACCGCCTGTTTTGCCGGTAGTAGCACCGCCCATTGTAGCGTTAGGGAACAATGATTGACAAATCAAAGTAGCCATTTCTTTAGGAGTAGTGTGGTTAACTCTGTAAGAAATTGTTTTTGGTGCAACGTCTAATTTAGAAACAATTTTTTGAGCCATTTTATAGTCGTTTTGTGTACCGAATATAATCAACTCGTTTGTTACAGGGTTTGTAACAACAATTTTGTTGTTAGAAAGACCAGGTCTGTTTGTAGAGAATACGTTGCTGTTCAAAAATTCTGCAACTTTTGAAGAGTCAGCATATTTTACAGGGATAGTCATCATATTTTGTTTACCGATATCAGATGACAGACTTGCTTCTTTTGTCATAACAACAAGAGTGCCTTTATCGATAAAGAAAGACAAATCACTTGCCTGCATAATCATTTTAAATGCATCATTAAGCGTTACATTAACCAAATCTAATGTAATTGTTCCGCCTACAGAGCTGTGGAAAATGATGTTAAGTCCTGCCTTATCGGCAATCATTCTCAATGTTTGTTTTAAATCAGAATCTCTCAAAGAAACACTGATTTTACGGTTTCCGTTGTTCAAATCAATGGAATTGTCCAACGAAATAGAACCGGAACTTTTATATTCTGTTCTTAAAGCAGGTTTTGTAATCGAAGCCTGCATCTGCGCCTGCGCAACTGTCGCATATCCGAAAGTTACAGCCATTGCAAGTGTGAGCGCACCCACTGCGGGCAATACGAACTTTCCTGTCTGTTTTTGTTTTCTGTCATTAAACATTTATTGATGACTCCTATTAATTATTATTTGTTAAATTGAATTGTACCCTTTGGAGTTTTTGAATAAGCTCCGCCGAATTGTTTGGCAATGTTAGACACAGGGTTGAGGTTTACACCTTCTGTTAGAGTTTGGCCAACGCTTGCCTGATAAATATTTGATTTGTATTTGATAACAACTGTATTTTTTGTAATATCCAGTATTTTGCATCCGTTAACAGCATCGCCTTTATGAACAAGATGGTCTGTACCGCCAATATTAACAATTGCAGATGGTCTTGAGCCGTCGTACATAATACCTGATATTTTTGTTTCGATTACTTCTTCAACAACAGGATCTGCCGCCGGGAGCTCAAGCGGAGGAGCAATAATATCAAATTTAGGTTTGTTAGCAAGAGCAACACCCTGATCATAAGGAAGGAAAGGATCGACTCGTCCGCCCGCCGATACAGGAATAATAACCGGTCTTGCACTTAATGTAACCTGGTTTTCTTTTGCTTCATCCTTTTTCTTTTTCAGCAAAGCTTTTTCAACAGCGTTTAGCTCTTTGCCCTCTTTTTCCATTTTTTCAAGTCTTGCTTTTTCAGGGTCTTCTTTTACAGCTGCCGGTGCATTTTTATCTGCAACTTTATCAACAGCCGCTCCGTTTGCCAGATCAACATCTATTGTTGCCGTGCCAGCGGGAGCAGATTCCTCAGCTGCCGGTTTTGGAGCATCAGCCGCAGTTTGATCGTAAAAATAATCACCCATTGCCTGATCCTGAGCAGGTGCTTCGCTTTGAGCCATATTCTTCTTATAAAAGAACATTCCGGCCGCAGCAATAAAAACAAGCCCGAGCAGTAAGATATAAATCAGGCTTGAGCTTTTTTTAGGCGGTTGTTGAGAAGGAGCAGCGCCCTGGATAAAATCTCCTTGCGCTTCATTACTCTGCGTGTTCATATTTTGTTGCGGAGGCACATTATATGCACCGCTGCCAAGCACACCGCCTGTTTCTTGTCCGTAATTTGATGAGGATGAAGGTTCTTCATAAGAACTCATATCCAAAAAATCATCTGATGATGTATCATCGCTATTCCCGTAGGAATATCCCGAATTGGCATCGGCATTATTATCAAAACCGCCATTAGGGCCGTTTTCATATATATCCGAATCGTCTAATTCTCCAAACATTTACACTCTCTTCATACTACTTTGTAACATTAATCCAATTTTAATACGACTTTTTTTGTTCCATAACATACAAACAGCCGATTTTAATATAATTTTATTACAGTATTGAAATTTAGGCAAATAATAAATTTTTTCACAATCAGTTACATTATACTTCTTTTTGTATAAAAAACGATTATAATAAAAAAATGAGCAATATTATTCTTACAGCACCCGTAAAAAAGCCCGAGGATATTGAAGATTTCATACCCCATGTAAAATGCCGCAGTTTTTATGTTTATCACCACAAATTCCTGGAAAATAATTTTGAATATGTTAACAAATTTATAGAAACTGCTCACAAAAATAACAGCAAAATATACGTCAATTTCAAGCATAATATAACAGAAGCCGATTTAATCGAGATAAAAAAATTCATTACATTTCTTAAACAAACAAAAATCGATGGAATCCTCATTAACAGTTTTGCTATTTTAGAAGCTATCAAAACTCATTCTTTACCATTTAAGGTGATAATGGATTCTTACTTTGACATTCACAACCTTGCGGGTATTGATTTTGTAAATATGTTCCATAAGGTGGACCAGGTGATAATAACAGAAGAGATTTACCTCAAAAATATTGCAAAGATTAAACAGTACAAAAACATCTCGCTTGCAATAGATTCTGACAACTTACCTTGGTGTGCGGAGGATATTAAAAAGCTCAATGCAATAGATTCCGTTGTTATCAAAGGGAAATTTGCAACATCAAAAGAAATACTCGAAGGAATAGAGCTTGTTGAAAAAATTCTGGCAAAACCTAAGGTCTTTAAAAACCAGAAACTGCCTTTTAAACATGTAAGAAAAAGCATTTATCAGACAAACCACTTTTCGGGCGAAATGATGAGCGCGCAGGGGTCTGACTTCAAATTTTCCAGAAACATTCAAAAATTTGAATGGGAAAACAGACGCCCGAGATTGAAAAAAGATTTTGACTACAGCACTCTCAATATTCCTCGTATTAATTTAAGGCTTTCATCGATAGGGCAGATAAACGAAATAAAGAAATTCTGCGCAAAACTGGGTTTCAACCCTATTTACAGTATCGAATACGGAGAAATCTTAAACACAGCTGATTTATCAAAAAGCAGTTTTAATGAAATAATTACAAAGGTTAAAAAGTTTTGTTTTAATTACGGAATAAAACTCCAGCTAAGCACGCCGAGGATTCTTATTGAGCGTGATTTTGACAGGGTGTATGAATATGTAAAAAACCTTTGTCTGACAGAGCCCGTTCCATCGTCAATCATTATCAACAACATTGGCTACTTGTGGGCATTCATCAACGATGACGAGCTTCACCGCATACCTGTGGAAATCGGACAGGGAATAAACCTTTTAAACAGCATGTCCATAAAATGTTTAAACAATCTACATCCAATAGACACCGTGGATTTCAGCACTTTTGAAAAGAGTATAAACATCAAAAACTGCATAAAAAAAATCAAAAACCTTATACCAAACAGAAAGCTCACCATTGCAGGCAACATAAGGGTTCCCTCACTTGGATTGTGCCCTTTGAACAATGACAGCGCGATTGTATCACGTTTGTCTTGCAAAGCACCCTGTCACAACGGGAATTACGCGCTTAAAGACCCGTCTTTAAAAAAAGTACTCCCGTTTGTAGTAGATGGTTTTTGCAGAATGCACATGTTCCAGGATTACATTTTGCACATGTATGAATATGTTCCAAAGCTTGAACAGATAGGCATAAACGAGTTTGTAATAGACCTTTCGGATCTACCGCCAAAGTATGTGAGCATTCTTTTAACCCACTTTTTAAATACTCTTGCAGGTTTTGAAAAGCCTTGTAAAGATACTATAAACGAATACTGCATTCAGGAACTGGGGTAATAATAATATTTATTATCAATCTATTTACAACTACCCTGTGCACCGATTTTTTTGATTACATTTGTTGTGGATTTGCCTTCAACAAAGCTTATGAACTCTACTCTGCCGCCATTAGCAAGGATTGTCTTTGCCTCCGGAAGTGTTTCCAGAGTATAATCAGCACCTTTTGTATGCACATCGGGTTTTATTTCGCCCAAAAGCCCCTCGGGTGAAGAATCATCAAACAAAACAACATAATCCACACACGCCAGCGCACAAAGAATCTCGGCTCTGTCGTTTTCATTGTTAATGGGACGATCCGGCCCTTTGATTTTCTTTACTGAAACATCTGAATTGAGACAAACTATCATCTTGTCTGCAAAAGTTTTTGTTTTTTGAAGATAACGCACATGCCCGACATGGAGAATATCAAAGCATCCGTTTGTGGTAACAACGGTTTTTCCCTGAGTTTTTAAATCATTTAACAGCTGCGGGAGGTCTTCTCTTTTAACAATTTGTCCCATTATTTTGACGCCCCCTGCTGGTTTGCATTGTTGTATGCAACTTCGATAATTTCTTTTAACTGAACGGGTTTAATTGCAAAAGTACCGACTTTTCTTACAGCCGCAGCAGCAGCGTAGTTTGCGAGCTCAATAGCCTCTTCATAGTTAAAATCAGAACCCGCAAGAGCCAGAGCAAGCATTGCAACAAACGAACCGCCTGCACCTGTAGCATCAACAACCTCTGTAGAAAAAGACTCCAGATACAACTCATCCGCACCGTCATAGTAATAAACACCGTTGGCGCTTCTTGTAATAATCACTTTATCAGCAATCTTACGTAAAGCTTCTGCTATCTTTTTCACAGGTTTTGTTCTCGAAGATTTTGTTGCAATAAGCGCTTCATCCATGTTGGGAACAAGAACATCCACACCCTGATATTTTGAAAAATCACTGCCTTTAGGGTCCATGACAACTGTTTTATCATGGCGGTTAGCCAGTTTTACAATATCTTTTATCAAAGAAGGAGTCAAAACGCTGATTATGTAATCTGAAAGAACAATCAAATCAACTTCGTCAATAACCTTTTCAATATTAGCAAATATGGCTTTTGAAATATCTTTTGCCACAGGGTCTAAAGACTCATTGTCCACACGTGCAAGGTGTTTGTTATTCTGCGCAATCAGCCTTGTTTTAACTGTTGTGGGGCGTGTTTTATCTTTCAGGATAAATTCTGTATCAATTTTATTTTTTTTGAGAATATCCATGATAACACCGCTATAAAGGTCATCACCAATAACCCCCATAAGTATAGCCTTGGCACCCATAGCTGCAATGTTGTTGGCAACGTTGGCTGCACCGCCCAGAAGATAAGTCTTTCTTTTCACTTCAAGTATAGGCACAGGAGCTTCGGGCGATTTTCGGTTTGCCATGCCCCAGAGATATTCATCAAGGATTATGTCACCGACAACAAGTATTTTTGATTCGTTAAACTTGCCGATTAAGCCGAACAATTTGTTTTTTAGAGTTTTATTCATATCTTATTCCTTCAAGTAAGACTATTCCTTAGCGGACTTTGGGCCTTCCATCAACGCGGGATTGTTTTTTGATTGTTCTTTCAACGCTTTTTGAATCTCTGCCGGGTTGAAGCTCGGGTCATTGTATTCGATTTTTGCGTTGTTTTTCAATGTATCAACAAACTGCTGAAGGGTTTTAACTTTTTCCTGATTTGTTAAGAAATCTTTGATTTCAGCTTTAACATTATCAAACGGCTCAATACCTGCTTTAACTCTGTCTGTAACAAGGATAATGTGATAACCGTAAGGAGTTTGAACAACACCGCTTAATGTATTAGGTTTCATAGAAAAAGCAGCTTTTGAGAAGGGCTCAACCATTTCTTCTTTGCCAAAGAAGCCTAAATCACCGCCTTGTTTGGCGCTTTGTGTATCGTCAGAGTTTTCTTTAGCAACTTTTGCAAATGATTTTGTGTCTTTTTTTACTTCTGCAAGGAGTTTTTCAGCTTTAGCTTTTTGAGCAGCCATTTGTTTGTCAACTTCTGCTTTAAGCTGGTCTTCTGTCATTGATTTACCCTGTGCTGAAGAAGCGATTTTTGCTTTTAATTCCTCAGGGTTAGCGCTGACAAGAATATGAGAAGCTCTTACTTTGTCAGGATTTTTGAATTTGTCTTGATTATCTTTGTAAAATTTCATTGCGTCTTTATCGCTTACTGTAACTACTGCAAGAGTATCAACGAGTTTTTGGATTTTAACTTCGTCTGTCAAATCTTTTTTGAATTGAGCGGAGGAAACACCGTTTTGTTTCAACAGTTCGTTAAACTTTTCTTTAGAGCCGACTTTGTCGATAATAGATTTCAATTGAGCATCCATGTCAGCTTTAGAAACTTTTATGTGTCTTCTTTTTATTTCCTGATCCAAGAGTTTTTTAACAACAAGCTCGTTAACAACTCTGTCTTTTATCATAAGGTGAAGAAAACTGTTGGGGTCTTTCTTTAAATCAATGCCCATTTGAGCAAACATCGAGTTGTCAGCAACAGCATCAAAGGCTTTTTCGTATTGAGCTTTTGTAATTGCGTCACCGTTTACGGTAACTATTGCATTATGGTTTGTACATCCGCAAATCATCAGTGTGGCAGATGCCGCAAGTACTGTTGCGAATAATTTCAGTTTCTTCATTTTTATACTCCTCATTGCTAATTATTATATTCGTAAGTTATTTTATTTATATAATAGAATAAATCAGCCAATATGTTAAACACTTCTTTAAAGCTAAGTATACCGTTGTTGAAAAGAAGTATGGAATTACCCTCCCGGCACGACTTTGGAGCTATTGTATATTTTATATATTTTGTAATATTTCTATCAAGACGAGACGCAATAATTGTCCACTCTGCTTTTGTGTAGGGCATATAAATTCTTATGTTGTCGGAAGTTTCTCTAATCAGCGTAATTTTTGCCTGCGTTGCAAGCAGCCTTAAATGAATGATTTTTATAAGGTTTTCAACAGGCTCGGGAATTTTTGAGAACCTGTCTTTCCACTCCTGATGGATTAAATCAAGCTCTTCGAGCGTTTTTACATCGGCAAGACGCTTGTATTCAATCATCTTTTGCTCTTTTGAACCAACCCATTCATCTGGAATAAATGCAGTAACATTGATATCCACAATAGCAGGCGGCTGCGGTTTTTCGCCGTTTTCCTGAAGCTCATTGATTGTCTCTTCAAGCAGCTGGCAGTATGTATCAAACCCGACGCTTGTCATGTGGCCATGCTGTTTTGTACCAAGGATATTGCCCACACCGCGGATTTCAATGTCTCTTAACGCAATCTGATACCCTCCGCCAAGCGTTGAGAATTCTTTTATTGCATTGAGCCGCTGCAAAGCCTCGGGGGTGAGCTTTTTATGGCTCTTATAAAAACAGTAGCAGTATGCCTGCCTGTCGCTTCTGCCCACACGTCCTCTCAACTGATAAAGCTGCGCCAGCCCGAATCTGTCCGCATCATAAATTATCATTGTGTTGGCATTTGGTATATCAAGCCCTGACTCAATAATTGTGGTGCAAAGCAAAATATCATACTTGTGCTCCGCGTATTCGAGCATGATATTTTCCAGTGTTTTTGCATCCATTTGGCCGTGAGCAACGGCTATACGTGCATTGGGCACAACTTTTTGCAACTCTGCTGCAAACTCGTATATTGTCTCCACACGGTTGTAAAGGAAAAAGACCTGTCCGTCGCGGTCAAGTTCGTGGTTTATTGCGTTTTTAACATAAGTTTCGTTGTACTGGCCCACATAGGTTTTTATAGGCAGCCTGTTCATAGGCGCTGTATTAATTACAGACATATTTTTAATACCGGAAAGCGACATGTAAAGCGTGCGGGGGATAGGTGTAGCGGACATGCTTAAAATATCAATGTTCTTGCGAAGCATTTTGAGTTTTTCTTTATGTTTTACGCCGAATCTGTGCTCCTCATCAATTACAAGCAAGCCAAGGTCTTTGAACACAATATCATCCTGCAAAAGCCTGTGAGTGCCGATTACAACATCAACCTCTCCTTTTATAAGTTTTTTTATGGTTTCTTTTTGTTCTTTTGCCGTTCTAAAGCGTGATAAAAGCTCTACCCTGATAGGGAAAGGCTTGAATCTTTCCGAAATAGTCTGCCAGTGCTGCATAGCAAGGATTGTTGTCGGCACAATAACAGCTGCCTGTTTGCCGGACATAACAGCTTTAAAAATTGCACGGATAGCAATTTCTGTCTTACCGAATCCAACATCCGCACAAATGAGCCTGTCCATGGGCTTTTCAAGTTCCATGTCAGCCTTGGTTTCTTGAATAGCAAGCATCTGGTCAGGGGTTTCTGTGTATTCAAATGCTTCTTCCATCTCGCACTGCCATACTGTGTCAGGCTCAAACGCAATGCCCTGTGCGACCTCGCGCTTTGCATACAGGCGCAGCAAATCTTTTGCAATATCTTCAATAGCCTTTTTAGCACGTGTTTTTGTGATATTCCAATCATTACCGCCCATACGAGACAGCCTTGGAGCAACAGCCCCTGAGCCTCTGTAGCGCACAAGAAGGTTTATTTGCTCTGCCGGCATATGGAGTTTGTCGCCCTGTGCGTATTCTATAGTGAGGTAGTCTTTGAGCTGGCCGTCTATTTCCTGTTTGCTCAAGCCCTTATAAAGCCCCACCCCGTGCACCTGATGCACAACATACTCGCCTTCTTTGATATCGTTTACGGATTCTATATAATCAGCGCTTTCCTTGTGGTAGTTCTGTTTTTTTGCTGTAATATCTTTTGATTTTTTATTAAAAAGCTCCTTATCTGTCAGCACTACGAGTTTCAGCTCTTCTACAGCAGAACCGCCAAGAGCAAGGTTGTCTGCCAAAAAGACCTCGTTTTGCACGGAGAAATCATCTGACACAGCAAGTTCAAAATCGCAAAAAACATCCTCGATTCGGTTTTTGTAATCTGTTGCAATGACGACTTTATAGCCTTTTTGCATCCGGTCTTCAACAAAGGCAAGGATTTCCTCCATTTTTGAAGAAAAACTCGGGATAAGAGAGCTTTCAAACTCTATAGTGTAGTCACTGACTGTATCAAGAAAATTGTCAAAAGATATTTTTTGAAGTCCGGCAACTGCTGTTTGAAAATCCGCAAAATCAAGGTGTGCCTTATTTTTCAGAGGCAGCGCAAGAGCTTTTTGGGTATTTTCTTCAATCTGTTTTTCGTAATTTTCATCAATCTGTGCAAATTTTGAAAAAATTTCAGACGACTCATCCAGCACCAGTGCAGGGGGATTTTGGCTATCCAACAAAAGCTGCGGTAGGCTTTTCATTTTTTTATTCAAATAAGATTGAAAATAGTCTATGCCGTCAAAATACTTTTCCGTATCAATTTTTTCCAGTGTTTCTTGCAGATTTTCTCTTACAATATCTACATTTTCTCCGGAGTCCATAGTCACAGCAGCCTGTGTTAGTTCATTTTTAAAGGTTTCCGCATTATCTTCGTCCAACAAAAACTTGTAAACAGGCAATATTGTTGTTTCTTTAATCTTTTTTACGCTTCTTTGGGTTTTGTTGTCAAAATACCTGATATCAGTGACAGTATCGCCCCACAGCTCAATACGTGCAGCGTATTTGTTCAAAGAAAACACATCAATGATATCGCCTCTTAGTGAAAATTCTCCTATGTCAGACACCATTGTAACCCTTTTGTAGCCTAGAGAAACAAGTTTTTGTGCAATTTGCGAGGTGTCTATCTCGTCATCGATTTTTATATTTATAGCGTTTTTTTCATAGAATGATGTTTCGGGAAACTTTTCAAGCATTGCTTTTACAGGCACTATCAAAAGCGGGATATTTTCAAGATTTTTCAGGATTTCTACCTGCTGCGCGTATTTGTAGAGGTTTGGAGCAACACCGTCATAAATAGAGATATCTTGATAGGGAAAAATTTGTGACTCGATATTAAAAAATTTTTCGAGGTCGTGTTTGTATTTAAGAGCGTTTTGTTCGGTGTTTGTAACAAACACGGTTCTTTTTTGGCGGTATATATCGGCAAGCAGAAACAACCGCAAAAATGAAGTCAGCCCGCTAACCATAAAGGAGTTATTTTTCTTTAAAAATGCGGTAATTTTTTCGAGGTTGAGTATTCTTTTATTATTAAAATGTGTCAGTATATCTGTCATACATTGATAATAACACATAAGGGAAAAAATAAATCCCCCGCTTAAAGGCTCGTGCAAAGGCCGCCTCTCACAACAGGGGGTTCGAAAGAATGCGATAAAAAAATTAAAAATAAAATTAAAATAATACTTTCACGCAATTAAAAATTGCTCTTGTTCATTTTCTTTCTTTGTTGCGATGCAAAGAAAGAAAACGAACCAAAAGAAAGAAACACGCCGGTCAAAAAACACAGTAAATTTTAAGCATAAATTTTGCATCCACTTCGCGTTGCTACGGTCTGTCAAAATTCATACTTAAAACTAACTGTGTTTAATCAAGGTTACTACGGCAAAGCCGTCTTTCACTGTGTGCGAGCTACACCCCGAACCCCGCTTGTTCAGGCTCGGCTGCGCCTTCGCTGGTTTAGTTATTTTTCTTTTTGAAAACTATTTCATAACCTAAAACATCTAGTATTTCTTCTACATCTGAAAATCTTATAGATGCTCTATTAATTTTTTTCGATATAGTATTAGGTAAAATTTCCTTTTTGGATTTTTCCGTAAGCAACTTTGCCAGTTCATTTATTTTCACATCTTCAGATGCAAGTAATGATTTAATTTTAGTTTTTATAGACATTCATCCCCCCATTTTTTGGTAATTTGTTTACGGCTTCGCCTTTACTTACTTGGGGTTAATTTCTTTTAGCTCTAATCGATAACCTAGCGTTTCGCACACAGCCTGAAATTCTTTTAATTTTAAGTTGTTATTAGCTAATTTATTTGTAAAAGTATTTGGTTTGTAGTCCTGCTTCGTAAGCTCAAAAACTTTTACAGCAAGTTTTTCTTGTGTTGTTCCTGCGTGTGACACAAGATATTTAATAAGCTCTCTGTTAGTCCATTTAGTAATATCCATAAACACAATACTAAACTCTACATAACAAAAAGTCTTGTATGTTCGTTTTTATGTTATATTATAACATTAATGATATATTATGATATTTGATTTCATTCTTTTAACATAAGGAGAATAATTATGAAAGACCTTGAAACACTAAAAACAAAACTAGATGAATCTCAAAGAAATATTTCCCTTGCCAGCTCGCTATCACATATACTGGAAAATTTGCTTGAAGACTACTGCGGAGACATCACCCCCAGAGATATTTCAGCCCTTGGTATTGTAATTACCCAAATGCTCATGAAAGAAAAGTCTACTATTGACAAAATAAGCACAGAGCTTTTTGGAATGTAAATAAAAAAGGATGGAATTTAATCCATCCTTTTTCAAAATTATTCTTTACCGTTTATTGCGTTTATACAATCCTGGCAAATTTCGCCGTGGTTGCCGACCTGTATTAGTTTGCGGTACTTCCAGCAGCGTTCGCATTTTTCGCCGTGTGCATCTGTTACATAGATTGTATAATCATCTTCTTTGTATTCGTTCAACACATGTTCGGGCGCCTTGTCCACAAGCTCTGCCTGTGATGTGATGAAAATATTAGCCAGTTCTGACTCATATTTTTTGAGCAATTCAGGGTCGCCGCCTTGAACATAAACCGCAACCTCCAAAGAGCTTCCTACCTGTTTGTCGGCTCTTAAAGGCTCGATTGCTTTTGTGACAATTTCTCTGAGTTTAAGGATTTTTGTAAACTCTGCTTCGAGTTTGTCATTAGCCCATTTTACGTTTGTTGTCGGCCAATCTGTAAGCAAAACGCTTTCAATGCCGTCGCGGTGTTTTTCTGGCATATTTTGCCAAATATCCTCTGCCTGGTGAGGCATTACAGGAGCCAGCATTCTCGTTAAAGCCTGTGAAATTTCGTATAAAACAGTTTGGCAAGCACGTCTTGAAAGTGATTTTTTGCCTGCGGTGTACAATCTGTCTTTTACGATATCCAGATAGAACGAGCTCAAATCAGCAGCCGCAAAGTTTTGCAAATGCTGGAAGTATTTGTAAAATTCATAATTTTCAAATGCTTCTGTTACATTACCAATGAATGTATTCAATTTGTGTAGAGCAAATTTATCTATTGCTTTTAAGTCTTTGTAATAAACATAATCCGCTGTCGGGTCAAAATCATACAGGTTGCCAAGTAGGAATCTTGAAGTATTTCTCATCTTCTTAAAGATTTCTACCATCTGCTTAATTGCGTTTTCGCTGATTCTTACGTCGTTTCTGTAATCAACGGAAGCAGCCCATAGCCTCAATACATCAGCGCCGTAGACTTTTATAATATCCTGCGGTGCAATTGTGTTGCCTAAAGACTTACTCATCTTTTTGCCTTCGCCATCAAGCACAAAACCGTGTGTTAAAACAGTCATGTAAGGCGCGCGTCCTGATGTTGCAACCGCTGTTAAAAGCGAAGACTGGAACCAGCCTCTGTGCTGGTCAGAGCCTTCAAGATACATTTCAACAGGCAAATGACCGAGCTCTTTATAGCGTTTTTCCACAACAGCACGGTGTGTGATACCGGAGTCAAACCATACATCCATGATGTCTTTTTCTTTTAAGAAGCTTCTGCTGCCGCAGTGAGGGCATTTAAAAGCTGTTGGCAGAAGGTATTTTGCGCCTTCTTTAACCCAGATATCAGATGTTTCTTTTTCAAAGATTTTTGCAAGGTTTTCGATAGTTGCAGGAGTAACAATCGGTTCGCCGCAGTCTTTGCAGTAGAATACAGGGATAGGAACGCCCCATACTCTCTGTCTTGAAATACACCAGTCGCTTCTGGATTCAACCATGTTAGAAATTCTTTGCTCGCCGGAAGCGGGAATCCATTGCACGTTGCTGATTTCTCTTAAAGCAGCGTTTCTGAATCTGTCAACTTTAACAAACCATTGAGGAGTTGCTCTGTAGATAACAGGGTGTTTGCATCTCCAGCAGTGCGGGTAGCTGTGTGTAATCTGCTTATGAGAAAGCAAAGCGCCGCATTTATCAAGTCTTTCAATAACAATTTTGTTGCCGTCTTCGTATGTTACGCCCTCAAGGTCCGGCACTTCATCTGTCCAGATACCTTTTGCATCAAGCGGTGACAATACTTCGATATCATATCTCTGGCAGACTTCCCAGTCCTCAAGACCATGGCCGGGTGCTGTGTGAACACAGCCTGTACCTGCGTCTAATGTAACGTGGTCGCCGAGGATAATCGGGCTCTTTCTGTCGTAGAGCGGGTGCATTGTATTAAAGTTTTCAATATCACGGCCTTTTACGCTGCCGAGAATTTTTACGTCTTCGGGTTCAAACTGGTTGTCTTTAACAAACGCATCAACAAGGTCAGTTGCTATAACATAGATGTCATCGGCATATTGAACAAGCGAATATTCATATCTAGCATTCAAGCTGATTGCAAGGTTAGACGGAATTGTCCACGGTGTGGTTGTCCAGATAAGAGCATAAATCGGATAATCTGTTTGTATTCCTGCCAGCTCTTTAATTTTTTCGGCGTCTTTTTCAACAAATTCAAATTTTACATAAATCGCAGTAGAGGTATGGTCAGCGTATTCAACCTCTGCTTCAGCCAGAGCAGTTTCGCAATGAGGACACCAGTAAACAGGTTTCAGGCCTTTTTCAATATAGCCTTTCTGGTACATTTCACCAAAAATTCGCACCTGTTCTGCTTCAATTTCCGGAGAAATAGTAACATAAGGGTGCTCCCAGTCGCCCCACACGCCAAGACGTCTGAAATCTTCTTCCTGTCCGTGAAGGTTGCGAAGTGCAAACTCTCTGCATTTGAGTCTTAAAAGGTATTTTGAAATAGCTTCTCTGCCGCCTTCGATAGTTTTTACAACAGCATTTTCAATAGGCAGCCCGTGGCCGTCGTAACCGGGCACGTATGGTGCATAAAAGCCTGACTGCGCTTTATATTTTGTCAGAATATCTTTTAAAATTTTGTTTAAAGCTGTACCAATGTGGATTTTAGGTGAGCTCAAATACGGAGGCCCGTCGTGAAGTACAAATTTGTTTTCAATACTTCTTTGAGCCAGATTTTTTTCGTAAATTCTGCCCATTTCCCAGAAATCTTGAATTTCCAATTCTCTTACAGCTGCGTTTGCGCGCATTGCAAGGGTAGTTTTAGGTAAGTTCAGCGTGTCTTTAAATTCAAATTCTTTGTGCTCTGACATTTCTATCCTCAATTCGTTTGTTACATAATAATAATTTTATATTAAAAAGATTAAGAAGCAAAGTTTTGATTGGACAAAATATAGCATTACAGGTTTTGTTTGTATTAAAATAGTTACAGCTATTAAACAGGAAGTAAATTATGAGCACAAAACCCATTGTAGCCGTAGTCGGAAGACCAAATGTCGGAAAATCCACTTTTGTAAACAGAATTGTAGGCGCACGTCAGTCTATTGTTGATGACCAGCCCGGTGTTACAAGAGACAGAATATATTTTGACGTTGAATGGCAGAACAAACATTTTACCCTCATCGACACAGGCGGTATTATCCCCGGTGACGAAGATGAAATAATGCTCAATATTTTTACACAGGCAAAAGTTGCGTGCGAAGAAGCTGAAAAAATAATCTTTCTCGTAGACGGAAAAGACGGAATAAACCCCGTTGATTACGATATTGCAAATGTTTTAAGACGCAGTAAAAAACCTGTATACCTTGCGGTAAATAAAATAGACGCACCCGAGCACTTCAACAACATTGCTGATTTTTACGCACTTGCTCTGGGAGAGCCTCATCCGATTTCAGCATTGCACGGCTCCGGCGGGGTCGGTGACCTGCTCGATGCAATTACCGATGAATTTGATTCTGACGAAAATCCGGAAGAAAACGGGCTGATAAAGCTTGCTATTGTCGGAAAGCCAAACGCCGGCAAATCCTCCATTGTAAATGCGCTTCTTGGCGAAGAAAGAGTGATTGTCAGCGATATTTCCGGTACGACACGCGACAGCATAAATTCTAAAGTAAAATACGAAGGCGAAGAATTCATCCTTGTCGACACGGCCGGTATAAGAAAAAAAGCAAAAGTTGACTGGGGTGTGGAAAAATTTGCTGTAGACAGAGCAATCAGAGCTATTCGAGACTGTGACATTGCTGTGCTGGTTATTGATGCAGCAGACGGGCTTACGGATCAGGATAAAAAAATCTCACAGATTGTTGTAGAAGCAGGCAAGGGATTGATTGTTGCAATCAACAAATGGGATCTTGTTGAAGACAAAGACAAATCCGACCCCACTGCAAAATATACTCAAAGGCTTATGCACGAAGCACCTTTTCTTGATTTTGCACCAAAGATTTTTATCAGCGCAAAAACAAAACAAAGGTTAGTAAACATATACAAACAGGCAAAAGAAGTTTATGCCCAGTGCACAAAACGTGTCTCCACAAGCATTTTAAACAAAGTGCTTTTAGAAGCTATGGCAATGAATCCGCCTTCTACAAAAAGAGGCAAAAAGCTGCGTGTTTATTACGCAACACAGGTTCGCACAGCTCCGCCGACTTTTATTCTTTTTGTAAACGACGAAGACCTTGTACAAGACAGCTACAAAAGGTATCTCGAAAACAAAATGAGAGAAGCCTTCGGTTTCTTTGGAACCCCTATAAGAATGTCGTTTAGAGAACGCAAAGAAAAGAACAATTAAACACGTGTTTTTAAAAGAGCACGTTTAGCCTTGTCAAAAAGAGCGTGAAATACAGTCTTGTACTGTGCACATTCTGCGTCAAGCAGGTATACACGGCCGTTTTTTGCAATACCTATTTGGTGAATATCACCTTCGTACAAATCAACAGTTTTATACCCGCTTTGCTTAATCATATCTTTAACAGTATCAACCAGATACGATGGCAGATTATGCCTGTAAAGTTTTTCCTCAATGTAATAGTAAGTTTTTCCGTTATGCCCTTTTTTATACACAGGGACATCAAAAACTCCTGCCGGTCTGTTCATCGGAAAATGGTTGCCGTCAGTGAGTTTTATTATTTTCCCGTCAGCTGATTCAAAAGCCGCAGCAGCAGAGCCGTACCCGCTCAGGGCCAGAATTTTTCTGTCGAGAATTTTTTTATCACCCTTTAAATCTTGCAAAAACCGCTGTATTGTTGCTTTTTCTCCAACCACACCATCGTTAAGCTCTTTTTCATTTATTATGTCATACAGAGCTCTTTGCAGTGTTACCGGCTTTTTATACTCCATTCTGGAAAAATAATCATCGTAACTGTAAGGGTTGTTTACAATCCTTGGTTTGTTGTCCGCTTGTTTCTGCTTTTTAAATGATGTTTTGTTTGTGTAAAAACCTGATTGAATTTTCATATGTTTATTTTAATGCGCTGAATTTAAAAAATTGCTCTTTTTGAGGTAAAATAATTAAGAAAAATTAAAACAAACGAGGAGAAGAATAATGCTGCAAATAGCAATTGCAATAGTAATGGGCTACCTGATAGGCTCAATACCGACGGGGTATTTGATAGTAAAAGCCAAAACAGGCCAAGACATTAGAAAAGTAGGCTCTGGCTCAACAGGTGCAACAAACGTAAAAAGAGTGCTGGGCAAAAAATGGTTCTTTATTGTAATGCTGCTTGATGCAATTAAAGGCGCACTGCCTGTTGTGCTTGCAATTTTGTTTTTACACGCATATTCTCAATACGGGCTCACTCCTGTTGCTGCTGCAGTGGCTGTTTTGCTCGGTCACAGTAAATCTGTTTTTCTCGGATTTACCGGAGGAAAATCTGTTGCATCAGGTGTTGGCACAATACTTGCACTCAACCCGCTTGTCGGTCTTAGCGTGGCCGTTATATGGGGAATAATCACATGGGTATCAAAATATGTGTCTTTGGGCTCCATAATAGCTCTTGCTGTTTCACCTTTTATCATGTGGGCATTTAAACAGCCCGCAGGCTACATTGCATACTGTGCGCTTGGTGCAGTGTACATAATCTGGCTGCACAGAGAAAACATAAAACGCCTCATCAAAGGTGAAGAAAACAAAGTAAGACAATAGAAAGATAAATTATGCCGCAATACCAAGGTTTTAAGACAGTTCCAAAAATAGCAATAGATGATAAAGATATGCTTTCGCTTGTTTACACACCGGGTGTAGGCTCCAGCTGCCTTGCTATTTCAAAAAATCCGGAAGCCGCATCAATCTATACAAACAAGCTAAATTCTGTTGCTGTTATTTCTTTTGATTATGAAAAATCTTTAAAAAGAGCAATCTTTTTAAAAAGCGTACTCTTGATTGATGCCTACCCGCTGCAAATAAAACAAACCACAAAACAAGACCTGAAATTTGCAGTTGAAAACATTGAAATAAACTTTTGCGCTATTGATTTGTCTTTGATAGAAGATTTTGTTAAAGATATTGATTTTGACGTTGAAATACCTGTGCTGAAAGGTTCTGTGCCTGACTTAAAAGGGTTTTTCGGTGCGATTTCAAGAAACGTATTCATGATTGACCCCGCAAAACTTAAAGGAAATATTCAAGAACGCTCGCTTGAGCTGCATGAGCTATCCGGCGGAGTCATAGAAACAGAACTCACAGAAGAAAAAAGAAACAAGCCCGTTGCTATTGTCTCTGACGGAACAGCGGTTCTTGGATTTGGAAACATAGGTGCAGTGGCTTCTATCCCGGTTATGGAAGGAAAAGCTGCGCTTTATGCAGAGCTGGCGGATGTTGATGCAATGGTGTTTTGCATAAAATCACAGGACACACAGGATGTAATCAAAATTGTTGAGCTGTTTGCAGATTCGTTCTCGGGCATCCACCTTGAAGACATTGCTGCACCTGCTTGTTTTGAAATTGAAAACACACTGACAGACAGGCTTGATATTCCGGTTTTTCACGACGACCAGCATGGTACAGCTATTATTGTGCTTGCAGGTTTATTAAATGCGCTTGTGCTTGAGGACAAAAAGCTATCTGACATAAAAATAGTGATTGCAGGAGCGGGCGCAGCAGGCAATGCCGTTGCAAAACTCCTTCTTTTTGCCGGAGCAAAAAATATCATAATGGATGACGCGCTCGGAGTTATCTACAAGGGAAGAGAACAAAACGACAAATACTCGGAAGAGCTTGCGCAAGTGACAAACCTCAATGATTTGCACGGTGATTTGAAAGATGCCGTAAAAAATGCAGATGTATTTATAGGCCTTTCAAAAGGCGGTATTTTGACAGAAGAAATGATTCAATCCATGGAATACAAGCCGGTTGTGTTTGCGCTGGCAAACCCCGAGCCGGAAATACTGCCCGATGAAGCCAAACATGCCGGAGCCTACATCGTCTCCACAGGCAGAAGCGATTTTGAAAACCAGATAAACAACGCGCTTGCATTCCCGGGATTTTTCAAAGGGCTTATTGATGCAAAAATCAAAAAAGTCACAAACGAGATAAAACTCGAATGTGCTTTGATGATAGCCTCCATGGTGCCAACAGATGAGCTTACGCCCGAAAACATCATGCCTGATGCACTGGATAGAATGATTCCTTTACAAATTGCAAGGGTTATTAAAGAAAAATTCGGCAATAACTAAGGATTGTTTTTCTTAAACAGCTTGTTCCAGCAATTTTTAAAGAAATCACAGGTTGTTGTCCAGCCGTTTTTAAAAGCATTACCTATTTTATTTCCTGTGTTGCTAAACCAAGTGCCGATGTTTTTTAAGCCTGAATTTCCGCTTTTGTAAATCTGACAGCCTTTTACAATACCAAAAACAGCAAGACCTGTCAGTAAAATGCCTGCGGCGACTTTTTTCCAGGTATTATTTTTTTCGTTTTTAACAACGTGGTTAATTTCACGTTCATTTGGCACAGTTTGGTAGACATCACCTCTTGGCAGACGTTCCTGCATTCTTGGCGGTTCATAACCCATTACAGGGCCTCCCAGCGGTGACACGGACGGAAGCGGGTCAGGAAGCACTCTGCCCGGTATAGAAGGTGTCCACGGTACAGAGGGGGTGAAGCCGCCTCTTTGGGCAACATAATTTTGCAGATACGGCGAAGGCGAATCTGTAATATAACCTACAACATCTTCGGCAACAATACCATGTGTTGTCAGCTGGTCAAAACAGTTTGGATAAATTGGTGCTCCATAATTAATAGACATAATCGTAATCTCACACTATAACTAATCTAGAATCGTAATATGCCGAAAACTGACCGTTTACGTCATATTACTCACTTTTTCAAAGAAGTCGTCAAAAATTTCGTTGAATTGTTATCTCGAAATTTTCTCTGACAACTTTCACACATGTTATAAAAGTATTTTTGTGAGCAATTATTGCCTTAATCAAAGCATTGTAGTTTACAAAACTTTACAACATCAAATAGTTGATGAGAGTGCGCACACCTGCACCTGTAGCACCTTTAGGAAATTCGTTCTGAGGTTTATCCAAAAATGCTGTGCCGGCAACATCAATGTGAGCCCAGTGTACTTTTTTGACAAAGTTTTGCAAGAATATACCTGCTATTTGAGCACCGCCCATACGTGAACCGGTATTTCTCATGTCAGCAACATCGCTTTGCAAAGACTCTTTATATTCATCAAACATTGGAAGCTGCCACATTTTTTCACCGCCGGAATTAGCGCACTTGATGAGTTTGTCAATTGTAGGCTGGTGGTTGCCCATAATACCCGAAGCCGCACTGCCCAAAGCCACAACACAGGCACCGGTAAGTGTTGCAATATCAATTACCTCATCCACATCAAGCTCGCACGCATAGCACAAAGCATCTGCAAGCGTCAGTCTGCCTTCTGCGTCAGTGTTATCAACTTCGATTGTTTTGCCGTTTTTGGCGGTTAAAACATCACCCGGTTTGTAAGCCGAACATCCCGGCATATTTTCACATGCGGCAATAATCCCGTGGACTTCGCAATTGGGTTTTAAATCTTTTAGCACGCTCATCACACCGAGAACAGCTGCCGCTCCTGACATGTCGTCTTTCATGTTGAGCATAGAAGACGGAGGTTTGATATCCAGCCCGCCGGAGTCAAAGCAAATACCTTTGCCGATGATGGCAATTTTTCTCTGGATAAGTTTCTGGTTAGAGCCTTTGTAGTGCATATGTATAAATTTTGGCGGCTGGCTGCTGCCTTTTGCAACACCTAAAAATGCCCCCATACCCATTTTTTCTATTTCTTCTTTATCATAAACCTTTACATCAAGGTCTTTGAAACTCTGTGCGATTTCAGCAAGTTTTGAAGGTGTTGCATAAGCAGGCTGCTCATTTGACAAATCTCTTGCAAAATTCATGGCTGAACCTATGATTTTACCTTTTTTGATACCGGCTTTTGCTTTTTTGCAGTTTTCTTCAACCATATCCACAATAACTAATTCGTCAACTTTTTTAGTCGATTTTTCTGTTTTGTATTTGTCAAAAGAATATGAACCGATTAAAGTGCCTTCCGTTATCATTCTTGCACAGATTTCAGGGTCATACCCGCCAATACCCGCACCGTGGAGTACAGAGATAACTTTTTTTGCATTGCCCATTTTTCTGCATTTTTTAATAATTTTTGCACTGAGCTCTCTCAATCTGTTTGGCGTAAAATCCTTGTTTTTGCCTAATCCGACAAGCAGAACCTTTTCTGCCGCGATTTTTCCGTATGTAGGCAGAAGGTACATTTTGCCGAATTTTCCGTCAAATCCTTCTTTTGCAATAATAAATTTTGAAATCAATCCGTCTAACGCAACATCTATGGCACCTGTAGCACCCGCCGGAATTTTAACCCCTTCAAAAAGGTTAACAACAAGTACATTTGCAGGAGTTTCTTCCAAAAGACCTTTTGATACAGATATTTCTATTTTTTCAGACATATAATTCTCCGTTTTTTCTGATTCTTAGTTAAAAAAATTATACGCTTATCAGTCTTCTAATTCAAGCGCCCAGCGCTCGAGAATGTCTTCTGGTATTCCGTCCAAAAATCTTGACGGCTTGGACAAAACCATGCCTGTAGCGTGGTCAAACATATCAATAGGATAAGTAATATAAAGATAAGACTTGGCACGTGTTGCGGCAACATACATGAGGCGAAGCTCCTCGTCCAGCTCTTCTTCGGAATTAAAAGAGTAAACACTGGGGAAGCGCCCGTCAACAGCACCTATAATAAAAACAGCTTTCCACTCAAGCCCCTTTGCACTGTGGATTGTGGACAGAGTAAGATATTCATCCGGCTGTGCCCCGTCTTCAACTTCAGATACAGAGCTGTCAGGCGGTTCCAGAGCAAGGTCGCTTAAAAAATCCTCAAGATTCTTATACTGTTCTGACAAATAGCGAAAATGCTCCAAATCCTTCAATCGTTTTTGATAGTCATCGTATTTTTCCATCAAAACAGGCTCGTAATAAGCAAGAATATTATCCACAACAGTAGCCGGATTCATAAGGTATTTGCGCTGCTGCTCGATTGTTGTAAAGAGTTTTTTTATGCCATCCGTATTTTTTTTGACAGGAAGCATCATTTTTTCCGTATCAAGATTTTCTTTTGCAACCACAGGTAAAAGCTTCATCGCTGATTGCGCGCCTATACCGTCGAGCAAAAGAAGGATTCTGTTAACGCTTATAATATCATTGGGGTTCAACACAACACGAAGATGCGCAATTACGTCTTTAACATGGGCTGTTTCTATAAATTTGAGCCCGCCGAATTTTCGATAAGGGATTGCACGCTTTGCAAGCTCTATTTCAAGGTTATAGGTCATTCTGGCACTGCGGCACAGCACAGCTATGTCATTTAAAGAGATGTCATCTTCTTGCAGCTCCAGCACTCTTTGCGCTACAAACTCCGCTTCTGTCTGCATGTCGTTTGTACAAATCAAAGCCGGTTTTTCAGGGTGTTCAATTGTGGAAAACAAATTTTTTGTATACTTTTCCTTTGCCCTTGAGATAACTTCATTTGTGAGAGCAAGTATATTTTGCGAGCTTCTGTAGTTTTGCTCAAGTTTTATAATTTTTGTATTCGGAAATATAGCCGGAAAATCAAGGATATTTCTAAAATTTGCCCCTCTGAAAGAATAAATGCTCTGCGAATCATCACCAACCGCCATTACATTGTTGTGCTCTGACGCCAGCAGTCTTATGATATCAGCTTGCAAAGAGTTAGTGTCTTGATATTCGTCTATCATTATATATTTATACTGGTTTGAGAGTTTTTTTCTTATCTCATCGTTTGACTGCAAGAGGGTGCGAAGGTACAAAAGAAGATCATCATAATCAAGCAGGCTGTTTTCGCGCTTGTAGGAGATATATTGTTTTGAAATTTCGTTTATTTTTTCCACACAATGTGCAAACTGATTGTATTCGCTTTCTATAACTGCTTCAGCACTCATGTTTTTGTTCACTGCTTTTGAATAAATATCAAGAATAGTGCCTTTTCTCGGGAAGCGTTTTTCCTGTTTTGTTGCAACCTGTGCACGGATATGGTTTATCACATCTTCTGCGTCAGCACGGTCAATAATGGTGAAATTGTTTCTAAGCTCAAGACAGTCAGAGTATTTTCTTAAGATATAGTTTGAAAAAGAATGGAAAGTTCCGCCCGCTACCTTTTCGCAGCGCGAATCAAGAATCATAACTGCACGATTGAGCATTTCATCAGCTGCTTTTTTTGTAAAAGTCAAAAGCAGGATATTATCAGGTTTTACACCGCTTTCAATAAGCCTTGCCACACGGTAGGTAAGAGTTTTTGTCTTGCCGGAACCCGCACCGGCAATAACAAGCACTGCACCGTCTTTTGTTTTGACAGCCTCAAGCTGGGCCGGGTTAAGGTCTTTTTCGTAGTCTATTTTGTATTGAACCTGTGTGTTTTGTGCGCTGCTTTTTTTCAGCACATATTTTTTGACAACAGGCAAAGATGCATTTTGGGTGTTTTGGATATTTTCGGTATTTTGCGGTGTTAAATTTTCCATAGAAATATTATACCTTTATAACCTATTTTTAGAAACATTGAATATTATTTACAATATTTAACTTAGTCTATACGGCAATTTATTTTTATCAGATAATAATTTATACTGCTCAGGTAAAATGACAAAAGGAGCAACTCGATGGATAAATATATTTGTCTTGTATGCGGTTATGAATATGACCCTGAAGAAAACAACGATATAGCCTTTGAAGATTTACCTGCTGATTGGATATGCCCTGTATGCGGAGTCGGAAAAGACCAGTTTACAAAAGCATAATTAATCAAACCGTTGACACAAAGGATTTTTGGCAGTGGAATCCCCTTTTATAATAAGGAGACTGACCATGGATTTAAAAATCAGACCCATAAAAAACAATGTCTTTTATATAGGTTCAAAAGACGCCAACAGACAGCTTTTTGACCAGCTTGTTCCGCTGCCTCAGGGAACCACTTACAACTCATATCTTGTTAAAGGCAGCGAAAAAACAGCGATTGTTGACACAGACTATCCTAAAAAGCTTGATGAATACAAAAAAAGACTGCAAGAAAACAATATTACTCATGTAGATTACATTATCTCAAACCACGCAGAACAAGACCACTCCGGCGGCATCCCAATGCTTTTGGAAATGTTCCCGCAGGCAAAAGTGGTGACAAATGCAAAAGTTAAAGAAAATGTAATGAACATGCTTCACGTTGAAGAAGACAAATTCATTGTAATCAATGACGGAGATGAACTATCACTCGGTGATAAAACATTCCAGTTTATTTTTGCACCTTTTGTACACTGGCCGGACACAATGTTTTCTTACTTAAAAGAAGACAAAATGCTCTTTACCTGTGACTTTTTAGGTGCTCACTACACAAAACATGAGCTTTTTGCAGACTATACAGACGGTCTTGTGGAAGCAGCAAAAAGATACTATGCAGAAATCATTATGCCGTTTAGAAGCTTTGCAAAAAAATACACAGACAAAGTTAAAGCAATGGATGTTGATATTATTCTTCCAAGCCACGGTCCAATCTACGACAAACCGCAATGGATACTTGACCTTTACGCTGACTGGACATCAGACAGAGTAGAAAACAAAGTGGTAATCCCTTATGTATCTATGTACGAAAGCACAACAATGCTTGTTGACAGGTTGAACCAAAAGCTTACAGAAGCAGGTATCGAAGTAAAACTATTTGATCTGGTACACTGCGATGAAGGTGAACTTTCAATGGAGCTGGTTGACTGTGCAACAGTTGTATTAGGTTCTTCTATGGTTCTGGCAGGCCCTCACCCGGCTGCTGTTACTGCGGCATACCTTGTTAATGCATTAAGACCAAAACTCAGATACTACTCTATTATTGGTTCTTACGGATGGGGCGGAAACCTTGAAGGAACAATCGAAAAAATGTTCACAATAATCAAACCGGAAAAACTTGATTATGTAATAGTTAAAGGCCAGCCTAGAGACGAAGATTTTGCAAAAATTGACGTCTTGGCTAATCAGATTATTGAAAAACACAAAAGTCTTTAATCATTAAAACAACAAAAAAACGCCTGAAATTTAAATCAGGCGTTTTTTGTATTTAATTTTCGTCCTCAGGATGAAGGTCATTGAAATCCATAACTGCATCGCGCACTTCATATGCAATTTCCAGATCATCCATGTTATCAATATTGTCTGTTTTTTGCCGCAAAAACGGTTCTTTTAGATTCCACAATTTATTATGTGCATCTTTCATAGCAGCAGCCATTAAAACCAGATTGGACAAATCTTCTATTTTAATATTCTTTATGTTTTCCAAAACTTTTGGGTGCATAAGATTTAAAAGCGGAAAGGTTTTTCTTACTTCATAAACAAGCTCTCCATTGGAATCCGCACCGAAGATTACGTCATTATTAGGAAAAAACGAATTGCATACGTTGATTGTTGTGTCCAGTTTTGCCATGTTTTCGGGCTTCATATTATAAATTGAAGGAAGTCCGATAGCTCTTTTAAAAGATATATTATTTGTTCTGTTAATCATGTTCCGTTCCGTGTTAATTATGTGATGTTAAAAAACCCTGATAAAATTTTTTTGCTAGTAAAAATTTAATTTTTTGAATAATTAATCACCGCAGATTTATTTCTTAAATACTCAAGGATAGCGCCTCCTATTTCTTCATTGGGGTCAAATGGAACTGTTTTGGGATTTTGCGAGTTTTTTAAAAACATGGTCATCAAAGGCCCGAATGCGTCAGGAACCAGCGTTTTTCTATACACTCCGGCAAGCATTGTCTGCACATTAGACGAAGACGAGTAATTGAATTTTGAAATCACAGGGTAGGTTTTATATGCACTTTGAGCACCTGCATCGATGATTCTGTTGAGCAGAAACAACCCTGCCGTTATGTCCTTTTCATTGTCAGCACAGCTCAACATGTCTGTGACAGGCTTTAGCGCACGGTCTTTGTAAGAGGCTATTTTTGAAGCCAGATTTTCATCAAAACGTGAATGATTGCACGCATCATCAGGCAGAACAAAGGTATTGCAAAAAGATTTTACCATCTCACATTGCGAAGATTGGTGCGCCTTTTGCGCAGAGGGTGATATATTGAATTGTCTGAAAGTAACAGGTGTTGTATACATAACGCACCAACCTTACGAATACACAAACGGAGGACCGTTTTTAATCTCGTACAAAATATTTTCGGCACGGGTTTTAAGCTCGTTTTTATCTTTGCCGTTCATCGCCTGAACCCTGAATTCGTTTATCATAGGTTCAATTACGCTTCTTTTTTTGGATTCAAAATTATTCAATTCCACATTAACCAGTCTTTTTTGCAGCTCAAGCTCTGTCTTGGCATTTTCTTTAATAACCTGAGCTTCTTTAATACCTTCGATTGCGGCAGAACCTACATAGCCGACTGTTGTGACTGTTGACAAGCCTGCAAAAAGTATTTTTAAAAGAGGGTTTTCCCAGTTTACTATCATGTTGTACAAATGGGCCCTGTCGTCATCCGTATGAGAATACAAAGAAGGTTTTGTGCCCGGTTTTCCTGCGATAGCTTCTGCTCCTTCTTGAGTAACCTTTTCCGCTTCTTTTTGCACTTCTTTTATAAAACCATCAGGAAGGTTTTTTGCATCAGCCAGAGTTTTTTCTATTTTTTGAGATGAATAATTCATTGAAACACAAATATTTTTTACTTTATCTAATGAAGATTTATCCCATTTGCTTTGTTTGTCTATGAGTTCTTTTATCTTGGTTTCCATGGATTGAGCATAAGATTCGTATATTTTTGCTGTTTTTTGAACATTTTTAAATGCTAAAAAGCCCAGCCCCGTAATCAAAGCAGCAGTAGCACCAACAGCGGCATATGCAAGTGTATTGTTTTTTTCCGGCTGCTGTTTTTGAGAATGTTTGAAAGAAATAAACTTCTTGAAAGCAGCATGCTCATTACCAATATTTTCCTTGTGCAAAATAGAATCAAGCTCGCTAGCTTTTTCAGAGAGCATGTTTCTTAAAATCTGCATTTTGCCGGAGAAGCTCTGTGTTTCAACTGCAATGAGTTTTTCTTGCAAATCTTTTTGTACATCGGCCTGTTTTTTTCGTACCCATATTTCTTTAACGCCGTCAACAAAGTTTTTACCGGCAAGCCCTACCGCACTCAAAACAAATACACCTAATGCACCTAGAACGTTTCTCATATTAGGGTCGCGTATCATAAGATAGGTAACAAAATGAGGCTCATTATTGATAGCAACGTTTTTGGGGATTTCTGGAAGAGTTTTCCAATCAGGCAATTTTGCCTTGTGTTTTGCAGCGGAAGCAAGCATTATCATAGACCCGGCAAGCACACCAAAAAGCGCTGTTGTTGCCGCAAGAAGAGGGGTTAAAGTTTTGGGTTTTGTATTTTTTTCTTTTTTTGTTCTGTTTCTAAAATCTATACGCTCAAAACTGTCCGGAGTAATTGTTTTGTCAGGTATAACAAGATTGTCATACATGTTGCCTATATTGGGGCAGTCTTGAGAGTCTCGAATTAGAGAGTTAACAACCACCCCCTCTTTCATTTCAGAGATGTTCTTTTTTTGAGTTCTTGTATGGTTTCTGTATTGACGTTGTGTTTCAACGTCTTGATATGGTTTTATATAGCTCATTTGTCGTCACATTCCGTTTCTTGTTCGGGGTTTTCAATCAATTCAAACAAAGCTTCTTTAGCTGTATTAAGCTCAAACAAACGCTTTGCTTCTTCTATTCTTTTTTCTTCATCATCTTCTTCATTATCCGCACCAACGAGGCCGAACAGGTTGAAGATTTTCTTTTTAATATCTTTAAATTTTTCATTAATTTTCTTTTGTATAGCAGCTTTTGCCTCGCCAAACATGGCGGTCAATTTGTCAGCTATTTCAACAAATTTTTGTTTTATTTCATTTAGTGTTTTTATCACTGTATTTGCAATATTTTGTACTGTGTTAGTAACAGCCTGCAGAGCCTTTGCAACAGGCATAAGCACAGAATCCGCAAGGACTGTAAAAGCTTTTATCAGGGGTTTTGGTAAAGATGAATTTATTAGCGCAAGTTTCATTGCATTTATTTGCTGCTGAATTTTATTCATATAAGCAGCCATATCCTGCGCTGCAAAAAGTTGTTGTGTGTGTTTGTGTGCGGCTTTTTGTGCTTTCATCATCTGCCAGACAGCATAACATTCGTTGTAAGACATTTCTCTTGGCTTGGTATTTTTTTTGACGCTGCCGCCGCCACCGCCCATTCCGTTACAAATGGGACAAGCACCCATGGGCAAGCCGTGCGGGCACGTACCTATTCTGTTATTGGAGCCTCTGGCGACTGTTGCTGCCATAAAAAATTATCCCTGTCCTTAATTCCTTAGTTAAGTCGGACAAGAACACGGATATCTGTAGCAATGCTAAAAATATGACCCCATGCCTGATGCCCGAAGCAATGGTATTGATAAGTATTCCGGCTATACGGCTGCGGCTCAGCTGGGGATTTTCACACCCATTTCCTTGTTTCATGATTGTACTTTTGACAAAAAACAGTGTCAATTTTATTTGCGAGTATTTTTATAAATCGTTATATAACTCGATGCTTGAGGAGTCTCTGCTTTGAAATCGTAAGCTCTTTGAATAATAAAACCGCGTTTTTCAAAAAACGGTATGTCAATAAAACAACGGGAATCCATAATAATTCCGTTTTTGTCTTCGCTTGTATAAAAACCTCTTCCGTGTTTTTCATAAACACAGGTAAAAGGTCTGTATTCAGGGAAATAAGCATTGCCGTTTTTGTCTATTTTGTATTCGGTTTTTGTTTGAGCTGTGGTTTTTGTCAGCACTGTGCTGATTAAAACCTTGTCCGTCATAATTATATAGTCATAACCGGAAAGATCATATAAAGGTGCATTTTCCGGCAGCAGTGTATCAATTTTGTAACCGTGGCTATTTAACATATTGAGAATATAAAATTTATCCGAAGCTGTTGAAAAAAGTGCAATCTTTGAGCCTGCCGGCATTTTGCGGATATCGTCTCTTATGTAGCACAAAGCAGCCTTGCCTTCATAACCTATGTATAAAGCACATCTTATCTTTTCTCTTGCCTGAGAAAAACTCTGTGATTTAACAAGAAGTTTTGCAATATCACCAAACTGTCTTCCGCTAAGGTTTATACTCATAATTAAAAAATACGACATTACATAAAACAAAATTAATAGCTTGAGGATATTTGTTTTTTTCATGTAAGACAAAGCTATCACAGGAGATGAAATAACAATCAAAAATGTCAAAAATCTTATACTAAAAACCATATATGCTATGGAAAAAGAAAGACAAAAAACATTGATAAAAAACATTGCAGCAAAAGCACATAGTGCAGTCAGTTTTTTGTTGTGTCTTTTTACAATCCCTGCAACAACAGCCGCAACAAGCGATGGCAAAAACACCAGAAAGCCCAGTATACCTGCACCCACTTTTACATTGATGAACCTGTTATTTATCTCATTGTAGTCTGACATTTCAACACCCAGATCTTGAGGAATATGCAAAAATGCCAGTATTGCAAGTTTTGCATTTGTTATGTGTTCACCAACGTATTCACTGTATCTAAAGCCGGAAAAATCAAAAAGCATAAACATATAGCGGATATAATTTGCAACAAAAGCTTTTATACCGCCTCTAAAACCGTGCACAGCCTTGGCAGATTCCGAGCCAAGCGGATTTGAGTAATCTATAAAATTAAGAATATAGTTATAACTTGAAAACACAAGAAAGTTTAAAGCCAAAAAACCGGCAAAAGCAATAAGCGGCTTGTAAAACTCTTTTTTCTGTGTTCTGTAAGAAAAATAAGCCAAAAGCAAAAACACACCGGGAAAAGCTATAATAGCAGGTGATTTTGTCCCCATTGCAAGAGCATAAACAAGGGCTGCATAAAAAATATTTAGAACACTTTTTTCTTTTAAAGCATACAAATATAGCGTTATACAAGAAAGCACAAGCCCGGCAAGCAATACATCTGTCTCAAGGCTGGAAATTTCCGCCATCACTGATGCAAAAGAAGAAACTATAAAAATTGTCCAGAGTATTCTTCTTTTTGAAAAAGAAAAATATTCAAGAATATTGTAAATACTAAATACTGCACCGATGTATCCAATAAAGGAAACAAAAAACAGTCCTATATCATTTTTGAAGAATAACAAATTCCAAAGATAAATTATCTCAGAATTTATCGGCATAACAAGGTTTCTGTCATCAGTAATCACAAAATGGTTCAAACTGCCCTGATGCAGCCAATAAGACGCCCTGTTCAGGTGATAAGTAAGCGCATCTCCGCCAGAAACAGGCATAATGCAATCCAGTATCACGACAGCAGCCATATAAAAAACAAAACCAAACGCCATTATCATGAGGATTTTATCTTTTTTTAAGGCCCCCAAAATATCCTCAAATGTTTTTTTCACGCGAGGAACATATAAAGGTCTGCCTTTTTTCAGCCACAAACAAATTGAAAGCGTAAGGAAAAATATATTTAAAACAAGCACGCCTGTTTTGCTTATGGCTTTGAATAATGACAAAAGCTCAAAAGTCAGCACTACTTGAGCAAACATTGTAATCAAGGTATACAAAAAGCCTGAAGGACCGCAGGGTTTGTGATTTTTGTCTTTTGTACAAAAAACAGAAGCACACAAATAAGATGAAACAAATACCATTAAAAGAGATATAAAAAATAACATATTCCACTGCTCCATATTCTTTTTATTAAAATTATATCCCAAATAATAAAGATTTTTATACAGGCGGGTAATTTTAAAAACTGGAACAATTGAATAATATAAAACTGTGCATATTCCACTCTCACTCGTAAACTGTTTACTTTATGGCTGCTTTTAACAATAAAAGCGGCTTTTTATTTTATTTTTTTTAATTGGAATTATCCACATAAAGTCTTTTGTCATTAATCAATTTATCAACATTTAAAATGTTGTAAACCTGATTATCAATAAATGCTTCTGCCTGAATAAACATATTATCTAAAGCCATATCATTTTTTACTTCCATCGACTCTTTTGCAATATTGATAATATTAACAATATCATCTACAAGCAGCGCAAGCTTGAGTTCGGAAGACTCGAGCACAATAATTTTTTTGTCAGACAATTCATCACACAGTCTTTCAGAGTTCTTATCTTCCAGTCCTATAAATTTTTTCAAATCCATTACAGTATAAAAGTTACCTTTGTGGTTAATTACTCCGGTTATATAAGAGGGAGTGTATGGAATTTTTGTAACGGGATAATTTTTAACATTGATAAGCTCTTTGACAAAAAGAGAATAAACACAATAAGTATGATTGTTGAGATGAAAAACAATATACTGATCTTTGCCGTACACAGCTGCATCCAGAGTCATTACAGGGATTTTTGCTATATCATTGCGTCTTTTTTGCAGTACACACAATGCTTCCTCGTCTTGTGGGAAAAGCTCGGAGTAATTCGTTGTATTTTCTTCAAAATGGGCTTTTTTAATGGTTTCTTCAAGAACATCCAAATCAATTATATTAACAACTTCGTCATTAAGTTTGTAAAAAGTACGTGCAATATTATTGAAGCTTTCGCCCATAACTCTTTGTATTTTTGAAGGATGTGCCGTAAAAAAGTCTGTGACCTCATCAACAATAATTGCAATCAAAGACTCGCTTCCTTTAATAATTATTATCTTATTAGACAGCTCATATTTTTTTTGTGTGAGCGAAAAAACCTTTCTTATATCAATAACATTTATGAACATATCGTTATAATTGAGAATACCCACAATATATTCAGGCAGCTTTTGAGGTTCGTTAATCAAAGGCAGAGTAGTAACTTCCAGCACGTTTTTTGCATTGAGGGCATATGTTTTGTTATCAAGCACAAAACATAAATGCAGATTGTCAGGGTCTTCTATTGTCAGCAAAGGAGTTTTAAATTCCATATAATTGTACTATTTCCTGTATCTGATACTTGGCGCAAATGCAAATTTGTAATAAAATAATTATATTGCATTTTCACCAAAAATAACAAGAGTTTATACAAGGAATTAAGACGAGGAGTCAATTAATATGAGCAGTGGCGAAGAATTAACTTATAGAAAAAAATCCGATATAAAATTTGTACTGGATGTTGTGTTTTTAATTGTACTTCTTATTTTAATCATATCAATATCTATCAAAAACCTCTGGGAGCCTGGTGTTATTGCAGGTGTTTCATTGCTTTTTGTTATTTACATAGGCCAATATATCTGGACAAGGGAGTGGCTTCTTGGAGAATTAAGAAAAAATATCTCGGAAAAAGACAAAAGAACAATTAACTCTGCACAAAAAATTCTTGATTTAACGGTTACTCAAAAAAATGCAATTGTAAAATACGAAGATTCATACAATCAAGCAGCAAACAATATAGGTAAAATGAAGTCGCTTGCATTTGCTTTAAAACAAAATGCAAAAGAAATTTTATACAAAGTTTCTCAATCATTACAAAACACCGACATTGAACAAAAACCTGTACAGGCAAACATTGATAAAATGATGGTTTTAAAACAGCGTATTCAAATTATTGCAGAATTAATTTTGGAATTAAGTGAATACATCCAACAAATCGGTTCAATCATCGGTCTGGTTGAAGATATTGCGGAACAGACAAACATGCTGGCACTAAACGCTGCTGTTGAAGCGGCAAGAGCCGGGGAGCACGGCAAAGGTTTTGCAGTTGTTGCGGGCGAAATCAGAAAACTCGCTGACGAATCAAAACAGGCAACTACAAAAATTGCTTCTTTAATCAATGACATCCAGCACACAACAAACTCTACTGTTATGGCAACAGAAGAGGGAAGCAAAGAAATTGAATCCGGAGTAAAACTTGCAGGCAATATTGAACAAAACTTTAATGTTTTGAACGATGCTTTGACCAATCTGATGAAGTTTATTGAAAGTGTTTCATTCAATTCAGAAAACCAGGAAAAATTGTCCTCTGAAATTATTACGGAACTGAAAGAAAATGCAGGCGATTTGTCTGATATTCTGGCATCAATCAACACAAATATTGAAAACATTAACACTTTAAAAAACGAATAAGTGGAATAAAAAATGGATTTTTTACCCGAAGAGTTTGAAGAAATTTTGAATATTTTCAGAGGCGAAACTGAAGAAATCATTCAGAAATTAAACAACAACCTCCTTCAGCTCGAAAACAGCCCTAATAATAAAGACCTTATTGTTTATTTGTTTAGAGATGCCCACTCTCTTAAAGGTGCTGCAAGAATGATAGGTTTCAACAACATTCAGCGCCTTGCGCACAAGGCAGAGGATGTTCTCGGACTTGCAAAAGAAAATAAAATCGTCATAAACAGAGAAATATCAGATGCCTTATACAAAGCAATGGATTTGCTCTCAGACCTTATACAAGAATCCGTTAAACTAAAAAAAGAATACTACACGGATGATATCCAAAAAATTATTGATTATATAGATGATTTGATAGAAAAATATCAGGGTCAATCTGTTGAAGAATCAAAAAATATTACACAAAACGAGCAAAACAAAGAAATAACAACAAATCCAAAAACACAAAATCAGGATTTTTTGAAAACAACAATCACAATCAATGCTCTTTTGTCAGAAGCATATCTTTTGCTGAAAAATATGCAGGGAGAGGAAGGTTCGTCTTACATAGAAACATTTTGTGATGTAATAAAACAGATTGACGAAAAATTTGAAGAAACTAATTTTTACGAAATAAAAAACGAAATAAAAAATATTTTTGCAAAAGTAAATTTTGTCATAAAAAGCTCAAACCTTATGACAGATGACGAAATAAAAGACATAGATAATAAACTGACCAATACCGTTAATTTTTTAAACAAAATCTATGAAGACCTTGGCATTGAAAAAATAGATGTTAAGGAAAAAGTATCTCAAAAAATACAACAAGACAAAGACAACGCCAAAGACAAGCAAAACAAAAATCAAACTTCTGCACACAGTGATACTCTAAACAACCTTGCTGAAAAAATAGAATTTTTAAAAGAGGGGTTCAACAAATTTGAATCAGACCTGTCACAGGTTCCACAGCTCTATGACGAGATAAAAAGCCTTGTTGAAATAACCAATAAAAAAGAAATAAAACAAATTTGTGACAAAATCATGGAGATTTTGGCAATTGTAAAAAAAGGGAAAACACTCCCTGATAAAGAGATAATAACAATTCTCAAACAAAGCCTGCTGTCTGTCGAAAAATTGACACTGGAAACAAAAGAAGAGCAAGACGATGTTACACTGGTTTTGCAAAGGCTGGATATCATCAAACAGATGATGGACTTGAACTCTTCTGTTAATCCTCTTTCCAACCTGAGCTCCACACTGGATGAATCATCGCTGCCTGTTAAAAAGGCACAGGACTTTTTCAACTCTTTTGAAACAACATCAATAAGAACACTACGCGTTGATTCAAAAAAACTGGACCGCCTTGTGAGCCAGATGGGTGAGTTGATTATAGGAAGAATAAAACACAAAAAAAACATCTCCGAACTTGAAAACATACTTTCCGACCTTACGGAGTGGAGAAATTTTAACCATAAATCACAAAGCTTTATCAAATACTATGACAGAAAATACATCAACTCCGAAGATGCCGTTGATTATTCTACACTTTCAGTTTTTAGCAAACAGATTTTTTCCATATTTCAGGAAAACTCATCAAAAATTATCAAGCTTAACAACAGAATTTTGAATCTGCAAAAGTCACTGGATGAAGAAGATACAAAACTAAACACCATTGTTACCCAACTAGAGAGCATGATAAAAAACATCAGAGTATTGCCTCTGGCAACAATATTCCATATGTTCCCGAGAATGATAAGAGACATATCAAAAGATACAGGCAAAGATATAGAGCTGCTTATTTCGGGTAGTGAAACCAGCGCAGATAAGAAGGTTATCGAAGAAATAAAAGCACCTCTTATGCATATCATAAGGAATTCAATCGACCATGGCATAGAAACTCCTCAAGAGCGTATTGCTGCAGGCAAATCGCCTAAAGGCAAAATCTATCTGATTGCAAAAAGCATGCAAAACAAAATTATCATAGAAATTCATGATGATGGAAGAGGTATTGACTTACAAAAAATTGTAAACAGAGCTCTTGAAAAGAACATGATTACCCAAAAAGAGGCTCAATATCTCTCTGCAGAACAAATTATGAACATAATATTCTGGCCGGGTTTTTCTACAGAACAGGTCGTAACAGAGCTCTCCGGAAGAGGTGTGGGGCTTGATATTGTACAGACAAAAATCTCGCAGCTAAACGGCACAGTAAAAGTCTTTTCAGTGCCCAATCAAGGAACAAAAATAACCATTGAGCTGCCTATATCAATGTCAACGCTCAAGGCTTTTATTGTAGAATGCTCTCAGCAGTTTTTTGCAATGCCAATGACGTCCATAAAAAATGTTATGTGGATTAAAGAGGAAGATATCTATCTTCGAAACGACACAAAATCCATTATTATTGAAGGCAAAACCGTTAACCTGTTTTACTTGAGTGAGCTTATGAAACTTCCATTAAGTGAAGAAAGCTCAAAAAGCAATAAAAAAACAGTGATTTTGATTGAAGTGGAAAACAGCCTCATGGGTATAATTGTGGACAGGATTCTAGGCGATCAGAATATTCTGCAAAAAAAGCTCGACCCTCCAATTATAAAGCTAAAAAACATATCCGGTATAACAACACTGGCAAACGGAGATGTGTGCCTTATCCTCAATCTACCCGAGCTGTACAAAAGTACTTACACTCCTGTTGAAAAACCGCTTATTCCTGTTCCTTCTTACAAATTGAGAGCCAGAGAAAACAAAGATTACAAAATCCTTATTGTGGATGATTCTATTACAACAAGAGAACTGCTTAAAAATATTCTTATTCACTGGGGTTATAGTTTTGAAATGGTGAAAAACCCCAAAGAAGCTTTTGAAATCTTGTACAAAGAAAATTTTGACCTTATATTGTCAGACATGGAAATGCCCGAGATGGACGGCAGTATGTTTATTAAAGAACTTAAAAACACACCTAAATTTAAAGACATACCTGTTGTGCTCATTACATCCTATGACACAGAAAGACTTGCAAAAGATATTCCTGATATTGATGCATTTATCAAAAAATCCAACTTCAATCAGGATTACCTTTTAGACGTTATAGAAAAACTTTTGAAATATGAATAAACTGTCTGTATACGAAAAATATTGCAAAAATGAAGAACACGCCAAAGAAGTGGAAAAATACGCGCTGATGATTTTGAGCGCATTAAAAGACGCTGTTGAGGCTTACAAAAATATAACGGAAAGAGAAACGCTCTACCTTCAGATTGCAGCACTGCTGCATGATATCGGATATGTTGTAGAAAAAAAATCACACCACAAACACGCAATGAACCTTATTATACAAGAAGGGATTGAAGGTTTGGATAATGAAGAAACAAAAGTGACTGCAAATATAGCCAGATATCATAGAGGCTCTTTGCCTGACGAAACTAAGCACGAAATATACAAAAACCTTACCCCCCAACAAAAAAACACAGTACAATTGCTAGGTTCGATAGTAAGGCTTGCAGACGGTTTTGACAAACCTCATAAAAACCTTATTTTGAGAATGGAAGCTAAAGAAACACCGGATGAAGTCAATTTGTACTTAAAAACTATTGGATTTAAACCAAATTTGAACATGGCGGAAAAGAAAAAAGACATGCTTGAGCACACACTGCAAAAGAAAATTAATTTTATTTTTGTTTAACAGTCAATTGAAAATAGTGTAATTACGTGCTATAGAATAATTGGTATTTTAATTCGAGGAGAATATATGTTTAAAAGTTCAAACCCGCTTCTTTCAAGAATGGACAATGATGTACAAATGCTTGAAGGCGCCCCTATGACGGTTTCAGGCACAATAACAAAGACTTTTATTCTTTTGTTGATTGCGGCAGTATCAGCTGCAGCTGTTGTGTACGAAGCGTTTATGGGATACGCTGATAAAGTAATGATGATAATGGGAATTGCTCTTTTTGCAGGACTCGGTACAGGCCTTGTGACAGCATTTGTGCCAAAACTCGCAAAATTTTTAGCACCGGTTTATGCATTTGCGCAAGGTGCACTGCTTGCAGCACTTTCACTTATTATGGAAACACAATTCCCCGGCATTGCAATGCAGGCAGTAGCAGCAACATTTTTTACTTTCTTTATTATGCTTGTGCTTTACAGAACAGGCGCGATAAGAGCAACTGAAAAATTCCGTGCAACAATAATGTCTGCAATGCTTACGATTCTTGTGCTTTATTTAATCAATTTTGTTGGTGGATTTTTCAACTTTTCAATACCGTTTATCAGCGGTTACTCAAAAATGGGAATCGTTTTTAGCGTAATAGTTGTATTGGTTGCAGCATTGAGCCTTATTTTAGACTTCGATTTCATTGAACAGGGCGCACAAAAAATGCTGCCAAAAGACTATGAATGGTACGGTTCTTTTGGTCTGCTTGTCACTCTTGTATGGCTGTATGTCGAAATACTCCGCCTTTTATCAAGATTGAGAAACGATTAGTTTATCTTATTGAAAAAAACTTGTGAACCTGACCTATAAGTCTTGTATCATGGTATTTTTCAGAAAATTTATTAAAGGTTTCCACGATTTTGTCGTGCGAGACCTTTATTTTATCCCCATCCATTTTTGGCTGTAAAATAACAGGTATTTTATATTTTTGTGCAAGTTTTACACACTCATCTATTTCAAAATCTCTGATTGTCTCATCAAAAACCAGTTTTGCAAAAGTGTCTTTTGAATGTTTTTTGCAAATCTCAAGAAAAGCATCATGTTTTGAGTACAAATCACCGATTTTTGCACTGGAATCCAGTTTAAAATCCATTGAAACAATATCAATATACTCAATCACTTTATCGAGCGCTCTGTCCATTGTGCCGTTTGTCTCAAGATAAATTTTTAGACCCAGTTGTTTTAAAGAAGGTAAAAATTCTTTTAAAAACTCATACTGCAACAATGGTTCGCCTCCTGTCAGACTGACAGAGTGCAAAGGTTCAAGTTTAAATGATTTTATTTTTTCGAGAAGCTGTGCAACTGTATAGTCGTCTCCTTTGTCAAATTCCGTATCACAATAGTCGCATAGCAAATTACAGCCGCAAAATCTGACAAAAAGTTGTCTGTATCCAATATATGGGCCTTCTCCCTGCACGGAATCAAAAATTTCCGCAACTTTTGCAGTTCTAGTCATTTAAAAGATTCTCCCTGATTTTATGAGTTGAGATGTTTTTAAGTTGTTCATAAAGCGCAACTTCTTGTACTGAAGCTTCTTTTGGGATTTCAATTCTTACAGTAACAATCTGGTCGCCTTTTTTGTTAGTTTTTTTATCTTCCACACCCTGCTCTGACAGCCTGAATTTTTGGCCGGTAGAAGTGTTTGGAGGAATTTTCATAGAGACATTCCCACACAGTGTCGGTACTTCGATATTTGCACCCAGTACTGCCTCAAACGGAGTAATTGGAATTTCGCACAAAACATTTGCGCCCTCATAGCTAAAAAACCTGCTCTCTTCAATATCAATAAAAAGATACAAATCTCCGTTTCTGCCGCCGTTATAACCTTTGTTACCTTCGTTTGCAATTCTTATTTTTGCGCCTTTTTTTATTCCTGCTGGAATTTTTACATTGAGTTTTTTATGAATTGAAACTTCACCGCTGCCTTTGCAAAGCGGGCACTTTGCACCGTTTATGAATCTTCTTCCTTCGCATTTTGGACAGCGTTCACTGTGCAGAACATTAACGGTTCTGTGCGTACCAGAGACGGCCTCTGACATTTTTATGTTTACATTAAGGTTTATATCCCTGCCGTTTTCAGGTTTTGGTTTTTTGGCTTTTTTGTTTTTTGCATTGTCCGAAGTAAATAACCCGTCCAATATATTTTCAAATACTTGAGAAAACGAGCTTTTATCAGTTTTGTTATCAGCCTTTTGTGTATTTTTTTCATTATTTTGGGCAGATTTTGTATAAGTATCGTTTGTGCTTGTATAAGTATGAGTTTTTTCTTTTGTTGTGGTAGAGCTTGTCTGATTATAGGCCTTTTTTGCCTGCGACTGGGTTTGTTTTTTTGAAGTATAAGAGCTTTCTTTTCTTATATTAAACCCTTTAATAATGTCATACTGGCTTCTTTTTTGAGTGTCACAGAGGATTTCATATGCTTCTGTAATTTCTTTAAAACGGACAATACTCTCTTGAGAGTTGTCATTAACGTCAGGGTGCCAAATACGCGCCTGCTTGCGGTAGGCAGATTTAATTTTTGCCTCGTCACAGTCCGGAGAGACACCTAAAATTGCATATAAATCTTTCTGGTAATACTGGTTCAATGGCCTTATCCGATTTCTTGCCGCTACATTGATATAATATAATGAAGCTTTCTAAAATGTCAGCATATTAATCTAATCTAGTGTCGTAAGCTGCCGAAAACTCACCGTTTCCGTCATCTTACTCGTCTAAAACATTTTTTATTATTTCGGGAATGTTTTCAACCTCTTCATAACTGATATCAGCTCTTAATGAAATTCTAACCCGTGATGAGTCTTTAGCAACAGTCGGATGGCGGATAGGCAGAAGGTAATATCCGTTTTTGATTAACTCTTTAGAAACTTTAACAGCATTTTCGTTACTGCCAAGAATTACAGGCACAATATGACTTTCGCCCATAGTTTTGAGTCCGTATGAATTAAGTTTTTCCCGCAGTTTTTGCGCTGTTACAAGCAGCTCTTTTCTTTGCTGTTTCAAATTCGGGATAATTTCCGTAATCATACAGTAAGAAAACGCAACATTGATTTCAGGCAGTGCTGTAGAAAAAATAAGCGGCCTGCATTTGTTAATCAAATAGTTAATCAACACATCATGCCCTGCGCAAAAAGCACCCACAGAGCCTACAGCTTTGCCAAAAGTGGCAGCATATAAGTCAATATCAGATAGGCAGCCTTGCATTTCTGCAACGCCAAGCCCCTTTTCTCCAAAAACACCAAACGCATGCGCTTCATCCACAACAAGCAAAGCATTGTATTTCTTTTTTAAATCAACAAGTCTGTTCAAATCTGCAATATCACCGTCCATGCTGAAAAGAGATTCCGTAACAATGATGACATTTTCAAACTCGTCTCTATGCTCTTTCAAAAGCGATTCCAAATGTTCATAATCCAGATGTTTGTATCTGAACATTTTTGCATCAGACAGCTTAATACCGTCGAGAATGCTGGCGTGGTTGAGCTTGTCGCAAAAGACAGCATCCTTTTTTGAAAGAAGAGCCGACATTATACCAACATTGGCATGATAACCGCTGTTAAAAATAAGTGCTTTGTCCTTGCGAAGCAGAGCCGCAAGAAGGCACTCGAGCTTTGCATAAACATAAGAGCTGCCGGTGAGCAGTCTTGATGAAGCTGAACCGAGAGAAAAATCTGCAATTTTGAAAAATTTTTCCAAAACATCTTTATCCTCTGCAATTCCCAGATAGTCGTTTGAAGAAAGGTTAAGGTATTTTTTATTATCTTCAAAAATATATTTACCCGCTTTTTTAAAAGAGCAGAGTTTTCTCTCGCACGAGCTATCGTGCAGCTCTTTCAATTCTTTTTTGTATCTGTCAAATAAACTTTTCATATTATCCTTTTAACTATATAAATGACAAAGCCAGAAGCAAACTTATTATCAAAGTCAGAATCTGAATGTTTGTATAAAAATGGACCTTTTCATAAGAGGCAAAGTGGCCGATGATAAAAGGCAAAAACAAAAATATCGGAAATATAGCAGCATAAACAGCATTACCCAGATACAAATTGCTCAGCGAAAACCACAAAATAGAAATAAAATACAACGCAAATAACAAGCTGATAACTACGGAAAAATAAGCATAAAATTTTATTGCGTTTTCATTTCTGTAAAGCACAAGCTTTCCCAGTGCAAAACAAAGAATCAAAAGCACATTTGTAACAATGATAGAAATCAAAGAAGCCGGCAGCTGGTGAATAATCTTTATTAACTGTGCGCTATCAATCATTATGCACCCGCACTTTCCATAAACGTATCATCAATCGGCGGCTGTTTTTCTATAACAGGGCCAAAATCCGAAAGGCTGTTTAAAAATTCTATTGATTTTTCGAACACAAAATCACGCTCATTGTCCATAACAACAAGGTGGTAGCTGTTTTCAAGCTCTATATATTTTCTTATACTTGAGCCTATGTTCTTGAAAACAAATTCCGCACTCTTTGTGCTTGTCAAATCATCCTCTCTTGCATGCATAAGAAGAATAGGTGCTTTTACTTTGAACATATTTTTTTGCGTGTATTTGGACAATTTTAAAAGCTCATAAATACAAGACATTGGATAGTTGTCCAGAGCTTCTGTATTTCTTTTTTGCAGTGCTGCAATTTTCTTTCTCAGAGTTTCGTTTTTGAGGCCATAGGGTTCTCTTTCAGGAAAAGAGTAATAATACCTTAAAATTGTATGAACACCTATTGGCATCAAAAAATTGTACCAAGGTATTGTCCAGCCGTCTAAAAACAGAGTTGTGGAAAGAGAAAGAATCCCTCTTACCTCTCTGTATTCGCTTGCAATAGCAAGAGCTAATACTGCCCCCATACAAAGACCGCCAAGGTAAACCTCGTCGTATTTTTGAGTAAGTTCTCTGTAATGAAGCGTAGAATCAGAGTACCAGTCTTCCCATCTTACATTTTTTATATTGATGGGGCTTGTGCCATGGCCAGGAAGGCAGTAGCAATAAACATCAAAGTCTGCATCATAGAGGGCTTTGCCCATTTTTTTCATTTCAAAAGGGCTGCCGGTCATTCCGTGGAATAACAGAACAGCTCTTTTACATTTATTTTCGTGTATAAACTCGAAATCTAAACTCTGTCCCAAGGGTCTTATCCTATTAAGCCTTTTCCATGTATCTGTCGAATAATTGATCCATAAGTTCAAGAGCCATGTCAATTTCTTCGTCGGAAATATAAAGCTGAGGAACAAGAGTGATGATATTTTTGAAATATCCTCCGTTGTTGAGAATCAAACCGCATTTTTTGCCTTTGTAAGTTAAATCACCCTTAAGACCTGCCTCGATAATTTCGTCGCAAAGCTCTCTTGCAGGTGTAAATCTGTCTGCTTCCGTAACTTCAACACTCAAAGCAAAACCAAGGCCGTTAACTGTACCGATATTTTTGTATTTCTTTTCAAGAGCTTTTAATCCATCGAGGAATTTTGCACCTTTGCGTGCAATTTCAGACTCGAGCTCTTTTCTTTCTTCATCAAAAATACTCATAACCTCATATCCGGCACGTGTTCCTATTGGATTGGCAGCATAGGTAGAGTGTGTTCTGCCGGCAGGGAATACTTTCGGATTAATCAATTCTTCTTTTGCCCACATGCCTGCAAGCGGATTCATACCGTTTGTGATAGATTTTGCAAAAGTCATAGCATCAGGTTTAACCCCGAAGTGCTCCATTGCCCAGAGTTTACCTGTTCTGAAGCAGCCCATCTGTACTTCATCTACCATAAACAGGATGTTGTGTTCTTCGAGAACTTTTTTCAATTCTTTAAAATATCCTTTCGGAGGAACAATATAACCGCCCGTGCCAAGCAAAGGCTCTGCAATAAATCCGCCGAATTCACAATCTTTTGTTTTAGGGTCATAAACACCGTTGTATTCGCTTTCAAAAAGTTTTGCAAACTGTTTTACACAGTACATATTGCAAGATTCGCATTTTTTGTCATACGGACATCTAAAGCAATACGGAAAAGGAACAAAATGAGCAGTGTCAGACATGTGACCAAAGTGTTCTCTGTATCTGTAGCTTGAAGTAACGGCTGTTGTACCGATAGTACGGCCGTGATATCCGCCCATAAACGCAAACATTCTCGGTTTTTTTGTATAGTTTCTGATTAATTTCAGCATATCTTCGTTAACTTGAGCACCGCCCACGTTAAACTGTACACGGCCTTTGATACCGTATCTGTCGAGGTTTGCTTTTGCAATTTTTTCTGCAAGGAGAGCCTTGTAATCGTACACAAATCTTGATGAAATCTGAGGCATTGTCTGATACTGGTCAAGTACAGCATTTAGAACTCTTTTGTTTTTGTAGCCCAAGTTGCAGCTTGAGTACCACATTTGCAAATCAAGATAGGGAGTGTCTTTTCCGTCATACATATAAGAGCCTTCGCAGTCTCTGAAGATAGTCTGATCATCATGATAATGAACAGTATCGCCCCAGGAGCAATATTCTTTATCTATTGCTTTAATTTCTTCATCAGAAAGCTTCATTTTTGTATCTAACATTACTCTCTCCTTTTATACGCTTTTTATATAGTTTTTAATTTCATCAAAAGATTTGAAACCCACAAGGTCAAAACCATCACGGTAATCATTTTTAGTATCTTTACAATACTCCAACAGCGAGCCTTTGGCAAATAGAATATCAACCTTGCGGCTCACACAAAAGTCTGATAACCCGTCCCCTGCGTACAATACGGGCTTTGTAACAATTCTATGATTTTTTACAACACTGCATTTACAAACTCCTGATTTTCGTTTGCAGTTTTCGTTAAAATGCGGAAAAAATGTTTGGAATCTGCCATTTTCAAATTTGAGTTTGTTGGAAAAAATCTTTACGCCATTTATGTTATTTTTTGCAAGAATTCTTTCTATAAAATAATCAAAACCGTCTGACACTATTGTAAAATCTATATCTTCGGACTTTAAATATTCCAAAAAATCAGGAAAAGTCTCATCAATTTCTATAGACTCAATAAATTCATCTATAGTTTTTTGCTCCATCAAAGGGAACAGCTGCATTTGTTCTTCTATGCACTGTTTTGAGCCAATAGCACCGTTCATCCATTTTTCTTCGACTTCAAGCCAGTCGGTTTTTGCATAAACGCGTAAAAATTTGTTTAGGGTATCTTCTTTTGTAATAGTACCGTCAAAATCACAAAAGAATTGAAAATTCTTCATCACATTCCTCAAGACTAAATGTACTGTTCCAGAACAGAATACAGCTCATTTCTTTCCTCTTCATCAAGTTCAACAAGCGGGCGTCTTACATAGTTTTCTATAATACCCATTTTTTTAAGGCACTCTTTAACAGGCACAGGGTTTGGCGCCATAAAGATTTTTTTGAAAAGCGGATACAAATTTAAATGCATATCCGTAGCTTCTTTTACTTTGCCGCCTTTGTACAGGTTCAACATCTCATGCATTTGGTTGCCGATAATATGAGATGCAACAGAAATTACACCGTGAGCACCAACAGACACCATTGGCAGAGTAAGACTGTCATCTCCTGAGTAAATAACAAAGTCATCCGGACAAAGGCGTCTTGTCTCTGTAATAACGTCCATGTCAGCAAGGCTTTGTTTTACAGCAAAAATATTTTTGTGTTCTTTTGCAAGGTGAGCAATTGTTTCGGGCTGCATAGTAATGCCTGTTCTGCCGGGAATATTATACAAAAGCACAGGCAGATCAGTAGACTTTGCAATTGTAGAAAAATGCTCAATCAAGCCTTTTTGTGAAGGTTTATTGTAATAAGGGACAACTGACAAAATAGCATCAGCGCCGCATTCTTTAGCATTGTTTGTAGCCATAACAGCTGTCTGTGTGCAGTTGGAGCCTGCTCCCATAATGAGTTTTGCACGGCCGTTGGCCACTTTTTTTACAAATCTGAAAATCTCAACTTCTTCATCGTGAGTCAGCGTAGGAGATTCGCCTGTTGTACCGGCAACAAGAATGCTCTCCGTGCCTGTGGCTATCAGATGTGCAACGAGTTTTTCCAGCGCCTTGTAATCGACTTTTCTGTCCTTATCCATCGGCGTAATCATTGCCGTAATAATTTCACCCGCATCAAAACGCATAGCCATAAAAAACTCTCCTTGAAACTGTTCTTCTAATCCCAGTATAAATTATTAAAAACTTTAATACAATATTTTTTTATTCAACGTAAGAACAATAACCTTTTTGAACAAGGATTTTGCTTAGGCTTTCGTTGCCTATATAAAACTCGCCGACAAGGGGAGCAAAAAGCCCCAGCCCGTTAGGTGCAAAATATATATTACCGCTGTTCTCGCTGAAAACTTTGGCAATATATTCAGCAGCTCTTGTATTTTCTCTCACGCTTTGTCTACGCTGTCTGACATATGTTTTTCCTGTTGAGCTTTTTAAAGGATAAGATCTTGAAAATTCATGACAATCAAGATTTGCCATAAAAGCGAGTGTTCTCATCCTATTGAAAATTATATCCATTGAAAGAGCATTGTTAACAGCCAACACCTCAACGGGTTCTTTTTGGTTCCAAACAACAGGATTTTTATTTTTTATTGCAAATGCCGGAAGGCACATGCCTGTCATCATTGTTGTTAAGATCAAAGTTTTAAATATTTTTTTCATCGAGTTCTCCGCGCAAATGCCACGTGCTGGCACCTGTAATTTTTACGTCAACAAACTCTCCGACAAGTGCTTTATCTCCTCTGAAGTGAACAATTTTGTTGTTTGGAGCACGACCGGCAAGAATAATTTCGCCGTCTTTGTTTTCGTATGATTCTACAAGGATTTCAAAAGTTTTTCCCATGCATTTTTCGTTGGATTTTAGACAAGCCTGTCTGTTTTTTTCGTTCAAACGGGCAAGTCTTTCAAATTTAGTTTCTTCGTCGATAAATTTGTCTGTCCATTTTGCTGCTTTTGTTTTAACACGCGGGGAATATGCTGCGGTGTTTGAATAATCCAGCTCAAACTCATCAATTGCACTCAATGTATCAAGAAATTCTTCTTCTGTTTCACCAGGGAACCCTGCAATAAAATCCGAAGTTATTGCAACATCCTCGAAAGTTTCACGGATTTTTTTTACAATTTTGCCGTATTGCTCACGGTCGTAACGGCGGTTCATTTCTTTTAATACGTTTGAATTGCCTGACTGCATCGGTATGTGGAAAAATTCGCACACCTTGTCACATTCTTTGACTGCCTGTATCAAATCATCCGAAATATCTGTCGGATAAGATGTCACAAAACGGATTCTAAACTTACCGTCGATTTTATTCAAGTCCCGAAGAAGATTAGCCAATGTGACGTCTCTGCCATCGTAATCATTGTTTGCATCCAGTGTTTTTCCGTAGCTGTCCACGTTTTGACCGAGCAGTGTGATTTCTTTAAATCCTTCTGCTACAGCCTTTTTAGCTTCTGCTATAATTTCTGCGGGTTTTCGGCTTCTTTCCCGCCCTCTTGTAAACGGGACTATACAGTATGTGCAAAAATTGTTGCAGCCTTCCATAATCGGAATCCAGGCGTTGAGGCTTTTGGCGCGTTTAATTTCGTATTTCGCCTCTTCTTCGCCGTCTGTGAATTTTTTAGGTGTTTCGTTTGTTGCACATACTCTTTCGCCTTCATTGATTCTTTTTATCAAGTCCGGCAGCTCGTATACGTTGTTTGTGCCAAACACAAGATCAACATATGGAAAACGCTTTAAGAGTTTTTCTTTATCCTGCTGCGCAACACATCCGCAAAAAGCGATTTTTATCTCTTTAAACGGTTTGCCCTGTAATTCTTTTTGGCGCTCATCGTTTTTCCATTTACCCCACACGCCCACAAGGCTGTATGCCTTGTCAGCAGACAGCTGGCGGATTGAACAGGTGTTCACGATAAGCAAATCCGCATCTTTAGATTCTTCTGTATGCTCATACCCGAAATGCGAAAGCATACCGAGTATTCTTTCCGTGTCAGACTTGTTCATCTGACACCCCATAGTTTCAATATAAACCTTTTTCAAAAAATTCTTATTTTCCATAAAAAAAATTATATGAAAAAAACAGAAGAAATAACATTATTTTTTGGATGGATTAAAATCTATTTTTAAGACAGCTGCACAACCCAGTAAATGGTTAGATTCAAAGTCAGAAAGTTTATATTTAGCACACGCCATTTTATAATCTCCAATTAAAGAAATATATTTCAAAATTTTATTTTCCATACTTGTTAATGGCATCGAAAATCTTGCCAATAATAAATTATCTACAAAAAACCAAACCAAAATTAATTTGCCAACTAAAGGATTATCCTCGAATAATTTTTCTATCAAATGTTCACGCTTACTTTTTTCTTCAAATAAAAAACGACAATCAATATAGCTTAATACTTTTTTAAGTGTTCGCTTTTTATTAAGCGACAATCTTTGTGTCAAAAAAGCAATCATATATTCAATTTCTAAATTATTAATGCAGTCAATAACAAAAGAAGACATTTGATTAGAAAAATCTAAACACACTTTTATTAACAGTCTGTCTATTTTTAAATAAAATTTTGTTTCAGAAGCTTTAAACAATGAATTATTAGCTAAGTTTACCATATACCGCCTCTATTAAATTATTATTTGAATTTCCAATATTATTTTAAAAAACATAAAGATAAAAAAGAATTAGCCATGTGGCCATTTTATCTGTAATACAAATATATTGATTGAATCCTAATAGGATATAGATTAATATAAAGAATCCTCCTAAACTTGAAAAATGAGTTTAAAGAAAGACTTTGGAAAAAGAATTAAAGCCTTAAGAACTGCTAGAAAACTTTCTCAAGCAGAGCTTGCTGAATTAGTAGGTGTAGAAGCACTTGCCATTAGCAGAATTGAAAATGGAGACCATTTTGTAAAAGCTGAAACATTAGAGGCTCTAAAAAATGCGTTTAATATTAGTTACACAGAATTATTTGATTTTGACTCAAAAGAACAAGAAGATGGACGTATTAAAACACTAATTGCTCACTGCAAAGATATGGATGACAAAGCATTTGAGTGTTTTTTGTTATGCGTTAAAGCATACAAGAAAACCCATAGAGCTTAATTTTTTGCATTCAATTTAACCTCATAACTTTGATTTAATTGAAGTTATAGAAGTATTTTCCCCCAACATTTGAATAAAGTTAACAGTAAGCTTCAATTTATCGTAATCTAACGTGTTAAGCAGTAATTTAATATCATCTACTATTTCTTTTTTATTTCCATATTCATTAGTTATGTATCGTGAATCAATCTCAAATAAATATGACGCCGGTATATTAAATGTTGTACAGATATTATTTATAGTATCAGAGGTTGTAAAGCTTTTACCTGATTCTATTACACTTAAGGTTGTCGGGCCGATTGCTATTTTTTCACTAAACTGGTCCTGACTTAAATTTAATTTATTTCTTAGTTTTCTAACATTACTGCCAAATATTATTTTTATATCGTACATAACTTTAAGATACAGAAAAACATCAAAATAGGTAATCAACTACTATTGGAATATCCAGAATAACTTTAAGAAACAATACTTATTCACACAAATAAAGAGCAAACTAATGTTTGCCCTTTACACAAAGTTATAATAATCAATTATTACATATCATGCGGCTGTCTTGAATCTTCGACGCGTTTCATGATTGCAACGAATTCCTCTTCGTCTAAGGTTTCTCTTTCAAGCAATTCTTTTGAAATCACCTCGAGCATATCGCGGTTGCCCAGAAGAAGTTCTTTTGCAAGGTTGTATCTTTCGTCCACAATCCTTTTAACTTCTCTGTCAATATCAGCTGCAATTTCTTCGGAGTAATCTCTTGAATGGCCGAAGTCTCTGCCCATAAACACGTGCTCTTCGCTCTTGCCGTAGGCCATGTTGCCCATTTTAAATGACATACCGTAAGTTGTTACCATGTTTCTTGCTGTTGAAGTAACTTTCTCAAGGTCATTTTGCGCACCTGTTGTAATAGAGTCAGGGCCGTAGATAATCTCTTCGGCAACACGTCCGCCAAGAAGCATTGTAATTCTATCTAAAAGCTGGGACTTTTTCAAAGTCAGATGGTCTTTTTCAGGCAGTGTCATTGTAACGCCAAGAGCCATGCCCCTCGGGATAATAGACACTTTATGAAGCGGGTCTGTATCTTTTAACAGTTTTGCAAGCAATGCGTGACCTACTTCGTGGTATGCTGTATTTTCTTTTTCTTCGTCAGAGATGATTCTGCTTTTCTTTTCAGGGCCAGCGATTACCTTGTCTATTGCTTCTTCAAGGTCAGGCATTTCAATTTTTTCTTTATTGCTTCTTGCAGCAAGCAGAGCTGCTTCGTTTAAAAGGTTTTGCAAATCAGCACCGGTAAAGCCGGGAGTTCTTTTTGCAAGCACTTTTAAATCCACATCGTCAGCGAGCGGTTTGTTTTTTGCATGCACGTTAAGAATCTGCTCACGGCCGAGGATATCGGGTCTGTGTACAACAATCTGTCTGTCAAAACGGCCGGGTCTTAACAGTGCGTTATCCAGAATGTCGGGTCTGTTTGTAGCAGCTATAACAATAATGTTTGTATTTTCATCAAAGCCGTCCATTTCAACAAGAAGCTGGTTGAGAGTCTGTTCTCTTTCATCATGGCCGCCGCCCATGCCTGCGCCTCTTTGTCTGCCGACAGCGTCAATTTCGTCTATAAATATAATACAGGGCTGATGTTTTTTAGCCTGTTCAAAAAGGTCTCTAACACGCGAAGCGCCGACACCGACGAACATTTCAACAAAGTCAGAACCGCTGATTGAAAAGAACGGAACACCTGCTTCACCGGCAACAGCTTTTGCCATCAACGTTTTACCTGTACCCGGCACACCAACAAGCAGAACGCCTTTAGGTATTTTGGCACCGAGTTTTATATATTTTTCACCGTTTTTAAGAAAATCTACAATTTCTTCAAGCTCTTGTTTTTCTTCGTCAATACCGGCAACGTCTTTAAACGTAACTTTTACTTTGCTGTCGAGCATAAGCTTGGCTTTGCTTTTGCCGAATGACATTGCCTGCGAGCCGCCTGATTGAAGAGTTTTTGCCATCAGGATAACAAAACCTATGATAAGCAAAAACGGCAGAACGATTGACAAAAGGCCGATAAATTGAGAAGAATCGCTCGGTTTTTTAACATTTACATCAACGCTTTTTTCTTCAAGCTTTTGATAAAGGCTCAAATCATTCATCGGAATCATCACTCTGTATTGAACAGGAACGGGTTTTTTAGAGTTCATTACAGTAGTAACAGATTCTGCCTGCCCTGCTTTTGGTTTTGCAATCAGGGTATCCTTGTCAATTTGGACAGATTCGATTTGTCCGCTTTTTACCTTTGTAAGAAACTGTGAATACGAAATATCTTTTGTACTTGTAGTCTGTCCTGGGAAAAGCATTGACCCCAGACAAAGAATCAATAGTACAACAACTATCCATATTCCCGTAGATTGACTTTTATTCATTTCATTACCTCAATTATGTTTTTTCCGATTATAACACGAATTGTAAACTTATGTAAATTATAACTTAAAAATTATAAAGTTTCCAATCCAAATTGCCGATATAAAAAGTACAAGCAATAAGGGGTATGATAAAAAATGAGTCTTGGCGTAACTTTAAACACTAACAGAAATTATATCGATACTTCAGCTATCAATGAAGTTGCAAAGCAAATCTTTACAAAAGCTGATGCAAAATCAACTTCTATCGACACAAACGTTGTTGATCTTTCTAAATTCAGAAGACCTGAAGTAGGCATCGATTTGTACAGCCAAAGAACAAATGTTGATACAGCAAAATTTGTTGCAGTAAGAAATGCCGGCCTTGATATCAACTTAAACCAGAATTTCATTGCAAACGTTCAATACCTCAACACAATGGCAGCAATGGGCACAAACAAAGTACAAAAAAATGTCGAAGGTAAATTGATTGCACCAGTTGCAGAAGGCGAAAAATCTGAAATCAGAAACGTTTTCAACCTTCCCGGAACAATCGAATTAACAAATTCTAAAAACTTAGACAAAGACAAAAGAGGTTCAAACCCTTTTTCTTTCAACTCTATGAACACAAACAAAGGAAAAGAAAAACAGGAAGAAAAAGTTATCAACATCTTCGCTTAATGTTTGCACACAAATTTAAAAACAAACCTAACTATAAACCAAATTTCTTATTGCTTGATTATTAACCGGATAAATTATCCGGTTTTTTATTATATTTAACCAAGGTCGCTTATTGCGGTTCTGCCGAATTTTGCGCTCAAATCATCGATATGGTGCACAAGATACAACAAAGGGTCAAGGTCTTTTTCGTTCAAATCAACAATAGCGCCCCATTCTGCGCGTCCGTGATGGGCAGCAATCATTTTTGCAACGGTTTTAAACCCGTGAGCCATGCAGTTTGAAAAGCCCCATTGTGAATGAGTTAGCCACTCTTTAGGAAATTTTTCGTCGTATTCAATCAGTCCTGATTCCGTATCAATTTTATATTCAAAAATTTTGCCGAAATCATGCAAAATGCATGCAGCAAACACGCATGATTTGTCCACTTTTTTATAAAGATTGCTTATAAGGCATTTTGCAATTTCAAGACACTCAAACGTATGCTCCACAAGGCCGCCAAGATAGTTGTGGTGCATCAGTCTTGCCGCAGGTGCGATTTTAAACTGTTCTTCGTGCTCAAACAACAGTTCTGTAACGTATTTTTTGAGCTCTTCGTCTTCTATTTCGTTTGCGTATTCCACAATAGCGTTAAAAAGTTTATCGCGTTCATCTTTATCCAGTCCGAGTTTTGCCTCTTTAACAAGCTCAACGCTTGTGATAAGACAGTTGTTATATTTTTCGTTATAAGACCCGCCGAGAATCTTTACCTGGTTGCCTGTTCTAAAAACTTTTCCGTCAATTCTGTTAAGTGCTTCCTCCCACAAAATGCAGTTTAAAACTGAATCGTCAGCCAAATTTTTGAGCTGGAGTTTGCCCATTTTTGTTCCGGCTTTTGTGTCGCCTATTGAAAAAATAACAACTTCATATGTCTGAGTTAAGTCTAACATTTTTGTCCTTTCGAAAATGATTTTTTATATATTCTATCATTAAAGTCCTTTAAAAGTGAAAAAATATGAAACAAATGTAAATTATATGTTCACAAATTGTGTTATAACGCACTTTTCATAATACAATTTTGTTAAGTCAAGAATTTACGGGGAGACAGGAGTTTTGATAACAAAGGCAATGGTTATGGCAGCAGGTGTAGGTTCCAGGCTGGAACCGCTTACTCAAAACGTCCCAAAACCGCTTGTGCCTGTTTTAAACAAGCCTGTAATGGATATCCTTTTGCAAAAATTGAAAAGCTACGGGATAGAAAAAGTTATTGCAAACACCCACTATCTTGCAAAGCAGATAGAAGACAGATATTCAAAAAATTCACCGGTTGATATAGATTTTTCTTTTATAAGAGAAACCGACCTGTCAGGTACAGCCGGCGGAGTAAAAAAATGCGAATCCTTTTTTGAAGGAGAAAAAGATTTTCTTGTAGTTAGCGCAGACGGGCTGCATGACGCGGATTTAGAAAAAGTTATGCGTTCACATAAAGAATCCGGCTGCATTGCAACAATGGCAATCTCTGCTGTTGAGCACAACGAAGTATCAAAATACGGGGTGGTTGTTTCTTCACCCGAACACAGGGTGATTGAGTTTCAGGAAAAACCCCCTGTGAATGAAGCAAAAAGCAATTTTATAAATACAGGTATTTATGTGTTTAACAAAAGGATTTTTGACTTTATACCCAAAGGCGAAAAATATGACTTTGCAAAAAACGTATTCCCCGCACTTCTTAAAGCAGGCGAAAAAATAAATACATACAGAATCTACTCTTACTGGTCTGACATAGGCTCGATTGAACAGTACATTGAATCTAACATTGACGCACTGCACAGAAAAGTAATGATACAGCAGCCTAATATTATCAAAAAATATGACGCTGTTTATGTCTGCGGAAAAAATACAATTATCGACGAATCTGTAAAAATAACCAACGACGCTGTTATTGGCAACAATTGCAAAATAGGCAAAAATGTCACTTTAGACAATGTAATTTTATGGGATAACACGGTTGTTGAAGACAATGTTACTCTGAAAAACATGGTGGCAGCAGAAAATACCGTAATAAAATCATCGATTACAGGCAATGAAAAATGGGAAATCATTGCACCGGATAAAATCATAGATTTCAATTTAGTTTAAAAAAAGAAAAAGGGAAAGCTCGAAACATGATAATAATAATGGAACCTAAAGCAACAGTAGAACAAATCAATGCAGTAAAAAGATACATGGAAAATAAAGGGTTTAAAATTGTTTTAAACCACGGCGATGTAATGACAGTGCTTGCGGCAATAGGCGACAAAAGACTTATCGAGCCGCAATCCGTTGCGTCTTTTGACGGCGTAAGAGAAGTAAAACTCATACAAGAACCCTACAAACTGGCGTCAAGAGAATCAAAAGAAGAAGACACAGTTGTTGAATTTAAAAACGGTGTAAAAATCGGCGGGCTCGAAAGACCTGTTATGATGGTCGGCCCGTGTTCTGTAGAAAAAGATTTCAGCTGGCTTATGGAAGTTGCCACAGCTGCAAAAGAAATGGGCTGTGAATTTTTAAGAGGCGGTGCCTTCAAACCCAGAACCTCACCCTACGACTTTGACGGGCTGGGTGAAAAAGGGCTGCAATACCTCAAAGAAGCGGCAGAAAAAACTAATATGCTCGTTGTGTCAGAAGTCATGGACACAGCAGATGTTGATATGTTCTGTGATTATGTTGACTTAATCCAGATTGGCGCAAGAAACATGCAAAACTTTAAACTATTAAAAGCAGTGGGCAAAGCAGGCAAGCCCGTACTCTTAAAAAGAGGCCCTGCGGCAACAATTAGAGAGTTTCTCCTTGCAGCAGAGCACATCATGGCAAACGATAACGGCAACGTAATCCTTTGTGAAAGAGGGGTAAAAGGTTTTGACTCTACTTTTACAAGAAACACGCTTGATATTGCGGCAATACCCATTATCAAAAAATTCTCACATCTACCTGTCATAGCAGACCCCAGCCACGGAACAGGCAGAAGATACCTGATTGAACCTATGAGCAAGGCGGCACTTATGGCAGGTGCGCACGGTCTGATGATAGAAATCCACAACGCCCCTGACAACGCGTCTTCTGACGGAGCACAGAGCCTGAGTCTTCCGATGTTTAAAGAAGTACAAAGACACCTCAACAAACTAATAGGCAGAATAGACTACGACAACAAATTAGAAAAAGCAGAAAGAGAAAAGGCTGCACTGAAATAATGAAAAAATACGCGGATCGAACAGAAAATTTACAATATCAAAAATACGAAACAGTTAATGACATGCTAAAAGCCCGTTTTTTAAAAGCATACAACTACGAACGCGCTTTAAAAGAAGAAAAAGAACATGCGCTAAACTAATTACAGCTCTTCTTTTCTTTTTTCCTGAAGGGTGCCGGTACTGTCGAGCTCTGTAACTATTTTTATAATCGCATGCACGATAATGAGCAGCTGCGGTGTAATTTTTGCTGATTTTGAAAACTCCACCTTAAGCTCTTTTGCATCTTCATCAGAGCTTGATTTCCTTGTAGTGTAAACAGGGTTTTCAGACAGGTGAATCGCATTTTCGCCTTTTATTGCTTCGTTAAAACGTTCCTTTGGAAAATCATCGCTGCAGGTAACATCCATATTTACACCGTTTTGCGCCATGAACAAAAAGACTTTTATTTCACCGTAGTTTTTCGTTGTGATGATAATGGTAATCGACTCTTCGCCTGCACCTTTTTTACCTTCCTCAGCAGAATCTGCGCCAAAATTAAACCCTGCACTCTCATTCAAAGGCAGCCACGGCAGATACATTACCATAAGGCTTTTTAAAATTTGCGCCTGAGAAGCGTCATTTGCGGGGATACAGGCGTTGATAAGCACAGACATTTCTTTGAGCTGGCGGGTGTCATAGATACCGGATTGATTCATTGTGGTAATCATTTTTTGCAGTTTTTCAAGCGCTGCTTTGCCGTTTGTTTGCAAAAGCACAAGGATTTTTGAAATATCAATATCCTGTTTCATCAACGCAGCAAGTTCTTGTGCTGTAACTGTTTTACCCTGTGTGACAATCTGTTCTATCAGCTGGCTCAAGTTTTCAGGAAAATTAAACATGTTTTTCATAAGCCATGAGCGTTCAACATTAGACAACTCCTTTAACATCATCTGTGTATTCAAAATATCCTGCTGGCGCACAAAATTCTGGGTGATATTCTGGGCAGTCTGTTGAACCATTTTCATAGCTTCATTTTGAGCACGCTGAAAATTCTCGTTGGCAACTTTACCGGGCTGCTGCTGGACGGGTTTTCCTGTACTGTAATCAAATACGTTTTTTATAAACTGGCCGAGGCTTAATTCGCTCATAATTTGCTTATAATTCGCTTTCTGCTTAATTGCTTATATTACAAGTATAATAGTTTTTCCCAAAAAACCAAGGCCGTTAAAACTTATTTACCTGACTTTTTTCAAATATTTCTCTGCTTTTAGCAAGTGCCTGGTTTTTAAAAGAGCACATGCCATGGTGTTTGTCATAGACGCCAACACTCGTCAGCCTGTTTGCAACAAGCTCGTTCAAATCATCAGGTGCAATAAACAAAGCACACTGCGGCGTACATTCGTCAAAATTAAAAGGGCATTTTTTTATCATGATTTTATCTCCCGTGTTATTATATTCTGGCACTTTCGGGGCTTGTATGCATACGCAGTTCGGGTGATTTTTAATAAAAATTACTTAACAAATTTTAATAATGTATTATAATAAACATGACAGAATCTGATTTATTCGTATATATAAATTGTTAGTAAGTAATCTAGAGTCGCTTTAGCCAACTCACCTGCGTGAGCAGGCAAAAGCTCACTTTTTCAAGTGAGACTCGCCTTATCCCATTATTGATAACGGCAAAGCACAAATAAAGTTCGGCTCAAACAGAATTAGGATTCGGTCAGGTCGAATAAGCCCCACCATCCGTTGAAAGGATTGCCATGATACAAAATCTTTTAGGATTGATTTCAAAAACATTAACCCCAACTCGCTCCACTGCAATTTCTGCTGTGCGACCTGCATCAGTCAACCCTTTTGCAGCCGGACAATCATCCAATCCGTTTATGGCTAACTCCTCCATAAGTTCAAACTTCTACGGAAAAAACAATCCGGTAAGAGGCGGCTACTTTGCAGGCTATTACAACGGAAAGCCAAATATTGTGGGAAGAAAGCTGTTTTTGGAAGTTTAAGCCTCGCTGCTTTTTAGCTCTTCCAGCTCTTTTAAAATCCCCTGATTAATTTCCAGCACGTCAACTCCGAGGTTTGATAAAACCTGCATTGCAACAGAATCAGGCGTTTGTGTAATTGCCCACAAAAGGTTCTCTGATGCAATTTTTGTGTTTTTGTGTTTTTTGGCTTTTTCCCACGCAATTTCGAGTATTTTTTTTGCACGGTCGGAGAAAACAACCTCGCCAAATGTGTAAGAGTTTCCATAGCCAAGGACTTTTTCCACTTCTATGCGTGCGTCTTTTATTGTGATACCAAGCTGCGAAAGCACTTTTGCACCAATTCCAGCGCCTTCTCCTATTATGCCCAGCAGTATAAACTCACTGCCTACAATGTTTCTGTTCATGCTCTGTGCTTCACGTTTTGCAAGACGCAGAATTGTAAGAGTTTCGGGCATTTGTTTTTCGATTGGTTTAATTATTTTGTGAGCCAGATCATCATCTTGAATATGCAGCTCTTTAAAAATGTTATACGCAATACCGCTTTTTGCTTTTAATACACCGAGTATAATGTGTTCGGGTTTTACGCTGGCAGAACCGAGCTCTTTGGCGGTTTCAAAAGCAAGAAGCATTGTCTTAAACGCATTGGGCGTAAAAATAATCTGTTTTTCTTCAAACTCGGCCTGACGCGAGGACACCTCCTGCAGTTTGCCCGTATACTTTTCAAGGTCAATGCCGGATTCATTTAAAAGCTTTGTCAAATCAGAATTTGTATCTTCCAGTATGGATTGCACAATCTGCTCTGTGCCTAGAATCTCGTAATGAGAAGCGGTAAGCTTTGCCACCGCACGCTCGAGAATGTCTTTTGCGTCCCCTTCTTTAAAAATAGACTGGACAGTAGAATACTCGCTTTTATCTTTTTTTCTTTCCAGCTCGGGGTGGGTTTCATTCTTTTTGTTATTTTTTTCAATAAGTTTTAAAAGTGTCTGTTTGAGTTTTTCGATATCAACGCCGTAGCGGTTAAAATCTTGCAGCAGCTCGGACTTTGCAGATTCCGCAGTAAGAATAAGTGCAAGCAGAATGTGCTCGGACATTATGTATGAATTTTTCTTTTTGGCAAGCTCTGACGCAAGCTTGATAAGCTTTTGCGAGCCTTCACTAAACGCAATATTTGTGTGCATAAACTCGTGAGAAACATCGCTGTACTTTTTGTAAACATACTCCCTAAAGTCATCTGCGTTCATACCGCCGTAGGCCAGAAGCCTTGAGCAGATATTTGATTTTGTCTCAAGCACGCCCAGAAGTATGTGCTCCGGATAGATTTTAAAAGTTTTTGAATCCGCAGCCTCTTTTTGAGCCATTGAGATTATATTTATTGCTTTTTCTGTAAAACGTTCGAACACAAATTTCTCCTTTTAGAGTAGCTAAGCCTTTACTTTATTGCTTTCAGGTGCGTATTTTTGTATAAAGAGTATTTTTTACCCTGTTTTATTATTTCATAATTATAAAGGTTATTAAAGTCTTTTGCATTTTTGTTGCGTACTATCACATAAGTGCCCTCATCAATAACTTTTGTATCAGGTGTGATATCTTTTATAAAATCCACATTGGCCTCACGGTAATAAATAAGGCTGTATCTGTTGCCTGTAGAGACCGCAGCCAGTTTTGCGCTGTTGATTTTTGCAAGCTTAGCGTATTCTATGAGCTCATTTTGGCCAAAACTGACAACGTAAGGAAAAATCATCTTTGCCGCAAACATTGACAACACAGCCATAAAGCCGACAAGTGCAATAAAATGCAGCTTCTTTTTATCTTTAAAAATAGCAAAACTGTTTATCAACACAGAAGCCATAATAACTATTACACCGGGGATCTGCATTGCCTCAAGCCCTGCTCTGTCAGCCTCTCTAATAAACTGCGGTACGACAGTCAGTCCTATTGCCGTTAAGATAAATGCAAAATTTAAAATAATGGTAGAAATATTTACAGCTCTTTCGTTTTCGTCTTTAAAAATATAATCAAACCAAAATTTGCCAAGAATCATTGCCGCAGGAAACATTGCCGGCAGAATATAAGTGGGCAGTTTTGTGCTTGCTGCTGAATAAAAACCGAATACAACAAGGAAAAACACTGTATTTAAAACCATAAACTTATGCAAGGGCTGAAGGTCGCAAAATTTGTCAAAATAACCCTGAATATTTTTGAAATGTTTTTTGAAAAAGACCGTAATTTGAGCCCCGAAGGAGAATATCCACGGCATAAACCCGAGGAAAAACACAGGAATGTAATAATAAAAAGGTTGTTTTCTACCAAGCTCATGCGAGTTTGCAAAACGTTCAAAATGATGTTTGTAAATGTATTCTCTAAAAAACACATAACCGTATTTTTGCAGCATAATAATATGCCATGGCAACGTCACTATAAAGAAAAGCACAAGCCCGGGGATTATGTATAAAGGTTTGAACATTTCTTTGAAGCGACCGGCAATAATATAAGAAATAAAAATTGTCAAAGCCGGTATTGCCAGCCCCGGTACACCTTTTGCCATCACGGCAAAACCGGCCCAGATATAAGCAAGCCACCAGAAGTATTTTTTAAACCTATGTGAGCAAAACAGAGTATAAATCCCTGAAAAAGCACTGGCTGCAATGCAAACTGACAAAAGCATATCCAGTATTGCCACACGTGCCAGCACAACATATTCAAAGCAAGATGCAAGAATTAAGGCGCAAATAAGTCCGTATTTTTTTGATGAGATTTTGCTGCCGAGAAAATATGTTATCCCAACCCCGAAAACTGCACAGAGTGCTACGGGTATTCTTGCTGTAGCTTCTGTTATTTTACCGAATATACTGAAAGACAAAACCTCAAGCCAAAAATAAAGAGGAGGTTTTTCAAAGAAATAATCACCGTTTAAATAAAGCGTCAACAAGTCATTTGCATGGAACAAGTCTCTTGACATGGCCACATAGCGTGTCTCGTCCACGTCAATAAGAGGGTAAGACCCCATTGAAAAAAAGTATAAAAAATAACACACAAACAGTATCACAAAGATGGCAATAAGGTCTTTGTGCCTTTTAAAAAATTTCAATATAGATGCTTTATTCATTTTTCCCCTTAGTCGTTTATTATCAGATTATTTTATAACAAATCTTTTATTCTTTGAACAGCTTCTTTAATCGTTTGTTCTTTATCTTTTATATCCAGCCAGTAAATTTCTTTATTCTGTCTGAACCACGTAAGCTGCCTTTTTGCGTAGCGTCTTGTATTTTGTTTTATTTTTTCAACGCAATCATCAAAGGTTATACTATTTTCAAAGTAATCAATAAACTCTTGATAGCCTATTGTTTTTTCAAGGCTGCGGATTTTTCCGTATTTTTCAAACAGATTTTTAGCCTCCTGCTCCAGCCCCTGCTCGAGCATAATATCAACACGTTTGTCTGTTCTGTTGTACAAAAACTGTCTGTCTTCTCCGTTTAAATGCCCAAGACCGAGCCAGATTACATTGTATTGAGGCTCTTTCTTTTTTTGCGCCTGTGACATCGGAGTGCCCAGTGTTTTACAAACCTCAAGCGCACGGATAATTTTTACGGTATTGTTCGGGTGCATATTTTTTGCCAGAACAGGGTCTGCCTCGCAAAGCATCTGATAAAGGGCCTGTGCACCTTTTTCTTTTTCTATTTTATGAAGATGTTCTCGCAATTCTTTATCGGGAGCAACTCGTGGCATATCATAATTCTCGAGCAAAATACGAAAATAAAGCCCTGTTCCTCCAGCAACCACAGGGATTTTATCATGTTCAAAAAGGCTTTGTATCACCTTTGAGGCTTCATCAGCAAAATCTGCCACAGTAAACTCATCAACAGGTTCCACAACATCCATAAGATGATGTTTTATTCCCTGCATTTCTTCTTTTGAGGGTTTTGCCGTTGCAATGTCAAACTCTTTGTATATCTGCCTTGAGTCAGCAGAAATAATTTCCGTATCAAAAATCTTTGCTATCTCAACAGCCAGCGCTGTTTTTCCGGAAGCGGTAGGCCCTGCAATTGCTATTATATTTTTTTTATTTGTTTTCGTCATAATACAAGAATATCAGCACAAGAGCGTATGTCATCACATAAAACGATAAAAGAAGCCCGAAAACAGTCAGCACAATATTTAAGCTGAAAAAAAGGCTCAATACAGACATGATTATATTTAAAAACAAAAGAAAAATTAAAACCCCGACAGACCCAAGAAAATGCCTAAACACAAAAACAATATTTGTATTAAAAGCACTGAAAGGAGCCAGCACAAGCGATTTTAAATACGGATTTTTTTTGTCATCACGTTTTGAAAGATTATTGTAAAGAGCAGGAAACAAAAACATAGTTAAAAGTGAAAACACACAAAATACCGCACCAAAGAAAAACATCCAGATATTCATTGCTTTTAGTTGATAAAAGCTCAATGATGCAACATACTTTTGCATTTGAGCAGGTGTAGAATTTGCTGCAGCCATAAACTCACCCCAGTTGATATGAGGATGCGGTAAATATTTCATTCCGAATTTGTAAGCCGCAACAAGCAAGAGCATATACACAACAACATAAGCAACAAGCGTAAAAGTAACGGGAAGAAAATATTCTCCAACCCCCGGGAAAAACTCTTTACCCAGAGCAAAAGACGCCTCTGCCTTTTCTCTATCGTCTCTATAAAAGTTCTTTTCAGCTTTTTTATTGTGTTCCAGAGTTTTTTGTATCATATTGAACCAGCCGGAAAAAAAAGCTGTGCATAGCAGTATGTTTGCCACAAAAAATACCATATAAGCAATTTTGTTTGTCTGCTGGTACAAAGCGCCTGTAGTAAGGCTTATTACAATCATAAAAATCACAATCGGCTGTGCAACAACAATGTTATCCCTTGTGATATTAAATGCTTTTTTTATACATAAACTCATAGCCCTGATTATAACATATTATATTAAATATTGTAGTATAATTTTTATTATAATATCAGTCCTAAGTAAACGGGGTAACAGAAGGGATAATACAGAATATGAGAAGCGACAACGTAAAAAAAGGCATACACAAAGCAGCACACCGTTCATTGCTTTACGCAACCGGAGTTTCAAAAGAAGGGTTAAAAAGGCCTTTTATCGGTATAGCCAGCTCATTTTCCGACCTTGTACCGGGTCATGCCGGAATGCGCGACCTTGAAAGACAAATTGAAAAAGGAATCCACACAGGCGGAGGACAGGCATTTATCTTCGGTACACCTGCCGTATGCGACGGTATTGCAATGGGGCATTGCGGAATGAAATATTCACTGCCGTCTCGTGACTTGATAGCAGACTGCATAGAAACCGTTGCTGAAGCTCATCAGCTTGACGGTCTTGTACTTTTGACAAACTGCGACAAAATAACACCCGGTATGTTAATAGCCGCGCTCAGACTCGATATCCCCTGTATAGTTGTAACAGCAGGCCCCATGATGGACGGATGTTCCAAAAATGAAGTTTTAACAATGATAAGAGGCTCTTTTGAAGCTGTGGGTAAACTATCAGCCGGAAAAATCACCCAACAACGTCTGCATGAAATGGAAGAAGAATGCTGTCCGTCAGCCGGCTCCTGTCAGGGGCTTTATACAGCAAACACAATGGCCTGCCTGACAGAAGTAATGGGAATGAGCCTTCCTTTTTGCGCAACAGCTTCTGCTGTTTCATCAAAGAAAAAACAAATTGCGTTTGAATCAGGAATGAAAATCATAGAGCTTGTTGAAAAAAACATCAAACCCTCTGACATAATAACAAAAGACTCCATGCGAAACGCAATCGTCACAGACCTTGCACTGGGCGGCTCCACAAACTCTATTTTACATCTGCTTGCCATTGCAAATTCAGGAAACATAGATATTTCACTCAAAGATTTTGACGAGTTGAGCTATAAAATCCCTCAGATAATCAAACTCGACCCCTCTGCCCTTCCTACAATGAATGATTTGCACAACGCTGGAGGAATCCCCGGGGTAATGAAAACACTTTACGGAAACACACCCGAACTCAAAGATACAAAAGGCGTATCAGGTTTAAAAATTTCACAAATAGCACAGGCTGCATGGGTTGATAACACAATCGTGCACACGCTCGACAACCCGATTACCTCAAACCCCGGGCTGGGAATTTTAAAAGGCAATCTTGCTCAAGACGGTGCCGTTATTAAAATTTCAGGGGTCGACCCCTCAGCACTGACTTTTGAGGGTACGGCAAAAGTCTTTAATTCGGAAGAAGAAACAATGGAAGCCATAGACAAAGACCGGATAAAAGAAGGCGATGTTGTGGTAATCTGCTACGAAGGCCCCAAAGGCGGCCCGGGTATGAGAGAAATGCTTGCTCCTACTTCCATGATTGTCGGAAAAGGCCTTGGTGCAAAAGTTGCACTGATTACAGACGGACGTTTTTCCGGCGGAACACGCGGGCTGTGCATCGGCCATATCTGTCCGGAAGCTGCTATGGGCGGAATTATAGGCTTGATTAAAAACGGAGATAAAATTAAAATAAATATACCGCAAAGAAAACTCGACCTTCTTGTAAGCGAAGAGGAGCTTGAACAAAGACGCAGAGAATTCAAGCCTCTGCCGCCAAAAGAAGTTAAAGGATTTCTTGCAAAATATGCTAAAACAGTACAAAGCGCCTCTGTCGGTGCAGTAACATTATAATAATTAATAAAGGATAAATCTATGTCAGGACACTCAAAATGGTCAACAATTAAACACAAAAAAGCTAAAGTAGACGCACAAAGAGGCGTTGCTTTCCAAAAATACTCAAGAGAAATCATCGTAGCAGCAAAAATGGGAGGAGGAGACCCGTCCGCAAACTTCCGTTTAAGAACCGCTATTGAAAAAGCAAAAGCAGGCGGGCTGCCAAACGACAACATCAAACGTGCAATAGAAAAAGGCTGCGGCGCTGGCGCAAGCGAAAACTACGAAGAACTGACCTACGAAGGCTACGGCGCAGGCGGTGTTGCCGTTATTGTAGAAGCAATGACAGACAACAGAAATCGCACAGCAGGAGATATCAGAAGCTACTTTACAAAATTCAACGGAAACCTCGGCGAAACAGGCTGCGTTGGCTGGATGTTTAAAGACGCAGGCGTGGTTACTTTTGCAAAAGACGACGTTGACTACGAACAATTGTTTAACGAAGCAATAAACGCCGGCGCAGATGATTTTGTAGACGAAGATGACGAATACAAAGTAATCACAGCACCTGAAAACTTTCAGATTGTTGTGGAATCATTAGAAAAACTCGGTTTCAAGCACTCAGGCGCAGAGCTTACAAAACTGCCTCAAAACACGCTGGAAATAACAGACGAAAAAACAGCAAAAATGATATTGCTTTTAATGGATAAACTGGAAGAACACGATGACGTGCAAAACGTTTATTCAAACTTTGACATTCCTGACGAGGTCATGGAAAAAGTTCAAATATAATTAAAACTAAACTGCAGCAAAAGTTATTGCATAAAGAGCAACAATTGCAACAGCACTCAGCATTATCCAACCGTTAATGACAGGGTGCTGGTTTGCAAAAACATCTGCTATAGTAAATTTTCTTTCAGTATATTCTGCTGAATTTGTTTTCATAATAAACACCGTTCTTTTCTTTTTGTAAGATTGAATATTAATAGTCTACATATTGATTTTAGCGTTTTTAAAACGTTTTACATCAACTGTTTAAAGGATTAACGGTCATGCCTGTTTGTTAAGGTTTTATACCCGTCTGTCCTCCGCGTGCAGGATTGCAATTCTTAATGTACGTATTAAAATATCTATAATTCAAATAGCGATTAAATGAGATATTTATATGAGAAAAATTCAATTTATTAACCTGCTTGCAGACACATTTTCGTCTTCCAAGGTAATCAACCTGCTGATTTTTATACTGTTTACAGTAATCATGACAGCAACACTCGGCGCAAGATATTATCTCTTCCAGAGCATCATATCTCCTGACGGAACAAGCAAACGCGACATTGTTGCGCCCAAAACCATCAAGGTTGTTGATACTTTTAAAACCGAGCAAAACAAAAAAGAAATTGCTCAAAAAGTAGAGCCAATACTGACTCCGGCAGAAGATACTTACATTAAAAACAACTATGCAATGCTGGTTAAGTCCATTGAACAAATCAGGGCAAAAGACAGCTTCTACAGCCAGAAAAAAGACGAAATGGCGCTTCTTTTTGATTTTGACAACAACTATTACAAAGACTATATTCTAAACTATTTGATAAATTCAAATGATGAGAGATTAAAAAATACGCTCACAAAAGCAGAAAAAACACTCACAAACGTGTTGAATCAAGGGGTTACGGAAAAAGACTTTGAAAAGGGCAACCTTTCATCAATGATTTTGAGAAACACGCATTTTGAAACATCAAAAGGTGAAATACGTGTTATATCAGCGCTTTTAGAACAGGTTATTGTACCTAACATGGTATTTGACGAGGCTGCAACAGAGCTTGCCAAGAAAAACGCAATCAACTCTGTCGCTCCAACAGTAGTAAAGTTTGAAAAAGGCGAAAAAATTGTATTTGCCGGCGAGCCGGTTACCCGTGTAAAAAAAGACGCACTGCAAAAAGCCGGTTACAACGTGCTTGAGCTAAACACAAAAGGCGTTATAGGGATATTTGCACTCGTGTGTATGGGCGTAATTACTTTTATGTATTACCTTTTGTATTACGAAAAACAGTTTGTAACAAAAAACTACCTTTCAGTTATAGCTCTTTTGTCTGTTTTGATGTCTGCTCTGGCAACAGTATTGCCATCGGGTGCATCTTTTTACTTTTTGCCGTTCCCTGCGCTTGCGGTTTTGATATCAGTATTCACAAACCCGAGAGTAGCGATAAATGTAACAACTATATTAATTACAATCATTGCCCTTGTGGAACAAATGCCCATGCAGCCCGCTGCGGTATTTATAATAGTCTGTCTTGTGGCAGCAATCGCAACATCTAAAGTTCGCTATTCAAGAAGGTTTGACCTTGTAAAAATCGGCGGAGAAATCGGATTTGCAATGCTGTTTTTGATTTTAATCATATACTTAATCGAAAACTCAATCAATCCAATTGATTCTGTGATTGTTTGGACAAACACAATAATCGGTACACTTAACGGCCTATTGTCAGGTATTATTGTACTCGGAATTATTCCTTTGCTTGAAAGCATGTTCAAAATCGTTACACCATACGGACTTGCAGAGCTTGCAGATAACAACCAGCCGCTTTTAAAACGTCTTCAATTCGAAGCACCCGGTACATTTGCACACTGCCTTATGGTTGCTAACCTGTGCGAAACAGCTGCCGAAGCAATCGGAGCAGACCCGGTGCTAGCTCGAGTAGGTGCGCTTTACCACGACATAGGCAAACTCAAAAGACCTTTATTCTTTGTAGAAAACCAGACCTACTTTGGCATTGAAAACCCTCACACAAAACTCAACCCGAGATTGAGCAAAATGGTAATAACAGCCCACCCCAAAGACGGTATTGACCTTGCAAAAGAATACGGATTGCCTCCGATAGTACAAAACTTTATTGTACAGCACCATGGAGACTCTATTGCAAGTTATTTCTACAACCAGGCAAAAATGGAAGAAGGCGCTGACAAAGTAACAGAAGAACAATTCCGCTACACAGGCCCGCGCCCGAACATGAAAGAAACTGCAATCCTTATGATTGCAGACTCGGTTGAATCTGCGTCAAGAACGCTCAAAGATCATTCCCAAGAAGAGCTTGATGGTATGATTAACAAAATCATCCAATCAAAACTCAATGACGGCCAGCTGTCTGACAGCCCGTTGACATTGAAAGACCTCAAAACAATTGCTGCTGCGTTGAGCAAAAACCTTAGAGCTGCACACCACCAGAGAATTAAATACCACGAAAACATTATCCAAGAGCTGGAAGAAAAAGCCCTCAAAAAGAAATTCGTGGCACCCGACAAAATTACAACAGATGAAGAAGAAAAAATAGAAAAAAAGATTCAAAAACACATTCAAAAGTCTGAAAATACGGAAGAACAAAAAGAAAATAATGACTAAAGAGATTAATATCTTTATAGAAAATACTTATGAGGATTTTAAAGCACCGTCTGACGGAGCTTTTGACACAGCGCAGATGACAAAAGATGCTGTCGCGATGACGCAATATTTTTTGTCAAAAAAAGAATGGGTTGAAAAATCCTGTCTTAAAGGTTATGATTTTAGTCTTCTGTACTTTGATACGGTTTTGACAGATGACAGCCACATACACGAAATTAACCGTGAATACAGGCAAAAAGACAGGCCCACAGATGTGATTACGTTTGCAATCTTTGCAGACAGCCCACCGGAAGAAAGATTTATCTTTGACAACGAAATAAATCTCGGGGAAATAATCATATCGCTGGACACAGCGCTTTCTCAATCAAAAGACGAAAGCCACGAAAACAAAACTTTTAAAGACGAGTTGTACTTTTTGCTTGCACACGGCATACTCCATCTGTTAGGATATGACCATCAAGACGAAGAAACGCTGAAAGAAATGTGGACTATTCAGCAGGAAATGATAAATAATCTGGGGATTTAAGAATAATGTCAAAATTTACATCCGGCGGCTATAAAAAGAGTTTGTCATACGCATTGCAGGGCCTGAGCGTTGCATACAAATCACAGCGCAATTACAGGTTCCATTTGTTTGTGGGCTTTCTTGCAATTTTAGGCGGCATAATTTTAAACTTCAAATGTATTGAATACTGTGTACTCATACTTGCAATCAGCTTTGTGATTACAGCAGAGCTTTTCAACTCCGTAATCGAGTTTGCACTTGATGCGCTTTACAAAAACAAATATTCCAAAATGGTAAAAATGGCAAAAGACCTTTCTGCCGGTGTTGTGCTGATTGCAGCAATGACAAGTGTGTTAATAGGCCTAATGCTCTTTGGGCGCAAGCTTTTGATTATGTTTTTGTATTGATAATATTTGTTATGTAGTTTTTTGTTTTTTGGCTTTTTGCTTTAGGCGTACAAAGCAAAGTATATTAATTTTTCTAGCTCGACTCCGCTGCGCTCCATAGGCGTCGAAAAATGAATATACTTCACTTTGTACTTTACAAGCTTTTTTCTGCGGCACTGCGTGCCGTGCGCCGCGCAGCGGCGCAAAAGAGAGTGTGTAAAGTGAGGGAATAGTTTATGTCCTTTAGAGTGACTTAAAATGCGAAGCATTTTTCGGAACGGCAAAGGATATAAACTATTTGCGAACGCCTAAAGCAAAAAGCCAAAAAACAAAAAACTACATAACAAATATTATCAAAAAAGCGCTCTTCTAAGAGAGAAAAGCGCTTTTTTATTTTTATCAATTCAATCTATGTCAATTATGAACAACCGGAATATCCGCAGTTAAGACAGATAAAGCAGCCTTCGCCGTAGCCGAGAACAGCTCCGCATTCGGGGCATTTGTGTTCTTCGCCTGTGTGCTGTGCTTCTGGCAGCTCAGCTTTAGGCTCGTCAATTGCTTTTATTTCAGGCATTTTCTTGTCGTCTTTTTTCTCAAGGTTCATAGGCTGGAACTGTCTTGAGTTGTTACGATAAACAGTAATACCCTTAAGGTTGTTTTCATAAGCTAACAGGTAAGAGTCAGCAACATCCTGTCTTGTAGCGTTTTCTTCAAAGTTAACTGTTTTTGAAACAGCGTTGTCAGTATGAAGCTGGAATGCAGCCTGCATTTTAACGTGCCAGTAAGGAGAAACGTCATGTGCTGCAACAAAGATTTTCTTAGCTTCTTCAGGAACCTCGCTGCAGTGTGCTACTGTGCCGTCAATTGAAATTTTTTTCATCAATTCATCGGAGTAGAATCCGTGTTTTCTAGCGTACTGTTCAAAGATGGGGTTGATTTCCATCATGATTGTGCCATCCATTACGTCACGGATAAATACAAGACCGAATAAAGGCTCAACACCGCCTGATGCACCGGCAATCATAGAGATTGTACCTGTCGGAGCAATACAAGTTGTAGTTGCGTTTCTGATACCGAATTTTGCGATTTGAGCGTCTAAATCAGCCCACATTTCGTCAGTAATAATTCCGGCTGACTTGCCTTCATATTTGTATGTTAAGAAAGGTTTGCCGTCTTTGAATACACCATCGTAAACGCTTCCTTTAAAGTTGCCGAATCTGCCTCTTTCTTTAGAAAGCTCGATTGATTTAACTTTAGACTGGTAATCAATGAATTCCATAATCTGAGAAGCCAATTTTGTGCCATCTTCAGAGTTGTAAGCAATGCCCATTTTCATAAGCATATCAGCCCAACCCATTACACCGAGGCCGATTTTACGGTTGTTTTGAACCATTTCTGAAATCTGCGGGAGCGGGTAATTGTTGATAGCAATAACGTTGTCAAGGAAGTGGATAGCTGTTTTTGTAGTTTCAGCCAGCTTATCCCAATCAACGCTGTAGCTGCCTTCAGAACCTTTGAGCATCAAACCGAGGTTGATAGAACCGAGGTTGCAGGCTTCGTAAGGAAGTAATGGAACCTCTCCGCATGGGTTTGTAGATTCAATGTCGCCGATTAAAGGTGTGGGGTTGTCATAGTTCATTTTGTCAATGAATATAATACCAGGTTCACCGTTTTTCCATGCGCCTTCAACAATCAGGTCAAATACAGCTTTGGCACTCAATTTGCCAACAGGCTGTTTTGTTCTGGGGTGGTACAGTTCATAGTCTGTGCCGGCTTTTAGGGCTTCCATAAACTTGTCTGTAACAGCAACAGAGATGTTGAAGTTGTTTAATTTAAAGTTATCTGATTTGCAGTTGATAAAATCTAAAATATCAGGGTGGTCAATTCTTAAAATACCCATGTTAGCGCCGCGTCTTGTACCACCTTGTTTAACAGCTTCTGTAGCTGCGTTAAACACTTCCATAAAGCTTACAGGGCCTGAAGATACACCCATTGTAGAACGAACAACGTCATTTTTAGGTCTTAATCTTGAGAAAGAAAAACCTGTGCCACCGCCTGATTTGTGAATAAGAGCAGTGTTTTTAACTGTTTCAAAAATGCCTTCAAGAGAATCTTCAACAGGCAGAACAAAACAAGCTGCCAATTGTCCCAGCTCTCTGCCTGCATTCATCAAAGTAGGTGAGTTCGGCATGAAATAACGGTTTGTTATAAAGCTGTAAAATTCTTTTGTAGTTTTGTCCACTTCTTCCTGTGTAGAACCAAATTTTTTGTCAGCTGCAGCAAGGGTAGATGCAACCCTCATAAATAAATCTTCCGGTCTTTCTGTCGGGTTGCCCTGAGCATCCCTTTTTAAGTATCTTTTCTCCAAAACTTTGATGGCGTTTTGAGACAAATTGAGTTTTTCTTCCGTGCAATCCACTTTAAATTTTCTCCCCAAATCTAATAACTATCTAATTATATTATTGTAATACTAAAAAACCATGACAATGCAGTCATGGTCTGTAGTTTGTTACAATATTAAGTGTACAATTTTTACTTTTACAGACAAAAAGCAAAAAAATCTTTTTTTAGTTTTTAAACCTTTTGTGAAAGAAAAGCAATAATGATACTTATAAAAAACATTTTTAAAAGAACCGTAGACCCCAATCTTCAAAAAGCAGTCAAAGATTCTGAAAAAATTATGCAAAAATACATTGATGAAAATGTATTTAAAAGCAGCACAATGAAAGAGCTTTTAAGCGATACCTTTGAATACAAAGGCCAGAGGCCTGATACTATTTTGCTCAAAGATTTAAAAACAGGAAAACCTGTCGAAGCAAAGGTAAAACTCTCTTCAAAAAAGAACCATTACGAACCTTCCGTAACAGTTGAGACCATCGAGCTTGTAGACAAATTCGGCAAAAGCATCGGCAGCAAAGAATATAGCATAAAGCCGGCTTCGGACAAAAAATTGTTTATGATTACAGGAGAGATGAATACTCACAGACAGGATCTTGCGGGAGTGGGCTTCCGGCTCGACCAGATGCATATAGAAAGAGCAGTGCAGCTCGGTATAGAAAAGATACCCCGCGTTGCTCTTCCAAAAGCAATTTTGTACCATACAAAAATGGGTTTTCTTCCTGACAGGGGAGAAGAGTACTATGTTCAAATAAAAAACTCAAACCAAATCATGCCAGCACTGGAAAAACACTTTGAACGCCTTGCCGGAGAAATACCCATAAGCAGTTTTGTGCCAATTGTTATAGAAAAATGCGGAAAGTTTTTTATTGATATGAACACAACCGGAGCAGTAACAACGCTCGAGCAATGCAAAAACAGGATTGAAAGAACAAATGCACACAGGCTGTTGAGTTTTAATACGGTTTCTACAAATATGTCACTCAAGGGAAAAGAGCTCGATCATTGGAAAGAGTTATTGAAAGACCATCCTATACTTTCAAAACTTTATCAAAAATTCCCCGAATATTAATCAAAAAATAAAAAAAACGGCTCGCAATTAAGCAGAGCCGTTGGAATGAAAATTTCTTTACATTCCTCGTCTATTGTGAAGTGTGTGAAGTAAATGAAGTGAAGTAAATAAGTAAGTTTTTAAGTTTGTGGTTTAGCTTTGTTTCTCTAATATCTCTAATATGTAAGTGGTGTTTAACCTTTGTCTTTCGTCTCTTATATCTCTCGTACTTATATAAACAATTTCTTTTAAAGAAAATTGCCATATTAGAGTTATAAATAGTATATATCTGTTACATTTCTTAATGTTTCATGAGTAAAAAGTGCTATTTAAAAGCTTTTTAGACTACAAATTAAAATCTAAAACGCAAACGAAAACAACAGGTCTTCAATGATAAGCTGGGGTTTGATATAAGCCTGTGCCTGTTTTTTGGCATGCTGGATTTTCGAAATATCTTTTTTTATCTTTTGAACAAGCATTTTGTTATTCAAATTTCTTTTTATCATCTGTGCCAAATAAAACTCCATGCAATCAAGAACATACTCTACCTTGTAATCATGCTCTTGCATTGCTTCTAGCAGCACAGCAGCTGTATTTATAACATTTATCTTTTTTATTGCAGGGTAGTCAGCAAGCACTGCTGTTAAAAACTCAGTATCATAGCTCTGTGCATTAAATGACGGAACATAAAAACTCTGAGAGCGCGAAATAATAGTTTCTATGATGTCCTCTTTGTCTTCTGTCAAAAACAAAAACAGCGTGCGCTCTGGCGGCTCTTCAATAGATTTTAGCAGAGAGTTTGCAGAAGCTTCTATAAGCACATCTCTGTTGAGCGGTTTTGGTATCCAGTTTTCTTGCGGAAACTTGAAATTAAGCCCGCCAAAGTCTTGAATATGTTTTTTTTCAAACTCATTCATTTCTCCGATTTCCGAATCACAAAAAATAAACACCCTGTAATAATCAGATGAATTGATAAGGCTGTTATTAATCATAAGGGTTTGTTTTATCGAGATAACCTTGCTTGAAGTATCGTCAGAAGGTTTGTTATCGTTTTTTGAAACAGTCAAAACAGCAGGGTGCTGATTGTTGCGTATCCAGCTGCAATTAAGGCAGTCACAGGCGGGGTCTGCGTCTTTCATACAGTTCAGCTGTCTGGATATTTCCATTGCAAGGTAATACTGTGCCACAATATCCTGACCGTAGAGCACAATCGATTGAGCGAAGCTGCGCTTTTCGTTTTTTATTGCAGTTTCAAAATAGTTTGTGACATATTCAAATTTTCGTTTTAATATCGGATGAAACATAAACTACCCCAGAATCCCAAGCTCCACAGGAAGCTCATAAAAAGCCATTTCACCTGTTTTTACCCTGTATTCAGCCTCCAGCAGATTCTTTCTTATTTGTATAATCCTGTCCATGGGCACATTGCGCAGCTTTTCAAGTTGTTTTTTTACAATAAATTCGCTCATATGGGTTTTAGATGCAATTTCAAATGAGCTTTTATCAACAGAATCAACCTTCATAGCAGCCAGTCTGGAAAAACTGGTTTGCAAAACAGCAAGAATCTCAAGGTAATGCTTGTTAGTGCACAGTTTTTTAAACTCCAAAAGCGCAAGGTCTTTTTGGCCTTTCAAAATATAATCGGACAAAAGAAAAATATCCTCTGTTGATGTACAGATATCTTTTATGTGTTCTTTTTTTATATTTTTTTCCGGATAAACGGACAACTTGAGCTTTTCAAGCTCGTTATCAATTACCCGAAGGTTAGTGCCAAGCCGCTCAATCAAAAATTGCACAACATCAGACGCCATCATCAACTCTTTTTTCTTAACCTGTTTTTGAATCCACGAAGCAAGTTCTTTCTGGTAAGGTTTAAATTCTGCAAATTCTGATGTTGAAGCATTTTTAGAGATGATTTTATAGATTTTTCTTCGTGTGTCGATTTTTTTTGTGCTGCCGCGTTCTATTCTGCACACAAAAACCACATGCAGGCTCTCAGGCATTGACTGGATGGCTTCTTCAATTTGTTTGAGCTCTTTGTCATCAAAGTTTATCTTGCCTTTTGTGTCAAAAAAGTATTTTTCACAGTTCACAACAGCAAGCACATTGCCAAACATCAAAGACGGTGTGCGCAAAATATCAATTAGTTCCTGAAACTTAGGGTTGTCATACACGCGATAGTTTGTAGACAAAAACGACTTGTCCACTACTTTGGACTTGAGTGATTCAAGCTCAAGCTCTATAAGATAATCTTCCTGTCCGTGATAAAAATACAGCATGGTTATATTTTAGCATAGTTGGGATTTAAAAATAAAACAGCTATATCCCTAAAAGCCTTTTTGCATTAGCCGTGGTAGCATTTGCCACTTCTTCAAAGCTGATGTTTCTAATAGAAGCAATCTCCTGTGCCACAAACTTCACATAAGCCGGCTGGTTCTCTTTGCCGCGATAGGGCACAGGTGTCATATAGGGCGCATCAGTTTCTAAAAGTAACTTTTCAAGCGGCACAGCCTTTGCAACCTCTTTTACTTTTTTTGCATTCTTAAAAGTCACAACCCCGCCAAGTGCAATATAAAATCCTTCTTTAACGCACTCCAACGCAAATTCCGGACTTCCGGAAAAACAATGCATTACCACTCCGGTTTCTTTTGCATTTGTTTTTTTCAGAATCTCAAATGTATCAAGATGAGCCTCTCTGTCATGCACAAGTACAGGCTTTTTGGCATCTTTTGCTATCAAAATCTGACGTTCAAAAATCTCTTTCTGTCGTTCAATCTGTGATTTATCCCAGTAGTAATCAAGCCCCACCTCGCCCACTGCAATGATTTTCGGGTGTTTGAGATATTCACGCATTAAACTTTCAGCTTTTTCATCAAAAGCACCCACTTCCTCGGGATGAACCCCGACAGCACCGTATACATTGTCATATTTTTCGCACAACTCAACAATACGCGAAAACCCAGCAGGTTCCACACCGGGGATAACAACCTTTTTCACCCCGTACTCAGCCGCAGTTTTGAGTACTTCGTCAAACCGGTCTTTAAAATTATCCATATCAATATGTGTGTGCGTGTCTATGAGCATATTAAAATAAACTGTTGATAAGTGCTTTTTTGTTTTCGTCATGGACTTTTGCAAGGATTGATTCTTTTTGCGCACAATCGAGTCTGCCTATTTGTTTTAAAGCGGAAGCTGCCTCGCATAAAAGAATTTCATTGTTGGAGTGCAAAAGGTTCTTTATTTCATCTTGTGCCTGCACAAGCTTGTACTCGCAAATAACGCTTAACGCGCTGCTTATGCGATACACGGGAACATTTGATTCATCAAGCTCGTTTTTAACAAGGTTTTTCTGTGCATTCCAAAAGTACTCCTGCTGTTTTTTCAACAGGTTGTAGATATCCTGAATTTCCTGTTTTGTATTTTTATCCTCGTCAAAAGTGTATTCCTCATTGTTTGCCAGCTCTTCAAACTTTGACAGGGCTTTTAAAAGCACAACGGCTGCCTGCGGATTTTTGTTGTTTGTGTTGTAAGGAATCAAATACTCGAGCACCTCAAACATCTCAAAGCAGAATATCTGGCTCAAAGGCAGAATCTCGCCCAGCCCCGAGAGGATATTGTCGATACAAAGCAGTACATAATTTTTATCCTCATACTGTTGTAAAAGCTCCATAAGGCTCTGGATATAGGGGATTTCTCCCGCAATATTTTCGCTCATGGAAGAGTGTTCCATAGCTTTTAAGATATGTTCAACAGCGGCTTTATCCTCATACGCAACAAGGAATTTCACAGCCTTGAGCACTGTGAACTCGTCATCTGAATTTAACAGCTCAAGAGCTTTTTGATAAGCCGAATCTATTTTCATTGCCCCAAGAGCCTTTGCAGAGTTGAAAGCAACAGCCTCGTTATCTGAAAACGCATACTCTGTAAGGTCATCTGCTGCAATGGTATCAGGTATGTAGGAAAAATACTTTGCTGCGTATGCTTTTTCGTCATCACTGCCGTTTTCGAGCAGCTCAAGCATTTCGTCTGTTAAATCTTCATTTGCAAAGCGTGCAATGCCGCCTATGATTGTATCCTCAAAATCAGGGCAGTAGTTTTTCAAAAACGCAAAGAGGTTTCTGAAATTGCCTTCATTCACGGCTTTTTGCAGTCTTTTATTCACATTATTTTTTACAAAGTCGAATAAAAACTCACTTTTGTCGCAAAGAAGCGAAAATGCCTGTGTATCAGCATTGTTTATTATGCATTGCGCAGCCGCAAAAGCCTTTGTTTCATCTTTTGCGGTCAGGTCTTTAACAAGTTGTTCGTTATTTGTTGTCATAAATTACTCTCTAAAGCTTAATTCGGAAATTGATTTTTTAAGGTTATTTCGAATCGAAGTCATTTGTTCTTCAACGGTTTCGTCTGTCAGCGTGGCATCTTTGTCTTGCATTTTGATTCTGTACGCCATACTTTTAAAACCGTCTTGTATGTGTTCTCCCTGATAAATATCAAAGAGCTCTTCACCGTTGAAAAGATTTTGTTTTACAGATTTTTTGATAATCTTTGCAATCTCTTCATGAGACACACTCTCTGGCACAATAAACGCAAGGTCCCTTTGCACTTCCGGGAATTGTGAAAGTTTTTTGTATCTTACAACAGAAGTATGCACTGCTTTTAAAAGCTCTTCAAGGTTGATTTCAAAAATATATACATTTTGCTGAAATTTTTCTTTGTCTTTTAAAATAGGATGTACTTCACCAAAGAAACCAACTTCCAGAGGCTGTTTGCCAAGCATAACGAGTTTTGCGCTTTTACCGGGATGCAAAAACGCTTTGTCATTGCATGGTCTAAACTGCACTCTGTTTTCCAGCCCCAGAAGCTCAAGAAGATTCTGCACAACGCCTTTTACACTAAAGAAATCAAGCACAGGTTTTTTAATCCATTTTTCGTTATTGATATCACCTGTCATGGCACCTGCGAGAATTCTTCTTTCTGTTACGCCGGAATCTTTTTCATCGGTTTCACGCTCGATAAAGTATGTTCTTCCTGTTTCAAAAATAGAAAAGTCTTTTTGTCCGTTTGAAAGGTTTGTTTTAACAACATTCAAAACACTCGGAATCAGTGACTGGCGAAGCATTGTGTGGTCTTCGCTCTGCGGGTTGCATACTTTAACGGCTTTTTCATCATCAAATTCTACACAGAACTCTTTGTACAAGGGCTCTCCAACAAGTGATGAAGTAACGGCTTCCATAAAACCTTTACCCAAAAGCATGTTGGAAACTTTTTTCAAAATTCTTGATTCTTCGCTGATTTCAGGCGACTGGGTATTTTTCGGCAAGGTTGGATCAATCTTGTCGTAGCCGTAAATTCTTGAAATCTCTTCAATCAAATCGATTTCTCTGTACACATCGTTTCTTCTGAAAGACGGAACTTTGAATTTTGCAGCAATTTCGTTTTTGCCAAGGAGCTCAAAGCCAAGGTTCTGTGCGATTTCAACACATTTTTCCACAGGGATTTCAGTGCCTAAAATACGTTTGATTTGAGCAAATCTTAAAGTAATATCGATTTCCGGCAGTTTGTTGTCGCCTGTTTCTACAATACCGTCAACTTTTGCATCCGCAAGGTCCACTAAAAGCTGCATTGCTCTAAGCAGTGCGGGTTTAACAATTTCAATATCAATTCCGCGTTCAAATCTTGCGCTGGCTTCGCTTCTATAGCCTATGCTTCTAGCAGAGCGTCTGTTTTGAGCCGGTGTAAAGTAGGCAGCTTCAAGCACAATATTTTTTGTGTTGTCGTCAACTTCGCTGTTGGCAGAGCCGAAAACGCCACCCACGCAGACAGCCTGCTCTTTTGTTGCAATCAGCACTGTATCGCTGTTTGTTTTACGTTCGATTTCATCGAGTGTAACGATTGTTTCGTTTTCTTTTGCACGTCTCACGCAAAGATATCCGTTTAATTTGTCTTTATCAAAAGCGTGCAGCGGGCAGCCGTATTCTAAAAGAACATAGTTTGTAATATCAACAACATTGTTTATTGCACGGATACCACAGGCAGTGAGGCGTCTTTGCATCCATTCAGGCGACGGTTTTATTACAACATCTTTTAAAAGGCCTGCGCTGTAGTATTTACAGCCTTCTTTATCAATAATTTCAACTTCGAATTTGTCTGTTGAATTGTCCTGTGTGCTTTGAAGCGGTGAGAATTGCAGCTTTTTGTTAAATATTGCACAAAGCTCTCTTGCAACCCCGATAACAGACATTTCATCCCCTCTGTTTGCAGTGGGTGCAACATCCAGTACAATATCTTCTTTAATATTGAGCAGTTTTTCAACAGGAGTGCCTAATTTGATATCGTCGTACAATCTGTTCAAAATAAGGATTCCGTCTTCTTCCTGCAAGCCCTCAAGCCCCAGCTCGTCTTGAGAGCACAGCATTCCTTGAGATTCCACACCTCTGATTTTTGCGGGAGTGAGTTCAAACTGTTCACCTGTTTTTCTGTCCAAAACTTTTGAGCCTACAGAAGCATAAGGGATAATTTGCCCTTCCTGTATATTTTGCGCGCCGCAGACAACGGTTTTGGTTTCATTACCGAGGTCAACTGTCACAAGGTGCAGTTTATCGGCATTCGGATGGTTTTCTATAAGTTTTATTTGTGCTGTTTTTATATTTGAAAATTTCGGGCCTGTTTTTTCAATTTCTTCTACTTCCAAACCGCTCATAGTCAGTTCGTGAGCAATTTGTTCGGGTGTAGTGTCTGTGAGATCAACAAATTCATTAAGCCATTCCAGTGAAATTTTCATAATCGATTATGTCCTTTTTAATTAATATCCATAACCGAATTTTATAATAAAGAGAACATAATGTCATGTTTGTGTATGTAGATAATATTTCATGGTAATATATTACTGTTGAGTTTGGTTAGATTACAAAATATTAAGGAACCCGTCTGATGGGTGATGAAGACAAGCAGTTTGAGGCATCGCACCAAAAACTAGAAAAAGCAAGAAAAGAAGGCCAGGTTGTAAAATCAAAAGATTTTTCAATGGCTATAGCCATGGTTGTAATGTTTTTTGCAATCGCAAAACTTTCGCCGTTTATTTTTGACCAGATTTCCAGGCTCTTTGTGCTTTGCTATCAGCAGATTCCAAACCAGCATTTGCAGGTTATTGGCCTGCCTTATCTGCTATTTATTACGCTTGTGCCTACAATTTTGATTATCGGGCCGATTCTTGCACTTGCAATGTTTATTGCAATACTCGGGGATTTTATACAGGTTGGGCCGCTTTTTACAACCACACCGCTTGCGCCAAAACTCGATAAGCTCAACCCTACAAAATATTTTAAAAACATAATGTCTGTAAAAACGCTTTTTGAGCTTGTGAAAAACATTGTAAAAGTTGCAATTTTAGGCTACATAGGCTGGGTTGTTTACAAATCTCACTTTGACATAATCCTCGGACTGGCTGCAATGGACAACCATTTTGCCATCATGCAGGAATTCGGTGCATTGATTATGGACTTTATCATAAAGGCCAGTATTGCCTTTTTGATTATTGCTGCGGCAGATTACGGTATGACCCGATGGAAATTTTTGCAAGACCAGAAGATGTCTTTTAAAGAGGTAAAAGACGAATACAAAAACACTGAAGGCGACCCCAATGTAAAAGCAGCACTGCGCCAACGCAGACAGCAGATGATGCAGCAGGGTATGATGGATGCTGTGCCTGATGCGGATTTTGTGGTAACAAACCCCACCCACATTGCCTGTGCGCTAAAATATGATCAGGAAGAAATGGAATCCCCAAAGCTTGTAGCCAAAGGTACAGAGCTTTTTGCAAAAAAAATTATAGACATAGCACGCGAGCACGGAGTGCCTGTAGTGGAAAACCCTCCTGTAGCACGTGCGCTTTTCAGGCTGGTTGATGTTAACCGCGAAATCCCGCCTGACCTTTACAAAGCTGTAGCTGAAATCTTATTATTTGTATACAATTTGCGAAATTCTCAAAAACCTAGTAATATAAATATTAAGAAAAATGATAAAAAATAATCATGATTAACAACGCTTCTCAAAATAAAATTAAAGAATATATAACAATCGTTGAAAAGGTAGCAAAGGTTGAACACAGACGTATTCCTTCACACATGGTGGATTACGAAGAGCTTGTGTCTATCGGTATTATTGCTGTTCAGGCAATGATTAAAAACAAAACACCCGAGCAGCTGGAAAAATACAACAGCTCCTACATTGCAACGGCTGTAAGATGGGCTATCAGAAACGAATTAAGAAACCGCTACAAGTGGTATACTTTAAAACACTCAAAAGCTTCTGAAGATGAATCAGCAGAGGGCGGTACAGATGGTGATATTGATGTGTCACCGGGAAAAGTAAGAGAAGCAATCTACGAGACTATTTTGTCTATAGATTCTATTGCCGCTGCATCGTCAGATAATGACTCTCCGTTCGATTTTATCAAAGACCCTCATGCTCTGCCGGACGAAAAAGCAGAAATCGGAGAACTCGGTAAAGCAATAAGAGAAGCTATTGCAACCCTGCCGCAAAAAGACAGGCTTGTCGTTGAATACAGATTTTACAGAAACATGCAGGTCAAAGAAATTGCAGAACAAGTCGGCCTGTCATCTTCGCGTATTACAAGGATTGTGCAATCAGCACTTAACCATGTAAGAGAATACCTTGTTGCGCATGAACATTACGGTTACTAAGCGTGATTAATATTTTATTATCAGTATTTATCATTGTTTCGGTTGTATTAATATTTTCCTTAATTTATTTGTTAAGGAAATACAAAAGCCTAAAAAAAACGTTCCGCAAAAACAAGACAGCACTGAGAGCAATCATAAAAACCATAAACTCCGTCCGCTACGGAAACCTCTATGAAAGGGTAAACGAAGAATCTTTTGCTATTTTCCCAAACCTTGCACAGAGCGTAAACTCTATGATTGAGTCCATTGTCGACAGAGAGGACATGATAAAAGAGTATCAAAACGATTTAAACAAAAAAATCGACGCTCTAAAAGAAGTGGAACAACTCAAAGAAGACTTTGTTGCTACTTTAACACACGACTTAAAAGTGCCGATTCTTGCAGAAAAAAACATGCTGAATTTTCTTTTGGATAACAGATTCGGCGAGTTGAACGAAAAACAAAAAGAAGCCCTGTTATACCTTAAAAACTCCAACAAAGAGCTTGTAGAGCTTGTGGAAATTATACTGGAGACCTACAAGGTAAACGAAACCAAAATTGACCTCCACAAAGAAAGTGTTGATATCAACAGGCTGGTTGAAGAGACAACAGAAGAAATGAAACCAATTTCAGACACAGATTCTATCAGCATAAATTACTGGAGCGAGTTTTTTGAAAAAGTACAGGTGGACGAATTTTATATTAAAAGAGTATTGAAAAACCTTATCCTGAACGCAATCTCCTTCAGCAACCCTTCATCAAAAGTAGACGTTGCACTATGCAATGATGACAAAAAAATATATATAAAAATCACAAACTACGGTAAAAGTATTAAAAAAGAAGAGATTAAACACGTTTTTGACAAATACTATACAACCGCAAAAAAATTCCGCAAAGTAGGCACCGGCCTTGGTCTTTACCTTTCAAACAGAATAGTAAAAGCCCACAAAGGCAGAATTTTTATAGAATCTGCACCGGGCGAAAACGAATACACAACTTTTATTGTGGAGCTAAAAAGATAATTATTGCTCCTGCCATTTTTTAGCAAGGTTTTGAGTTATTTCAAGCCCTGTTTTTGTAGTAGCCAGCCCTGCTTCCGAGCTTTCTTTCAGACGGGGAGACATCATTTCGCCAACCTGTTTCATCGCGTCCACCACCTCGTCTATCGGGATAACGGACTGAATATTTGCCATTGCAAGCTCTGCACCTGTCACTGCATAAATAGCAAGAAAAGCGTTTCTCTTTACACAGGGCACTTCGACAAGCCCTGCAACAGGGTCGCAAACAAGCCCCATAATGTTTTTTAAAGTAAGAGCAGCTGCACTCAAAATTTGCTCGTTTGTACCGTTGTACATTTCAACAAGCCCGGCTGCAGCCATTGCAGCAGCAACCCCGCATTCGCTCTGGCAGCCTGCAACTGCTCCGGCCAGAGCAAGTTTGTTTGCGACAATTTTGCCTATGAGCCCGGCTGTAATTAGTGCATTGATTTGCTCTTCTTCACCCGCGTTTATTGATTCTGCTATGGCAATAATAACTGCCGGCACAATCCCGCATGAACCTGCTGTAGGACACGCAACAATTTTGCCCATTCTTAAATTCTGTTCTATAGTTGCCAGAGAATAGGTGAGCACTTTTTGATAGGTTTCAGAAAACAACGAATGGCCGGATTTGTATCTCTCAAGCAATTTTGCACAGTCATCGCCGCACATTCCGCTCATGGACTTTTCTTTTGATTTAAGCCCTTTTTCAATAGCGTCTTTCATTGCGTCCAGAATGATTTTTACCCTATCACGCACTTCTTCTGTAGAAATCTCAGAAGTGTCCGCTTCCAGCAATTCGCATATTTCGTATAATTTTTTATTTTTTTCCCGTGCAATATTGAGCACATCTTCAAAATTTTTCGACTTTATCATTTTTTCAACATTTCTATATTTCTAATCAAATAAACGCCTTCGATTTTTGCCAGCTCTTCCATAATATGGTCGGTAATATGCCCGTCCAGACAAATACCCATAGATGCCTCCTGACCTTTGGCGTTTCTATCGCAATGCATGGAAGCGATGTTAAGGTTCTGTCCCTGCAGCAATGCAGTAACTCTATAAACCATGCCTGGCTTGTCCTTGTAAATAAGCACAAGCGTGTCATAATCACCGTTTATATTAAATTTGTATCCGTTTATTTTTGTAATGGCAACCTCGCCCGCACCAACGGAAATACCGCTGATTTCCATTTTTTTTACAGTTTTGCCTTCCAGAATCACATCAACGGAATTAGGATGCCTGTTGTAATCTTCAAGGTATGCAAATTCATAATGAACATTGAGTTTTTTTGCAATGTCATAAGCCTTTTTTATACTGTCATTATCCACATCCATACCAAGTACACCGCCAAGCAGCCCCTTGTCTGTGCCGTGGCCTTTGCCTGTTTTAGCAAAAGAGTTGTAGAGTTTAAATTTTACCTTTTGCGGTATTTCGCCAAAGATTTTCCCCGCAAGAAGCCCTATCCTGACAGCTCCGGCCGTGTGAGAACTCGATGGCCCTATTATAACCGGGCCTATTACATCAAAAAGCGTTTTTACTTTTTCCACAATTTCTCCAAACTATGATATTGACGGTTTGTTTGCCTGTCTTTGTTCGACCATGCGTTTTGCAAGTTCCGGTAAATCCATTTTATCAGTAAAAATTTCAATATAACACATTTTTGTTTTTTGTTTTTTTGCAGCAATTATCAAAGCTTCATCAAACTCTTTATCTGTCTTTGCACGGGCAGTCCAGATATCACCGTCAAAGGCTTTTGCAAATTTTGCATAGTCCCATTGTGCAATGTCGTTAAAAGAAGCCATAGGGTCATTAGATAACAATCTTTCTATTGTATAGCCGTCATTATTTAGTATTATAAAAATCGGTTTTAAACCGTAACGCATTACAGAGCTTACCTCCTGTGCCGTAAGCTGGTGAGACCCCTCGCCTGTAAAAAGAATAACTCTTTTATCCGTATCTTTTAGCGCAACACTCGCGCCAAAGGCAGCAGCGGTTGCCCAGCCGATAGAACCCCACAAAACCTGTGAGTGAAACATAGCTTCTTCCGGCTGTTTCATAAGAGCAAAACCGTATTTGACCATGCCTGTTTCAATAAAAATCACATCACCTTTTTTCAAAAATTCCTGAATACGCGGATAAATGTATTTTGAATCAAGCTTTGCACCACGCGCCACAGGGGCTTTTGTATATTCAAATACTTTTTTGGGCAATTCCGCGTTTTTTGCAAGAACAATTTTTGTCAGCCTGTTTAGCATATCTTTCATAAGAACGTTGTCATATCTTTTGTTTTCAATAACCGTATAATCTCCAAAAATCTGTATGTAATTTGAAGGAGTAAATTTCATATCAAAATTGAAGGTGTTAAAATCACTCATTATTGCACCTATTGATATTACACAGTCGGAAGAATTAACATAATCATAAGTATTTTTATTACCGTGTCTTCCCGTGAAAGTCCCCAGATTGTTTTCATAATTCCAATTGACAAGCCCCTGCCCCATAATAAATGTTGTCACAGGATAACCGCTTGTTTTGATAAACTCTTTGGCTTCATTTACAGACAAAAATCGCTCTATTAAAGAGTCCGCTATTATAACAGGCTTTTGGGCTTTTTTGAGTAGCTTTTCGGCATGGTTTAAAGCTGAATTTAAAATATTTTCATCGCTTTTTTTAATATTTATTTCAGGTTCATTTTCTATTTCAAAATCACAAATATCCATAGGAATTGCCAGATAAACAGGCTTTTTTTCATTAATAAAAACACTCAAAACCCTGTCAATTTCTTTTTTTGCATTGGTTTCGTCAAGAAAAGCTGTTGTGCATGTTACATTTGAAAACGCTCTTTCAAATGCATGATAATCAGGCTCTGAAAAATTGTGATGAAGTAATGTTTTATTTTTTATATCCTTGGTTTTTGGGACTCCCACAATCTTTATTACAGGAACAAATTCGGCAAAACTACCGGCAATAGCATTTATTGCAGACAACTCACCGACACCGTATGTTGTGACAAGAGCACCGTAGCCTTTTATTCTGGCGTATCCGTCTGCTGCATAACCGGCATTAAGCTCATTGGTGCAGCCTATCCAATTTGTGTCTTTATTTTTTTCAACAGCCTCTACTATGTTAAAATTGTAATCTCCGGGAAGACCGAAAACATCAGTAATACCAAGTTTAACAAGCTCTTGCACTACGTAGTCGACTGTTTTGATTTTAGACATTTTTATATTCCTTTTGATATTTTGTTTACACGTTTTTAATATAATACACAACCATAAAACACCCTCCATGCGCCGGTTAGAGAATATACTTATTTAAGAAAAATTTTTTATTTTTGATTTTATTTAAATTTCTTAATATAATGAAAAAGCATCTAATATTATTATGAGAGGAAATATGAATATGGAAGAAAACGCCTCCGGCACAAACAATGGATTGAGAAAGCTCTCAACAATCCAGCTGTTAAATTTTTGTCTGGGATTTTTTGGTTTGCAATTTGCGTGGCAAATGAGAATCATTCTCTCGGGCCCTGTTACAGAAGGTTTAGGCGCATCGCCTTTTATATTCGGTCTTATCTGGCTGGCCGGACCTGTTACAGGAATGGTTGTGCAACCGATTATAGGAGCGTTGAGCGATAACACAAATACAAAATTCGGAAGACGAAGACCCTACCTTATGCTTGGTGCCATACTTGCAGCACTTGCTCTGTGGGCTTTTCCAAATTCTGAAACAATAGCACAGTTAATAGCAAACAAACTACATCTGCCTTTGCCTGTTTTTGGCGGACTGTTAGTTGCAGCTGTTATGATCTGGATTATTGACGCCTGTGTTAATGCAGCTCAAGGCCCATACAGAGCTTTGATTCCTGACAATATTGTTCCTCAGCAGCATTCTATAGCAAACTCTTATTTGAGCTTTGCAATCGGTTTGGGGTCTGTTATTGCAGCAGGGACTGCTCCTTTTTTAAACTGGGCTTTTAATTATCAAATGTCTATTGAGGCACAGTTTATTATGGCAGCACTGGCATTTGCGCTGGGTATGACCTGGACCTGCATAACTTTTAAAGAAAAACCGGTACAAAATGAACAATCAGATGATTCTCAAAAAGATAAACGTACATTTATGGATGATTTTAAAACATTTTTGCAATCATCACCTGAAGTCTACAAAATTTGTTTAATGCAATTTTTTACCTGGATTGGTGTAATGTGTATGTTCATATTTTTTACACAGTTTGCAATACACACTGTCTACAACGTACCTGATTTAACAACAGTAAGCGATGCTGTCAGGGCTAATTATGATGATATTGTTGCTCAGGCAACAAACTTTTCTTCAATTTGCTTTGCTGTGCTAAACCTTGTATGTTTTCTTGTTTCCATACCTATCGGTGTTTTGTCGACAAAATACGGAAACAAAAAAGTACACGTAATTTCACTTTTGATTATGGCAGCAGCATATCTTTTGATGACATTAACAGCCAATTCAAAAGCAATTATGGTGCTGATGGGCATAGCAGGTATCGGCTGGGCAAGCATTTTGGCTCTGCCTTTTGCTATGTTGTCAGAATACATTAAAAAAGGCTCCGAAGGTGCAGTGATGGGCATATTCAATATCTTTATTGCAGGCCCTCAAATACTTGTTTGCACGGTTGTTGCATGGTTTATTTCAAAATGTGTAATAAAATGTCCTGACAATTTTATAAATTATCACTGGGAATATTGTTTTTTAATCGGTGCTATAGTGCTGTTTTTATCGGTATTTATCACCAATATGATTAAAGAAAAAACCATGGAATAAAAATATAGAAATTTCCATGTAAAGAATTGTAAAGAAAAGGCTATATATTGAATATAGCCTTTTTATTTTGTTTTTATATAAATGTAAGTAAGAAAAAGTAAGTAAGCAAGGAGCAACGAAAATGGGTTTAGCAGCATCACAAGCA
>LARD01000011.1 GCA_000980375.1 Clostridium sp. K4410.MGS-306 | reverse complement strand
AAAAATTCAGATGAATTAAGAAAATTTATTACTGATAACAAAAACACCTTAATCAAAACCGGAACAGTTGAGAATAAGTCAATAAGTTTTAACAAGGGTAATTTGAAAAATGCATTGCAAAATGTCGATATTATAGAGACGTATATTGACTAACAAGGGGATTTACATACCAAAATTCTTGACACTTATGACTATAACCCCAATGAAAAAGATTGGAATGTTAAAACAGCAAGAGAATTGCAAGAAAAAAATAAAATTCAGACCTATTACACAATCTCTGAAATAGTTCTACCTAAAAATGTTTGGATAAATTATTAAGCATTAGCTACAAATAGGGTCTAAAAATAGACCCTATTTTGTTATAATAATTTATGAAACAACTTTCTTTCATTTTATTAAACTTAATTATGTCAACGAATTTGCCAATTTGGATTATTTTAACTTGGAATTACATATTAAATATTGGTGATTCTATCGACATAATGGCATATACAGGAATAGCTTATGTTTTATTTTCAGTTTTTTATGGAATTTTCAAACTGGAAATATTTTCATTCTTTGTAAAATATTCTCAATTTTTCAAATACACTTCAAAATTATTGAATAATATAAAGTGTGACCCAAAATTACGGAATAATCTTTTAATATCAGTTTTTATAGTTGATATTTTATTTTTAGTCTTGGCTTATTTTGCATTTAAAAATCTGGGCTGGAATACAAAAGCGCTACCTTTTCTTTATCTTTTTTCTTTAGGCGGTGCATTAACAAGCTATTTATCTTTTTTGGTTACGCCTTGGATTGAAAAAAGATTTAAAAACTAACATAAATTTAATTATAGTCTACGAGTGTCTTGTTCATTTGCAGGCTTTTTTCATATAATCATGTTCATGAAAAGATTTTTAAAATTTAGTGAACTTCTGTTTTTTGCAATCGTTAACTTATTTTTTAGTGTTGAAATGTTGTTTTTGACATAGGTATTTTCATTGTTATGTAAAAAAGGAGAAAACTTTGATAAAAATATATCATATATTTATTTTGTATGTTATTAATTTGGATTGTTTTTTTATTATTTAAAGTGTTTACTTTCCCAGTTTTGTATTGGTTAAGAACATTATTTCAGCCCATTTTCTTTTTTTAAATGTTACAAAAAACAAAAATAGCGACATAAAATATTTATTTTTATGCCACTAAAAGTGTACGATGTATTTATAGATACAAACAAAGAAAGTACACAAATGCCGTATAAACATACAAAAAAAGACGTAAGTCTTAAGCTTTACCCTGAGGAATATGTTGTTTTGGATATTGAAACAACCGGATTGTCTCCTGTGCAAAATGAGATTATCGAGCTTAGCGCAATCAGAGTTTCGTTTGGTAAGGTAAAGGAAGAATTTTCCCGACTTGTTAAACCAAGAGGTTTTATGAGCACATTTATCACAGAGCTCACCGGAATAACACCTCAAATGCTTGAAACGGCACCTAATATTGAAGAAGCAATTCTGGATTTCAAAAACTTTTGTTCAGACTATATTTTAATGGGTCACAACATTACATTTGACTTAAGCTTTATTAACGAAAAACTGCAAAAACACCACGGCATGCAGCTTGAAAATGACTATATAGATACACTAAAACTGGCTAGAAAATTTTTACCCCAGCTTCAAAGCAAAAAGCTTGGTATCATTGCAGCGCATTTCAATTTAAACACAGACGGAATGCACAGAGGTCTGAAAGACTGTACAGTAACAAACCTCTGTTATGAAAAATTTCTTGATATATTAAATCCCGATAAGCCCAAACAGGGCTCACTGCTTGAAAACCTTTTTTAATTAAACAACAGTTGCTGCAGTTTCGGCCGCCAGCGCCTTTTGATTTTTCACAAGCTCTTTGTAGAGTTCTATGCCTGCTGTCAAGCTGTATACATTGTTAAATCCACGCTGCAAAAGAATTCTGGAAGCAACATAGCTTTGAAAACCGGTGTTGCAAAACAGAATAACTTTTTTATCTTTCGGAAGCTCGTCACATCTTGACCGAAGCTCCGGTGTAGGTATATTCAAAGCACCATCTATTGTTTCGTTTGCATAATCTGCTGCAGGGCGCACATCCACGAGCACAGAGTCCTTGATATCTTCAAAATAGGCCGGTTTTACAAAACCCTTTAAAATATTATCAGCATGCATACCCAGTATATTTACAGGGTCCTTTGCTGAAGAATAAGGAGGAGCATAGCATAACTCGGAATCTATCAAATCCCATACCTTCAAAGAATTCCTCATTGATGTAGCTATTACATCCACACGTTTTTCCACCCCTTCGTATCCGGCAGCTTGCACTCCCAGGATATCGCCCTGTGCATTAAACAACAATTTATACATAGTCCTTGTTGCACCCGGATAGTAACTTGCATGTGAAAATCCGTATGTAAAAGTTTTCCAGTAAGGGATATTGCGTTTAATGAGATTTTCCTCGCTATTACCTGCATTTGCAATAGTAAGGTCAAAAACTTTTACAACAGCAGAGCCTATTGTTTTTTTGTACACAGATTTATATCCTGCAATATTGTCCGCAATAATACGCCCCTGTCTGTTTGCCGGACCGGCCAAAGGAATAAGCACATCCGCATTAGTAACAAAATCGGTTACCTCAACGCTGTCACCGCCTGCATAGATATCAGGGTCTGATGTTTGCATGTGTTCGTTAACCTTCACACCTCCCGATTTACCGATAACAAGTCCGCATTCGCGGGCAAGTGAGGTTTGTGGTTTTACACCAATTGCAAGCACTGCGATATCATAAGGTAACTTTCTGCCGGAATTCAATACTACATAATCATTATCAAAAGCTTTTACTCCGTCAGACAGAACAAGATTAACTCCGTTTTTTCTCATTTCATTTTGAGCAAATGCTGCTGTCTCTTTATCAACAGGTGGAAGGATATGAGAGGAAAGCTCAACCAGTGTAGTGTTTACGTCTTTGAGATGTTTAAAGTTTTCAGCCATCTCAACCCCAATAAAACCGCCGCCAATCACAACTGCATTTTTTGCATTTGTATTTTTTACAATCTCTTTTATGGCATTGCCGTCTTTTAGCATTCTAAGTGTATGTATTTTAGGGTTATTTATCCCTTGTATATCCGGCACAAACGGTTCAGCGCCCGGCGTAAGCACCAGCTTGTCATAACTTAAAACCTCTGAATCATTAACTGTAACTGTTTTATCAATACGATTGATAGCAGTTACGTTGGCACCCATTTTTATATCAACATTTAAAAGGTTTTTAAATTTTTGCACGCTTGAAACATGCATTTTTTCTTCACTGTCTATTATGTCAGAGCAATAATAAGGCAGACCGCAATTTGCAATAGAAATTTCATGAGTTTTTTCAAGAATCAAAATCTCCGCATTATCATCCAGCCTTCTTAGTCTTGCAGCAGCGCTTGCACCGCAGGCACCTCCACCTATAATTAAAACCTTCATATTAAAATCCTCTTTATTTATCTTGATAATACAGCATACAAAAATCCGGCAATAAAAACAACAATTTCGTGTTAAAATTATAAAAAAATGTGGAGGAATTAATGAGACTTTGTGTAGTTGGTACAGGTTATGTCGGTTTAGTTGCAGGTACATGTTTTGCAGAAATGGGAAACAATGTAATATGCGTTGACAAAGACACAGACAAACTTAAGAAACTTGAAAAAGGCATTATTCCGATATTTGAACCGGGTCTTGAAAATCTTATTTTGGAAAACGTAAAAGAAAAAAGACTCACTTTTACAGCTGATTTAGATTTTGCTGTAAAAAACAGCGATGTATGTTTTATTGCAGTAGGCACACCACAAAAAGAAGACGGCTCTGCAGATTTGGGCGCAGTGTTTACTGTAGCAAAAAGCATCGCGGATTCTATGAACGAATACAAAGTAATCGTAAACAAATCCACAGTACCGGTCGGAACTTGTGAACAAATAGAACAAACTATCAAAGAAAATACATCCTACGATTGCGATATTGTGTCAAACCCTGAATTTTTAAAACAGGGCGCAGCTGTACAGGACTTTTTAAAACCGGATAGAGTCATTCTCGGAGCAAAGAATGAACGTGCTCTTAAAATAATGCGAGAAATCTATGACCCTTTTATTAGAACAGGAATACCTGTTATTGAAATGGACATAAAATCTGCTGAAATGACAAAATATGCTGCAAACGCTTTTCTTGCATTAAAAATATCTTATGCAAATGAAATAGCAAACATTTGTGAAGCTATCGGAGCAAATTCCGAAATGGTGAGAAGGGGTATGTGTGCAGACAACCGTATCGGCTCCAAGTTTTTGTTTGCAGGGCTCGGATACGGAGGCTCTTGCTTCCCAAAAGATGTAAAGGCTTTGATATCAGTAGCAAAAGCAAACGGATACAGTGCAGAAATTTTGAATGCCACAGACAACATAAACTTGCGTCAGAGATATATTTTTATTAACAAAATTATAAAAAGGTACAACGGTAATTTGAAAGACAAAAAATTTGCACTATGGGGTCTTGCTTTCAAACCCGAAACAAACGACATGAGAGAAGCTCCTTCTATTAACATAGTGAAAGAGCTTGTTATGCAAGGTGCAAAGATTTGTGCATTTGACCCCAAAGCTATGGATACGGCAAAGGGAATTTTAAAAGATAAAATCACGTGTGAAGACTCTGCTTATGATGCCATTGTTGGTGCAGATGCTCTTATTCTGGCAACAGAGTGGAATGAATTTAAAAATCCTGATTTTGACAGAATAAAAAAAGAACTGAAAGAACCTGTTATTTTTGACGGCAGAAATCAGTATGACCCGATTTTGTTAAAAGAAAAAGGCATAGAATATCACTGTATAGGGGCAAAGTAATGAAAAGAATTTTGGTAACCGGCGGAGCAGGATTTATAGGCAATCATCTTTGCAGAAGGCTTTTAAAAGAAGGAAACAAAGTAATTTGTCTTGATAATTTTTTTACCGGTTTAAAAAAACATATTGCTGATTTGCTTGAGCACCCCAATTTTACATTAAAAGAGCACGACATTATCAACCCTGTTGATATAGAATGCGACCAGATCTACAATCTTGCTTGTCCGGCAAGCCCGCCGCATTATCAGTATGATGCTGTCAAAACAATGAAGACTTCCGTGCTTGGAATATTAAATATGCTCGAGCTTGCAAAAAAACATAATGCAACCATCTTGCAGGCCTCTACATCCGAAGTATACGGAAACCCTCTTGTACACCCGCAAAATGAAACATACTGGGGCAATGTAAACCCCATCGGCATAAGAAGTTGTTATGATGAAGGAAAACGTTGTGCCGAAACACTAATGACAGACTACCACAGGCAATACGGCATTGAGACAAGGATTATCAGAATATTCAACACATATGGACCCAACATGGATCCTAAAGATGGCAGAGTTGTTTCTAACTGTATTATGCAGGCTTTGAGCAATGAAGATATAACAATTTACGGAGACGGCACCCAGACAAGAAGTTTTTGTTATGTAGACGATCTTGTCGAAGGAATGATAAGGATGATGAACAACAAAAGCGGTTTTTGCGGTCCGGTAAATCTTGGAAACCCTTCTGAAAGGACTGTGCTTGATCTGGCTCAAAAAATAATAGAGCTAACCGGTTCGCAATCTAAAATCGTTTTTTTACCACTGCCAGGCGATGACCCCATCAAAAGAAAACCGGATATTTCCGTTGCACAAAAAGAGCTTGGCTGGGAACCAGAAGTGGATATTATAGACGGCCTCAAAAAAACCATCGATTATTTTAAGACAGTTTAGCTTTTTCTATGCTGTAAATTAAATGCAGCATTTCTTTTCCGTGTACGATTTTTACAAAATCACCTATTACTTTCATACCTAATTTTTTTGCAACTTTTTGTGATGCAGTGTTTGTTGGTCTTATTTCGGCAATTACCTGTTTTTCTTGTAAAACATCAAAAGCATATTCAATCAAAGCTTTTGCACCTTCATAAGCATAGCCGTTATGCCAAAATTCTTTTTTCAGAATATATCCGGTTTCCAAAAACCTTTGACCGTTTATTATATCAGGCATAAGCCCAATTTGGCCCACAACCTGATTTTTATTTTTGTCTAAAGCAAGAAAATAGCCAAGGTTATATTTTTCGTAAAATTCAATGTTTTTACTTATCCAATTTTTTACTTCTTCATCAGAAAAAATATACTCCCATGCATACATAACATCTTCATCCTTATGCATAAGGCATAATTGTGCAAAATCATTTTCGTCAATCTTAAAAAGGCGCAGACGTTCAGTTTCCAAAAACAGTTCGTTCATCTGATTATTATAAAGAAATTTGTTTTAAAAATCTATACACTTGATTTTTGGTTTTGAGCGTTTAATAATATAATGTACAAACTAAATAGCGCGGGATACTCTGCCGACGAAAAGGTGACTAAATGTCACGTTTGAGGAGAGGTAAGTCTGGAAGACTGCTCAGAGTAAACCGCAAATGAAAACTAAATAGCGCGGGATGGAGCAGTCTGGTAGCTCGTTGGGCTCATAACCCAAAGGTCGTTGGTTCAAATCCAGCTCCCGCAACCATTTTAAAGAAAGCTTCAAATAATTAAAGCTTTCTTTTCGTATTTTTATGACTGGTTGTATTTTTAAGTCCGTTTTGCTTGGAAGTGTTTAATTTGAGAAGCTGGTAGCCCAATTTAATTATGCCTTTGATTCTTGCTCAGTAGCTTCTAACTTGAAAATAACAGGCCTTAAACCGTCATTACAAGAACAAATGGCAACACCGGGTTTTGTAATCCAATCCTTATAGTAGAACAATTCTTTATCTGCACCATGAGCCAAAGCAAAAACATATTGATAAATTGCTTTCCAGGCTTCATCGCAAAAACCATCCGGTTTCGCCCAATCTGCGTAGAAAACTTGCCCCTCTTTTAACATAGGACAAACAGTAAGATTTTCAGCGCCATATTCTTTTGCTAAATCTTCAATAAATGTTCTTCTCAATACTGTAATTTTAACCTTTTTCATAGGGTTATTTTAGCATAAGAACTTTCTTATTAGCAAAATACACATTAGGTTTTGTATTTTTAGATTTCATGCCATAATTAGTTTATGGCGAATAAAAAATATAATTACATAAAATGTAATACTCCTGAACACATCAATTTTCATACAAAAGCAGAAAAATTATTTAAAGAATACAATTCTTTAGATTACGAAAATACTGCTAGAAAAAGAGAAATTCTTAAAGATTTATTTGGTTCTATTGGAAAAAATGTTTCTGTTGGTACAAACTTCTATTGTGATACAGGGAAAAATATTTTTATTGGTGATGATGTAATAGTAGGTCCTAATACCACTTTTATTGATAATGAAAAAATAATAATAGGTTCCTGCGTTCTACTTGCTCCAAACTTACAAATATACACTTCTCATCACCCAATATTACCGGAGAACAGATATATTTTAGATAGAAATGAAACCGACACCATGTATTTTAGAACAGGTGCTGACCCTGTTGAAATCAAAGACGGTGCTTGGATAGGCGGTGGAGTAATAATTTTACCCGGGGTTACAATCGGAAAAAATAGTATAATTGGAGCAGGAAGTGTTGTATGTCGTTCTATCCCTGATAACTGTGTAGCGGTTGGTAATCCTTGCAAACCGATTAAATTTTTTGATGATATAAGAATTTTTAATTCTAACACCATCAGGCCAGATATTTGATGATTTAGGTATAACAGCATGCATCGCTTTAATTATTATTGGAACTGTTTGTTTAAAATTAGCAAATTAAAAATTTAAAGCTTTCGTACAGGGGTTTCTTAACATTTTATTTATAAAAATTCTTTTCATACTCATCGCGTGGCAAAAACGGATACATGTCTTCAAGCGAAGGAGAAATCATTGTTCCGTCTTCTAGCTTGCGTGAGGAAAGTTTTGGCGTAAATATATAATCAGGATTCACTATCACATCGCACAAAACAGGGCCCTTAGCAGACAAAACATTTTTTATCGTATTATCAATTTCATGAGGGGACTCCAGCCTGATTGACTTTATATCAAAAGCACTGCCAACTTTAACAAAGTCAGGTATGCTCACGCCACTGTTTGTTCCTGCTCCGGTATTTCGGCCTTCAAAAAAGTTTGTTTGTGTTTGTTTGATTGAGCTATAGCCATCGTTATTCAAAATAAAAATCTTAACCGGCAGATTGTGGTGTTTTAATGTTTGGAGCTCTTGAAGATTCATCATCAAAGATCCATCACCGGCAATACATATTGTATTTTTTTTGTTGTTTGCAACACATGCACCTATTGCTGCCGGCAAATCATAACCCATTGAAGCGTCTCCGGAATTCGAGAATATTCTCTGATTGTTCTTGACCATCGCTGTTTGCACGCTTGCAATTATAGCTGTGCCATTGGCAGTGACGCAAACATCATTTTCAGACATTAGCTCTGTAAGACGCCTTACAAAATAATAAACATTAATTTTATCTCCTGTTTGTGAATATTCTTTTGTATTACCAAAAGAATACCTTTCTTTTAAATCCCGGCAAAATGTAAGCCATTGTGGTTTATCAATAGAGGTTAAAGATTCTTTAAGCAAAGGTAAAAAATCAGCGAGGTCTGCATGTATTGCCATATCGGGCTTTACAAGAGGTTTTTCAAGTTCAGCTTTGTCGATGTCAACGACAATTTTATATGCATTTCTAGCAAAGTTTTCCCAATTATAGCTTATTTGTCTTATATTGTTTCTTGTTCCTAAAAAGAGCACCAAATCTGCATTTTGAAGTGCAAAATTGCCTGCTCTCTGGCCGATTGTACCGATACGGCCAATATATTGAGGAGTATCCTCGTTCAACAAATCAAAACCGTTAAAGGTTGTTACAACAGGGATGTTTAAATTTTTAAGTATATCTAAAAAGGTATGTTTCATGCCTGAAAGCCTAATACCATGGCCGGCAACAATAAGAGGAGTTTTTGCAAGGGAAAGACGGCTCAAAACTTCTGTGATTTTGCAATCTTCCTTTGTCGAGGGAGGTTTGCAGGATATATCAAAATCTATTAATTCCTGTTCATCTATCACAGCCGCTTGAACATCAATAGGAATATCCAGCCACACAGGGCCTTTTCTTCCTGTAGTTGCTTCATAAACAGCCCTATCCAGATGATATTTAATTTCGAGTGGATTTTTAACCATTACAGCATATTTTGTTAAAGGTTTTACAACGCTTATTATGTCAGCTTCTTGATCTCCCAGCTGCCTGAGATTTAAATCAGGACAAGAAGCAAGGGTTGTAGCTCGTTTTACCTGACCGGAGATATATAAAACAGGCACAGAATCTGTCCATTGGCCAAAGACTCCGTTTAAACAATTCAAACCTCCGGGGCCTGTTGTAACATTTACTACAGCCAGTTTAGAGCTGGCTTTTGCGTACCCCTCAGCTGCAATTGCACAGGCTTGTTCATTATGGTTACAAATATAAGGAATATATTTGCCAAAACTGTCATTGAGGTGCATTGCTCCACCGCCTGATACCATAAACACATTTTTTATGTCATAGATATTTTTTAGCCTTGATGCAATATAATCAGAAACTTTTATTTTTGCCATTATTTTCCCCGCAGATAATCACTCACTAGCAAGAAGACCCGCCGGCTTGTTCAATTGCCAGTTTATAACGTTTTTCAAGCAGCTCTAGTCTAGCTTCGTCTTCTCTAAAAATCATTCCGTAAAATTCTTTTTTATTTCTCAACCACATTAATTCAAACCCGACAGCTTTTAAAATACCCTTGCCTGCATTTGAATCATTTATTGCATTCTGTGCATCAAAAATGATTTTTCTTGTTTCAAAACGAGTAAGGCTGCCTTGAGGCAAGCGTTTAAAAAACGGTAAGGAATGCGCAGAAACGCCCCCGCCAATAACAAACTGTTTGTTGTTTTGTGAAACAGCTTTTGCTGTTGCATTTGCAATATCAAAAATCTCATCCGTATTTATATCTTCACGAGAAAGCCCCATTGAACCTGTCATATCTACACGGCCAAGCACAACTCCGGAAACATCTTGAAATTCCGGTGATTTTATCATTGCATCAAGATTGTTGAACCCTGTGATGGTTTCTATGTTCACAAGAAAATTGATATCTTGCCACTCTTCTTCCGGGAATACAAATTTTGTTGCGTGAACATATTTTTTCATTGCATAAGGAGTTTCTATCATTGGTGCAACTATGGTGTTAACACCGATGATTCTTGCATCAAACAAATCTTTTATTGCTTCGCAGCCGCCAATTTTGATTGTCAGTTCAAGCCCTGCTTTTGTTACCACTTCTTTTAAACGCAGAGCCTCTTCCATCCTTGTACCTTCTGCTTCAAACTCTGCTTTAACCCCCACCACGTGATGATTCTCTTTTAAATCAATCAACGCGTCCAACATTTTTTTCTCAAGTCTGTTCATTGTTTACCCTTTATATTTTACAAATATTATATTACAAAAAGCCTTCTTAAAAATAATAAGAAGGCTTCTTTGTTTAAAAATAAAGAATTTTTAATATTTTTCCAGATATTCGTTAAGCTCCCATGGCGAAACATCTGTTCTGTATCTGTCCCACTCCATTTCTTTGGCCATAACAAACTCGTTAAAGATATGTTCGCCAAGAGCTTTTTTAACAAGCTTGCTTTTTTTCATCAAAGCCAACGCTTCGTTTAAACTGCCTGGCAAAGAATCAATGTGGTTTCTTTTTCTTTCTTTTGCTGTCATATCATAGATGTTTTCTTCTGTTTGAAGCGGCGGCTTAATCTGGTTTTTAATACCTTCCATAGCAACCGTGAGCAATACAGCCATAACAAGGTACGGGTTGCACGATGCATCCGGTGAGCGCAGCTCAACACGGGTAGCATTACCTCTTTTTGCAGGAACCCTGATTAATGCACTTCTGTTAGCAAGCGACCATGCAATATAAACAGGAGCCTCATATCCAGGAACAAGACGTTTGTAGCTGTTAACAGTCGGGTTTGTAATAGCTGTAAAATCTTTTACATTTTCAAGGATTGCACCGATTGTATAAAGAGCCTCCTTAGACAACTGGAATGCAGAATCCTCGTTAAAGAATGCATTTTTGCCTTTTTTAATATCAAAAAGCGAAATGTTGCAATGCATACCGGAACCGTTAATACCATAGATGGGTTTGGGCATAAATGTTGCATGAAGTCCAAATCTGTCAGCAGAAGCTTTAACTGCATATTTGAATGTAACGATATTATCCGCAGCAGTAAGAGCATCAGCATATTTAAAATCTACTTCGTGCTGTCCTCTTGCTACTTCGTGGTGGCTCGCTTCGATTTCAAAACCAAGCTGTTCCAATGTGTCAACTATTTGAGCACGAATATCCTCGCCCTTGTCATCAGGACCTACGTCGTAATAACCGGCAGAGTCGTGTGTGCCCGTAGTTGGCAAGCCGTTTTCATCTTTTTTGAAAAGGAAAAATTCTGCCTCAGGGCCGATATTCATAACAAAGCCCATTTCTTCGGCTTCTTTTATAACTCTTTTTAAGTTGCATCTGGGACAGCCTTCAAAAGGTGTGCCGTCTGCATTATGGATATCACAGATAATTCTTGCTACGTTCCATTTTCCTTCTTTTTCTCTCCAGGGAAGAATAGCAAACGTAGAACGGTCGGGATAAAAATACATATCAGATGTTTCAATGCTTCTGAAACCTTTAATAGAGGAACCGTCCAGCATAAGTTCATTGTTCAAAATTTTATCAATTTGTTTTGCAGGAACAGCCATATTTTTGACCATACCGTTTATGTCAACAAACTGAAGACGAATAAATTTTACGTGGTTTTCGTCAATCAGCTTTTTTATCTCTTCTTTAGAGAGCTCTTTTCCCTGTTTCGGAACGTAGTTAATCATTTGTTCTCCTTTTTCATACACCGTTCTTTTTACAAGTTTAATTATGATATTATTTATGCTTTAGTGCAACAGTTTTTTGTTTTCGGGGGTTATTAAGATATTTTACACAATAGTTTTTCGCTGAATTTTGCTTTTAGATAACAAACCCTGTTTATTTTTATTCTCATATTGTAAAAATTTTTGATACCAAATTGAGATTTTTTTTATAACAATGCAAAAGTTATTTTAAAAATTTTTTGTTTAATGAAAGTTAACAATATTTTTCATCAGATACAGTGTCCGTTCAGAGTCTTTTATCTGCTCTTTTGCAAGTATTGCAAAAGAGTTTGAGAAATATTTCTCAAAGCTTTCAATATCATATTGCTCAAAGATGTCTTCTCTTGTGGAAAGAAGAATTTTTACCTTGGAATCTGTTTTAGGAACAAATTCTATAATCAAATACTCACAAATTCCTGCAAAAAATTCTGCAATTTTTGAAAACGGAAGATTATTGGAAATTGCAAGATGGTGAATAAGAGCAAGGGCCATAGCAAGCTGTGGATGTTCTCTTGCAACAAGAGAATCTCTTTCCTCACAATTCCATCCTATGGAAGGCGACGGATTTGTCAAATCACACAAAAGAGGAAGTATATTTTTCTCTTTATTATTTTTTATATATAAATAATTCTTTTCTGCAGCAACAGCATCGATATCGAATGCAGCGCTTTTTATGCCTTTATTGCTTGCAATTCTTGTAAAGTATCCGTTATTTGCACCCAGATCCCAGCAAGTTTTTACTGAGGCGATATCTAAAAATCTGGACACTATCTGTGCTTTATCTTCCATTGCCTTGTCAGAATAATTGGTGAATGTATAATAATCGCCCCATTCTGTGTCTTGAGGTTTCCATTTTATTGATTTCACAAGGTCAATAAGGTTTTCTATGATTACGGTTTTCTGCTCAACAGACAGATTACTTTCTTTTTTGACCGATGTGCTTTCATATCTTGACTGCATTGCAGCGTGCATGTGTATGTGGAGCATTATTGCAAAATTGAGTTTTGTCCGCCATGGAAGCATACGAGAAGCCAAATCAAGTGGAATTCCGTCTATATAGTTTTTTAAAAGCGATTGAAGACGCACATCGCAATAAACCATTAAAAGCAACGGAGCAAGAAAATGTCTGCAAAACTGCCCGTATGCAACCCATGGTTTTTCATTGCATTTTTCAAAAGACAGAGTATCTATAAAAACAGGTCTTCCGTCTTGAAACTGAATATTATAAGCGCTGGCATCTTTTAAAGACATGCCGTATTTTAGTGCGAGCATTTGTATTTTTAAGGTCAACAATGCTGCGTCTTTGAGCATAGAAAATGACCATTCGTAACAGTAAGAGACAAAATCAATCTTTTGCGGCCGGATTATTTTGTACAATTCATTATCAACGTTTTCATCGGTTTCAATCTCTTCATGAGCAACAATGTATTTTTTTTCAACAAGTTTTTTATACAGTCCGCACTGCATAAAAAAGTCGTAGTTTTCTTTATAACATTTGTTTATCTGTCTGTAGACAACCCCGTCTTTTTTATAAACAAACCCTGCCGGGTCTTTGTATGAAGATTTTTCCTTTTTCATAAGAATAATAATAACAAAATATATTTATTCTGTCATAACACGTTTTGCAATATTAAAATCAGGAAGGTCATTTCCCTCAGGTATATCCTCAGGGTTAGGATTTTTCATCCACAAATCAATAGAATCTTTATGAATATAATGTTTTGCCTTGTTTGTTATAATGTCAATAATCTCGTCTTTAGATTTGTCAGCATATGGCTCTATTTTAGCAAAGCCAAGTACTTTTTTGAAATTCGAACGCATAACGTAAAATGCATCTTGCATGCCTGCCTCATCCGTTTTTTGCTGTGTTTCCGCAGGGTTTATAACAAAGCCGTCAGGTCCTGTCAGGTCTATTTTTTCATCTTGTATTTCATTTCTCAATTTACTTGCATTTTTCTGCCCGATTTCAAAAACAAGCTCATCAATATGTTTTTTGGTAAGCATATAGCCATCATGGTAATTGTCCACGGAAAGAGAAACAGGCCTGTATGACGCACGCATGTTAACAGAATCATTGCATCTGTCCGAATCAAAAGGTATATCAATATTCGCAACATTACAACCGTTTTGGAAAAGCAAAACTTCTCTTAAAGTAAGAGGTTTTGACTTATCTTTTCTGTGCTCTGACAGATAATACAAAGTGTATTTAAGCACATCAACGGTACCTTTTACGTCAGCAAAGGCATCGTGTGCGTTTTCCATATTTTTGGCGAAAAGATAGGCATACTGTTTTGATAGTTTTTTTGAAGCACCCAAATAAGGATGAATACGCTGCATTAACAAAAACGGGTCCAGTACTTTAAAATAGCGTTTTGGCTTCAATTCATCCGCAGAATAACTGTTATGCTCTTTTATTGCATTATTCAGCATTGTGATATCAAATTTTGAATTGTATGCAACAATAATACCGTTTTTTTTGTTTAAGTAATCATTTACAAAATGTTTTAAAACCTGTTCCATTACAGGAGCGTTTTTTACATCTTCATCATAGATGCCATGCACTGCGCTTGCCTGTTCGGGGATGTGTATCTCTGGATTAATAAGACAGTTATAAGCTGATTCATCAACTATTTTACCTTTCTTAATTTGTATGGCTCCAATCTGGATTATCTTATCAAGAGGTTTTGTCTCATCATCATTATTGGTACCGGTTGTTTCCGTATCAAAGACCACCGCATCAATACACAGCCTGTTGTTTTCATCTGTTATAGGAACATCCAGTGACCTGTGCTTTTTCATGTCAATAAGATATGAAATATTTGTGGCAAACGATTTATCTTTAAAAATGTCGCCTTTCAGCTCTTTTGACGGAGGTTCCTTGGCATTGCGTGAGCATATGGAGTGCAAAGTCGCCAGAGGTTTTTTGCAATTTGTGTAATTAAATCGCCTTACCCAGCTTGTCTCGTAGGCTTCGGCCAGAGCATTTGCCTGCAAAAACACATAATAATCCCTCGGTGTTGCACTGTTCCAATCAAGAGGTTCGCTCAATATTTTATCTGAACCCACTTTTTTAAAATCATACCATTCGGGCATACCAAGCTCATTATTTTCCATTAGCCCAAGCCCTTGATATTGTTTGTTTTTAACCTTCTTTGTGTATTCATTTTCAAAGTAATCACCTTTGAAGCTCGGCACAAATTTTGTCATTACCGGAATAAAATATGGCATTTTATCCATATCCGGTAGATAAGGCAGCATTCCATTGCGTGAAATTTGTTTTAAATCCTTGTTTGTAAGCTGCAAAGGAGCCTGTTTTTCAAGAGATTGCCTGTTATGATTTTTATGAAAATTTACACCAATAACCTTCATCAGCCCTCCAAATTCAGCTTTGCACCTGACATTTCCGACGGATAAAGTATATCCTTTCCTCTTGAAAGCACCTTATCATATTCAGATTCAGAGTGTTTCCAGTCTTTTTCAAATTGTCTTAAAAAAACTCTCGCAAGTGCCGGTTTTTCAAATGCTATTGCCGCCTCGTTATTTCCGCGTTTGTATTTTTCTTTAGCGTTATTTCTGTCTATGATAATTTTGTAATAGCCCTTGATTGTATTAAGCGCAGAGCGGTCTTTAACGGTAAACAGATATTCAGCGTCTTGAAGCCGCATAAGAGCAGAACCCGTTTCATTGATTTCATTTACGGCTTTTTTGATTTTTCCTCTCCTGACAAGCACCTCTTTATAATCAAGACGTTTTCTTATCAATGGAGGAAGACCTATAGATTCTTCCACTTTTTCAACTTTTTTCATATACCCGACAATTTCTCTGTTGATTTGTTCGGTATATTTTTCATAGTCCTCTCTCTGGCCTTTTTTCAGATTTTGATTCATTGCCATGGCCGACCAGTTTGCAGAGCCGATTAGCAGCTCTCTGTCATCAAAAACTGCCCATTTGCCGTGCATACGCTGGGTAATTTTTGTATCAGTTTTATATTGGCGTATATCAATATTGTTTTCTTCCAATTTTTGGTATGCAGTATTACAATACGGAAATTCTTCTATGATAGAGGGGTCAACAATAATTTTTGCATCCAGTTCTCCTTTATGCACTCGCTCGATTATTGTTTGGATAATTTCTTTGTCTGAAAGAACAAAAAGCTCTGCTCTAAGTTTTTTAGCTGTTTTCACCTTTTGCATTACATAATCTCTTACAGATTCACAGCCCTTTTCTCCGATATAGGCAAGCTCTCTTGGCTTTGTACAGAGCACTTTTATTGCAGGGTCTTTTATAGGATTGCGTTTAATCAAATCAAGCTTTGACAGGTCATTTTCATCGTAGCGTTTTTTATCTTGCGGATTATCATACAATTCGCCGACTATTTTCATATAATCGACATTTTCCTGTTTAATTTCTTTATTAATACCTTTATAAAACTGTTGCTCATCTTCTGACAGAGGGCCTGCGACTATTTTTGTTTTGCCCAGCCTTTGCCAGCAAAATGCCCAGTCTTTATTAAAAATTTCTTCAAGAATATTATCCACTTCGGAGTTTTTGTTTTCAGTTCTGGTTTCTATTGCAACACACGCATCATGATTTGCAGTAGAATGAGTGCCCCAGTTCATGCCGCCTATAATGAGCTTTTTACCGTCCACAGCAACAAGTTTTACGTGCTGCAAAGCAGATCCGCCCTGTGCCGGCCGTGGATATGGAACAACGTCAATACCGTTAGTTTTCAGGAATCTTATCATATCCTGATTATTGTAATGGCGCCGTTTTTGGCCGTTTCCATCTATATACCATTTGTGCGCATCAAGGATTATTTGAACCTTTAAATCAGGATTTTCTTTTTTCTTTTTAAGAATCATTGGTAAAAGGCTCTTGTGTTCATCATAACCGGACACCATATCCGCACCGTTAGAAGGCCAGATATGCCCGTCTATAGAAGGATGCTGAAACTCAAACATTTCTATTTGTATAGAATCTCTTGCGCTTTTTATATATTCAGCTGCTTTTGCAAATATCTGTTCACCATCAATAAGGGTTGTTACATTTGTTTTGCCAACCATTGCAGTCTTGGAAGGCTCCGGCAGAACCTGCGGCACATAAGAGAGAGAAGGAATATTCAATAAAAGCCAATCTGTACGGGAAAGCCCGGCATCATCTGCTTTTTTGGCAATTTTTTGTGCAACCCAAAACGCCACATCATCCAGTGCAACAGGACGTTTACTTTTTGGCGTTTTTACTTTTGGCGGCGGTAGCGCCGGTTTTAAATTGTTTTTTTTATATTGATTATTATTGGACGCAGCAAAGCTGACACTCAAGCGGTGTCCAAACTCCACAGGTGCAATAGCAAGATTACTCCTCATACGTTTAGACCTTACGTTCTGCTATGGTTCTATTATGAAGATTTGTGCAGTGTTGTGCAATACTTCATTACAAAAACATTACATTTAAATTAGGCTGGACTCTTTACAAATAAAAATATAGAGCAATAATATTAGTGTTGAAATTACACTTAAAGGAAAATCAAATGAGTATTTTTGAAGCGGGAATGATGGTCTGTTTTGGAGCAAGCTGGCCGATAGCAGCCTATAAGACATATAAATGCAAATGCGTACACGGTAAAAGTATACATTTTTCAATGCTTATAATGCTCGGCTATATTTGTGGAGTTACTCATAAGTTACTGTATTCTCTTGATTGGGTTTTGTGGCTTTATCTTGCAAACATGGCTTTTTTGCTAACCGATATGATTCTGTGGTACAAATACCGAAACAATCCGGCACCTGTTGAGCAAAAAACTCCGCTAGAGGATGACGCAATAATTGATGAAGTTGAATAACTCTGCGAAAAATGCTATAAATAAATCATGATTTTAGCGATTTTACAAAACAGAGCTGTTGTCAATACGCAAAAAAGTATTGAAAAAAAGACTATTTATAACAATTTTTCGCCAAATTCATTAATCTCAAACAGGCTCGATGCCGATATATTTGTGCCTTCATTCAAAGGGGTAGAAGGTTCTGATACAAAAAAATTCAGCACCGAAGCAATGACAAAAGAAAATCCAAATTGGCTTAAAGCAATAGAAAGATATACGCCTGTTGAGCAGAAAAAATACGAAATAAGAACAGAGTTTGAACGTGACAGAAACCGTATCATGCATTCAGAAGGTTTTGACAGGCTGCGTTTTAAAACACAGGTCTTCCCTTCTCCGGACAATGACATGATATCAACAAGGAGCTCTCATGTTTTTCAGGTTACAGATATAGCACATAACATAAGCAAAAAACTGGGACTCAATGAAGAACTGGCAGAAGCAATAGCCCTTGGCCACGATATTGGTCATGCACCGTTCGGACATGACGGGGAAAAATCGCTGAACAAAATAGCACTCACTCACAGACTGCAACCCTTCTGGCACGAAAAAAACAGCTTGAGAATGGCAGACAAATTTCTCACACTTCAAAACAGCAAAGGTCAGGAAAATAACCTGGGTCTCACATATGCTGTAAGAGACGGTATAATTAATCATTGCGGAGAGGTTGATGAAAATTTTATTAAGCCCCGAAAAGACTACATAAATCTGTATGATATACAAAAAGCCGGTCAGGTACAGCCTTTTACGTGGGAAGGCATTGTAGTTAAAATTGCAGACAAAATTGCATATCTTGGCAGAGATATTGAAGATGCATCAAAAATAGGGGTTTTAAATAAAAAAAATCACCAGGAGCTGAAAGAGATTTTGAAAAAGCACATACCTGATTTTGATGCAGAGGTTAACAATACAACACTAATGAGTATTTTTGTGACAGACCTTGTAAAAAACTCTTCACCTCAAAAAGGCATAGGTTTTTCAAAACCCGTGTTTAACCTTATGAATGACATAAAAAATTACAACTACAAGAATATTTATCTTGCAAAAGATGCAAAAAAGATTTCACAACAGCAATGTGACAAAGTTTTGAAAACTATTTTTGACAACTATGCATTAATGTACAGAAAAAATGACACCTTGAGCTTTTTACAAAAGGCAACTAACCCTTATACAAATAATTTCAGTAAATGGATAGAAAAATATACCAATAACCAATCAAAACCACGGAATTACAAAAATACAGCAGTGTATGACATGACGGACTACAATGACTATAAACAGGCTATTATAGATTACATTTCCGGTATGACAGACAAATATGCACTGAAAACTTATAATTTCTTTGCAAACCCGTCTTAAAATTGATATATTAAAAATACTATATAATTAAGACGGAGTTTAAGATGCTGACAATAGACAAGGTAAAAAAAGCCGAACTGTTATTAAAAGATGTTGTAAGAAAAACAGACCTTATATATGCAACCGCATTATCTAAAAATGCAGATATATACCTTAAGTCTGAAAACCTCCAAAAAACAGGTTCTTTTAAGGTAAGAGGCGCATACGCAAAAATAGCACAGCTCTCTGCTGAACAAAAAAAACGCGGAATTATTGCTTGTTCGGCAGGCAACCATGCACAGGGAGTTGCGCTGTCCGCTCAAAAAAGCGGCATAGAATCAACTATATTCATACCCAGTACAGCACCTATTTCAAAAATAGAAGCGACAAAAAGCTACGGTGCCCACATTCGACTTGTTGACGGTGTTTATGATGACGCATATAACGAAGCGGTAAAATTCCAAAAAGAAACAGGCGCAGAGTTTATCCATCCGTTTGATGACATAGAAGTCATTGCCGGTCAGGGCACTATCGCACTAGAGATTCTGGAACAGCTGCCTGAAGTTGAAGCGATAATAGTACCAATTGGCGGCGGTGGTTTAATCTCAGGAATTGCTTATACAATAAAAATGTTAAAACCCGACTGCAAAGTATACGGCGTACAGGCAGCAGGTGCAGGAAGCATGTACCATTCTATGGAGCTGCACAAACGCACAGAACTTCCCTCTGTTCATACTTTTGCAGATGGCACAGCAGTAAAAATGCCGGGAGAAAATACATTTGCACTGTGTGAAAAATACGTAGACGAAATTGTTACTGTTACAGATGATGAAATAGCAACAGCAGTGCTTACACTGATGGAAAGACAAAAACTTGTTGCAGAAGGCGCAGGCGCTTTGAGTGTTGCTGCTGCAATGTTTAAAAAGCTTCCGATTAACGGCAAAAAGACTGTATGCATAGTGTCCGGCGGGAATATTGATGTAAATATTCTTTCTCGTGTAATAAACAGAGGTTTGTTAAAAGCAGGCAGAATTGCAGACCTGACAATTGAAATGCTGGATAAACCCGGACAATTAAAAGAGGTATCGAGAATCATCGCAGACCGCGGAGCAAATGTAATCCGTGTATTACATAACCAAGGCGGCGAAGATACAGACATAAACGACTGTTATTTAAAAGTAACAATGGAAACACGCAACCTGCGTCACCTTTGCGAAATAAAACACGCATTATGCGATGCGGGATACAAACTTACTGATGAAAGGTAAATTATGAAAAAAGTTATATTAACACAATCGGCTCCAGCACCTATAGGCCCGTATTCTCAGGCAATTCTTGCAGGAAACACTTTATATTGCTCAGGACAAATTGCTCTGGATGCTGCGTCTGGTGAATTTTTAAACGGAACAATAGAAGAGCAGACACAAAAATGCTGTGAAAATATAAAAGAAGTACTTAAACAGGCCGGTTATTCTTTTGATGATGTAGTTAAGACCACTTGTTTTCTTGCTCATATGGCAGATTTCACAAAATTTAACGAAGTATATGCAAACTATTTCACATCAAAGCCGGCCCGCTCCTGTGTTGCAGTAAAAGAGCTTCCCAAAAACGGACTTGTAGAAATTGAAGTTATTGCTGTGAAATAAACTTGTGGATTAAATCACAGGTTTTATCAAGCTCTTTTTTTCCAAGCGCAGGGAAAATCCCAACCCAGAAGGTATTATTCATAATAAATTCTGTGTTTGGCAAAAGTCTGTAATAATCATCATTCAGCTCTTTTGAGAATATCAAATCAGAATTGCCTATCCTCATAGGTATCTCTGATTCCACAAACATGGGCTGACGAAGAATATTACCTGCAAATAACTGACGCGTTCCCACCCCGTTTTTTTCAAGATATTCGACAAGAGCCTGTTTAGTAAAAGGTGCCTCCGGTTTTACGGAAATTAAATACCCGAACCACGAAGGCTTAACATTGCCATTAACCTGCGGTAGTATAAGATATTTTGACAGGTCATTGAGTTTTTGATTCATATAAAGAGCATTTTCACTCCTTTTTTTAAGAAAATCCGGAAGCTTGCGCAGCTGTGCAACACCGCATGCCGCCTGCCAGTCGGTAATTTTAAGATTATATCCCGTATGAGAATATGTATATTTGTGGTCATATCCATAGGGCAAATTACCGAGCTGCATTTGAAAACGTCTTTTGCAAGTATCATCTTTACCGGGTTTGCAAAAACAATCTCTGCCCCAATCACGAAAAGACATTAAAATTCTGTAAAGCTCTTTATCATTTGTCACAACAGCTCCGCCTTCACCCATTGTTATGTGATGCGCCGGATAAAAGCTGTATGTTCCGATATGGCCGATTGTGCCGGCCTTTTGGCCCTCATATTCTGCGCCCAGTGCATCACAGCTGTCTTCTATTATCCACAGGCCGTATTTATCAGCGCTTTCTTTTATTTTATTAAGTTCAAACGGATTGCCCAGTGTATGAGCAATAAAAATTGCACGGGTTTTATCAGACACAGCCTGTTCTATTTTTGTAACATCAATATTATAAGTATCGATTTCACAATCCACAAACACAGGCACCAGGCCGTTTTGAACAATAGGATTAACAGTCGTGGGGAATCCTGCGGCAACAGTAATTACTTCATCACCTTTTTTAAGCCTTCTTTCGCCCAGCTTATGTGAGGTTAAAGCACTGATGGCAAGGAGGTTTGCGCTTGAGCCGGAATTTGTTGTCAGAGCATATTTTACACCGAGATACTTTGCAAATTCTGTTTCAAAAGTATCATTGAAACGGCCTGCAGTAAGCCACATATCAAGAGTTGCGTCTATCATGTTTGCCATTTCTTCAAAGCCAAGCAGTTTGCCTGACGCCGGAATATATTTAAAGTTTCTTTTTTTATTCAAAATTGTATTGTAATAAAGCTTTGCTGATGCTTTTACAAAGTTTCGGAGAAGTTTTTCCATGGCTTATCCTCTCACAGTCTTTTCATAGTCTTGTATTTGAGCAACTGTAAAATCAAATATATTATGATTTTCATAAAAATGCTTGTACCATCTCACAGTTTTAGAAACAGCCTCATCAGCCGTAAATACAGGCTGCCAGTGCAGTTGAGCACGTGCTTTACTGTTGTCCAGCATAAGCAGTGTTGCCTCATGCAAGTTATCTTTTTTATTGATTCTAAAACTGCCTGTCCCCCAGATATCTATAACTTTTTGTACAAGCTCAGCCACAGTCAGAACAGAGTTTTTATCTGGGCCAAAATTGTATGCATCAGCATACTCTTTGCCATTAAAATACAACTTTTTAGCAAGATTAAGATATCCTGCCAAAGGTTCCAGCACGTGCTGCCATGGTCTCACTGCATCAGGGTTTCGAATTTCAATTTCCTGTGCGTTTTTTAGTGCATTGATACAATCAGGGATAATTCTGTCTTGTGCCCAGTCCCCCCCGCCTATGACATTACCGGCCCTTGCTGTAGCCATAGCAAAATCCGTGTCTCCTTGCAAAAAGCTTCTCCTGTATGAGGATGACAAAATCTCCACACACGCTTTTGAAGATGAATACATGTCATATCCGCCCAATGGGTCTGATTCTTTATAAGCCTGATGTGTTTCTTTGTTTTCGTAGCACTTATCAGTTGTTACATTCACAAAAGCTTTAACTGTTTTGCATTTTTTTGCCGCTTCTAGTACGTTTAATGTGCCCATTACATTTGTTTGATAAGTTAAAACGGGTTCAAAATAAGACCTTCTGACAAGAGGTTGCGCTGCAAGATGAAAAACAATTTCAGGAGCAAAAGAGCACATTGCCTCTTCAAGCTCAACAGTATTTGTTATATCACCGGTGAAGCTGTGCATTTTATTTTCTAAATTAAGAATGTTAAACAAAGACGGCTCTGTATCAGGGGCAAGTGCAAACCCTGCAACATTTGCTTTGCATTTTAAAAGCCATGTACAAAGCCAGGAACCTTTAAATCCTGTATGGCCGGTAACAAATACTTTTTTATCCTTATAAAATTCAAACATTACCAGACCTTCCAAGGAGCATTTTGAGAAGTCCACATTTGAGTAAGCTCATTTTTATCCCTCAAATTATCCATAGCATGCCAGAAGCCATTGTGTTTGAAAGCATTAAGCTGATTATCTCTTGCAAGATTTTCCAGAGGAGAACGTTCAAAAATGCAATTATCATCATCCGGTATATAGTCAAAAATTTCAGGATTACACACAAAGAATCCTCCGTTAATCCAGGATTCTTCTCCTTTTGGTTTTTCCATAAAGGAGGTAATCATATTGTCGTCTTTAATAACAAGAGCCCCAAATCTGCCGGAAAGCTGTACAGCTGTCATTGTTGCAATTTTTGAAGATTTTTTATGTGAATCAACAAGGTCATTTATATTCACATTACAAACACCATCACCGTATGTTAACAAAAACGGCTCATTACCTATATAGTTTTGTGCTTTTTTTATCCTTCCGCCGGTCTGAGTATTCTGCCCTGTATAAAGCATTGTAACACGCCAGGGCTCATTTCTTGTTTTATGAACCTCTACTGTGTTATAATTCATATCCACGGTGATATCAGAATATCGATTGTAATAGTTTATAAAATACTCTTTTATAACATGGGACTTATAACCTGTTAAGATAACAAAATCGTTGAATCCGTAATGTGAATATATTTTCATAATATGCCACAATATTGGATAACCGCCTATCTCAACCATTGGTTTAGGCTTGAGCTCTGTCTCTTCACTGAGACGGGTACCGAGGCCTCCCGCTAAAATTACAACCTTCATAGATATCTCCGTTAAATAAATATATTCCATTATAGAGTAAATTTCGAACCGCAATTGTAAACTTTTTTTAACATTAAAAAAAACATGCGCAATTTTTATTTTTCAGGAGTATTATTTTATTTGCCACAACAATTAATAACAATTTAACAAAAGGAGTAGGTATAAAATGGCTATTGACAGCATCAGTTTTGGAAAAGGTCTCTTTAAAAGAGCAAACAAAAAAGAAAATGAAAACAAAAATGTTCAAATCCCTGAACAATTATCAAAAAATGATAGAGCTTCGTTAAAAGGTATTGCACCATATTTGGCAGCCGCATTATTGATGACAGGTTCTCTGGCAAGCTGTGTTCAACAAGATACAGATGTAACTGTTAACACAGATGAAATGATGAAACTTTTACAAGAAATGTTAAAAGCTCAGAATGAAACAAATAAATACATGCAGCAAGTGATGGAATTGTTACAAAATAACAATACTCAAAACGCTGATATGATTAAACTTTTACAAGATATCATGAAACAGAACCAGGAAATTACATCAATCCTTACAAGTATTGGTTCTGATGTAAGCCAAATTGCTTCTGCTGTTTTGAAAATTTCTGCTTTGATGGAAGAATCCAATAAAAACGATCAGGAATTGTTAAATAAAATCGATATTATTATTGCAGGTCAAGGTTCTGATTCAGATAAATTGCAGCAATTAATCGATTTGAACACTGAACAAAACAAATGGTTAACTAATATCTTTGGCTTGATTGAAACATTACAAGGTTCAAACAGTGATCTAGCAGATGTTATCAAAAACTTCTATAACGATTACAAAAACGATATGAATGATTTCAAAAACAACGATAAAGATCATACAGAATTGATGAATAAAATTCTCAATACATTGCTTTCCAGCAACGAAATCAGCTCTGATATCTTGGCTCAAATCAAACAAATTCAACAAAGCGGCCAAGCTGATTCAGCAAAATTGGATGCTATCATCAAATTGTTAGAAAGCATTGACCAAAAACTCGGTAAAATTGAAGCAGCTGTAAGTAATATCGAAGGAAATATGACTGTTAATGGCGAAAAACTTTCTGACCTTATGCAACAGCTCATCAATGATCATAAGGAAGGTAAGCTTCAAGATAAAGAAATGATGCAGCAGATGATTGATTTGATGAACAGATCAATTGATGACAACAACGAAAACAACGGTGCAATCCTCAAATTCTTAGCTGAAATTTCTGAAAAAATTACAAACGGTCAAATGGATTATGAAGAAGGATTTGATAAAATTGCAGATATCTTGAATCAGATTAACGGCAACTTAACAGATATCAAAGCAGAAGTTG
>LARD01000033.1 GCA_000980375.1 Clostridium sp. K4410.MGS-306 | reverse complement strand
GTCAACACAGCAGAGAGCAGCGGATATAGCGCAGGAAACTTCTACATCCAGATGTACAACAAAGACGGAAGCAAAGGCGACCTCATCCAAATAGATGTCGGAACAAGCGGAATAAACGGAGCAGTAGACAGCGTTGCAACAATCGTGAATACAATTAACTCCAAAAATGCCGGCATAACCGCCTCCATCGTCAACGGAAAACTAGTCTTAACAAGAGACCAGGATCAAGCAGCAGGCTCCTTCGAAATTATCAAAGGCTCCTCTGACTTTACTAACAAAATAGGCCTCACTTCCGGTGGCAACTACATCGGCGATACAACCCAGGGCGACGCCGCTACACAAACAGTCCTCACTAGCGACGGCCTCGGCGACCTCCTCGTTAGAGACTCCATGACCCTCGGCTCTATCGGCGTCAAAAACGGTACATTCAGAATTAATGGCGTGGATATCCTCGTTAAAGCCAGCGATACCATCTACGACCTCGCCGCAAGAATTAATTCCGTCTTCTCTGACCCTAAATATGCTGACTCCAGAATCATCGCTTCATATGAAAACGGTGAACTGACTCTGCGTACTAAACAAGCCTCCTCAACAGCAAGAATCGAGGTCGAAGCCGGTTCCACAAACTTTACCGAAATAGCTAAATTAACCGAAAACTACAGAAACTCTGTTGACCTCGGTAAAACAGAACTGGGGCAAAATGCTCACTTCAATATCAACGGCAAAGACTACGACATGGCTCTAGACCTCAACGATATCACTGATGACGGCATCTACAACGGCAACAACCTCATCTACCTCGACAAAGACGGCAACGTTGTAACCGACCCCAACGATGCTGCCATTACCATCGAACTCAAAAAAACCGGACAAACTACTATCGATATCGGTAACAACCTTCTCAATGACAGCGTTTCTAAACTCCAAAACTTTGTCAATAAATTTAACTCAGCTATGAATGCATCTGAAAATCCAATACTCTCGGATGACTCTGAATTCGCCGCTTTTATCAATAAAATTAAATCGGCTCTCACTTCTAACGTCGGTGCATACAACAAAATTACTCAACAACTCGCTGATATCGGTATTATCGTCAAAGTTACCGGCGGCACAAACTCCAACATGGGCTCTGTTCATATGTCCCTCTCTAAAACTGATGGAAAATATGACTACGTCGAAGCCTTCTACCAAAATCCGCAAAAAGTCTTCGATAT
>LARD01000015.1 GCA_000980375.1 Clostridium sp. K4410.MGS-306 | reverse complement strand
TTCAGTTCACTGCCTTTATTCTCTTCCATCAGTTTTTCTATCTGTTCTTTTAACACACTTGTGTCTCCAAGAAGTTCATTTGCTTGAAGTTTCAATTGTTCAATTACTTCCTCGTACTCGTTGATTTCTGCTTCTATTTCATCTATCACACTGATTTCTTCAACTTTACAGCGACAGTTTGGGTGCGGCCAATATGGTACTTCATCTTCGTCAAATTCCTGTCCGTCCAATGCTGCACACTTTTCACAGGTGTTCTTGCCATACTCGGCTATCCATTTGTATTTTCTTTTCGCTGCATAACTTATATGTCCTTTTAATGTAAAGTTACCCATTATCTTAAACCTCCTAAATTGTTCTGAATCTGATTAACCAGTGCTTGTGTGTTTATTGTTTTGTCACTCGATGTTCCAATTACAGTGTTACTCAAGGCTCCTTTGCATATTGCATTTTTGATAATATCTATGTCGTAATGTTTAAATATGGCATAGAAGGCTTTGAAGGTTTTTTCGCCGAAGTCACCGTCTTCTTTTAACGGCTCCAATAAATCTTTGTGCAAAAAATTAAGACCTGTTTGAAAATCTTTTACTGCCTGTTCTTTTCCGACAGAGAGAACATGGTTTTTGATAAAGTATGCTATTTCTTTGTAGTTTTCATTTTCAAAATCTTGTTTCTGTGATTTCGGATTTAAGATGTGCATTCGTTCATTTCTCATTGAATGCAGTTTATTCCTCAATTGGTCTTCAAATTTTTGTGACGGGGTTCTGTTTAATGATGATTTTTCGGGGAAGAGCAGTTTTGACACTTGCATAAAGTCTTTTTCCATAAATTTCCTCCTTATGGATTTTGTGAAGCATATATCTATTTGTTTTATTGTAGCAAATTAATTGTACCCGTTCGGGTAATAATTTTTGTTAAAAAACTATTGACAACAAAAAATAGCATAGACTGGGTTCGACTGAGCGACGCTTGCGTTGCGTATATAGATTAGGACCTCCGAAAGGGAGGTCACAAGAACATGAAAAAATAGCATAGACTGGGTTCGAACCAGTGACCTCCCGGGTATGAGCCGAGCGCTCTGACCAACTGAGCTACTATGCCATCTGTTTAAATATTTAACTGTAATCATTATTATTAAATAAACAACAAAAAAATACAATATTTTTTTCAAAAAAGTTTCTAGATAGATTTTGTAACGATTTATGTTGTTAATTTAACTTAAGTAACAATATCAAAAAAACCTGATATTATTGCATCCTTTAAGGTGTCAAAGAAAAAAGAATTTTTAAAGTAATTACTGAATTTACAAAAAATTGCCTCTGTATTTTCCTTTTAGATTATATTTACAAAGAATTTACAAACTGTATAAGAAAAGCTTTGTAACTGCTATAAATATAATAATAAATTTTTTGTATGTAACGCACCCCGAGTTTAAGTTATCGTTACCAAGAAGGAAGGTTATATGTATGAATAAGATATTAAAATACAGAGCATGCGAAATAAATAAAAATAAAACTACGCTGGAATTTGAGATTGATTTAAAAAAACTTATATCCGTAATTACCCTGAATCACAATGACGCAGAACGGGAAGTATTGAATAATCTCAACAAGTTTGAGCACATGGAGTTTTTGGGATTAAGAGACAAGAACGGACAAATTATATACTTTGGAGACATATTAACAGACGAATTTAACAATCTTTTGACACCTGTTTGTGAAATTTCTCATGGAGAACATATTTTATTTTTTAAGCCAATTAAATTTTTAAACAAAAAAATAGGTATAGGGTGCAAATCAACCTACAGTAATACTCTTGAGGTAATAGGAAATATATATAAAAATTCCCAGCTTTTCAGTGGCTTGAAAGCAAAAAATATTTTGACAAAACTTATACGCACATCAAAAAATTCGGAAATACTGACAACAACCTTAAAAATTGAGCTTAACCATATAATTTAGTTTACACTTGATGAAAAACATTTAGCTGTTTATAATAGTTAAGAATCATTCAATGGAGAGGTGTCCGAGTGGTTTAAGGTGCAAACCTGGAACGTTTGTGTGGGGGCAACTCCACCGGGGGTTCGAATCCCCCCCTCTCCGATTTTTCCTCTTTATTACAATAAACAATGCGGATGAAAGAGTTATTATGAAAAAAGTCCTCTGTTTTGGAGACAGCAATACTTATGGTTATTGTCCTGGCAGAGCAATACGCTATGACAAAAACAGCCGTTGGAGCGGAATATTAAAGCAGCTTTGTGACGGAAAGTTTGAAATTATAGAAGCAGGCTGCAATAACAGGACAGCTTTTAGTGACAATCCGCAAGGAATTGAGCAGACCGGATACAAAGTTTTACCTAATTTATTGCAGCAAAATCCGGATTACATAATCCTGGCCATTGGACTTAACGACCTTCAATACAGCTACGCACCAACGCTTCAACAGGTAGAAGACGGAATAAAACTCCTGATAAGAATTATCAAGGAAACTTGTCCATGTGCAAAAATTGTACTCGCTGCACCGTCTGTAATTACAACAGACATTTTACACAGTTATTTTATAAACCTTTTTGATATGGATTCTATTGAAAAATCAAAGCACATGCCTGCAATCTATAAAACCATTGCACAAAGTGAAGACTGTATTTTTATTGACTTGAATAAAATAGCAAAAGTATCAGAAGCTGACGGCTTGCACTATAAAGCAGAAGAACATCAAAAAATTGCACAGGCTATGTTTGAGCTCCTAAACAATAATTAAGAAGAACGAAACCCATAATCCTTCGCAATTTCACGACCTATGGATTTTATCTTTGTTTCGATACAATTCCTGCACTTTGAGGGTTGGTCATTAATACATATTTTGTCAGGATAAATTTCGTATTTAGCTCTGTATTCAGTAGATGTAACATTTGGCATAACAACATTAGCTCCGCTTTGCAAAGCAATCAATCTTCCGTTCGGATTCAAAGTTTCCATTGCAGTAGTTGCGGGAATATTTATATTTTTCAACATAATTCTAACTATTGCCATCACTTTTAAAGCAAGGATAAAATTTCCTTGCGCACAATCTTTTAATGGAGTATCAGGGTGAGGAATAAAAGGCCCTATTCCTATCATATCCGCGTCAAGCTCTTTAAAAAACAATATATCATCAGCAAGAGATTCCACAGTCTGTTCAGGCAAACCTACAAGACAGCCGGAACCTGTTTCATATCCAAGTTTTTTTAAATCCTTGAGACATTGCATTCTTTTTTCAAAATCCATATACGGATGCATTTTTTTATACAAATTTTTATCAGTTGTTTCTATTCTGATAAGATACCTGTCTGCACCGCTTTGTTTGTATGCCTTTAAGTCATCATAAGATTTTTCGCCGATACTTAATGTGAGAGCTACATCCAGGGTTTTAATATTTTCAATAAGCTTACACATAACATCTCTTGTGAAATAACTATCTTCTCCGGATTGAAGCACAATTGTTTTATAGCCCATTTGTACAGCTCTTTGAGCATGAAGCATAATATCATCAGGCATTATTCGGTATCTTTCAACAGTTTTGTTTTCACAGCGCAAACCGCAATACTTGCAATGGCACTTACAAATGTTAGAAAATTCAATTAAACCTCTAAGGTGAACTCTATCACCAACATATTGTTTTCTCACATTATCCGCATAAGAAAACAGCCACTGATTTTGTGTATCATCTTTTAATAAATCGATAATCTCTTTTTTTGAAAACATACAGTTATTATACAGGAGTTAAAAAAAGTATAAAGTCTTTTGTGCTAGTATAAAATTATGGAGGTTAATATGTACACAATAAAAGAAGTTTCTAATATTATGGACGTATCAGAGCACACTCTCAGGTTTTGGGCAAAAAGCGGTTTTTTCCCTTTCATAAAAAGGGATGAAAATAATATACGACTTTTTTCGCAAAGCGACCTTGAGTGGGTAAAAATTGTTAAATGCCTGAGAAGTGTCGGAACCGAAAACAAAGCTATAAAAAGATACATTGACCTTTGCATCATAGGCGATTCCACTATAAAAGAACGTTTTGAAATCATCAAAGCCACAAAACAAAAAGCTCAACAACAAATGAATGACTTGAAAAAACAGCTTGATATTTTGGAATACAAAGAAGGATATTACAAAAATCTTATAAAAAATAATTCAAGCGATGCATGGAACCCCATGAACAACTTGCAGGAAGAAGAAGCTGTAAGCTAATATTACAATTACTTTTCAAATCATAAATAAAATAATAATTAACCTTTAAAATCATTGAAAAGTCTGACAAACTCTTCCATATTTTATTTTAAAAGTTGAGTATGGAAACAAATAAAGAGATTTACATAAAGGTTACAAAAAACGGGCCATATATGCTTTATGGAGCGCCTCCCGTGGTCAAACAAACCATTATTGTTGATGAAGAAGGCATAAGCATAGAATATGCAAATGAAGGCGTCTTTGAGATAAAAACATCTCCTGTTGCGTTGTGCAGATGCGGCAACAGCAAAAACTCTCCTTTTTGTGACGGAAGCCATATTAACAGCAAATTTGACGGCACATTAAAGGCAGAATTTAATGACATTTTGGATAAAGCCCAAAAGTATGAAGGCCCGACTTTAACCCTCTTTGACAACGAAAAATATTGTGCATTTGCAAGATTTTGTGATGCAAACAGCGGAATATGGGAACTTATATTTAAAGATGACGATTTTTCCATCTCAGAAGTAAAAAGACAAGCAGATATGTGCCCTTCCGGCAGACTTATTGTTTTTGACAAACAAGGCAACCTAATTGAAACAAAACTTGAAAAATCAATAGGAATTTTGGAAGATACAAACCTAAGAATAAGCGGCCCATTGTGGCTGAAAGGTGGCATAAGAGTAGAAAACGAAGAAAATGAAAGCTACCAGATACGTACACGACAAACCTTGTGCAGATGCGGCAGATCATCAAACAAACCATTTTGTGACTGCACACACAGGCATATTCATTTTAAAGCGCAATACAAAATTTAACCTTACAATACTTTTTGTTGCTTATAGATTGTTTTATTATAAAATAATTGTATAAAGAAAAGGAGATTATATGATGAACAAAAGTATTAAGTATTTGGCTTTAGGTTTAAGCGCATTTATCATTGGTATGTCAGTTAACAATTACGCTATTTCCAACGTACCTTCAAAAATTGCAGTTGTTGATGTACAAAAAGTTGTTGCTTCTTCAGCACAGGTAAAAGCTCTTAAAGCAGATAGAGAAGCTAAAATAAAAGACTTGACAACATTTGTAAGCAATGCAAGAGCTGCTGTTAAAAAAGAAACTAATGCTGATAAGAAAAAAGCCCTTGAAGCTAAATATAACAAAGAACTCAACGCAAAAAGAGATGCAATCCAAAAAGATTATGCAAAAAAACTTGCTGAAGTTGACAAAAATATCTCTGCTGTAATAGCTCAAAAAGCTAAAGCAGCAAGCTATGATATGGTAATTGCAAAAGGCGTTGTATTATACGGCGGCAGCGATATCACAGCTGAAGTGGCTAAATCAGTTAAATAAAAATTTCATAAAACAGTATAAAAAAGACTATGCAAAATGCTAATTGCATAGTCTTTTATTATTTTATAATATATAATAAATTTGTATCTGATAGGAGGACGGTCAAAATGAAAAAACTTTTAATTACATTAATACTTATATTATCGGCTAACACTGTATCTGCATACGATTATCCACCGTTCATAAAAGACGGAATAAAACCTGAAGATACGGTATCATACTCGCCAAAAGACCACAAATGGACCAGACAAGCTCAAAGTGATGACATAACCTTCACAAAATATATGACAAAAGGTTCAGGCGGATATTCAGAATATGAATATCAAAATAAGCAGTATGAAGCGGGCAAAGACGGCTCTACATACGAATTTTTACACAATGGAAATTTAATCAGTTACAATTCTCATCAACTTAAATTTTACAAACTGGACTACATAAACGACAAAATAGAAGCAACTGAGCTTTCAGCGCAAGAAGTTAAAAATCTTTTTCCTAATTTAGAAATAGTAATGATTTCCTCATTCAAAAACAACAAAATCACGCTTTATAAACCCTGGCTTGAGCAAAAAACATTTATGCTGCTGAACGATACCAACACTGATTTTTACAAATACCAGTTTGAAAACCTGGGCGGCTATGAATTGATAAGAGGTGTTTTCGAAGTTTCTAAATACCAGATTCTGCCGGAAACATTTATCTTCTCCCATTTCGGCTCAAAGGACAAGTTGACTCCGCCATTAAAAATTACCGTCAAAAACGGAAAAAATTAAAAACGGAAGTCTCTTTCTCCATGTTCAATTTTTATCAAATCTTCAACTACGGCATTCTTGATTTGCTCTGAGCTTTCGAGAATATTCATTTCTTTTGCTATAAACTTTTCACCAAGTGCTTTTGTCTCTGGAGAAGCATAGTCTTCCAGATACTCTTTTAGCGTAATTATGGCATTAGGGTGGCAGAAGTTATGAATTTGCTGTTGCTTGCACACTTCCATAAACCGTTCACCTGTTCTACCGGCTCTATAGCAGGCTGTACAAAAGCTTGGAAGGTAACCGAGCTCCATTAACCATTTAATAACTTCGTCCAGCGGGCGTCTGTCGGAAATATCAAACTGAGCAGAATCTTCTGTCTCAGGCATAGGGTTAAAATATCCGCCAACACTTGTTTTAGAACCGCCCGACATTTGAGATACCCCCAAAGACAAAAGTCTTTTTCTGCATTCTTCAGACTCTCTTGTTGAAACAATCATGCCTGTGTATGGCGCAGCTATACGAATACAGGCAACAATTTTTGCAAAAGTATCATCATCAATGCCGTTGTCAAAAGCAGAAGGATCAATATCATCAGCTTTTTTAATACGCGGCACACTGATGGCGTGCGGGCCAACCCCGAAAGCTGCCTCAAGATGCTCTGCATGCATCATAAGAGCAGTAAACTCATATCTGTAAAGCTCAAGACCAAACAACACACCAAGGCTTACATCATCAATACCTGCCTCCATTGCCCTGTCCATAGCCTCTGTATGGTATGCATAATTGTGTTTTGGCCCTGTCGGGTGGAGTCTTTCATATGTTTCTTTGTTATAAGTCTCCTGAAACAGCACATAAGTTCCAATGCCTGCCTCATGGAGTTTTTTGTAATTTTCAACAGAAGTTGCAGCTATATTCACATTCACACGACGAATTGCACCGTTTTTGTGCTTCACAGAATATATTGTATTCAAAGATTCCAATATGTATTCAATGGGGTTGTTAACAGGGTCTTCTCCTGCTTCTATAGCAAGACGTTTATGCCCCATATCCTGAAGAGCAATTACTTCATTTTTAATTTCTTCTTGAGAGAGTTTTCGTCTGGGGATATGTTTGTTTTGATGGTGGTACGGGCAATATACACAGCCGTTGACACAGTAATTTGATAAATACAAAGGAGCAAACAGAACAATTCTGTTGCCGTAGTAATCTTGCTTGATTTCCATTGCAAGCTCAAAAATTTCTTTATTCTTCTCTTCTATTTCGCAATCTAGCAAAACAGCAGCTTCTTTATGAGTAAGGCCTTTTTTTAGCCTTGCTTTTTCCAGAATTTTATCTATAACAGCAATATTATTTTTGTTTTTTTCAGCGTATTCTAAAGTTTCTAAAACTTCCTCATGATTTATAAATTCTTCCGCTTTATGTGATTTTGGATTATACATGGTACCCTTCTCTCTATCTGTAAACAATTATACCACGCTTGAAATACAGCGGCACACAATTGTGAATAATTTCACACTATCGTGATATTATTCACCAAAATAATCCTCTACTTTTGCACGAATGTCATCAAGTGCTTTAAAAAAGTCTTCTTTTGCTTCTTTGCCCTGTTGTAGTTTGGCAACAGCTTCTTTAAAATCACGCTTGCATTGTGCAACAATTTCTTTGTATCCTAACTTTTTAGAAATCGGTTTAGGCTCAACAACCTTCTCCGGTTGTAAACATTTTTCTTCTTTAGATTGTTGTTTTTTTGTAATTTTTTCATCAACAAATTTTTCAAAATCAGCAATCTTTGCATTAAGCGACTCCAGGTAATCAAAGGCTGATAATTTGTAGATATCACGGCTGTTATAAAACTTAGGCGCAGAAGGTATATCCATCGGATACTTTGGATTATAATTGCTTATTACAAAATTATCCTGTACAAGCAGATAATCTTTTATATCACCTTTATCATCAAAAACTGTTATTTTTAGGATATCATTACACTGCTTTGTTTTGCAGCGCATAATATTGATAGTCTCGTTATTAGGGCCTGCATTTTTAAAGGTATAGCCGCGTTTTCCGGCCATATTAAGAAAATCAGGATAAGAAGTCTTTAGCTTGGAAACTTTTACTTTATTTATCTTTGCAAATTTATCTTCTATAGATTCAAAGCAATTGCGCACAGATTCCATTACAGGAGCATATTCCTGTGGCAATGATGCAGGGTTATTATCAGGCGTAATATGCTTTAAATAAGCATTAATTGCATCGGAATAAAGGTTTAGATAATCTTCAAAAGCTTGAGAATAATGAGCATTTTGAATTTTATTTTCATCAACATAATAAAATTTTTCAGGCATCATCGCAGGGATTTTAGGATTAAAGTTGGCAACTATTTTGTTGTCACTGATCAAATATCCTGTTCTAATCTGCCCTTCTTTATCATAAACCATTAATCTTTGCAGATACCCGAGTTTCTTGCTATCTATTGTAGAATAATTTATTTGAATTTTATCATCGCCTAAATTTTGAAAAGTATAAGAACTCTGTCCGGAGATTTGTTTATAATCAGGAAACTTCACATTAAGCTTATACAAAGTGGAATGAGGTATCTCATCAGCTGTTTTTATGACTTTATCAGTCAAATCCTGAATTTTATCCAGAGAATGAAGAGCATCCTCAGAAATGGTAGCAGCCGGGGTTTTTAAATGCGTATCTTTTTGAGCAACAGCCAGCTGCCTAACCTTAAGCATCACAGGGTCAAGGTTTGCCAGCACATTTCTTAGTTTGTCATTTATGCCGGATTGTTGAAGCTCTTCAAGTGAATAATATTCAATATTATTCGGCAGAGAATTTGGATTTGACGGATTGTAATTTTTAACAACTCTGTCGTTATGAATCAGCCACCCCTGTTTAATTTCGCCGGCAGAAGATCTTTGCGTAATTCTTATTGTGCCTGATAGATTTTTGAAACTTCCCGAGTCAAAAGAAACATTATCACACGCGTCTCCAACATTTTTAAAAGTAATACCATCAACTGTATTAAATTTACCGGATGCATTAATTAAAGATTTTACACCCTCTCCAGTTTTTTTATCAAGAATTTCTTTTATTTGTTTAAAAGAATATTCAAGAGAATGCAAATCTTCTCTTATATCGTAAGGGATAATTGTGTACGTTTTTTCATAAATATCAGCACTTGTGCGTCGTTGAGCAAAACTTACATTTTGACGGGGCAAATGTTCTTTATTTTTATGAAAAGGATATTTAAAGGAATTTAAAGAGTTAAAAAAAATCTGATTCATACAAGTTAGAAAACACGTAAAAAAATTTTTTTGCCTTTTATATGATATCATTGTCCTATGATTAAAAATATTTTAATAACGGGCTCTGGGGGCTTTGTCGGAAAAAATTTAAAAGAATATTTTAATTCTAAGTACAATCTTTTATGTCCAAGAAGTTTTGAACTGGATTTGACAGATTGTGAAAGTGTAAAAAATTTTTTTTCAAACAACAGTATTGATTTTGTTATACATTGTGCCTCTACAGGCGGTGTCAGAGGCTGTGCCGACCCTGAAAACTGTGAACAGGATAATATAAAAATGGTAAACAATATTCTGTTTGCAAAGCCTGAAACAACAAAAGTCATAATTTTCGGCTCGGGAGCAGCATATTCAAAAGCAAGAGATTTAAAAAAAGTAAAAGAAACTCAAATAGGCGAGGTTGTACCGGAAGATCAGTACGGTAAATCAAAAATGGAGCTATGTAAGCTGGCTTTATCAAGAAGAGATATGTTGTGCCTCAATATATTTGCATGCTACGGAAAATATGAAAAAGAAAGTAGATTCCCATCGTATGCGATTATTCAAAACCTAAAAAAAGAGCCTGTGATAATTAACAAGAATGTTGTGTTCGATTATCTTTATATCGATGATTTATGCAGAATTGTGGAAAAATTTATAACAAGCTTTCCCAAAAGCAGAGTAATAAATGTCACACCAACAAAGAGTATTTCACTGCTGCAGATAGCACAAACAGTCAACCAAATAAGCGGATTTGAATCAGATATAAGATTCAAAGAACAAGGTCTTAATTTTGAATACACAGGCGATAACTCACTGCTTTTAAAAGAGCTGCCGGATTTTGAGTTTACAGATTTTAACACAGGTGTCACAAAACTATTTAATTTTAGAAAGACTTTATGAAAATATATCCCGTAACTTTTCACAATAAATTTATAAAAAACAGTCTTAATGTCGTAAATATTAAGACAGACAACAACTATCAGAAAAAAATTCAAGAAGAAAAACCGGATTTTCCCATTGTCAGCGCAAAACTTGCTTTGATAAGTTTTTATGGAGACAAAAAAATAAAGCCGTCTTCAAGACTTGAAAATTCAGATTACAAAATTTCAAATTACATTGCAGAAATAAGCAAAGCAAGATACCTGCACGGAGACAGAGCAGTTGTTGATATGTCAATGGGCAATCCTGATTTAACCCCGCCGGAAAAAGCAAAACAGGCACTAAAAGATAAAGTTAACGACCTTTGGTCACACAGATATAACAGTCCCAAAGGAGATGGCGCATTTTTTTATACAGTAAGCAGCTGGATGAAAAAAAGATTCGGTGTGGATATTGACCCTAAAAAAGAAGTAATGGCCACATCCGGCTCCTCGGATGCTATTGACCATATATTTACAGCTTATGCAAATTACGGCGATAAAGTGCTTGTTCCAGACCCGGGATATTCCTTGTACGATGACCTTATAACACGTCATGACCTGAAAAAAGAAGCATACAAACTGTATCCGCAAAACGGATATCTGCCGGATTTTTCAAAAATGCCAAAAGATGCAAAAATAATGATTCTAAATTACCCGCACAATCCTACGGGTTCTTTTGCTCCAAAAAGTATCTATGAACAGGCAGTAAAATTTGCAAAAGAAAACGGAATCCTAATCATCCACGATATGGATAACAGCGAAATTACTCATTCCGGTAAAAAGCCTGCCGGGATTATGCAGGCTAGAGGAGCCAAAGATGTTGCTTTTGAAATACACACTTTTTCTAAAGCACAGAGTATGCCGGGTCTTCGCGTTGCCTTTGCCGTAAGCGCAAAAGAAAATATCGACAACCTTTTAAAAGCTAAATATCTTTCTGGCGGAAGCGTTTATATTCCCGTACAGGCAGCTGCAATTGAGGCCTTAAAAGACGAAGAAGGATACATTTCAAAAGTAAACAAGATATACAGGAACCGTAAAAATACAGCTATAAACAGACTGCACAAACTTGGCAGTGATGCAAAACCCACAGACGGAACTTACTATCTATGGGCCAAAATTCCACCTGATTTTAACTCTGATGAATTTTTTAAATATGTTTTACACAAATCACAAATTGCATTCACGCCCGGTGATGTTTTTGGCCCAAACGGTGACGGGTATGTCAGGATAGTAATGTCTGCAAATGAAAAACAAATAAACGAAGCATTTGACAGAATTGAAAAATCAGGAATCAGATTTGATGTTTCAAAACACGACCTGAGCGAAGAATTGCAAAAAGAAATTGCCGCAATGGCAGACGGCTCTTACTCTATAAAACCGAAAGAAGACAGAGACTTTGAAGCATATATGAAACTTTTACCTCAAAAAAGAGAGCTGCTTTTAAAAAGAATACAAAACAAAGACTCCAAATACCTGTCACTTGTGCCAAAAGAAGATGTTAAACTACCTTGGAATATACTAAAAGATGGTCAGAGCGTATATCTTCAAAATATAAAAGAAGGCCGCTCTGTTTTCGGCGAAATAAATGATATTATGCCTTTTAGCAGCGAAAAAACATATACTGATCTGGCAGCAGAAATTAAAAAGCAATGGAAACAGGAAAAATATCCACAAGCAGAGATTTTACCACCCTACAAGTCAGGAAAATTATACCCAGACGCGCAATATTTTGTGTTAAGAGCTGAAGGAAAAATTCAAGCAATAGCTAATGTAGAAATTCAAAATGACGGCTGTATATGGGGAAGAAGCCTTAATACAGCACCCTGGAATCAGGGCAAGGAAAGAATTATGAAAAACAGTGCAAAAGCTGTAATTGCCAGAATGGTGAGTTTTTGTCTGGAAACAGGCAACGACACACTAAAATTTGCAACAGATAATCCGCGCAATATTGCACTGTACAAATCCCTTGGAATGAAAGAAGACGGAATAAGATACTTCAACGGTACTCCTAATACCGTACTGCGCTTTGATAAAGAAGACATGGAGATGTATTTGAAAAAATTCCAGATAAACCTGAGCTTTTAATAATATTAAAACAATTAATTAGCCGTATCGGGTGTTTATTCATATTAAAATCAGATATATTATTTGAACTATGAAAAAATACTTTTATTTAGCTTCTATAGCTATTTTGCTAGGGCTCGGCTTTTACATTTATAAACTCACAACCTATACCTATATAACAGTCAAGTTTAGCGAACTGAGACCATTTCATCATCGTATTCCTGTGTATTACAAAGGAATTGTCGTTGGTAAAGCATTGGACAGAAACCATACGGATGATTACAAATATACCCTCGTAAATGTCGTCTTATATCCCAAAAATCTCATGCTGCCAGACAACACTAAGGTTCTGTTAAAAAAAGAAAAAAGAAATAACGAAAAAGAGCACGATTTTTTAGAGCTTATTTATCCCAAAGAGCCTTCCGACAAAATGATAGCTGACGGTACAGAATTGAAGGGAAAAGCAACAGTTGATGTAGATTCTTTTATGGCAAATCAAGATCCTGACGACTTACAGCAGATTAAGGAAAATCTGGCAAGCGCATCCGAAAACCTAGACGATGCAACAGGCCAGCTTACAGAACTTCTGGTGCTTATTCAAGATGTGATTAAAGAAAATCAGGTAAGCATAAAATCCTTATCAAAAAACCTTGCAGGTACAACAGGAAATTTGAACCAGATTACATCAAAATTTGACCGTTCAATCAAACAAAAATCGCTTGATAACACAATGACCAGCATAGATGAATCCGTTAAAAACGTACAAACTCTCACAAGCAGCCTAAACGGTACAACGCAGAGCATCAATACCGCTATGCCAAGAATAGATACAACGCTTTATGAAACACAAAGCCTTGTCAGCAACGCAAATGCAATAACTTGTGGCATAAGACAAACTCTTTCCAAACGGTTTGGCGGCTTGAGGATTTTATTTGGAAAAACTGTTAAGGAATGTGAATGTAACCCTTGCAGGCGCTGATTTTTGAAGTATTATGATTGTGTAGACAAAGGGAATGGAACCGAAACATGAAACTGCACTCTATTAATACTTCATTCAATTCAAATTACAAAACAAATTTTAAACAAGATCAAGCGGAAAAAGCGCCTGTTAAAAAAACAGGACTTTTTGAAAAATTCCATGAAAAAACAAAAAACAGTGCTGATATGACAGATACTATTGTTGTGCCAAGAACAATATTTAAAGGTTATCTTGGTATAATGGCAGGCACTACATTAATAACAGCGGGCAGCCTTCTTGGCAAAACCCTGGCAAAAACATCAAAAGCACTTTCTTTTGCAGGTCTTGCAGCTTCATTATACGGCACTTACGCATTTGTAAGACCGTTTATTATCAAAGATGCACCCGGTGTTGAAACAAAAAAAGAAGAAGTTTAATTTCGCTTTAAAAAAAATGATTTTATAATAAAATAAAGCTATGGAGAGGTGTCCGAGTGGTTTAAGGTGCGGATCTCGAAAGTCTGTGTGCAAGCAATTGTACCGTGGGTTCGAATCCCACCCTCTCCGTTTTTTATTAATTTATTTTTAAAACCATTTGAAAATACTTATTATTTTTGATAAAATAATAAAAAGGAATTGAAGGAAAGAAGTGCGAAAATCACTCGCTGGTCCGCAGCCGTAATAGCCGGAATGCTTCAATTGTCACATACCTCGAGACAGGAATTTGGGAGAAAAATTAACAGTTTAAATAATTTTGCTGGCCGATTTCTGCCTTTTTGTAAAAAAAGGAGATTTTTAATGAACAAAAACGACAACACAAATGTAATCAATATAGACACAACAAAAACATCTTCCACAATTGAAGGCGCTGTTGTTACAAAGCCAAAATCACTTGAGCCTAACAACTTTGTGTTAAAACATTCTGATGTAGAAAAAAAATACGGTCTTAACCGGATAAAAATTATAAAAAAAGACGGAACAAAAGAGGATTATGACGTAAACAAAGTCGTTTCCGCAGTTAAAAAATCTGCGGCAAGAATGCTCATTGAATTTAATGAAAAAGAAATTCAAAGCATAAAAGAGTTTGTTGACAAAAGTGTTTTGCAAGCAAATGAACCGGAAATTGAAATTTTCAAGATGCACTGCATTGCCGAAAATGCGCTGGAAGCAATAAATCCAAAAGTTGCCAAAAGTTATAGAAACTACAGAAACTATAAAATTGACTTTGTTGATATGCTTGATAAGGTTTATCAAGAAAGCCAAAAAATCATGTATATTGGCGACAAAGAAAACTCAAATGCCGATTCTGCACTTGTTTCAACAAAACGTTCACTTATTTTTAACCAGCTTAATAAAGAGCTTTACAAAAAATTCTTTTTAACAGTGCCTGAGCTTCAAGCTATTCGTGACGGATACATATACATCCACGATATGTCAGCAAGAAGAGACACTATGAACTGCTGCCTTTTTGATGTTGCTAACGTTTTAAAAGGCGGGTTTGAGATGGGCAACCTCTGGTACAACGAACCAAAATCCCTCGAGGTGGCATTTGATGTCATCGGAGATATTGTAATGGCTGCCGCAAGTCAGCAATATGGCGGTTTTACTGTTCCCGAAGTGGATAAAATTCTTGCTCCGTATGCTGAAAAAACATTTGAAATCAGTTTTAACAAATACATAAACCTTGGTGTTGAAAAAGAAAAAGCCGAAAAAGAAGCTTTAAACGATGTAAAAAAAGACCTGCACGACGGGTTCCAGGGGTGGGAATACAAATTCAACACTGTAGCCTCTAGTCGCGGAGATTATCCGTTTATTACAATGACAATGGGACTTGGTACTGACAGATTTGCCAAAATGGCTTCCTTGATGATGCTGGAAGTAAGAAAAGAAGGTCAGGGCAAAAAAGGAAGCAAAAAGCCTGTATTGTTCCCCAAAGTTGTTTTCCTTTATGACGAACAACTCCACGGAAAAGGCAAAGAGCTGGAAGAGCTCTTTAATGCAGGTATTGAATGTTCTAAAAAAGCAATGTATCCGGACTGGCTCTCTTTAAGCGGAGACGGCTATGTTGCTAGTATGTACAAAAAGTACAAACGAGTAATCTCGCCTATGGGCTGCCGGGCTTTTCTTTCTCCCTGGTACGAAAAAGGTGGAATAAAACCCGAGGATGAAAATGACAAACCAATTTTTGTGGGAAGGTTTAATATTGGTGCAATAAGCCTGCATTTACCAATGATATATGCAAAAGCACAAAAAGAAGGCAAAGATTTTTACGAAGTGCTTGATTACTACATGGAAATGATAAGACAGCTGCATGTAAGAACCTATGAATATCTTGGAGAAATGAGAGCTTCAATAAACCCTCTGGCATTTTGCGAAGGTGGTTTTTACGGCGGACATCTTGGAATCCACGACAAAATAAAACCGCTTTTAAAATCTGCAACAGCTTCTTTTGGTATTACTGCACTTAACGAACTTCAACAGCTGCACAACAAAAAATCACTTGTTGAAGACGGAGCCTTTGCTCTTGAGGTAATGGAATATATAAACAAAAAAGTAAACGAATTCAAAGAACAAGACGGAAACCTCTATGCTATTTACGGCACACCGGCTGAGAATCTGTGTGGCCTTCAGATAAAACAATTCCGTAAAAAATATGGAAAAATCAGTAATGTATCTGACAGAGGCTACGTATCCAACAGTTTTCACTGCCATGTTTCAGAAGACATAGGCCCGATTGAAAAACAGGACCTTGAGGGTAGATTCTGGAACCTTTTAAACGGAGGCAAAATTCAGTATGTAAAATATCCTGTTTCATACAATACAAAAGCAATTGAAACCCTTGTTAAAAGAGCAATGGATAAAGGTTTTTATGAAGGGGTAAATCTATCGCTTTCATATTGTGATGATTGCGGCCATCAGGAGCTTGCAATGGACATCTGCCCTAAATGCGGTAGCAAAAACCTTACAAAAATAGATAGAATGAACGGATATCTTTCATACTCAAGAGTAAAAGGTGATACCCGCCTTAATGAGGCAAAAATGGAAGAAATCAAAGACAGAGTGAGCATGTAATATGAGATACCATAATATTACAAAAGAAGACATGCTAAATGGCGATGGAATTAGGGTTGTACTGTGGGTTGCAGGATGTGAACATCATTGCAAAAACTGCCAAAATCCAATTACCTGGGACAAAAACGGAGGCCTGCCTTTTGACAGCAAAGCAGAAGAAGAGCTGTTTGAAGCATTGGACAAGCCCCATATTGAAGGAATTACCTTTAGCGGAGGAGACCCTTTGATGCCATATAACAGGCAAGAAGTTTTAAGGCTCATAAAAAAATGTAAAAATTTAATGCCGAAAAAAACTATCTGGCTCTATACCGGATACAAATGGGAAGAAATCAAAGATATAGAAGATATTGGGCTTATAGACGTCATTGCCGAAGGTGAATTTATAGAAAGCCTTAAGGACAACAATTTGCACTGGGTTGGCAGTTCTAACCAGAGAGTAATTAATGTAAAAGACTCTTTAAAACAAAATTTTATAGTACTTCATTAAAAAAGAGCTCTTATGTTTTTCATAAGAGCTCTTTAATCTTTACCAGGTTATAATAACTTTTCCGTTTCCACCATCAGCACCGTCACCGGAGTATACATTGCTGTAAGAAGCGGTACTGTAATCGGAGCTTCGCATGGCACCGCCGCCACCTCCGCCACCGCCAAATGCGGTAACAATTTCTGCATCAGATGTTGATGCTGATTCACCATTAAGGCTTCTGCCACCGTAAGATGGAGTTTCATCATTTTCTATACCTGAAACAGGTCCGTCAGTTCCTACAGCGATTGAAGCTGTTGTTGAAGACGGGAAAATCACTTTATTTTCGCCTGCACGTCCGCAAGGAGCATTGAACAAGTCACCGACTTTTGTAATTTCTCCGTCAGTTGGTTCAGTTTGTGTATGATTATTATATTGATATTTATTTTTACCACCCTTGCCGCCTTTGCCAATAACTATACGGATTTTACCATCGAGTGTTGTAGCAGGGTAAAGCACCATTTGTGCAGCTTCGCCTGCACGTCCGGCAACCAAAACATCACTTTTTACAGCAGCATAACCGCCCATGCCTGAAGTACCGCTGCTATTTTTGCCCTGTCCGCCATATCCGCCCATTCCAATTGAGCCGGCTTTCATAGATGCAAGGTTTCCGCTTTCACCTCTTGATGGCCACGGGAAAGAATATGTTGGCTGTAATAACTGCTCACCAATATAAGCACTGTAGTATCCTGTTGTTCGACCGGATGCATCTCTTGTTCCGTCAGTACCATTTATGCTTTTTACATTAGTAATTTTCAAATTACCCGACGGATCAGACAACTTATACGCACCACCGCAACCATAGCCGGTATTATTAATACATTCAGGATGACTTTGCCAGTTTGTACCATAACTAAAACATTTCAGAGAGGCTTTTATTGTTTTACAGGCAGAACCGGCTCCATCATATTGAATAGCCATACCGCCTGTACCGCCACCGGCAAAGACCATTCCGCCAAAGCTAGTGTCGCCTCCGTTACTACCATCGCCACCGCTGTGTTTACCGTCATCACCATGACCACCGGTTCCGGCGTTACCAACGCTGATAGAATATGAGATATTATATGTTGGTGTAAAATCAAAACTTACCGCAGCACCGCTTCCGCCACCATGTGCACGGGTACCGCCTCTTTCTTTATTTCCTCCGCCACCGCCGCCTCCGGCGCCGATTAACGCAATATGATATTTGTTATTTGCAATAAAATCAAATGTCTTGCTTTCTCCGGGATATAATGCATCCAGCTTCAACTCACTAAAGCCGGCACCACCGCCTCCGCCGCCGCCAACAGCTTTAATAATAAAGTTTTGAGCTCTTTCGGGAGGTACAAATTCACAATATGAGTTGTTAATAACAGGCGTTGGAGAATCCTGTGACCAGGATTCATGCTGACCGTTTTCATTTAGAATACAAGTCCATTCGCCGTGTGGAATTTGCTCCAGCGTTCTTTTTTTCTTTGTCAAAATCGGCACAGAAGCTAGTGTAATCAAACATACAATAAGTAGAGTGATTAATGCTTCTGCAAGTGAAAATGCACAAAATTTAGGCAGTGTAATCTTTTTCATACAAACTCCTGAATTAAATATTCATCAGCATTAATAAGATAATAGCTTATTAAATACAGTACTTATGTATATATTATATATCTTTTAGTATGACATTGCAACTGGCGCGAAATTTTTTATAAAAATATAGCAGATTTAATAACCCAGCTCATCATTTACCAGTATAATCTTAATTCTTCCGGCAGGGCGACATAATCGTGTTGTGACAATTTGACAACAGATTGAATCAGGGCTTATGCAATCTGCACAGTTTCCTGTTAAAGCACAAGGAGTTTGATTATTGTTCATTGATGCAATTCTTTGAAGATTAACAGGTGCGGCATAGTTTCTGGCTCTTTTGTAAGCTTCATCCAAAGTTTTTACAACCTTATTCACACCGGCAATAACAATAACTGTCTTTGGTCCGAATGACAGTGCTGCAACTCTGTTTCCAAGCCCGTCTATATTAACCATTTGTCCGTCCGAGCTGATTGCGTTTGCGCTCATTAAAAACACATCAGCAAAAAAACTGTCGTATGCGAATTTCAGTTTTTCTTCTGCAGATGGGGCTTTATCTCTGTTGATTGTTTTATAACCGTTGCTTTCAAGATAATCAACAAGGCCTATTTCTTTTATGGTCATTGAGCCGCCCCAGGCTATCACGTCATCTTTTTTTATAAGTTCAAGTGCTTTGTTCAGTGCATCTTGAGCTGTCTCGCAATAAAATGCGTCAAAATGTCTTTTTTGGAATGCAGCAACAGTTTTTTCACCCAATTTTTGGTTGCGTTGTTTAATAAATTTATTTTCTCTTTCCATAATCCACCGTGTTTTTATAATTTCTTTTCAGATTCTAACTCTTTTACATACTTTTGTGCAAGTTCTTCCGGCATATACATAGGAAACATCCCCAAATCTCCAAGGTCTATTTTTTCTTCGTTTTTTTCCGAATCTTTTAGTAATTTTGCAAGTATTTTATTTAAATTTGTACAGCCATAATTTTTTGCCAAATAGTCATAAGAAGATGTGTCTTTTTCTGGCGGGAGGAAACGTTTTCCTCTTAAATAATGTGCAACATGTGAGCCTCTGTCTGCATTTGAAATTATTACAGGTTTAATATTATTTTCAATACAATATTTTACGGCAAGTTTATCTGCAAGCCTGCCAATGCCTCCTTTTTTGGAATCTTCCCAGTTTTGAAGATATTCAACAATTACTCTTGGCCCTTGAATTTTGTGCTTTGGATAATTTATCAACAGCTCTCTATCCAAAAAAGAAGATTCTTTTAAATCCGCCCTGGGATCACGGTGAAGGCTCAGATGAACATATCCGTATTCTTTACTTAAACTTCGTGACATAAAATGATAAGAGATTTCATTGGGTTTTCTTTCATCATGACCGACAAGAATCATTGTTTTTTCACGGCGATTGCTTTTTTTATCAAAGATGTAGTCATATCTTTGAGGGTCATAATCAACAACAAGTTTTTTCCCTGCAAAACGAGAATACTTTGAAGTAATCACTATTTGTTGCTTTTTTGTCAAATCAACAGGTGTTTTTATATGAAAAACAGTATTCACGTATGGATTGTATACAGTAAGCTCTATATCTTTTTCTTTAGTATTTTTTTCAAAAGTATCAGCTCCGGCCTTAAAATTGATTGGTTTTGGCATACTGTTGGCTATTTTTACACCTTTAACAGGTTTTGAAAAATTAAAGTTTACTATCATATTTTTACCTTCGTATTAGACAAAACTTGTGAAGATAAAAATTTGCCACTAAACAAGATGTATTACATACGTATAATATTTTTTTATAATATGTGTATAGTAAAATAGCATTATTAATAAGGTTTTTTCAAAGAGAGTTTTACTATGATAAACGACATGACAAAAGGTGACCCGCTAAAGCTATTATTTTGTTTTTCGGTACCTTTGTTAATCGGTAATATATTCCAGCAGCTCTATAACATAGCAGATATTGTCATAGTCGGCCGTACGCTTGGTATGAACGCTCTTGCCGCAGTCGGAGCAATATCACCGATTTTCTTTTTCCTTATGTTTGTTGTTGTCGGGCTCACAAACGGATTTGCCGTAATTACAGGTCAAAGATTCGGAGCCAAAGACACAGACGGCGTAAGAAAATCAGCCACTGTTTCTACTGTTTTGAGCACTGTGTTTACAATTGTGTTCTCAGCACTGCTGGCAATATTTATGAACACAATACTGGCTTGGATGAACGTGCCAAAAGAAATTTACAAAGATGCATATCTTTATATCTTGATAGTTGTGGGAGGATTGATTGTTGTTAACATATACAATCTGCTTGCCAGTATAGTAAGAGCCCTTGGCGACAGCAAAACACCTTTATATTTTTTAATATTTGCTTCTGTTTTAAACATATTTTTGGCACTGTTATTTATTTTAAAATTCGGCTGGGGAGTGCCCGGTTCTGCGGTAGCGGTTGTACTGTCGCAGGGTGTATCTGCTCTTTTATGCATAATATATGTAAAAATGAAGTTTCCAATACTGCATACAAACAAAGAGGACTGGTTTTTTGCATTTTCACCCAGAAGCTTTTCATTTGCACTGGAACATTTAAAAGTCGGCATACCAATGTCTGTGCAATATTCAATACTGGGTATAGGTATACTTATTATACAAAGTGTCTGCAATACATTCGGCCCTGATGTAATAGCTGCATTCACGGCAGCTTTGCGTATTGAACAAATAGCTACACTGCCTATGATATCTTTTGGTGTTGCTCTGGCAGCATATACAGCACAAAATTTTGGTGCAAAAAACTTCTCAAGGATTAAAGAAGGTGTTAACAAAGGCTCGATAATCAATATTACACTCAGTATTATAATGACTTTACTCATACACTTCTGGGGAAGTGATATTGTCGGAATTTTTATTGGCAAAGGTGAAAAACATATAATTGACATAGCCAGAAGCTACCTGTGGATTAGCACATTGTTTTACTTTTTCCTCGGGCAAATATTTATATTCAGAAATGCACTGCAGGGTATGGGAGAGGTTATTTTACCTTTAAGCGCAAGTATAGCAGAGCTTTTAGTCCGTTCATTTGCAGCAATTTATCTGGCTGTAAAATTCAGTTACTACGGGATTTTCTATGCCGGCCCGATTGCCTGGGTGAGTGCATCTTCTATTATGGCAATAGGTTATTACACAAACCTTTTGCGTATTGTGAAAAAAGCAAGAGTAAAACTCCGTTAAATCAGTTTTTTTGATATCACGTTTTAGATTCAACAAAATGGAACCTGAAAAATGGCATACTTATATTTGATAATTGCTATAATAGCAGAAATAGTTGCAACAACGATTATGAAAGACACTAACGGCTTTACTGTCTTGTGGCCTTCCGTATTTACAATTTTGGGATATGTAGTTGCTTTTTATATGCTTAGTTTGTGTATACAAACAATTCCAACCGGCATTATATATGCATTGTGGTCAGGTTTTGGCATAATAGGAATTGCGGTTTTGGGCTGGATTGTACACAAACAAACGTTAGACTTGCCCGCAATCGCCGGAATTGTGCTGATACTTTTAGGCGTTCTGGTAATAAAAATATTCTCCAAATCGATTGCATAAATAACCTTTTGGCACAATGTTTTATTGTTTTGTGTTTTGTATATTGCCGGTATGAATACAGTTAATAAACTTTTGGAAGCATACGGCAGCAATACTGCTTTGCATTATGATAAATGGACAGAACAGCATAGATACAGGGCATTGAATGACGGGAATTTAAAACAATGGATTTCAGGAATCCTTCCTTGCGAATTGCTCGAACGGCCATTAAAAAAAGCTGTGGAATCTATCCTTACTTTGTGTGAATGCACTACATTTTACAAAAAATTCCCTGACAATGTAGTTTCTCCAAACTATGGAGACAAATGGGGCAGACTCGCCAATTACATTGAAATCAACAACCGTGCAATATGCGAAATGCACGGCAGCCGCTGCAAAAACGGAATAATAAGCTCTATAAAACTTTTGCCGGCTATTCCTCCATCTGCAAAAAGCTGGGCCAATTGTGTAATTCTGTCTCAAATTTGGCCAAATATTTACGGAGACGGATACAATAAAGCACCCTGGGAAGAAAATTCAATTTACGGTATCAAGCTTGGCATAGGCTATAGTGAAAATATCATTGACTTTGACATTGCCGATAAAATATCGCCGGAAGAACAATTCAAAGCATTTAATGATCTTGCCCATTTCAGGGGATTGAAAACAGGTTTTAGAACCATAATTTCAGAAGACCAGTTAAAGGTTTCTCATCCTTACAAAGAAGATGAAATCTTTAGATGGCATAACCCGGAGCATGTTGAACTTTATATTCAAGAGATGGTCAAACTCGTAAATCTTGGATTTGAAGCTATATTTGTAGATTCTGCCAAACATATAGGCGGATATGACATGCAAAACTACACAGGAGTAGGAGCACTGCCGGATTATCATCAGATGCAATACATAACAGATGAAATAAGACGCCGCTCGGGTTGTACAACGTTGAGCTTTGTCGGAGAAAAAAGCTCTGATGACTTTGAACGTTACAGAATGATGGGGCTAAATGCAGGTACCGCTTTTGTCAGTGTCGACGACTTTGATTCTGTAAAACACTGGTCAAATGAATTGAAATACTCAAGAGACTATGCTCCAGGTGTTGAAGTTTCTAACGACAATACAGAAGGCGGAACCCCTTATGAAGTAAGATTAAACAGGATAAGAAACGCTTTATTCGGATTTGAAATAGCTAGTGACAAACTGCCAAGTTTTATGCAGATGGAAGACCTGTTTCCATTAAGATATGACACAAACACCCACCATCTTATGATGTGCAACCCGTCATACTCAACAGACGGAAGTGCGCAAAGCCATTGGCGTGAATTATTCACGAAAGATGACGGCCGCTATTACAATCATCAGGTCGGCGAAATTTTTGCACACGCTCTGTTTTTATAGCTCTGACAAATATATTTTAATTGTACGCCTACAATACTGTCAGCTGTACGCTCAAATTATTTATTTTTGCAAGAGTAAACAGAAAATCATCGTTTGAAACATCCTGCAATGACTGTGGAATATAGATTTCCTCGTATTTTTGGATTGCATATCTGTCTGTCATTCCTGAAATGTAATCGCACACAGTGCGTTTGATTTCTTCTTCGTTTTGATTAGGCATTTTTTGTTTTAAAAGTGCTTCATAATGATTGAAAAGCCCGTAAACAATACCTTTAACCTTTGTTTCTTCTTTTTTGGCAATGGAGTTTGTGTATACGTTTCTAAACATCCACGTTCTCAATTTATCAATATGATAAAAAGCATCTTCTGACATACAAATATGGTCTTTGCCCATAGAGTTGCGGACAATATCCATAACCATTTTTGTGATACGCTCGCTTCTGTCCAGCGAAAAATATTGTATACAATCCTGCGGCAGGTCAGATTCTTTGATTATACCTGCTCTCATTGCGTCATCAATATCGTGGTTTATGTAAGCTATCTTGTCTGAAAGCTTCACTATTTTACCTTCCAGAGTAAAAGCCTTGCTTTCTTTTTTCAACGAACCTGAATGGTGCAATATACCGTCGAGCGTTTCTTGAGTGAGGTTTAAATCTTCAATTATTGTTGCAACCCTGACAGAATGCTCTGCATGACGAAAACCTGCATCCATTATTTCGTTTAAGACATCTTCTCCGCTATGGCCAAATGGAGTGTGACCTAAATCGTGACCCAGAGCAATAGCCTCAGCCAAATCTTCGTTAAGGTTCAGCGCACGGGCGATTGTTCTTGCGATTTGAGAAACTTCAAGAGTGTGGGTCATTCGTGTTCTGAAATGGTCGTTTGTCGGAGAGAAAAACACCTGTGTTTTGTGTTTGAGACGGCGAAAAGCCTTGGAATGGATAATCCTGTCACGGTCTCGTTGAAACTCTGTTCTTAACGGGCATTTTTCTTCTTCTTTTGCTCTGCCTTTTGACAATGCGCTTTTGGCTGCATACGGGCTGAGTTCTTCAATCTCTTTTCGTTCTTGAATTTCTCTTATATTTAAAACATCATTATTATTTATCATAGGTAATATTTTATCACGAAAAATATTTATATTTTTACAAATACGTCCTTAGGCTTTTTGCAAATCGGACAAACGTATGTGTCAGGCTCCTGCGTGATATCACCTTCATAAATATATCCGCACACAGTGCACCTATAGCCGGTTTTAGATACGGGTTGTTCTATATATGTTGGTGCGGTTTTGGGGCTGTGGCCTTTTTTTACTGTTTGATAATAGGCATATGTCATTGGAGTACCCTGTTTTATGATATCTCCGTCTTTTATTTTGCCAAGAAAAATTGTGTGTGTAGAGGTATCCATACGATTTATTACATTACAAATGATGTACCCTACTGAGTCTTCGATAATTTCGAGTCCGTCTATGTTTTTTGTTTTTATCCCCACAAACTTATCCACATTTCTTGCAGACTGAAAGCCGAACACGGGTATTATGTTGTCTGCAACGGTTTCGCCTAATATTGAAATAGCAAACTTACCCGATTCTTTAATACAGCTGTTTGTAAAATTTTCGTGGTTTATGCTCACCGCAATGGTGTCATAGGTTACCTGCATAATACTGTTTGCTATGCAGCCTGCGGGCTTTTGCGACTCCGGACAAAGAGTTGTTACAACATAAACACCATAGGATAAATCTCTCAGGACTTCTTGATTCATAAACGCCTCATATATTTTCTGCCATCTACATTATAGCATTACGGCACAAAAAAATCCTTGTTTTTGTTGATGCTAAAAACAAGGATTTTTTACTTTTAATTGACTGTTACTGCTTTACAACGTCTTTGTAAGAGCCTTTAAACTTGTCTTGATAAGCTGTGTGCAAAAGCTCGTGCGCCTTGTGCGAGCCTGGGTTTTCAAGGTATTCTTTGTAAAGCTTTTTGATATCAGGGTTGTCATTGGAGCGTCTGTAAGTAAGCTCGGAGTCTTCTTTATACAGCCCTTGTGCTCTTCTTTCTTTGATTTTTGAATCATTAAAGCTCAATGGCTGGCCGCCTCCGTTGATACATCCACCGGGACACGCCATAACTTCCAGCATATGGAAGTCTGCTGTACCATTTTTGATTTCTTGAAGAGATTTTTCTGCTTCTTTTAATGTTGAAACAACTCTTACTTTTACTTTTGTGCCTTTGATATCCAGCTCAACATCTTTGCATCTATGGTTTTTGTCAACACCTCTCATACCTTTGATATCAAGGTCTGACAAAGGTTCGCCTGTGACAAATTCATAGGCTGTTCTTACGGCAGCTTCCGCTACACCGCCTGAAGCGCCAAAGATTGTACCGGCACCGGAGTATTGAGCAAACGGGCTGTCGCCTTCTGCTGGTTCAAGTGATTTAAAATCAATACCGGCGCTCTTAATCATTTTTGCAAGCTCTTGAGTTGTAAGAACAAAATCTGTCTCAAACTTGTCGTCTTTTCTCAATTGAGCGCGTTTTGCCTCTACCTTTTTGGCAGTACATGGCATAATGGAAACTATTTTCATATTTTCTTTTGTATAGCCTTCAAAGTACTGGGGAACAAGCTCCATTAATACACGAGAAAGCATTCCCTGAGGTGATTTACAGCTTGATAAGTGGTGTAACATATCAGGGTGCTGTGTTTCCATATATCTTACCCACGCAGGACAGCAAGAGGTGAACAACGGAAGGTTTTCACCTTTGCTTACGCGTTCAACAAATTCGTGTGCCTCTTCCATAATGGTAAGGTCAGCAGAGAAGTTTGTATCAAATACAAGATCAAATCCGATTTCTTTTAACGCAGCGTTGATAAGTTTGATTGAGTTTTCACCCGGCTCAAGTCCGAATTCTTCACCTATGGCAACACGTACTGACGGTGCAATTTGAGCAACCACTTTTGTGTCAGGGTCAGTGATTAAGCTCCATACAGGGTTAACTTCGTTTTTGATAGTCAATGCACCTGTAGGACATACTGCCTGACACTGGCCGCAAAATACGCAGTCAACGCTGGCAAGAGATTTACCTGCCATAGGTTGAACAACTGTTTTTGAACCTCTGTTTGCAAAACCTAAAACAGCGTGGCCCTGAAACTCAGCACAGGCTCTAACGCAAGCTCCGCAAAGGATACATTTGTTCGGGTCTCTTACAAGTGACGGGTTTGAGTCGTCAATCGGCTGGAATCTGTCTTTTTGAAGCTGTACGTATTTTGATACGTCTTTTATTCCGTATTCTTCTGCATACTGCTGGAGTTCACATTTGCCTGATTTATCACAGGTTGTGCATTCTCTGTCGTGGTTTGCAAGAAGCAGTTCCAATACGGTTTTTCTGATACGTCGTGTACGTTCAGTATTTGTTTTTACCTTGATGTTTGCCTCGGGCGGCATTGTGCAAGAAGAGTTGATTAAGGTTCTTCCGTTAGGGTATTCAACCTCTACAACACACATTCTGCAAGCACCGTACTGTGTAAGGTCAGGTCGATAGCAAAATGTCGGCACGTTAAAGCCCGCTTTTCTGATTACTTCAAGAAGGTTGGCTTCGTCTGTAAACTCGACTTCTTTTCCGTTAATAATTAATGTTTTTTTATCGCTCATTGTTTTTTCCTCTTTTAGTTTTGTTTAATCGCTTTGAACGGGCAAGAATTGAAGCAGGCGCCGCATTTTATACATTTTGACTGATCAATGTGGTGCGGATTCTTTACCGTTCCTTCAATAGCGCCAACAGGGCAGGTTCTTGCACATTTTGTACAACCTTTGCAAAGCTCCGGATCAATTGTAATAATTTTCATAGCTTCGCAAACGCCCGCAGGACATTTCTTATCCTTGATGTGAGCGATATACTCATCTTTAAAATATTTCAACGTTGAAAGAACAGGGTTCGGAGCGGTTTTTCCAAGCCCGCAAAGCGAACCGTCTTTAACAGCAACAGCAAGCTCTTCGAGAGTTTCAATATCTTTCATCTCGCCTTTGCCTTTAACAATTCTTTCTAAGATTTTCAACATGTTTTTTGTGCCTTCGCGGCAGGGAACACACTTTCCGCAGGATTCGTTTTGTGTAAAGTTCATAAAGAACCTTGCAACTTCAACAATACAGGTGTCTTCGTTCATTACAACAAGACCGCCTGAGCCGACCATTGCGCCTGCTGCAATAAGGTTGTCATAATCCATAGGTAGGTCAAGGTGTTCTTCTGTCAAACAACCGCCGGACGGGCCACCGATTTGTACGGCTTTGAATTTCTTACCTCCGCGGATTCCGCCGCCTATGTCAAATACGATTTCTCTTAAAGTTGTACCCATTGGTACTTCAATAAGGCCGGTATTGTTTACCTCACCTGTCAAAGCAAAAGTTTTTGTGCCTTTTGATTTTTCAGTACCCATAGAGCTAAACCAGTCCGCACCTTTCAGGATAATCGGAGCAACGTTTGCAAGGGTTTCTACGTTGTTAATCAAAGTAGGACGGCCGAACAAACCTTTGTTTGCAGGAAACGGCGGTTTCGGTCTTGGCATACCTCTTTCGCCTTCAATAGAAGCGATAAGAGCTGTTTCTTCACCGCAAACAAATGCGCCTGCACCCTCTTTAATATGGATTTCAAAATTGAAATCAGAACCCATAATATTTTTGCCCAGGAAACCTCTTTCTTCTGCTTCTTTAATTGCCACTCTCAAACGGTGGATTGCAAGAGGGTATTCTGCTCTTACATAGATATAAGCCTCATCTGCACCAATTGCATAGCCGGCAATTGCCATACCTTCCAGTAATTTGTGCGGGTCGCCTTCCATAACACTTCTGTCCATGAACGCGCCCGGGTCGCCTTCATCGCCGTTACAAACAACATAACTTTTGCCGCCTTTGTTTGCAGCAGTGAATTTCCACTTCATACCTGTAGGGAAACCGCCGCCGCCTCTGCCGCGCAGTCCTGATTTTGTAATTTCTTCAATAACCCAATCCGGATTACCTTTTTCAAGGACTTTGTGCAATGCTTCATAAGCACCAACAGCAAGTGCTTCATCAAGAGATTCGGCATTTATTTCACCGCAGTTTGCAAGAGTTGTTCTTGTTTGTTTTGCGTAGAAATTGATTTCTTCATTTTTGAATACATGTTCTTGTGTTTTAGGGTCAACATAAAGAAGTCTTTCAACCGGCTTGCCTTCTTTTATATGGCTTTCAACGATTTCTTCAACGTCTTCAAGTTTTACTCTTACATAAGTCACATCTAAATCCGGAATTACAACAAGCACACCCTGTTCGCAAAAACCGTGGCAGCCGGTTGGTACGATTGTTACTTTATCCTGATGAGTCATCGGACGAACATTAACGCCGAGTTCTTTAAATTTTTCTATAACCTTTAGCGAGCCGTTAGCAACACAGCCTGTGCCGGCACAAACCAGCACTCTTAAACCCTGTGCTTTAATCTGCTCTTTAACTTTTTCCTGTTCACCTTTGATGTTTATTAATGTCGCAGTCATCTAGTTGCCCCTTTCTTCGCCCATTATGGTTTCAATTACGGTTTTTATTGCGTCGGCAGTCATTTGCGGGTATACAGTACCGTTAACAACCACAACCGGAGCAAGACCGCACGCACCCAGACAGCTGACTGTTTCTACAGAGAACAGGCCGTCTTCTGTTGTAAATTTACCGTCAACGAGTTTTAAGCACTGATGAATAGCGTTTAAAACAGGCATTGAGCCTCTAACGTGGCAGGCAGTACCGTCACATACCTTAACTTCGTATTTGCCTTTTGGTTGCAGACTGAATTGTGCATAAAATGTCGCAACCCCATACACCGTAGCCGGTGACAACCCTTCTATTTTTGTTCCTATATATGTCATTACATCAGTAGGAAGATATCTAAACTCTTCCTGTACTTTTTGCAAAATAGCAATCAAATTTGACTTTTTGTACTCATAAGACGACAGGATTTCATCGACTTTTGAGTAGTCAAGACCGGCTTGAGTCTGTGGGCTCATTTACGTTTTCTCCTTTACACAAGATTATTAGACCAATATCGTGACATAAATCACAATTACAAACAATATTTTACTCAAAAATCACTAATAATTCAAGCATTTATTTAGACGATACTTTGTTTGAGTCTGTCGGAACGATGTGTTGTTAAAATGTTTTTAAGCTTCATAATAGCCTGTGCATGAAGCTGGCACACACGGGATTCAGAAACATTTATAGTATCACCGATTTCTTTTAAAGTCATGTTTTCGTGATAGTAAAGAACCATTATCATTCTTTCTCTCTCGGGCAAACGTTTGAGTGCATTTTGCAATTCATGTTTGACATCTTTGTCAACAAGCTGCTCAAGAGGGTTTTTGGAGTTTTCATCCTGAATTGTATCAATTACTTCAACGCTTTCTTCGGAAGTACCTTTTTTGTCATAAATAGAAGTAACCTGCATTTCGTCAGCAAGAAGTGCCTCTATTTTTTCTTTTTCCATATTCATTGCAGCAGCAAGCTCTGTTGTTGTTGCGGCTCTGCCGAGTGATTGTTTTAGCTGTTCTGCAACCAGTTTTATTTCTTTAATTTTCTTTCTTGTTGAGCGGGGAACCCAGTCCTGTGAACGAATTTTGTCAATAATTGTACCGCGAATACGCATAAGGGCATAAGTTTCAAACCTTGCACCTTTATCAGGGGTATATTTTTCTATTGCATCTATAAGTCCTTCCACACCAAAACTCGTGATGTCTTCTATAGAAAACGTTTGCGGAAGATTCATTTTTACACGGCCGATAACATATCTGGTTAGATAAATATATTGAACAATAAGCTTATCTCTAAGAGCCTTCTGTGTCTTATCGGCAAGATATTCATGCCACAAAGCCTCAAGCTCCTCATCCGTAAGCCTTTTAATATTGTTATAAGAACTGTACTCTAATTCTTCGCTCATCTCTGTCAGATATCCAACGATTTCCCCTAATAAGTCGTCATATACATGCATGTGACGGTATATATTAACATTCTACTTATAAAGGGATATTAGGAATCATGTATTTGGAGGAATTTTTATGAAACAGTTGTTTTATCTGATTTTGAAACACACGCTGTTATCGCATCCATGAGACGTTTTACCTGTACAATATTAATGTTTTTAAACTCTTCTTTTTTAAGCGTATTTGTATGAGGAACAATGATTTTTTTGAAACCGAGTTTTTCGGATTCTTTTATGCGTTTATCAAGATTGTTAATTGCTCTTATTTCTCCGGAAAGGCCAATTTCACCGACTATCACCGTATCAGGGCTGACACAGACGTCTCTGGCGCACGTTGCAACAGCAAGCGCAACACCTAAATCCGCGGCAGGTTCATCAATCTCTAACCCGCCGATAACGTTTACATACACATCCTGCTTACTTAAATTAAGACCTATACGTTTTTCAAGCACTGCAAGAATTTGCAAAAGACGATTGTAATCAATACCGTTAGATACACGCCTTGGCGAAGGGTATGAAGTTGTACCGACAAGTGCCTGTATTTCTATGAGCAAAGGGCGAGAGCCTTCGTTTGTAGCGATTATAACACTCCCCGGGGTATTGTTTTGTGTGCGTTCGTTCAAAAACAACTCGCTGGGGTTTGATATTTCGTGCAATCCATCATCACACATATTAAACACCCCGACTTCATTGGTTGTTCCAAAACGGTTTTTCATACATCTTAAAAGTCTGTATGATTTATACCTGTCCCCCTCAAAATAAATTACCGTATCAACCATATGTTCAAGCACTTTAGGTCCTGCTATATTACCTTCTTTTGTAACATGGCCGATTACAACAACAGTAATATTTTTATTTTTTGCTATATCCATAAGAATGTTTGTACATTCTCTTATCTGAGAAACGCTCCCCGGGGAGCTTGTGACGCTGTCTGTATAAACAGCTTGAATACTGTCTATAATAAGGATTTGCGGCTTTATTTCATCAATCTGTCTTTTTATAGCTTCAAAATTAGTTTGGGAATATATATACAAAGAATTGGATTGCACACCGAGCCTTTGAGCTCTCAATTTAACCTGTGAAGCCGATTCTTCCGCAGATACATAAAGAGCTGTTCTTCCGTCTTTACAAATAGCTTTACCTGTTTGCAAAAGTATTGTAGATTTACCTATCCCCGGGTCGCCGGCCAGCAAAACAATAGAACCTTGGACAAGACCGCCGCCAAGCACTCTGTCAAATTCTTCTATTCCTGTTGTAAAACGGATAGAACGGTCGATTTCAATATCGTTTATCAGGCAAGGTATTGTGTCATTTAGAACAGTTTTTGCAGCCTGAGATGGAGATATTGATTCAAAAACTTCCTCCACAAGAGTATTCCATTGTCCGCAGTCAGGACATTTACCCAGGTATTTTGCCGTTTCGTAACCGCAGTTTTGACATATCCATTTTGTTTTCAGCTTAGCCATTAAAAAATTATACTCTAAAATTTTACACTATGATTGTAACAATAATTTAAATTATTATATCAAATTATATCATTTATACTACAAAAGTGGTAAATTATTTTTAAAAACAAAGGAAACGAAATGAGAGTAAATGCTGTATCTATGACGCAATACCCTGCAGTCTCAAAAAAATCTGCCCAGGGTAGCACTATCGCTGTACAAAATCCAAAACAACCTTCTTTTGGATACGAAATTTACAAAATGCCAGGAAACATAAACTCAATAAAAAACATCTGGGTTGACGGGCCAAAACTTTTCCAAATAGCTGAGGAAACCTGGCCTATAATCAAAAAGAATTTTGAAAAATTCTTTGATGTAAGTATGGATTTTCATGTTGATTTAGCAAGGACAATAAGGGTCAACCTTCATAGTTCTTTTAACAAGCAGGAAGAATTAATAAAACACATAACAAAATTTAATGACTCAACTTTTCATTTTCCTAAAGAAGTCATAAAAAATTTAAACAATGGTCAGGACACAAAATGGTTGGAATACGAGTATTTCTTCCCGCTGACTGCTTCTTATGAAAAACTTGGTTTTCAAAAAACAAGAGATACTATTTTAGATTTTGCAAACAGAGAATCTAACAATACTCTTATCAAAAAGTTATACAAGATAAATCCGCCAGATGGCGTTCCGGGAGAAAAAATTCCTGAATATTACTGGTCTTGTCCGGGGTGGTAAACATGAAAATAAACGCAATAACAACAAATAATTTTAACCAGAATAAAAAAACAAATACTCCTGCTTTTAAAGCAATGGTAAGGGTTGACAGACAGATGATAGATGTCATATCCGAAAAAAGTATTGAATTTACGCCTGTTATGAATAATACATTGAGTTATCTATTGCCAAAACTCAATCAGCTGAGCAGCAACCTAAAAATCTTGATAACAGGAGCAGGTAAACCGTTTTCTTTGACAAATTTATTTTCACCTGCCAAGTCAGGCCTGAAATTTGACATAAGCATAATTGACCCCAAAAGGTTAAAATACGAGATACTTTCTGACAGAGTAAAAATGTCCAGACTGAGTGCTGAAACAATAAATGATTTGAAAAACAACGTAGATGGGATGTCAGAGTGTATGACTATGCCAAGAAAATTTGGTAAGTTATATAACCCGTGGGCACAAACAGAGCAAGAGTATAAAACAGATTTGTACAGAACTATACTTGATGAAATAGAAAATATACCTAAAAACAATCTGGAATCCGAATATGCCCACAAAGTCAATAGTTCTGGCTACGGCATGTCAAGCGACTGTTTTAAACCGGGCAGAAATAAATATGACTGTTATGCAGGCATAGAATACTAATTTTTTACATATAATATGCTGCAAGTTGACATAGTTGTATTATTTTGTCAGCGAGAAAACATATGCCAACTGTTGCAAAAGCACAAGCGTAAAGTATAAATTTGGAGGATATAACCTGATTATCCACTTCTATTTTTGTTTCAATACGCCTGAACATCGCTCTTATTATGCGCCAGTATCCGTATATCATAATTACTGATGAGACTAAAGCAATGAGCAAAAACGGCAAGAAAATAAAACCGGAACGAGCCACAGCCGAGAAAATATACATCTTGGCAACAAATCCGCACGTTGGTGCCAATCCTGCAAGAGCAATCAAAACAACAGTGAAAGCTATTACATAATAGGGTCTGTGATAAATTATGCCTTTTAAATCATTTAGGTTTTCAAGTTTTGCAGAGTTGTATAACAATATTATGGCAGACCAGGCTCCAATGTTTGCAAAAACATAACAGAACAGATAAAACAGCACGCTTGAAAGGCTGTATACTGAAAAAACGCACATACCAAGCAGCATTATACCTGATTGCACGCTCATTGAGTATGCCATTAGTCGTTTCAAGCTTTCCTGTCTGATTGCGGACAAAGAACCAAATATAATTGTAACAACAGCAATACACGCCAGTACAATTTTCATTGTGAATGTATAGTTTAAAAATATCATTAATATTCTTGAAAAAATCCCAAAACACGCCAAAACAGGTATGGATGACATGTAAGCTCCAATAGGATAACTTGCGCCTTCGAATGTATCCGGCAGCCAGCTCGAAAAAGGTACAAGCCCGAGCTTAAAAAGAAAAGTACACATCATCAAAATCAATGCAAATGTCAAAAGCACCTGCGGCTGCCCCATTACAGAAGACAGGTTTGCAAAATATAGGCTTATCTGCTCAAAATCAAAATGCGCACACATTCCATATATTAAAGACAACCCCATTAAAAACAGAGAAGAAACAACAGCACCCTGAACAAGATAACCGAATGTAAGCTGTTTTGCATTAGGGTTTTTATTTAGTGCAAGCAAAAGGTAACAGCTAAGCCCCAGTGCCTCTAAAGAGACAAACAAAGAGATAAAATCAACAGCACTAACCGTACACATTGCAAAGAGTATGCCTGACAAAAATACGCTGAAATACTCAAACGCTCTGTCTCTTTTTTCTCTTATCATATTTCGTGATAAAAGAGTGAGGAAAAAGCCGCTTATAAGTATCAAAATTTTATAAAATACAGTATAGATATTTGTCAAAAATGTGTTGTTAAAAGCAAACACCTCCGGTTCTATCTGTAGAAAAAACGTAGATGCAATAGCTAGGACAATGCCCAGTAATGTCACCCATTTTGAAAGCTTGTACAGATAAGTACTGAAAAACAGTGATGCTATTAAATTTATTACAATAAATATTGTTATTATGAATTCCGGCAGGTATGCCGATACTATTTCAGACATTTAACACGACTCCGGCTCTGTTTTGATAATTATTAATTATACCTGTAATACATCTATAATTATACTGGAAACAGATTGATAAATTTGTATAATACTCATAGGATATACACCAAAATAAATAATAATTAGACATAACGCACTCAACACACCGGTTTCTTGAGGAGAAAGATCTTTTATCTTTTTCCATTGTTCAAGCAGCACCGAGCAAAATACCTTATAGAAAAAGTACATTATGTATCCTGCTGAAACAACTATTGCCGCAAGACCAATGATTGCAGCAATTTTTACAGTAAGCTGCTGCTCCAGGTTTGACAGCATTGCACCTGATAGAACCATCAATTTGGGTGTAAACATCATCAAAAAAGGCACCCCTATAGCACTAAAACAAATTATAAGAGCAAGATACATGCATTTTGGCATAACCTTTCCAAGTCCGCCAAGGGCTGTAATATATGTTGTCTTTGTTCTGAACTGCACACAAGAAATAATCACAAAAAATGCACTGTATACAACTGCGCAAGCTATGGACATAAATACTGCACCATTAAACCCTGTCGGATTAAGACAAGCCAGCCCTACCATAACAAAACCCATTGAAGAAACATTGGCATAAGCTACCATTTTTTTTATGCCTGATTGCACAATAGACAAAGCGCCAGAATAAATAATGTTTACAATGCCCCATACCATAAGAACCGGTGCAAAGAGTTTAAATATTGCGGGAAAAACCTGCATATTGAATCTTATAAGCCCGTATACACCTGTATTTAAAAGCATACCCGCAAGAAGAATGTTGACAGGCGCAGCAGCTTTACTTTGAATATCCGGATACCAGTTGTGAAAAGGAACAAAAGGCACTCTGATAACAAAGCCTATAAGGAAATTTACAAAAACCATTATCTGAAACCACATGGGATAAATTTTTTCATCCATATTTAGTGATTCTATGTTTGCAGTCAAAACATTGCTCACTGCAAAGTTGTAATAATAGAGAATAAGCATACCAAACAGCAAAAACATATTTGCAACAAATGAGCTGAGTGTAAATTTGATAGCTGCACGTCTTGCTTCGGAATCACCCCATTGAGAAACTATAAAATACACCGGTATGAGAGACAGCTCCCAGAATACAAAAAACAAAAACATATCCTTGGCACAAAATATGCCTAATATAGAAGATTCAAGCAAAAACACCATGGAATAATACAATTTGTGTTTTGACCTGATATGTATTTTGCTCATAAACAAAGTAATAAGCACGATAAAAGTGGTTAATACAACCATTAAAAGCGCTATGCCATCTACAGCAAATTTTGCGCTTATACCAAGACTTTTAAGCCACGACATACCGAAAAATGTAAGCTCTTTTTCATAAGACATACCAAACATGCCTGTATCAAAGAAAGCAAGAAAAAGTAAAGCATACACAAAGTGTATTGAAGCAAACCATTTTGCAAAACGTCTCACAAGCACCTGATGGTTAGGAAACCTTGGAAACATAATAACAAGCGCAGCCAGTATTGGTGCAAATATTAACCATATCAAAGACAAAAAACTCATATAAAATACTCCGTTATATTAAACTTTTATCAACGCTACATAAAATATCAATACAAAACCAAGAATCAATATAAGGCCGAATATTGAATATAATAAATACGATTGGAAATTGCCGCCTTGAAACTTTCCGCTCAAATAAGAGAAGGCTCTTATAACAAGCTCACAAAAAGTTATAAAGGTTTCTATAACATATTTTTCAAACCATCCGGCAATTGCACAGAATGGCAGGAAAAGCCTGTTTAACACGCCAAGAACCATGAATATTAATGCAAGCACAAGAAGCGTCCAAGCCCAGTTTGCCCCCAGTTCGAAGAAAAACGGGTTAAACCTGATAAAAAGAAATACCCCTGTCAAAGCCAGAATACTGTTTTGCATCAACACTATATTTGACAGTACGTTTTTTGTTCTTGATTCAAAAGTAATATACACAAACGCCTGCATAAACTTCATCACAATAACAAAAATCAACACTGAACAGAAAAACACAAACAAAGGTGTGTTCATCAAGGAATTTATACTTGCCGCAATGTTATTCATGTTTGCATAAGATAATGCATTTACACCGGAAAGCTCATTGTACACAACAGAATAATACATTATTGTCAAAACACAAAAAAGAAGCGTTAAATCACCTGTCCTGTTATAAATAAAAGATTTTATACCGGCTTTTGATTGTTCTCTGTTTGAAAAATCAAAATTGATAAGAAGATAGCTTGCAATTCCTGCGGTTTCTAAAAAAATGTATGTCTGAAAAATATTAGGGCTTAAAAATATTCCGTTTAAAGAAAAAGCAAAAAGGTTTAAATAAAATAACAATCTTGGAAAATCAGGATTTTCTTTAAACCTGAAAAACGCATAATTCTGTATAAAAAAGCATAAAATGCCGGAAGCCAAAAGAAAACTAACCGATACAGAATCAAGATAAGTACCAAGATAAAAATTAATTGTTTCAAAACTCAGCCACTGAAAATTTGAAGAAACAAAAAGATGTTTAACCACCCCATAATCAAATGCAGCAGCGCTGAAAATTACACAGATAAAAGAAACTATTACGCTTATTGCAAACAAGGTATTTTTTTCTATCTTGTTGGATATAAGCCCGTTAAACCCTATAATTGCACACATTATAAGAGGCAGAAACAATACAAGATTGATATTCTCAATAAAAAACTCCATTAGTTCTCCTTATCTTTAATTTTTTCAGCATCAAGATACTCGTTTGCCTGATAGATTTTGTAAAGTATGACAAGAGCAATAATAGTTTGAACAACAGCAATTATCAGCACAAACATGCTTATAGAATTTGCATTTTCAAGTGAGTTATCACAATAGCAGCCAAACGCAACAAAGTTGATAACAACAGCAATACTCATAATAAAAAGGCTCATTACCGTACGCAACATATTACGAGATATCAAAACCCCTAAAAGCCCTGTCATAAAAAGGATTAATGACAGTATCAGATAATGAAACAACCCGATTGTAAAAAATAAGTCTATCACTTTTCGTCCTCCTTTCCTGTGGAAGAAGAGGCCTTAACAACTGCATTTTCAAGAAAAACACGCAGCACGGATGCACTTACAAAAACCAATAATATTACAAGACTCAATGGATACGCATGACGAACAAATTTAACTACATCAGAAGATTTTTCAGTTATAAAAGAAAATACTGAATACAAAGAATTATTGAACTCCTGGTAGAAAAATGTGCAAGTTAAGATTAGAAGCAAGAAAACAAATAAAGAACCAAAGACAATTTTGCCGGGTTGAACAAGTTTAAGTTTTAAATTCCAGCGGCCTATTTTTTTTAACAGGAAAAATATATAAACCGAAAGACACAAACCACAGAGAATAAATTGAAAAATTGCTAAATATTGAGCATTCAAGCCCAGATATAACATTCCTGAAAAACATATAAGCAAAAATAATGACACCGCAGCAATATACATTCGAGGCGCAAAAATCACACCAAAGGCACAGGCGAGTATTGCAACAGATAAAGAATAAAAATTTATTATGCCTGACTCCACTAAAAACTTCTCCGATAGTGTGCTTCTATTTATTTATATCACATGTTAAAGGTGATATAATAATAATGTTGTGAATTATTAAGTTTAATTTTTTTATGAAGAAAATACTAATTATTTTTATAATATCTATTTGTAACCTATTGTTTATAAACACAGCCTATTCAAGAGAAACACCTGTTGAATCAGAGGCTAATTCTTATTGCGTCAAAGGGGATAAAATTCTTGATTACTACGACAAGCTGGAAGATAAATCAAACCCGGATAAATATTTAAACGCAGCAAAATATTTTTATTATCAGGCATCAAGATTAGATATATCCAACCAGAATGCATTAATTGGACACGCACGCATTGCACTTTTTAAAGGAAATACCCGTGATGCAAAAAATGCACTGATGATGGCACTCAATTTTAACGAAGTTAACCCAAGAGTCAGTTTTTATCTTGGCGAAACCTTCTTTGCAGAAGGAGAATACACACAGGCAATAGATTTTTATCACTGGGCATACACGCACGGGTACAAATATGATTACAAAACCAACCTCAAACTTGGCATTTGTTATGAAAAACTGGATGACATCAAGCTTTCCAAATATCATTACAAAAACGCAATAAAAATAAATCCATCGTCAGTAGAAGCCAATGCTCGTTTGCAAGGTATTGACAGTGTAAATGTAAACTATCAACAGAATTTTAATTAAAACATTTAACCCTCTAAAAATGTAAACAAATGTAAAAAAAGAAGAGAAAAAGCTAAAGAAAGCAGCGCAGAAACCGATAG
>LARD01000023.1 GCA_000980375.1 Clostridium sp. K4410.MGS-306 | reverse complement strand
TGAATAGGGCTATGACTTTTGATTTAATCTAAAAAGCAGGGTTTTATGATTAATGTAAACAAAAACTTGTTGCCATTGGCACTAGGTACATTTGGGCTTGGAATGTCTGAATTTGTTATGATGGGAATTTTACCTGATATTGCAAATTCTATGAAAGTTTCAATTCCAATCGCCGGACATTTTATTTCTATTTATGCTATTGGGGTAATTTTTGGCGCAATTTCTATGGCATTTTTGTCAAAAAATCAGCCTCTAAAAAATCTTTTATTATGCTTGATTGCAATATATACACTTGGTAATTTGTTGACCTCAATTGCGATGAATTATGAAATAATGAATATTGCAAGATTTATTTCTGGAATCCCGCACGGCACATTTTTTGGAATCAGTGTTGTAGCTATAAAACAAATGGCGACAAAAGGACATGATGGAAGAGATGTATCATTTATGGTTGCAGGTATGACCATTGCCAACTTAGTCGGTATTCCAATTGCAACTTTTTTGAATCATATAACATCTTGGCGAATAATTTACTTGTTCATTGGAATCTTAGGAATAATCATCTTTACGGCAATTATAAAATTATTACCGCAATTTGAACCTATGCCATACAGTAATTTTAGAGGGCAATTCAAATTCTTAAAATCCATAGATCCATGGCTGCTGTTAATTGCTATTACAATGGGAAATAGTGCATTGTTCTGCGAATTGAGCTACATAAATCCAATTTTGACAGAGGTTTCAAATTTTGCACCTAAATATATGTCTATTTTAATGTTTGTATCAGGATTAGGTATGTATTTTGGAAACTTATGTTCAGGTAAGTTATCAGATAAATATACGCCGGCAAAAGTTTCAAAATATACTCAATTAACCTCATTTATAGTGCTTTTACTTTTGTTTTACTGTGCACAAATCAAAATTGCAGCTATAATTTTAATCTTTTTATGTTCATTCTGTTTGTTTGCACTTTCTACACCGCAGCAGATTCTTGTTGTAGAAGTTTCAAAAGGCGCAGAGGTTTTAGGTTCCTCTCTTGCCCCACTGGCTTTTACTATGAGTAATGCTATCGGGGCCGTTGCAGGCGGCTTGCCAGTCAAATATGGCTTAACTTATAATTTTGCTCCACTTGTAGGAACAATATTTGCATTGATTGGTTTTTTATTATTATGCATTTTACGGCATAATTAAATTTACACGGGTATGTTTTCAAGATATCCTTTTAGAAGGATACTAATAAAGCAGCACATTTAAAAGCTCAACCCTAAATCGGATAGAAAAATTTTTAAAATACAGCTTAAAAATATATTTAATGAATATTTGATGTGAGGTAAATATGGAAGAACTTAGAGTTGATGTAAGTAAATTAACTGAAGAAGAAGCAAAAATTTGGAAAGAAGAAGTACAGAATGTATGGAAGCTGAACCATACAATGCCATATTCTGACGAGTATAATGAACTTTTAGATAAACTTATCCCAAACAGAGGTGAAAATGTTGACGTTAGAAGCCCAATTACAGGAGTTAATTTAGGAAAAGTTAAAATCGGGAATAATGTTGTTGTTATGAACGGTTCGTTAATGATGGCTTCAGGAGGCATAACGATTGATGATAATACAATGCTCGCGGCTAATGTTCAACTGATTTCAAATAACCATGATTTAGATAACAGAGCAGTTATAACCTGTTTACCGATTCATATTAAGAAAAATTGTTGGATTGGAGCAGGAGCAACAATCTTAAGAGGAATCACAATCGGAGAAAACTCGGTTGTAGGAGCAGGTTCAGTCGTGACAAAAGATGTGCCTGATAACACTGTTGTTGCAGGAAATCCGGCTAGAGTTATTAAAAAAATTTAAAGGAGAATAATTTATGAAAATTTTAGTTTTAGAAGGAAGTCCTCACAAGAACGGATCATCAAATCTTTTGGCAGATAATTTCATTAAAGGTGCAAAAGAAAGCGGACATGAGGTTCAAGTTTACGATACTGCACATGCAAAAATAGGTCCTTGTATGGGTTGCAACGCATGCGGTATGAACGGTGCTTGCGTTCAAAAAGATGATATGAGTGAAGTAGAAAAATTAATTTTAAATTCTGACATGATAGTTTTTGTCTCACCTATTTATTATTTTGGTATTTCGGCCCAATTAAAAACACTTATAGACAGATTCTACAGTTTTAACACTCCTCTTATGGGTAAAGGGCTTAAATCTGCTTTAATTGTTGCAGCATGGGACGATTCAGAGCAGGTAACAAGTTTTGCAAGAGATCATTATCTTGGTATTTGCTCATATCTTGGTTTTGAAAACAAAGGCATGATTTTAGGTGGCGGATGTGGAACGCCATCTATGACACAAGGTACAAAATACCCTCAAGCTGCTTATGAATTGGGCAAAAGTTTATAAGGAGACTTAATTATGCAAGTAAGAAAATTACGTGACATAGAAGTCAGCGCAGTCGGTATGGGCTGTATGGGTTTTTCACACGGATATGGTGCAGTCCCGCCAGAAGAAGAATCCATAAGATTAATACACAAGGCTTTTGACTTAGGTTGCACATTTTTTGATACAGCAGAGGCTTACGGACCTTTTGTGAATGAGGAACTCGTCGGTAAAGCTGTAAAACCTTTTAGAGACAAAATTATTTTAACAACTAAATTTGTGCCTGTTTTCCAACCGGGACAGGAAATTCCTGAGGGAAAACTTTCTAAAAAAGGGGTTACTAATGCCCTGAATGATTCTTTAAAAAGACTTCAAACTGACTATATTGATATCTATTACCAACACCGTGTTCCAATTGATTCTAATGTAGAAGAAGTTGCACAGTGGATGGGCGAATTCATTAAAGAAGGCAAAATCAGAGCCTGGGGCCAGTCACAGTCTACTGTCGAACAGATAAGAAAAGGGCATGCAATAACTCCTTTGACAGCAATTCAAAGCGAATATTCTATGATGGAAAGAATGTTTGAACGTGATGTTATTCCAACATGCAAAGAACTTAATATAGGGTTTGTTGCGTTTTCGCCAATGGCAAGCGGATTTTTATCAGGGAAATATGACAAAAATACTCAATATAAAGGGGATGATGTCAGACGTGTAATAACACGTTTTGCACCTGAAAACGTTGAAAAGAATCAGCCTCTTTTAGATTTGCTGCACGAGGTTGCCAATAAAAAAGGAATTACCCCTGCTCAAATATCTTTGGCGTGGATGTTAAAGAAGTATGATTTTGTAGTACCTATCCCCGGGATGAGAAAAGATGAAAGGGTTATCGAAAATCTTGGTGCTGCCGATATTGAATTGACAGATGCAGAATTTGAGAAAATTGAAAAAGAACTCGACAAGATTACAATTTATGGAAACAGAACCGATGAAGATATTCACAAATTGGGTACTGTAAAGGCGATTGAAACAAAATAACCGGAAAGGAATAATCATATGCAAACAGTAAAATTAAATAATGGGCTTGAAATGCCAATCTTGGGTTACGGTGTTTATCTTGTTGAATCAAAAGAATGTGAAAGATGTGTAACTGACGCCCTTGAAGTGGGCTACAGAATGATTGATACAGCACAAGCCTATTATAACGAAGAAGGTGTTGGCTCTGCCTGGACAAAATCCGGAATTAAAAGAGAAGATTTATTTTTAGTATCTAAAATTTGGGTGACAAATGCAGGTGAGCAAAATGCCTATGATTCTATTTTAAAATCATTGGATAAGCTACAAACCGATTATCTGGACTTAATGTTAATTCACCAATGCTACAATGATTATTACGGCACTTGGCGTGCAATGGAGCGTGCATATAAAGCAGGAAAATTAAAGGCAATAGGGCTTTCAAATTTTATGCCGGATAGATATGTAGATATTGCATCCTGGGTTGAAATTAAGCCAATGGTCGTGCAACTAGAAACTCACGTTTTCTTCCAACAGCAAGAAGAGCGCAAATGGCTTGATAAATACGGTGCTCAAATTATGTCATGGGGGCCTTTGGCACATGGCATTGACCAAATTTTTAACAACGAAACTTTAGTTGTACTTTCAAAAAAATACAATAAAACCGCAGCCCAGATTGCTTTGAGATTTTTAACACAAGAAAATGTTATAGTTATTCCAAAATCAACACATAAGGAAAGAATGGCAGAAAACTTTAATATTTTCGATTTTGAGATAACTGAAGATGATATGAGAAAAATTAGAGCATTAGATACAGGAAAAAGTGACATTGTAGATTTCAGAAGTGCTGAAATGAGTGAATTCTTTGTAAATTATACAAAAGAGCATGGTGAAGTTTAAAGATTCTTATATAACATAGTTTTGTTATTTCTTTGTGCTAAAATTTTAAAATATTTCACAAAAGCAAGAAATACCTGTAAAGCATTTTTAAATATTCATTATAGGTATTTGCTATTTCTTAAAAAATCGTAAATACTAAATTTATGAATAATAAAGAATTTTTACAATATATGGCAACTCAGAACAAGGTCAAAAAAGGCACTGAAGTGTTTGAAAAATTCAACACACAGAGCCAGGAAGCCTTGAAAATAACAATGGAGCTCAATAACAGGTATCATACACCGGAAGAAATTGTAGAAATTTTTTCAAAACTTACTGACAAAAAAGTGGACAAAAGCTTCAGACTATTTCCTCCTTTTTACACGGATTGCGGAATAAATATCACTCTTGGAAAAAATGTTTTTATTAATGCGTGCTGCAAATTCCAGGACCAAGGCGGAATTGAAATAGGAGACAACGTTTTTATCGGCCATTCTGTAGTAATTGCAACGTTAAATCACGATATCAACGTAGAAACAAGAGCAGATATGACTCCTAAACGGGTAAAACTCGGCAACAATGTATGGATAGGCTCTAATGTGACAATTTTGCCGGGTGTAACTATCGGTGATGGTGCAATAGTTGGTGCTGGTTCTGTTGTACAAAAGATGTTCTCAAAAATACTATAGTAGCTGGGAATCCGGCAAAAATTATAAAGGAATAAAATTATGTACAAAAAAATAATATCAACAATGATTTTAACAAGTTTGATTACTTGTCCTGTTTTTGCCAAAAATAGCTACAAGGAGGCTAATATGAAAAAAATTACCCAAACTGCAGGAAGAGCCCAACTTGGCACGTTTGCTCCTGAATTTGCACATTTTAATGACGATGTTTTATTTGGAGAAAATTGGAATAACACTAATATTGATTTAAAGACAAGAAGCATAATAACAGTTGTTTCTCTTATGTCACAAGGAATTACAGACAATTCTTTAAAATATCATCTAGAAAACGCAAAAAAAGCTGGAGTAACAAAAGGAGAAATTGCTGCAATAATTACTCATAACGCATTTTACGCAGGATGGCCAAAAGCATGGGCTGTATTTAATTTAGCCAAAACTGTATGGGCCGAAGATAACACTGCTGCAACACAAAAAGATAAATACGCAAATACAATAATGTTCCCAATCGGTGAGCCTAACAATGCTTATGCAAAATATTTTGTCGGTCAAAGCTATTTGGCTCCTGTTTCACAAGAACAAGTAAAAATCTATAACGTAACATTTGAACCCAAATGCAGAAATAATTGGCATATACACAAAGCTAAATCAGGCGGCGGTCAGATGTTAATCGGCGTAGGAGGCCGAGGATACTATCAGGAATGGGGTAAAGAACCTGTTGAAATAAAAGAAGGAACCGTTATTCACATTCCTGCAGGTGTAAAACATTGGCACGGTGCAGCACCGGATTCCTGGTTCTCCCATTTAGCTGTTGAAATTGACGGGGTGGAAACATCAAACGAATGGTTAGAACCAGTTAGCGATAAAGATTACAACAAGTTAAAATAACGCAGACGGTTTGCTTAACGCTATCACGGGCAAATATTATTATACACGTATGGAAATAAGAGTTTTAAAATATTTTTTGACTGTAGCTAAGGAATGCTCTATAACACGAGCTGCAAATGTCTTGCATTTAACACAGCCTACATTATCCAGACAATTGCAAGATTTGGAAAAAGAATTAGGGCAAAAACTTTTTATAAGAGGCAGCCACAATATCACACTCACACCCGAGGGAGTCATCCTTCGCAAAAGAGCAGAAGAAATTATCGATATGGTAGAAAAAACACAGGCTGAATTTAATGCAATAAGTGAAGCTGTCAGCGGGGACATTTATATCGGAGGTGGAGAAACAGCCTCAATGAAATACATTGCTGAAGTCATGATGGAGCTGCAAAAAGAATATCCCAATATAAAATTTCATATGTACAGCGGAAATGCAGAAGATGTAACAGAAAAGCTGGATAAAGGGCTCCTTGATTTCGGGGTATTGATTCAGCCTATTAATCTTTCAAAATATGATTACATTACAATGCCGCAAAAAGAAATATGGGGCGTAATAATGAGAAAAGACAGCCCTCTAGCTAAAAAGCAAAAGATTACCCTAAATGATTTGACAGACAAACCCCTGATTGCATCACGACAAATGTCAAAAAAATATTCGGCAGATAGCGGCTTTTTAGACTGGTTTGGGAATGAATTTGATAATCTAAACATAACTGCCACATACAACCTCATTTATAATGCATCGATAATGGTGAAAAAAGGGATGGGTTATGCCATTGCACTGGATAAGCTCATAAACACTGACGCTGACAGTGAAATCTGCTTTAAAGAGCTAACCCCTAAACTAACATCAGGGCTTGATATTGCATGGAAAAAAGGACAAGTCTTTTCACCTGCTGCAAAGTTATTTTTGGAAAGATTAAAAGAAAAATTTCTTTTTTACTAATCTAGAATAGTCAATGATGACACTAGATTGGATTAAGAAAGAAATTCAATTGAACCTCTTTCTTATTTATACCCCAAATAGCAAAGTTTGAAAATTTTTCAATTCTTCAACCAGCTCTTTTATAAAGATTAAAAAACACAAAGTTGATCCAGCTCTACTCACCATAAAAAAGACTCCATACGGAGTCTTTTTTGTTGAATCTTTATCAGCAATGTTAAACTGTTTTTTCTTGATAATATCTATATGCTTCTTTAGCTTCTTCAAGCCTTGGTAAATAAAATAAAGTATTTGGAGCAATAGGGTTCACACACATAGAGATTACAAATTTTGCCTCTTCGTATGACATTTTTGGTTTTTTAGACAATTCAATATTGTCGTTATTTGCATGCAAATACATCTGCTGTGGTTCCTGTGTATCGTATTTTTTTAGTTCTTTTTCTATTTTTGCTGCTTGAGAAAATCCAAAAACAGTACCCAAAAGACCTAATATAGAACCAGCAAATACAATTCCGGGATGCTTAACTGCCAAAGGAGCTTTTAAAAAATGGAGAGCGCATGCAGATGTTGCCATTCCACTACCTGATAAAGCCATCACTTGAGCAGATTTTTTCTTTTGTTCTAATTGCTTTGTATAGCTCGCGTTCATATTTGCATTTGTAATTGAACCTACTGACATAAAAAATTCCTTTCATTTTGTAACCTACATATTTATAAAGTAGTAATACCCAAAACAATTGCTACCCCTATAATCCAGCCTCATCCATCCTATCCTATTAGGCAGTATGACAGGGTTTAAGGCAAATGAAAGTCAATTTAATATTTCTTAACAATCTATTAAAAATTATGTATCAAGTTCAATATTACCAAAACAATTTTTACACATAGGTAAGTTATTTTACACAAATTACTTAATCTAATGTTATCATTGCCGACTCGATTTCCCGGCCCCCACGATGGAGTGAAAACGCATCATTGAGCGCATTTGATTTCTTTTGCCTGAATCATTAATTTCGTACAAAATGACTTCACTTATAGTAAACAAATGAAAATAAAAAATTTCGTTAACGTCACGTTTTTCTACATCACAAATTTTTCTCGGACATAATAACTTATGCAATCATTTCATTCTGCCTTACCAAAATATTTGCCTTACAAGTCATGACAGAGTCTTCTAATACAATATTTCCAATACTGTCAGCTGTTATTTTGCCTGATTTTGGATTTTTTACAGAATCAATACTTCCCTTAATATCAGCCTCAACATCAGAATATTCAAAAGCCAAGTCTGTATTTTCCATTGTGCAATTAATAAGTTTTAAATTTTTGCAATAACACAAAGGTTGTGTACCGATAATTTTACAGTTAATCAAGGTAAGATTATCTGAAAACCATCCAAGATACTCGCCTTTTACAATCGAATTTTCAACAACAATATTTTTACTGTGCCAGAAAGCATCTTTTGTATCAAGGTTTGAGTTTGATATATGCAGGTTTTTCATATATTGAAAAGAATATTTGCCGCTCATTGTCAGGTTATTTATTTCAACATTTTTGGATTCAAAAAGGAAATAAACAGAATCTATTTTGGAATCGCTGATGCCAAGCCCCTTACATCTCCAGCCAAATTCGGGCGAGGATATATCACAATTCTTTACTTCAATACTTTTACATTCTCTAAGGCATTTAACACCGTTAATGAGGCAGTTGTCCAAAACTCCATTATCAGAATACCACAGAGGAGCTCTGGTTTTGTCATCCATAAAAGAATCTTTGAGTACAAACTTTTTTGCATGCCAAAGAGGGTAACGCAAAGAAAATGAACAACCTGATACAGAAATTTGCTTGCACTCTTTCAAAACAGACTCGCCATCTGCGGGGCCTTGGAATTTACAGTTCAACACTTCTGCATTCTTTAGATTGTACAAAGCGCGTTCTTGGTCAAAAGTTTTTTCGGATATAAGATTTATCATGTAATGCTCCAGTATATAAGATTTGAACCTTTATTTTTATTATTTACTATTTTTTAAAAATAACAAATACTTATATTGGATTACACACTATACCCGCAAGGCATATCACACATATTTTGTATATTGTCTGCGAGATATCAAAAACTTTCGATTAAATAGCGTTATTCAAGCCTTTTTCCAGCTCTCGTTTTGCATTGGATATAATGCCGTCTATCATTCCATATTCACACTTTAGTGAATAGTCCAAATCTTTTGTGCATTGTGAAGAAGAAGAAAATTTACAACAAAAACAACCGCTATTTTGCTTTATATGTTTAAGAGAAATTACCAGAGCTTTAGCCAACAGTACTCTATCGGCTGAATAATCCGTTTCAATCATGGTTATATCCTTCTGTTAATAATTTGATCCAGCACTATTTTCTAGAAATGAAATTTCTAGAAAGGTGGTTAATTAACATAATCAAATTTTATGTTAAACTAAACACATATATTAGCTTATATGATAATAGAGGATTTTCTCCTTATTGTCAAGGATTTTTTCCTTAAGGCTTTAAAACGGATATACATTTAGAAATTGCGGTTCTAATAAATTACGATGTCACAAGGCAAAGACAGAATAAAACAAATAAGAAAATCATTGGGCATGTCTCAGTATGAATTTTCAGAGAGTATTGGCATCCCCTGTACTACTGTCAACAGTATTGAAGGTGGAAAACAAAAACTCTCTGTACGTGTTGCGCTTGCAATGAAAGATAATATTGTCAGACAGCCTGACGGTAAATTGAGAATAGTAACAAAAGACACACCTCCACAATATGATGAAGCTTCTTTGTGCATGGATTGGCTTGTTGCCGGACTAGGCGAGCCTTTTGACAAAACAGTGGGCTCAAATGCAGGATGGTTTAATTGTGATAATAATATTTCACTGCCAACAGGCGAAAATATTGAATTTTATACAATGAATGACGATTCTATGTATCCTTTGTTCTTGCCAAACGAACATATTGCTGTGGATAAAAATTTAAATAGAGTACAAAGCGGGCATGTTTATCTAATAAATTATGCTGGCATTAAGATGTTACGAAAAATTTATATTGTTAATAAAGAAAAATATAATTTAGTTGCAATCAACGAAAAAATAATCTTGCCTCAAGAAGTACAGACAGGTGAAATAGAGATTATAGGGGAGTACATATACAAAATAGCCATCGCCAACGAAATGACAAACTATTGATTTTAGCATAATACTTATGTTAAAAGTGATAATTGTAAATTTTATTATGGAGGATCGATGGGAGAAAAAGCATTCGAATGTGCAGATATACTAAAACCCTTATTAAAAAAATATCTGATTATAGGTTTCAGTCTGGTTATTGCAATAAATATAACACTATGCGTAGCAGGTTTTATTTGTGTTTACTATAAATTGAAAAAGAAAGTTTATCACACATACTTTATGACAAGAGGTGCGCTCGAAAAGCTCTACAATGTTGATATAACTCTGGACAAAAGCACAGGTCAAATGGAAATTAAAAAACATTAAACTTTATAAGGCGTTTTTTTCATCAATTGCACTAATAATGTCTAATACAACTTTGTTATAAGGAACAGGTATTGAATATTTTTTTGCCGATTCTACAATATAGCCGGCAAAAATACCAACTTCAGTCTGTCTTTTGGCATCTATATCCTGCAGCATAGAGGTACGGGTTTCAGGCAACATTGTCTTGATAACATCAAGTACCTGAGCAATAAGCTGATGTGTGTTTTTCACCCCCATAGCTTTTGCCAAATCTGCAGCTTCTTGCATAAGGTTAATTGCAAGATTGTTTGCTCTTTCACTATTTTGAAAAACACCATAAGAAGCATTTAACACGGCAGAAGCCTGATTGTAACCTACATTAACAAGAAATTTCCACCACCTTGAATAATCCATATCAACAGGTATTTCATACGGTATGCCTGTTGAATCAAAAAACTCCTTAATTTTTAATACATTTTTAGAAAGCTGTTGATTGTCCTTTTCACCAAAAACCGTCTTATAAACGCCATCATGCACAATACTGCGGCCTTGTCTTGTGCTGGTATGTCCAATGTAATAGGAATAAAGCACCTTATCAAATCCATAAACAGACGCAATCACATCTTCACTTGATATACCGTTCAAAAGAGAAATAAAAACGGTATTCTCATTTACAAAGTTCTTAACAGCGTCAACAGCCTCCATAAGTCCACTATTTTTTGTGGCAATAATTATCAGGTCTGCATTAAAGCCGCAATAATCTCCTGTTATATAGTCAAAGGAGTATTCCTTATTATTAAATACAGTAGGATTTGTTTTATATTTTTCGATTCTCTCTTCATCGAGTAAAATCTTAAGATTTATATTGCCGGCATCAGCAAAACGGGCTGCATATATTGTCCCGATTGCACCAAGCCCGCAGATAATGACATTTTTTACCTTATTCATAGCTTTATTTTATTGTAAAAGTTGCATTAACAACAGCATTGATTTTTTTATCTCTTGCAGTTGTATTATATATGCCATAGTCGGAAACATCAGTAGAATCTTTTGCCACAATCTGGAAAACACCCATTTTAGCAGAATTCATAACACCTATGTGAGAGCCTGTGCTTTTCACCATGCTTTCGGCTCTTTGTTTTGCATCTTTTGTTGCCTGTGCCAGCATTTCAATTTTTAATTGATCAAGGTTTGAAACAAAGTAATCTACTGTATTGGAAGTGATTTCAACGTTTTTATCCACAAGTTTTACAACATCCTGGGAAATCTTTGTAACCTTATCAACATCGGAATTGGAGACCTGAACGTTTTGAGAGAGTCTGTAGCCGTCCACATCATTTGAATCATAGCCGTTTGAAAGTTTTTTATAAACCGGATAAGAAGAAACAGGAGTAAATTTAATATCCTCTTCTTTCATACCGTTTGCAACAAGAAAATCTTTTACCGCAGCTTTATCTGCATTGATTTTTGTATAACCTGATTTCAAATCTTTGCTTCTTACTTCATAATAAGCTTTCCATACAGCAATATCTGATTTTATCTCTTTGGAAGCAGAGCCCGTTACACTCAATGCTTGATTTTGTAATTTTTGATAAGAAACCATTGCATGTGCAAATATGAATGTTGAAACAATAGCACCAATGGCAATAATGATACCAAGCAACACAATTTGATAGTCTTTGATTTCTCTTATATCTTTCATAAGCCGAACTCCTTATCACAATTTTTTCACACATAATTTTAAACTCAGTATAATTCATTTTTTGATTTTTTGCTATTATTATTTTATGTTCAGACAACTTACGCCGATAATTTTATTGACTATCTCCAATGTATTTATGACATTTGCATGGTACGGTCATTTGAAATATAAAAATACAGCATTGTGGCTTGTTATACTTATAAGCTGGGGCATTGCATTTTTTGAGTATTGTTTTCAGGTTCCTGCAAACAGAATCGGTTACGGTTATTATGATGCAGCACACCTAAAAACAATTCAGGAAGTTATTACACTTATTGTGTTTTGTTTATTCTCTGTATTTTATTTAAAAGAAGAATTGAAGTGGAATTACATTGTCGGCTTTTTATTTATAGTGCTGGCAGTATTTTTTATATTTAAAAAGTGGTAAACCTTTAAAAGATTTACCACTTTAACTTTTATAATATTTTATTATTTTTTAGCAGGAGCTTTGTGACAAGGACAGTTGCAATCAGCTGGTTCTTTTGCTTTTGCGTCATGGCAGCTGCATCCACAATCCGGAGGGCATACCGGTTTTGGACCGAATTTAGGATGATGAGGTCCTCTTGGCCCCATTTGTTCCATTTCTGCTTTCATTTCTTCTTTGATTTTTTCAAGCTCAGCTTTTTGATCTGCTGTCAATGTAGCTTCAAATTTCTTCATGCTTTCTGTTCTTATTGCTCTTTCTTTTTCAAAGAGTTCGTTCATTTTTGCACGTTCTTTGGCTATTTTTTCTTTGTAAGGAGCTAGAGCTTTCTTTTCATCTGCTTTAATTTTTTCAAGTTGTGCTTTTTGTGACTCGGTAAGTTGAAGTCTTGCTTCAAAATCAGCTTTTCTTGCTTCTCTCATTTTAGCGCGTTCTTCAGGACTCATCGGTTTTTTGCATTCCATAGGAGGTGCAGGTTTGTCACATTTTTTTGCACATGGTGTTTGAGCTTTTACAGGGCAAGCTGCCATAGCCGGAACACTAAATAATGCAGACAATGTAAGTGCCATTGTACCCGCCATAAGTGTAGTTAACAATGTTTTTTTCATTTTTGTCTCCTTTTTCAAGTTTTACACAGTTTTTGGATTTATGTGTAATGATTCTTAACCAAATAACATATACCAAGTATAATAATCTTTTAAGATGTGTCAATAGCCCTTAAACTTGATTTTTATTACAACTTTGTAATACATTAATAAGTTTAAAAAAGAATAATAAGTGTTGTCAGTACACTGTTATCATCCCGATTTTTAAAAATATAGACAACTGGGTGATATATTTTAGCACCGAGAATTACTATAGTAGTTTTATCTAAGGTCTTAATATTAAAGAAAAGGAGTTAGTTCAAGTTGGCAATTGACAAGAAAATTTCTATTTATGTAGTCGAAGACTACCTGTTAATCCGAAAATCTTTAATACACATCCTGACAAAGGAGCCTAATTTTGAGGTTTTAGGTGATTTTGAGAACGCAGAAACTTTTTTAGAAGTGTTTAGCAAACACCCATCCGATGTTGTCCTTATGGATCTGGGTTTAACAGGTATGAACGGAGTTGCGGCAACAAAAATAATCAAAGAACAACATCCGGAAACAAAAGTGGTGATTCTCACCTCGCACGATGAAAGCGAAGAAGTAATGGCAGCATTATTCTATGGAGCAAGTGCTTATTGCCTTAAGGATATAGATTCATCAAAACTAAATTCAGTGATTATGGATGTAGCAAACGGAGATTTGTGGCTTGATTCAAAAATTGCATACGTTGCAAAAGATTTTGCGCCAAAACCGTGTTCTACAGATTTAAAAAATCTATATAAGGATAAAAAAGTAATAAATTCACTTACAGAAAGAGAACGTGAGGTCTTAAAATACATAGTTGACGGCAAATCCAATACTGAAATAGCAGAAGAAATGTTTATAAGCATGCACACAGCAAAAGCTCATGTGGGAAATATCTTGAACAAGTTATCAGTCTCTGACAGAGTACAAGCAGCTGTAAAAGCAATAAGAACAAGAATTGTAGATTAGGAGTTTATTTTGATTAGGAAAAAAATATACAGGCAAATTTTGTTTTATGTATTATTTGCCCTTTTTATCTGTTGGACTGTTATAGAGCCAGAGATTCATTTATCAGTAAAATACGGCTGCCTGATAATATTGTTTGTGTTTCTTATTCACTCTCTTGTTGAAAAAAGACATTTATACAAAAAACTTGCAGTTAAATATAAAAACCAATCAGATCTGCTGAATTCTATTTTTATGAATTGCCCTGATTTAATTTATATGAAAGACAGCGATTTGCGATATATTGATTGCAATCCTGTTATGAAAAAAATGCTATGCATAGACAATGAAAGCAGCATTGCAAAAAAAACTGACTTTGATTTTTATTCCAAAGAAACAGCAGATACAATACGTTCTTATGACAAAAAAGTTATTGATAATGCAGGAATAGTGTCATATAAAATCGAAAAACAAATGTTTAATGGAGAAACAAAAATCTATGACAGTCTGCTTGCTCCAATTGTTAAAAAAGATGAAATATCAGGTGTGCTTGGTATTTTGCGTGACGTAACCACGGTGGAACAGCTAAAAGAAAGAATACTAATTCAAAACGCACAGTTGAACAGTATTTTGGATAACATTCCATTTATGCTTTATATGAAAGATTTGGAAGGCAGGGTAATAACCTGCAACAGCCGGGTAGAAAAAAACATAGGTATCTCAAGAGAAAAACTGATAGGCTTGCCTTCAACAAACATATATGTGGAGAACAATGCTGAAAAAATAAAACAAGAAGATGAACAAGTCATAAAAACCAAGCAGGCACTTATCATCGAAGTACAAAGCAGTACCTACACAAATACACCTGTTTGGTATGAAGTAACAAAGTCACCAATCCTTGATATAAATAATGACATTATAGGTATTATTGTAATTGTTAAAAATATCGACAGTGAAAAAAGAAGAGAAGAACAAGAAAGAATTTTGATGTCGACAATTACGCACGATTTAAAAACACCCACTAACGCACAAATAACAGCTATGGATATTCTTCTTAAAGAAACGCTGGGCAAGCTGAATGACGACCAAAGAGAGATTATACAACATTCTAAAAACTCTAACGTTTATATGAAAAATATGATATCAACATTGATTGCAGCATACAAGTCAGAAATCCAATCAATTATCCTTGAGCCACAAACATTTGACTACGAAGATCTTGTTAAAACAACTATACAAGAACTTTCTATGCTTGCATATACAAAAAACCAAAATCTGGTTTTAGAATCTTCTTTAAAAGATAATATGGTAACAGCAGATAAATTACAGCTTAAAAGAGCAATGATCAACCTTATTGCCAACGCTATTACTTATGGTTTTGAAAATACCAATATTGTTATCAATTTAAAAGAAGTTGATGAAAACGTATCATTTGACGTGACAAACAACAGCCATTTTATTCCACAGGAAAAACTGGCTGAAATATTTGAAAAGTTTAAAACAAATGTAAATGCAAAATTTGAAAAAGCCAGTACAGGACTTGGCCTTTATCTTTCTAAAAAGATTATCACAAAACATAACGGTCAAATGAGAGCACAAAGTTTTGAAAACCAAACATGTATATTCGGTTTTACGGTACCTCGCGTATTTAAAGAAGAAAAATCACAAAGCAAAACAACTTACTAGTATTGTCCTGTTATCTTGCAATATACGTTATCAATATGCCTCAATTCCTTGTGCAAGGCATTGAATACGTCTTTAATTACCCGAAAAGAGACTTCTTTTAAAGGCAATTCTGCTTTGCAAAACGGAAGAAAATATAAATCCAATTCAATACACCCGTCCTTGTTAGGATAAAAATAATTTATATCCAGTTTTTTTGCACCAAGTGATTTATAAAACTTTATTCTCCTGATTGTATTAATAACAGATTCATCCGCTTTTTCAACCTCAAGATAAATACCTTTGTAAGTATTAAATTGATTTATCAAATTTTCAAAAACCATATGGCCGTATCCCTTAGATTGGTATTGCCTGAACACGGCAATGTAATCGAGCCACAAAACATTTTCCACAGAAGATTCATAAAGGAGCAAATAACCTATGCGCACATTATCGTCTACAACGCTCAAAAGTTTATACTGCCCCTGTTCAAAAAGATTAATAAAGGTGTTATAGTCTTTCATTTCACATGCAGGAAACTGTTCAAGCATATCTTCATATACATCTTTAAAATTTTGAATCTCAACAGGCTCAAGCTTTAACATTAAAACCCTCTTTCTGAATTGTCTGTAAGGCTATTATAACAAAATAAAATGTGGCTTATAATCCCATTGTAAAATATGTGAGGAGCATTGAATGCTAACAATTAAAAATCCTGATTTTGACGGCAAATTTTACCCTAAAGACACGGTAGAGCTTGAAAACCAATTAGAAAAAATGCTTCACAACACGCATTTTGAGACAGCTGTCAAAGCTCGCGGGCTGATTGTACCGCATTCTGGTTATTTTTATTGCGGCCAGCTTGCGGCTGATACATTCAAATACCTAGACAGGCATTTGAAAAACATTTTTATACTTGCACCTGCTCATTATATGGAGATTAAGGGTATTGTTATTTGTAATACACTAAAATTTTCAACCCCGCTCGGGCAAATAAGCGTAAATAGTTTGCTTAATAACAGTCTTTTAAACTTCCCCGAAGTTTTTATTGATAACGCAGCTTTTGAGAAAGAATACGGAATCGAGGTTCTGCTTCCTTTTATCCAAAAACTTCTGCCAGAAGCGAGAATAATTCCCATAGTGTATAACGTACGCAAACATTGTGTATTGCAAAAAATAATAGAAAATTATTTTGACGAGAAGACAAACGCTTTTATTGTATCATCTGATCTCAGTCATTATTATCCCAGAGAAATTGCCGAAAAACTTGATGAATACACTGCAAGATTAATTGAAAGCGGTGATATAAAAAACCTTCTACCTTCTCAGGCTTGCGGCAGTAAAGCAATAATGGCGCTCACAGAATTCGCTGTATCCAGAGGTTATTCTCTTAAAAGAGTAAAACTCGCAAACAGTGCAGCAAAAAACCACGACGATGCTAGTGTGGTAGGCTATGGAGGATGGTATTTATTTGACGGGTAAGAAATATGTTATAATTTCTTTATGAAAACAAATCTATTATTAACTGCATTAATATTTTGTGCATTTACCATGCAAGCAAATGCCGCATCGATGTTTGACGAAAGCGGCAACTATTCCGGAAACTGGAAACAAATGACAAATGTTTCTTCCGGCAAATCAACATCATCGTACAGCTCGTCTGCATACAGTTCATCAGCCTGGTACGCAAATAACAAAAAAGAGAGAGTATCAAAAGACACATCTTATTCTGCACAAAGCTATACTCAAGCTAATACAGTGCCTTTTAGATATAACACATTGAATTATACAAGAGTAAGAAAAGTCAAAGGCGGATACGGTGATTATAATGCAAAATGTTCAGACATCGGCGACGTAAGCTTTTGTCATTAACTTATAAAGTTATGTAACAATTTCACCAATATATTAAATTATTTTGCCTGAATTTCCGATATACCAATTGGAAGCGGAATAAACAGGGCAAAAATGGCAGATCCGATAATAGTTAATCAAATAATTAAGGCCATGGGCTTAAACGGTCAGGCTGAGCAAGAAAAACGTGCTGAGCTCGAGAAGCTTTCTAATGCAGAATTGACAAAAATCCTTTCTAATTCCAAAGAATTCGATAAAACATCTACCGGTGTTTTTTTATCCCTTGACTATAACAATTGGGACAAAAACATCAAAATGTTCAACCCTGAGATTATCGCTTTCCAAGACACTGACTTTTCTTCCTCCTCTTCAAACGAAAAGGTTTATACATCTACTCAACAAAAGGAACTCGACAGATTTCTTGGTGATTTTTTATACGATTCCAGCACTGCCGGACTTACTGAAATCACAGATTATAACAAAAATGTAGGCTGGGCCAATATTACTGACCGTGCAGTCAACGGTTTTAAAGTTTTGACAGGACAAGAAGACCGTATAGCGCTGCAAAATCGGTTGAGTGAAGAACAAAAAGAATCAAAAAAGCTTAAAGACATTGCCAACAAACGCCCTGCTGTATTTGAATCTATGATTGAAAGAAAATACGGCGTGCCATATAGCCATAAAAACGTAGAAGCCCTAAAAAATAAAGCAGAGGAATATACACGCATAACTGCGCACCATGAAAAGTATCAACAGCTTTCTCAAGGTTTAAAAGAGCTCAAAAACATAATTAGAGAAGAACAAGAGTACAATCAGGCACGAAAAAACCTTAAAGGTTCGGCTCTTGCAGCATTGACTCCGCCAAAAACCTCTTCCAATCAAAAATTCGGCGAGATTATGCTCAATTTTTGCAACGGAGATAAGGAGCTTCTCAATACGTATATGCAAAAGCTCAATGCTGATTATTCCAGCAGAGATGAAATTGTAAAAGATTATCCCAACATTGTTTCAAACCTTGAAACTCAAATGAAAACCGCATATGAAAAAGAATTAAACGGAAAAGACTACGCCTTATATACAAACGAATTTAACTCTGCTTGCCAGCGTGTAATCGGAAGAAAAGACGCAAAAACAGCCGCAAAAAACTTTGTCGAAAACGCAAAAACACAAGCTGCGTATACTGAAATAGGGTTAACCATTGCAACATCCCTTCTTCTTCCTGGGTCTTCCGCTGTCAAAGCAACAGCACAAAAACTTGGCCCTCAAGGAGTTAAAGCCGCAATGACTTTTACAATGGGAGCTGCTCCTGCTACTCTGGAAACGCTTAATGCGGCAACAAGCGAGGCTGGTTTTACCGACGAAAATATTGATGCAATAAAGGAAAAATTCAAAAACGGAATGCTTTATGGAAGTTTTGGTGCCTATGCTTCTGGGCCCTTGGGGCAAGCTGTGGAAAAAGTACTTTCAAAAAACCCGGCTGTTTTTTCTAATATCGTTTCAAAGACCATGGCAGCAACTACAGAGACCACTGCTGATGTACTGTTTGACAGAATGACAAGTGACTTATCCTTTATTGAATCTCTTAAACAAAACGGAGGCTTGAACTTTGGCATGATGTTTGCCGGAGGTATTTTGTCCAAAGGCTTAAAGAAAAACCTTCAAGAATTGACTGTGACAAAAAACTCTGACGGTTCATTTTCTCTTAAAGATACTACTGGAAAAGAGATTCTGAATAATGCGGATGAGAATACTCTTATGGGTTATCTCTTCGGGCAGGCTGTCAAAGAAACAAAGCAAGACGGAAATATAAGAACAGTTAAATACAAAAATGTATTCAAAAAAAATGATGTTTTTGTTAATGATGAAAAAATTGCCTCCACAAAATCCGAACTTCTAAAACAAATTGCATCACAGGGACATAATCCAAAAGCAAATTCAGGACTGGATCTTGAAATTCGACGTTTTATTGATAGCCTAAAAACAAAAGAGGACTATCAAAAAGCCTCGATACTCTTCAAAAATTCAGAATTAAATTATGATATCAGAGAAAATTTCCAATATCTTACAGACATAAAAGATGCGGAAATTATGGCAATGCTTATGAAAAAAGGCTATGGCCGTTCCGGAGGAGCAGATTATCAGTATAAAAACATTATAAGTGAGATAAAGAAAAATCCGCTTTTGTATGAGCTTTATGAAAAAGGTTTGCCCTATGTAAACAACAAAGATAAATCGTGGGTTGGAAATGAAAGCTATGCTCTTGTTGATGTCTCCTCATCAGTAAAAACACAAGAACAACTGCAAGCTGTATTGAAACTTCTTGAAGAAGCTGACCCATCCGGGCAGAGATTTGCATATAAAAGAGGTCTGATTAAAAACACTCTGGAAAAATATGTAAAAACTCCTGATGACATTGAAAACTATGTGAACTTTGTGAACAAATTTACAGAGCTTGATGACCACTGGTATTTGACAAGCATAGCTAAAACAGACGAAGGAGTTGACGCAATATATTCCCTTTTTGACAACTCCAAAAACGCAATGAATAAGGAGACCTTAAAAGATATTATTAGAGCAATCGGCAACGATACTGATCTGATGAAAGGAGCCTCTTCATTGCATCAAAAAGGAGTGAACGGATTTATTATATCCGATTTACTGTATGCAGCAAAAAATTACGATGGAACAACCAATATAGAAACTCTAAAATCTTATGCACAGTACGATAACAGTACTGATATGGTGCTTGATGCAATAGAAAAGAACGGAAGATACTCTGCAAATCTTACTTTGCTCAAGAGCCATTGTACAGATAACAATGGCAATTTTGATAAACAGACTTTTGAGAAAGCTCTGAGTTATAGAAAACAAGGCGAATTTTGGGAATATATCAATAAAAATATCGACAACTGCAAAAAAGCTGACGGAACAATTGATAAAAAATTATTAAATACAGTTGATGAACTTACAAACAGCGGTTATCCATTGTTTATAACACAACGATTAATACCAAATATGAGAAATATTAATGCATATTCGAAAGAGATTTCTTTTGATGAAGCCGCTGAACGTTTCAAAAGAATTGCAAAGAATAATCCTGAGTTTATAAATAAGCAAACAATAAACCAATCTATAGATATTCTTGAATCATCAACGGATTTTTATCGAAATCCTCACAGACTTGATGCAGCGCTAAAACTTGCCGAAAACGGTGTGTGCCCTGCTAAATACCTTTTTGACAGCTCTTCAAACTATGAAAGATTATTCAACAAGTGTACACTTGAAGATGGCACAATTGACAATAATATTATTGACAAGGCAATTGTGCTTCATAAACTGTCAGTACCTTCTCTAGCTATTGACGGAAACATTGATATTGATTTAAATAGGCTGAAACAGATTCACTCCGAAGGATATCGAAGCTATGAACTGGTACAAATGGTTGGAGTGTCTGATGATGCACACAAATTTATACGCGAAAATATAAAACCGGAAGATATCACGGCTGCGGATATAAAAGTCATTGATGCAGCTTTGCCCTTCAAAGATTTTGATTCTGTCAGAGAAATGTCTTTAGAGCAAAAAAGAGACTTTTTATCCTGCCTTTTGAAATGCAATACTGATTTACTGGATACAAAAAATGTTTCCGGGTTGATAAAAATACTCCCCAACACAGCAGAAAGCTATATAAAAACTATCAAACAAGTCTCTCAAAGCATGAACATCCGTTTTGAACCGCTGGCAAAAAATGATATCAATGTCTTTGACAAAAATTTGAATTCTTTGACAAATACTCTTAAAAATACTGATTTGTCTGACCTTGAGCAAATTAATCTCCAACTTTCACAAAAGAATTTTGTATCTCAAGTTGAAAAGATGTGTTCATCTTTGAATAAAGAAGAAAAATTGAAAATATACGATTACTATGGGTTTAATATAAAAGATGGAAAGCTTTTAGGATACCCCGATACAAGAGCAAAAGATCTCTCGCTTGCTGATATTACCGATTCAAATACAATAGATGTTTTAAATCGTATGAAACCTCTTGTCAATGATTATACAAACAACAATTTTATAACGGTAAAGGACTATCCTCAACTTACCAATGACTTGAAAGATATATCAAAACTTATGCCTGAAATTTTCAGACAAATAGATGGCTCAAACTTACCTGTAACAACAGTCAAAACACTTCAAAAAGTTGTTCAAAAACCAAACTTTGATGCACTTTCAGATTCAGACAAAAAAGTCCTGACAATGGCAGTTTTACTTCACAATACGGACAATACATCCGGCTCTATACAGGGTTGTGCATTTGACGGGTTCTTTATCGGTCAAAAGTTAGGCTTGTCTGAGGCTGAAGCTGTCAAATTGTATAAAGTTATAGAAAGCTCAGATATAGTAGAAAAATTTATGAACACTGAAAAAAGAGAAACAATTATTCCTACACGCGGGCAGATTATCAAAGGTAATGACAGAGCCAACAAATTTGACCTGATGGCATTCAAATTGAAAGAAGGCAATACATTTGAGCTTGCGCAAATGCTCTACAGCTCAAAAGAGGCTGACGGCCTGACAAGAAATTTTGACAAAATGTTAGAAAACAGAATCAAAGAAATCAAATCAGAAGATTTTATACTCCCTCAAACATCTCAGTCCGAGCTTTACCAAAAAGCCAAAATTCAGACTATTAAAGATTATAACGTAAAAGTTGTTAATGCCTCTGACATAAAAGATTTTTATGCCTTTATTCATACACCAGAAGTCTCCTTTGCATCGTCTTCAAATACACCAAGAGAAATGAAATTCTCAAATTTTGATGCCTTTAAAACAATTGAAGATGACAAAGTCATTTGCACCAGCTACATCGGAAAAAACAGCTACGCAGCAGCAAAGGGTACAGGCTTTATTTTCAATGTTGCACCGGAACATCAATACGCTGCATACGGACATGACATGTTTTCTTTATCCAAAAATATTCCGGATATGCTTGTCGAATACTATAGAGACAGAGGCTACAATGCACTTAGAGGCAAAGGAGAAAAAGCACAACACAGAGCAATGGTCTCTGATAACATAAAAGCTATAAGAGGACTCTCAAATGAAGAATATATAAAACGTCTTGATAATATAAAAGCCAAAACACAGGGGCAGCCCCTCACAATGGAGCTGTTAAGCCAAACGGATCCGGAGTTTGCAGACGCTTATAAAGAACTGCTTGCAAGAAAAAATGCACAAAGAGGCACAAATTCCGCTCTTTTGAGAAACGACAAATGGTGGAATGAGGTTCTTGTCAGCAATCCTGAAATCACAGCTATTTACACAAAAGATCTTTTAAATCTTCCCGATGAATATCTAAAAAAAGCGCAGGAAGAAAATCTTCCGATTGTTGTTTTGAAATAAAACACATTTTATCGTACGAACTTAACAAACTGGTTAAATGACTTTGTTTGTTGTAAAATATTGGTAAAGATAGAATTTAAGACTAATTGGGGAATAATTAAGCATGGCAACAGAAACAAATTACGGTGCTGATAATATTAGGGTTTTGGAAGGCCTTGAAGCCGTCAGAATGAGACCCGGTATGTATATCGGTTCAACTTCTCAAAGAGGTTTGCACCACTGTATTTATGAAATTGTAGACAACTCTATTGACGAATCTCTGGCAGGTTATTGTACACAGATTACCGTGACAATCAATACTGATGAAAGTGTTACCGTTGAAGATAACGGTCGTGGTATTCCTGTTGATATTAAACCTGATTCTGGCAAGTCAGCATTGGAAATTGTACACACAGTACTTCATGCCGGAGGTAAATTTGGAGATGGCGGCTACAAAGTATCCGGCGGTCTTCACGGCGTTGGTGCTTCTGTTGTAAACGCATTATCCGAAAAATATGTTGTAGAAGTTTCAAGACAGGGCTATGTATGGCGCCAGGAATACCTTAGAGGGGAACCGACAGCTCCTGTTGAAAAAATCAGAGAAACAGACAAAACCGGTACAAAAACAACTTTCTGGCCTGATCCTGAAATTTTTACAGAAACTACTCACATTGACAGAGATGTTATTGCCAATCGTTTAAGAGAAATGGCATTCTTAAACAAAGGCCTCAAAATCAGATATATTGATGCCGAAACAAAAACAGAACACGATTTCCACTTTGAAGGCGGTATCGGAAGCTATGTTGAGTTTTTAAACAAAAATAAAACAGTATTGTTTGAACAGCCTATTTACATAGACAAAGCCGTTGACAATATGCAGGTTGAAATTGCTATGCAATACACAGATGCCTACAATGAATCAGTATTGAGCTTTGCAAATAATATCAATACTCACGGCGGCGGTACTCACCTTACAGGTTTTAGAAACGGTATCACTCGTGTATTAAATGATTACGCAAGAAAAAACAAACTTTTAAAAGAATCTGAAGCAAACCTCTCCGGTGATGATGTAAGAGAAGGTTTGACAGCAATCGTATCAGTTAAACTCCCCAACCCCGAGTTTGAAGGTCAGACAAAAGACAAACTCGGCAGCTCTGAAGCAACAGCAGCAGTGCAAGATGCTATTAGAGACAAATTGCAAGAGTGGCTTGAGTTTAACCCTAAATACGGTAAAATCATCATTGAAAAAACATTGCAGGCACAAAGAGCAAGAGAAGCTGCAAGAAAAGCGAGAGAGCTGACCAGACGCAAATCTGCTCTTGAAACATCAACACTTCCCGGCAAACTTGCGGATTGTTCCAACAGAGAGCCTGAAAAATGTGAACTCTACATAGTAGAGGGTGATTCTGCGGGCGGCTCGGCTAAACAGGGAAGAAACAGAATGTTTCAGGCAATTCTGCCATTAAGAGGTAAAATTCTTAACGTAGAACGTGCACGCCTTGATAAAATGTATGCAAACAACGAAATCAAGTCAATGGTTCAGGCGCTTGGTATTAACATAAGCAAAAACGAAGATGATGTTGATATTGAAAAACTCCGTTACCACAAAATCATTATCATGACCGATGCCGATGTTGACGGTGCTCACATCAGAACACTATTATTGACATTCTTCTTTAGATATGCAAAACCGCTTTTGGATAATGGCCACGTCTTCATTGCACAGCCGCCTTTGTACAAAATTACAATCGGCAAACAGGCTGAATACCTCTACGATGACAGAGCGCTTGACAAAATGCTCAGAGAGCGCGGTATCAAAGATTTAACTCTTTATAACAAAGACAAATCAAAAAGCGCAACAGGAGCAGAGCTTGTAGAATTGCTTGCCAATATGTCAACATTCTATCACTCATTCAATAACCCGTTGATTAATGCAATTCCGTCTGTTGTTATGAGGGCTTTGATACGTTCAAATATCGAACCTGAAGACTTTGATAATCAAGAGACAATGCAAAAACACACTGCATACATCAACCACTATCTTGTTGACCACGCAGAGAATTACGGCATTGAAGAAGCTAAAAACTACAGAGTTGAGCTCAAATTCAATACAGAAACTCAAAAGTATAATCTGAATCTCCACCTTGAAAGAGAGACAGAACAGGTACTGCTTACTTCAATTCTTATCAAATCAAACGAATTCCAGAGAGTAAAAAATGCTTATCCTGCAATCAGAAGCTATTTGATAGAAGAAGAAAAAGTGCTTGTGCTTGATACAGGGTCAGAAGAGCTTCAAATCACAGCTTTTGCAGAACTGCAAAGAGTTGTTGAAGAAAGAGGTAAAAAAGGTCTTACACTTCAACGATTCAAAGGTCTTGGTGAAATGATGCCGCAACAGCTGTGGGAAACAACAATGGACCCGGCAACAAGAACACTGCTTAAGGTTAATGTAGAAGATGCAATGCTTTGCGACCAGTTATTTGATATTCTTATGGGTGACAAGGTAGAGCCCAGAAGAGACTTTATTGAAACAAATGCTGTATTTGCACAAAACATTGATACCTAAACTCAAAAAATATAAAAAGACAGCCCTTTTAGAGGGCTGTCTTTTTTTGCTAAGAATTATTAAAAGTGTTTAAATAACTATCAAAAAATAATATTTAGCGTTTTATATTAGTCATACGAAACATTAATAAAGAGAGGCCATTACATGACAATTAACAAAATTAACCTGCAAAGCCCCGTGCAAAATTTTGCTATGCAAAATACTAAAACACAGCAAAATCCTGCATTCAAAGGCAGAACTGACATAATACAATATGCATTGCATATGAAAAACCCTAAAATCAGTAATCACAGGTTTAAAAACAACGTTTCTTATTTTCTTAACGTATCAAAGGGATTAAGCAAATACACTACTGCATTTAAACGCTACAAAATGGACTTTATGTTCGATTTATCAGAAAAATATTATTACGATATACAAAAAGAAGGTGCAGAAAAGCTAAAACTTAACAAAAATATTGTTTTTAGAATATATGACAAAGTGAAAAACCCGGGTGATTTACATAAAAACCTGATAAATGGCCAGTACAATTTCAAACAAATGGAAAATATCGTAGATTTGACTAATGATAACCCGCACAACCTTAAGCTTGCACAAAAACTCCTCACAGAATACCCGCAGCTTTCTTATGAAAAACTTGAAAACTTTTTAAAAAGTCCGTTGTCCAAACAGATAAACAAAAACTACAATGACTACAAACCATACCTTAAACTTCATATAAATCAAGATGATGTAGTACAGGGTCTGGAACAAAAAATAGAGCAGGGATATGATAAAAAATATTTTGTAGCAATGAATAAACTGTTTGACTTAAAAGAACGCTACCATGTTATAGAACAGCTTGATACAGATAAGCTGCTAAAGAACTATACAGAAGAAAAATTTGAAGTTTTACACAAAACAGCAAGAGCCTATGCATCAATAAGCAAAAATGAACTTGCCGAACTTGGTGGGGATGACAAAACTATAGAATTTATTTATAACACCACAACCCGTCAAAACGCTCCTTACAGAAAAAAAGTATTGGGCTTTGTAGAACGCAATATCAACTTCGAAAATAAACCTGAAGCAGCTCCTATAAAAACTCTGCTGGAAATTTTCAAAGAAATATCATTGAACCCTAAAGCAAGAACATACCTTGAGGCTTTTAATACAAATACATCAAGATTTGCACCTGCATCAGGAATCAAAACTCTTGATGACCTCCTTGCTGCAATGAGAGAAGGTATTAAAGAAGACCCATCTAAAAGTAACTTTTTCAAAAACTTGTTTAAGAATAGTTAACTTTTGTTTAGAAGAAATATTTTAACTAGCAAAAAATATTTTTAGAGGTTTTAAAACTATTGGACAGAAAACTTCTGTTAACATGCCCTTTAAAAAATATTTTTAGCGGGTTAAGATAATAGTCTCAAAGGTATTTGACTAAAGTGATAAAAATCGGACAAATTGACACAAAACATCAATACGGTCTGAAGCGAAAGGAATTCCGCCAATATTCCGCGGCAGAAAGTTCGCTCCATCTGGGTAAACTACAACAAAGTCAAATACAAAATAGCTCTATATCAAAACCCTTGCAAGAAAGCGCACACGCGCAAGTTTCTTTCAAGGGTTTTAACATTTCGGCTGCAAAAAATGCATTCCGCCCTGTTATAAAAATCATCCCCGAAAAACACGCTAATAAAGTAATTACAACGCTTGAATCGATTAGCAAAAAACAGGCTGTATATTATCAAGAGATAAGAAATAACTACGTCAAATACATAAAAGAGAACAAAGAATTCCAAAAAGCAAACGGTATTACGCAAGAAATGATTCAGGAGTTTGACAGAGGCAGCCTGCCTTCACTGCCTAAAAAACCCGTGCTTTTAAAGTTTGCAAATCAGGTAGCTTCACCATTTAAGGCTCTGTACAGATGGGGAGAAAAGCTTGTTTTGCCAAAAGATTCACCAAAACTAGCAGAAAGAGCAAAGCGTGAAAAAACCTTAAAAGATTTTTCCGCATACGAAGGGTTGTTGAAAGCTCATCTTATCTGGGAAAAAGATTACAGAATTGCTACCGGCCTGCCAAAGCTCCACCCCAACAATGATTTCATAATACCTGATGAAGTTTTGATAGGCAAAATCAACAGGAGAAGAAACAAAGTTGTTGACCCCAATAAAGGTAAATACTCATCAAACTCCCTGATGATAGGCAACAGATTTATTTCCGGTGTTGTGTATTCTTATTTTCTTGGTACAGACGCATACAACACCACAATGAGATACAGTGATGACAAACACGAAGCCGCTGCACAAAGAAAATCGCGTATTGCACAGGAATTTTCAAGAATCGGATTAAACATGTATATCCAGAACCTTCTTGTCGGCACTTTTGAAACAGCAGTAAACAAAAGCCTTGCAACGGCAATGTTTGTTTCAGGTTCTACGGTAGCTTTTTCAGAAATACTTGGCAGAAAACTCGTTGGCAAACCCATTATGCCTTCTGATAAAGAGACACTTGACCGCCTTGAGCAGGAAATGTATCAGAAAAAAGGCATTCTTCCATCAATTGGAAGGCTTATGACCAATGTCAAAAAGAAAGATACTGCACCTGTTGCTCCCAAAACCGATGATAGCGAAAAAATAACTTACAAAAAAACAAAGCCTAATGAAAAAACATTCAGTGCTTTTTCAGGCAACTCGCCAAACAAAGATAAAGATGCTTCCACCCCTTCATTTAAAGGCTATTTTAAAGTTGATAAGATGTTCGAGCGTCAAAAGCTTAAACAAATAATACATGTACTGGAAAAAGCTGATGAACAAACAGCACAGCGTACTAAAGAAACAATATTATCAGCCTTTAAAAAGTCAGAATATTTCAAAACAAACGAACCCGCCCTTCCTAAAAGCTTTGAGGAGCTTATCAACAACCAATCATTAGAGCAAATTCCGGTAGGTTCAAAAGACACAGTATGGGGCAAAGTGACAAAAAGCATACTTGTTCCTGTTAATTTTGTAAAAACCATTGCAAAATCAACATCAAAAGGCACCAAAAAACTCTTCAACATGATTACAGGAAACAAAACCAACCCGCTTAAAGAAGAACTGGAAGCTCTGAGAAAAAGCAACAGTGCGGAAGATAAAGAAAAACTAAAACAGTTTAATGATTTTCTTGCAAAAAGACTCAAAGAAAAAGCCTGGACTATGTCAAAAGTACAAGACAAAGATGTAAGAATCTACAAGGAATTTATATCTTTATCCCAAAAAGAACAAGAAGAAATAGAAGGGGCAAAAAACATCCTTTTATGGCTTGAAAAACAACTGTTAAAAGAAAAAATTACAATACAGCCTGACGGAACTCTGGCGCAGCAAGACATAGCTAAGGTTGAAAAAATATTTAAAGAATCGGTAATGAGAGCAGACGGAGCAAAACAGCTTGAATACGATGGAAACACCTTTGCACAGGCAAACATAAACCTTTCGCGTGCTATCACCACTCTATTTCTCGTCACTGACGCATACAACCTGACTATGCAATACAGCAATGACAACAAAAAAGATGCGAACAAGAGTGCTAAAAACAGAGCTGCACAGGAAATTTCAAGAATCAGTGTATCTGCTTACATAATGGCATTTGTTCACAACCTGCTTTCAAAACTTTGCAACTCCAGCCTTGGCGGTGCATTTACTTTGACAGCATTAACATCTTCCATTAATGATTCACTTTCAAGAAAAGTTGTGGGTGTTCCTCTAACAGCAAAAACTCAAGAACAATTGGAAGCAATAGATGCAAAAAATTCGGAATCAAAAAGCCCGATAAAAAAAGCACTTGCATATTCTATAGGCAAAAAAGGATTAATGCCTGCCGCTACAGCAACAACAGGCAGCAATCAAGCTTCAAACGATGAAATAGACTACTTTAACAACGACTTTTTCATAACTCCTGAAATCAATTAACAGATGCCATGCAGCTCTTAATTTTTATATAATTTATCATTTGTTTATATTTAATATAAAATAAGAAAATGGAAGGAAAATATAAAGACCCTGAATTTGAACATTATACAGTAATGGCTCACGAAGCTGTTGATGCGCTCAATTGTGTACCAGGCAAAATTTATGTGGATGCAACGCTTGGGGGTGGGGGCCACAGTGAACTTATTTTAAAAAAAATTCAACCTGACGGACAGCTCATTGCATTTGATATAGATGATGATGCAATCGCTTCTTCTAAAAAAAGATTAAAGGATTACAAAAATTTAACAATAGTAAAAGAGTCTTACTCCAATATTAAGAAAGTTTTACAAAATTTAGGCATAAAAGAAATCACCGGGGGAATTGTTTTTGACCTTGGCGCGTCCTATCATCAACTCACAAAGCAAGAACGAGGATTCAGCTTTATGAAAGACGCCCCTCTGGATATGCGTTTTGACAGAGATTCAGATGTTAGTGCTTATGACATAGTCAATGGTTACAGCGAAGATGACCTGATTAAAATCATTAGCGAATATGGTGAAGAAAAATTTACAAAAAGAATTGTAAAAAATATTATAAACTACCGACAGAGTAAAAACATAGAAACGACGGGCGAATTGGCACAAATTATAAAAAATGCCGTTCCCAAAACAAAAGAAAAAATTCACCCCGCAACCCGCACGTTTCAAGCAATTCGTATAGAAGTAAACCAAGAATTACAAAATATTAAAAATACACTAAACGAAGTGCTTACTTTATTATCTGTTGATGCTATAATTAGTGTAATAAGTTTTCACTCTTTAGAAGATAGACTTGTTAAACAATGCTTCAAGTATTATGCGTCAAAATGTCGCTGCAAACCGACAGACCCGGTTTGTCACTGCAAGCCTCCAATGCTTGAGTTAATTAACAAAAAACCGATAACGGCAACAGAATTAGAGACTAAGGAGAACCCTCCGTCAAGATCTGCAAAATTGAGGGTAGCTAAGAAAATTTCGTCATGGGAGAACTAAATTGACAAGACCTGTAATTGATAAGCGCAATCAATATAATAACTACAACAATCATTATACAAATGTTCAAAACCCTATTAAAACACCCGTAATAGACGGATACTTCCCCACCCACAAAACTTATAAAGAAATGGCAATTACACGAGTGAACAGATCATTGTGCTCAATACTTATTTTATTTATTTTAACTTCGGCAGTCAGTTATTATTTTGTAACTGCCAGTGAAATTACGTTGAACAAATACAGAAAACAGGCACTTGCTCTTAATGACGAAAATGTTGAGCTCCAAAACAAACTTGATTATTTAAAATCTTATTACAATGTTGATAAAGCTATGCAAAAACAGCACCTGCTTCAAAAAGCAAAAAATGTAATTGAAGTAAAAGATGCACCTGCAACAGCTCCTGTTAGAAATACAGCACTTGATAAAGTGGCACAGGCATCACAAAAACAATTCCAATGGTCAATGGGATTTTAATAGCCTAAAGTATTTTTTTATTCACTAACCAGGTCAGAGCGCAAGATTTTTGCTCCACCCAGATAAACATGCTTTATTTCATTCTGCTTTTTGTCAGTGTTTACAACCATTAAGACTCGCAAACAGTGTTTTAAACTTGGTTCTATGTCCATTTCATTAACACAAATGAAAGGTACATACTGAACATCAAAATTGCGACGCACAAACTTTGCAGGGAATGCAGATTTGATATCTTTTGTTAAAGTAAAGATAATATGCGAGATATCTTCGGTTTTTATACCATTTAAGTCAATCATCTTGGAGTAAAGCTCAATAGTTGCTTGTTCGAGCATTTCCTGATTATCTTCTTCTATTGTAATAGCACCTCTTATGCCTCTTGAGAACATAAAATTACTCCTTACTTAAACATATCGCTTACTTTAAGCTGAACCCCGTTGGTCCAAGCATACGCATCCATTTTTGGTTTTCCTTCGGGTTTCAATTCTGTTATTAACAGTATACCTTTTTTGGCAGCAACCGCAATCCCATCTTTGGAAATTTTTACAATTTCACCGGGATTATCGTTAACACATTCATTTTCCAGAACAGTGGTTTTAAGAATTTTTATGTTCTTTCCGTCAATAGAGCTGCAAGCACAAGGCCAAGTGGTCATAGAACGTACATGGTTGTGCAATTCCTGAGCCGAGCGGTTCCAATCCAGCAGAGCGTCTTCTTTTTTAAATTTCTTTGCAATAGTAACAAGGCTCTCATCTTGTTTTTTGGGTGTAAGCATTTTGTTATAAAGCTGTTTAATCGTCGGATACATAATAAACGGAGCCTTGTCGCTTATTATTTCCATAAGCTCTTTATCTGTCATATCAGGTGTAATTTTTATTTTTTCCTGAATACAGATATCACCTGCATCAAGTGCCAGTACTGTTAACATAGTTGTGATGCCTGTTTCTTCTTTACCATCGTATATTGCACGCTGAATAGGATTGGCACCTCTGTATTCCGGAAGCAGTGAAGCATGCAGATTTATAGTAGCAATCTTTGGAATAGCAAGAATCTCTTCTGTCAAAAGCTGGCCAAATGCAAATGTAATGAAAAAATCAGGATTCAATTCTCTAAGCTTTGACTTCAATGCCTCATCATTTTTTAAAGATTCTGTTTGCAAAACCTCAATATTATGAGCCAATGCAAAATCTTTTACAGGCGGCGCAGTAAGTTTCTTTCCTCTTCCACAGGGTCTGTCAGGTTGTGTAACAACAGCCTGTATGTTCAAATCATTAAAATTCAAGAGTTTTTGAAGACAGTTTACGGCAATCTCAGGTGTTGCCATATATACAGCGTTAATCACCCTCACAGCCCTCCGGTACAACTGTCTCACCAGGGTTTGCGGGCACAGATTCCAATGCTTTGTCCAGTTCAGGTTCATTGAGTATTTTGTCAGCCTCAACAGGAGACAATCCTTTTTCTGTCAGAATTCTATCTGCTTCAAATCTATTTCTGCAGTGGTCAATAAACAGTATTCCGTCCAGATGGTCAAACTCGTGTTGTATAGCTCTTGCAAGAAGGCTTCCTTCTTTTCCTTCAACAATAAAAGGTTTTCCGTGGATATTAAGAGCTTTTACCGTAACATCTGCATATCTTTTTACATCGGTATATGCCTCCGGAAAGCTCAAGCAACCTTCATAGCTGCTGCAAGCACCAGATTTTTTAATGATTTTAGGATTAATAAACACCATAGGGTTTAACGGCTCGTTGCCTGTAGAAACATCAATAACAAATACTCTGAGGTTTTCTCCAATTTGCGGAGCAGCAAGCCCAACACCGTTTTGTGCATACATTGTATCCAAAAGGTCATGAACAAGAGTTTGTATTTTTTTAGAAACCTTTGAGACTTCTTTAGACTTTCTTCGTAAGGTTTCATCACCATATTTAACTATTTTCTTTATAGACATATTTTTATCCTTTAAAATCTAATCTTAATAAAAGAATAACACAGTTTAAGGTCTATCTGCATCAAGCTCCTGCCTTATTTGCTCCACAGTAACATATTCTACAGGAGAGTTTTCATCTTTTTGCAGATAAACATCTTTTATACCTGCCTGCACAATGAATCTTTTGCACAAAATACAAATGAAGTTGTGACCGTAAATATACATTGTAGCGTCTTTGCATCTATCTTGACCCGCTTGTATAATTGCATTTTGCTCAGCATGGATACTGCGGCACGTTTCATATCTTGTACCGGATGGAATATTGTTTTCTATACGGTAACATTTGCCAATTTCGTAGCAAGAGGTAACCTTTGAGGGTGTGCCGTTGTAACCTGTTGCTTTTATTTTTTTGTCTTCTCCAACAATAACTGCACCCACCTTTGCTCTAAAACAATTTGAGCGGCATGAGCAGGTTTTTGCTATTTCCAAAAAATATTCATTCCAGGGTTTAATCATCTTTTTATCCTTATCTTTGCTGTGTATTTAATAATTCCATAAGTGAATTGAGTTGTTGTTGTATTTGTTCTGTATCGGTCTGAGTGCTGCGTCCAGACGAATTGTCAGAGTAGTTATCATTCCTCAATTTATTTTTCTGTCTGGATTCTCTTGCCTGTCTGATTTTTGATAGCCTTTGAGAAGACGCATTAGAAAAAGACTCATTCTGCTGCCGGGAAGGGTCTTGCATGCTGTTAAGCTGTGCTGCCAAAGTCTGCAATAGATTCATTAATGTTTCTTGCCGTTGTGACATTGCATTGAAATCATAATCATTGCCCTGTGCAAAAGACGTATTGCCGTCTTCTGATATCCAGCCTATTACTTTGCCATTGCGGTCTTTAAAATACATAGTACCTGTTATAACAATGCCCTGCTTAACATGCCCTGTTGCATCACCCAGTTTGATATCTCTTTGAGCAGAAGGGGTAACAGCAGTTTTTACCATAGTATCAGCCACCCAGATAACTTTTGAAGGATTAGGACGAGACTTTTTTGTGATTACAGGCACTGTTGCAATAGCAATGATGCAGACAATTAATAATGTAATTAGAGCTTCTGCCAGTGAAAATGCCTGTGTTCGTATCATCTTCATACCCTTTTTTTGTCGACAATATTAATATTTTATGTGCTTTGAACGCCAAAGTAAAGGCTTTATTACATTTTGAATTAAAAAAAAACCAACAAACAGATGAAAAAAAAGGCAAAAAAGTACTTGCTATAATTTTGTATTCCAATATAATTAAGAATGTACATTTTAAGAAAAGGGGTTTACATACTATGAACAAAGAAGAATTAGTACAAGAAGTTTCTAAAAAATCTAAAGTTACACAAAAAGAAACAGCTGAAATCATCAATGCTTTGATGGAAACAATTGAAAAAACAGTTGCTAAAGGTAAAAAAGTTACTTTAGTAGGCTTCGGTACTTTTGAAGCTAGAAAAAGAGCTGCTAGAACAGGCCGCAACCCTCAAACTGGTAAAGAAATCAAAATCGCTGCTAAAACAGTTCCTGCTTTCTCTGCTGGTAAAAAATTCAAAGAAGCTGTTGACGGCAAAGTAGCTGCTAAAAAATAGTTTTTCTTTTTAAAACTAAAATACCTGAACTTAACAGTTCAGGTATTTTTTTTACTATTTTTATCGGATATTAACCGAAGTATCTTTTTAATAAGCCCTGGAATGCTTGACCGTGACGAGCTTCGTCTTTGCACATTTCGTGTACTGTGTCATGAATAGCATCAAGGTTGAGTTCTTTAGCTCTTGAAGCAATAGCTTTTTTAGCTGCACAAGCGCCTGATTCAGCTTCTACACGCATTTCAAGGTTCTTTTTAGTAGAATTTGTAACAACTTCACCAAGCAGCTCAGCAAACTTAGCAGCGTGTTCTGCTTCTTCCCACGCAATTCTTTTATATGCTTCAGCAACTTCAGGATAGCCTTCTCTATCAGCTTGTCTGCTCATAGCAAGGTACATACCTACTTCTGTGCATTCGCCCAGGAAGTGATCTTTTAAGCCTTGTTTAACTTCTGCATCAACATCAGCGCCTACACCGATTCTGTGCTCATCAGCCCAGCCGATTGCTCCTGCGCCTTCTTCTACTTTATTAAATTTTTCAGGACCAACACCACACATAGGGCATTTAGCCGGTGCAGCGTCGCCTTCGTGTACGTATCCGCATACTGAACATACAAATTTTGCCATAATTAACCTCTTTCATATTTACCATAATTCACCATTAAGAAGGACCTTAAGAAATAATCTTATTAAGAATCATTCCTAATAAGATTATTATACACACTCTTAATTGAAAATGCAAGCACTAAATAAAATCAAGCAAACCGCCCGACTACAACGCGTTTTACACCACTCACATCATTTAATATTTCTATATTTGAAAAATTGTTTTTCTCCATAATATCTTTTATCATAAACGCCTGCCCGTCACCGGCTTCAAAGAGCAAATACCCGTTTTTATTCAAAAAGCTGCATGCCTGATTTGAAATTTTTTCATAAAACTCAAGCCCATCTTCATCAGTTGTAAAAAGAGCTGACGATGGCTCATAATCTTTTACTTCAATTTGGAGCGTTTCTTTTACATGAGGTGGGATATAGGGCGGATTAGAGACAATCATGTCAAATTTTTCTTCTTCTCTAATTTTTGCAAAAAGGTCGGACTTTCGAAAAAGAGCTCTGTTCATAAGGTCAAGGTGCATTGCATTATTCAAAGAGACCTTTAAAGCACCGTTTGAAATATCAACACCAAGAACCTGGGCATTTGTTTTTTTTGCAATCATGCAGGCTATACAGCCGCTGCCTGTGCCTATATCCATTATCTGCTTTAATTCGTTTGCTTTAATAATTTCCACCGCCTTATTAACAAGCAGCTCTGTTTCCGGACGAGGAATAAGGGTATCTTTAGTTACTTCAAACTTGTTACCCATAAAGTAAGCATAGCCAAGAATCTGTGCCATTGGCTCGCGTGTTGTAAGCCGTCGTGTAACAATGGCATCCAGTTTTTCCAGGTCTTTTGGCGAAGGCATGACACCGATTATAAGATCTTTGGGTGTCAGACCGCACAGGATGTCTATAGCAAAATCTATTTCGGCAGAAGCCTCTTCAACGCTAAAACCGCATTGAGTATATCTTTTAATCAAATCCGTTTTCTTTAGTGTGTTGGTTTTCATCTTCTATAATTTTTCCTATCAGGTTTTTTAAATCCAATCTGGACAAGCCGTTTGTATCTTTTTTATCCAATTTATATTTTTGGCACAGTTTGTCATAATAATACAGCTGCTTTTTAGTTGGTTCTTCTTTTGAAAGTTTGAACTCTGCCGCTTTTTTGCGTTGTTCTTTTGCCAATGCCTTTTGTTTTTCCAAAAAAGGTTTTTGCGCCTCTTTGAGCTCAAGCTGTTTCAGATTTTCTTTAATCAAAATTTTTAGCTCTTTCAGGAATTTATCTTTATCAAATTCCTGTATAATCCATTCAAAATGAGGATTTTTTTGCTCGTAATAATATTTTTCATCTTCAATAAAAAGCTCAAGTATATCATCAACCGACAGGTTATTGGCATTGTGTTTTTTTACAAAGCTTTTTATAAAACTGAAAAGTGACGCTTTTTGGTTTTTTGTAAGCTCTAAAAAAAGTGTATTTTTAAGGTAATACATTATCTTAATTACTATATTAAATCATTGATATCAAATTTTTTGGACAGATTGTCATTTTTAAAACAGGCCAGTTTTTTGAGTATCGGGTTTGTAGCCTTATTCACGTTTTGATTTTTTGCTGCAGATGTTTCAGAGCTTTTGAGATTTTTCTCAACAGCCTTTTTCTCCAATATTTTTGTGATATCTGAAACCTTGTCCATTTTATTATTTTAACTCATTTTTTTGACTAATGCTATATATATAAAAACTTAGCACCACAAATTATTGCGCATCATCTTCAAAAAGCATACGAGCAAGAAATATGTCTTTTTTTGTTGTTATTTTAATATTAGAATAGCTGCCCTCTGAAACAAAAACCTTAATACCTGATGCTTCCGCCATGCCTGCATCATCTGAAAAGCTCTGTCCCTCAAGTTTTTTATGCACATCCAATATCATTTCATAATCAAAAATTTGAGGCGTCTGAACAGCCCAGAGAGTGTCTCTATCAGGAGTATTAATAATCTCCCCGTCCTGTTTAACAACTTTTATTGTATCCACAGCTTTGACCGCAACAATGGCAGCTTTCTTGCTCATTGCAAGCTCAAGGCATTTTTGTATATCCTCATGCTTTATCAAAGGACGTGCTGCATCGTGAATAGCCACATAATCAGGATTGTCGCATGCTTTTAGAGCATTAAACACAGAAGCCTGTCTTGTTGCTCCGCCTCGTACAACCTTGACGTTTTTTATATCATACTTTATAAGCAAATCTTTTATTACAGACTCAAGACTTTCTGAAGCTGAAACTATTATCTCTGCTGGCATAATTGAAGTATAGGGCAAAAATGCCTGTATAGAACGGATGATAACTTCTTTTTCATCAATTTTTTCCAGAAGCTTATTGGTTTTTCCATACCGGCTAGAAGAGCCTCCTGCCGTAACTATTACAGATAGCTTTGTCATCGTATTATTCCTCAAAATGCTTAAAACTCTTTTGTTCAAATTCTTTTTCTAACGCATTAGAAAACGGTCTGTCAGATACTGTTCCTATTTTTATGAATTGCAGTTTGTTAAAATATTTGTACAAAAACGGAGGGATTGTAAATATAAGCTCAAAGTCTTCTCCGCCCCAGAGGGCATAGTCTTTCCAGTCTTTTGGGAAAGTAGTCTTCAAATCCTTGCCGGCCGGAATTGTTTCTATATCAAACTCGAGATTACTTGCTTTAGAAAGCTTGAATATTGCATCCTGAAGCCCGTCTGAGGTGTCCATCATCGCCAATTTTTCTATACCCGTATCTTTCAGAGTTTGCATGATATATTCGCTTTGCTCAATTGCCGGCAGCGGCACTAGATGTTTATTGATAAGATTTTTAGGTTTATTAATACCGTTTTGTAAAAGCGCCAGACCGGCTGCACTGTCTCCGTGTGTACCTGTAGTAAGAATTATATCGCCTTTTTGTGCAAAGCTTCTTGATACTTTGACATTATTATATTTTTTCCCTATTGCACAAATAGAAATAAAATAGTTGTCAGCACCTGTTAAATCTCCGCCTGCGACTTTTACCCCGTATTTTTGGCAGCTGTCTTGCACGCCTTGATAAAAAGATTGTACAAAATTTTCATCTGATGCTCTGGGCAATGAAAGCGATACGGTTATATAAAGAGGGCGGGCTCCTGTGGCAGCCAGATCGGAAAGATTTACATTAACTGCTTTTTGGCCGAGTTTAAACGGTGTTGTTGTATGTGTTAAAAAATGAACGCCTTCCACAAGGGTATCTTGTGTTACACAAATATCAAACTCTTCCAAATAAGCACAATCATCGCCGATAAGCGATGAATCCGCCAATGTATTTTGTATAACCTTAAGAAACTCGAGTTCTCTCATAGGTTAATTTTAACATAAGATTATTCTTTATCTCTTGCACTAAGCACAAATTGAGCACACAATTCTGCTATCACAAGATAGATATAAAAATATACAATAGGAATAAAGATTATTCCGACAATAGTTATCATAAGTATTGAGCAAAGCAGCTGACCAAGCATTGATATTGCAATGAACAATAAAATCAAAATACAGTAATTACCGACATTATTTTTTAACATATCAAATGCTTTTTTAAAATCAACAAAAGAAAGTATTTTTAAATCGCTGAAAAAACAAGCCATCATTAAAGGGCAAAAAACTATATAGAGAATATACACAAAAAGAGTCAAGGCTCCCATGAGTGTGATAAGAATAAAGAACATTGTATTTAAAAGTCCGCAATCAGGACAACCGTGAACAGCTGTAATGACCAGCCCAGCAAAAACAGATGTCAGGAGTATAAGGGGTATTGTATAAAGAAAATACCCGACAAAATATTTTAACCCTGTTATTATAAACCGTCCAAATTCTGACCAATCCGGCAAAAGAGAGTTTTGGTAATTGATTCTTTTATTTGCAGTCTGGGCCATATATCCTGCCAGTACAAGGCTTAGTATAATAGAAAAAACAAAACAAAGGATAAACGAAGTCAGCCCTATCACGCCTGATGTTGTAAGAATCAACAAGGATACAGGTATGATAAATATTGCAAAAGTTGCAAGCAACAAGCCTCCGCCGGCAAGAATTTTGTTTGACCAGCCGGGGTCTTTTGCAATATAAGTAAGAGCCTTTTCAAAATCCAGATTCATTGTTTTTCTCCTTCATTAGCAATTATTCTTCAACAGTAGTTCTTTTTGATTCTTCTTCAATTCTGACAAACTGGGCTGTTATATCCATCATTACGATTTGAAAATAAAGAAATACAAATGGAATGAGTATTACACCTATTATAGTTAAAACCAGTATGATAGAAGCAATGTTGAGAACAACGCCGACAGCTAGTATTAGCAACAAAGCTGTAAAATATTGTTTCCAGCAGCCTTTTAGCATTCTGTAAGCCTTTGCAATATTTATAAAAGAAAAAACGTTAAAGTCTTTGAGGAAGCTTGCATTAAAAACAAAGTAGAACATAAGAAATATCAAATAAAAAAGGTTGTATAATGAATTCACCACTAATGACGCGATTGTATAAGAATCTGCCCCGCCGTGCACTTTTGCACTGACCTGAACAATAAAGCTTAAACCGGCCAAAGCAAATACCGGAATAAAATACAGCCAGGCACCAAGACAAGCCTTAAATCCTGTAAAAAGAAAAGAGCTAAAGTCTTTCCACTCAGGTAAAGGGGCATTTTCATTACGTATTCTGTCTTGTCCGTACTGCAGTGTAAAACCGTATACACCAAGAGCTGCTACAAGAAATAACGCACAGGGCAATACTGCAATCAAAAAACCGCCAACATTAAAAGCCCGTGTAAAGAGTACAGCAAAAACGCATATGAGCATCAACAAAAATGCACCCAAATTCATTCCTGCACCTATTAACAGCTTTTTAAGCCAATTTGAATCATTTTTAATAAAACAAAACGCTTTTTCTATCTCAAAATTCACAGCTAAACTCCTTGCACATATTTCACTATGTGCAATTATACAATGTTTTTTATGAAATTAAAACTGCAATGTTTTGGAATAATCGGGTATAACGAATTTGTCGTTATTTGCATCTTTGTTTGTAAATACTGCATAATCCTTTAATGAAAGATCCTTGGCATTGTCATAAAGGTTCATATCAACGTATTTTTTATACAAATCTGTTAAATCACCCGAGTAATTGCCCATTTTTTGTGCGAATTTTTTAATTTCTTCTTTGCTGGCACCTGCTCCGTAGGCCTTTGTTTTGGCATCTGTTCCGGAAGGTCGTATTTCTATAAATTTATCATCAAATTCCAGATATGTTCCGTCGCCCACAAATTTTACATCTGTAAGATTGTCAAAATTCAGGTCTTTGAATGTATCGGCAAGTATCTCTCTTATTTGTTCAAGGGTCATTTTGCCAGCCTTTTTAGCCACAGCCATTGTCAGATAAAATACATCATTTTTTGTTCTTTGAGCTTCACCGGCGACTTTTGCCTGTTTGAGCTTTTCAATATCCGGCTCTGATTCGTTGTAATAAGAAATATCTTCTCTTATATCAAATTTTGAGATAATTTCATTGTTTTTGAACACATTGTCAAGATACTCGGACATAGACGAGCCTTGTTTTTTAAGATAAGCAGCAAGAGCTGAGGCTACAATAATTGCTTCTGTTGCGCTTTTTTCTCTCATTGCAATTGCAGCTCTACCGGAAAGAGATTTAATCAACTCTTCAGAACCGATAATCATACCGCCGGATTCTTCGCCTCCAAAGATGAGTTTGGGGTTTACGCCCAGGTTAATATCATTGCCGAGAACATCTGTTACTACAACTTCTTTATCCGGGTTGTCCATAATCTGCTTTTCGACTTTTTTCATTACGTTTGCAATTTCCTTAAAGCCAACAGGCACATTAACAACCTTGATATTGTTTTTCTTTGCCCATTCATCCCACGAGCGAGCAGAGGCCGTTGTTTTTATCATAAATCTGGGGTGGTTTTCAAACAGGCCTTCGTTTTTCAATTGCTGCATCCAAAAATCCATAATCATAAGGAAGGATTGATTTGCAGTAAATACTGTAAGAATTCTGCCCTTGTCTAATGCAACATAGTCTATGCCAAGAGACTTGAGATATTGAATCTTATCATCAGATTCAATCTGGCACACAGTCAATCGGTCATGATCAGGGTCTGTGATGAGTACAGCCGTGCCTATCGGGCAGTTTTTGAGTTTTTCATCATAATGCAATGATTTTATTACAGGAAAATAAGGTTTACCGTCTTTATCTTTAGAAAGTACTGTTGCATCAACAGAGTAGTCATAGAAGGTCTTATTCCCTTTTGGGTCTGTATCATATTTTCCTATTGAATGGAAAAACGGGTCTTCTTCTTTATTCATCCACACGTATTTATCTTCAATACCGAGCTCTTTAAGTATTCTGCTCAATGTAGCGTATGCGGAGCCGCCTACGTTTTCGATAACAATTTTGTCATCAGAATTTTTTATCAAATTAAGATTTGCATCTTTGGCAACGCCGTCAAGCAGATATTGTTTATACAATTCTACACCGTCATTGAGTGACTTCATTTCTGCCTGAGAAATAAGCGGATTGTCATTGGCTGCAATTTTGATATCGTAATATCCGTTTTTTTCAACTTCGTCAAAAATATATTTAATTTTATCAACAAAGAGCATTGATTCTTCCGGCAAATACTGGCTTCCTTGTGAATTCAGGTCTTTCGTTGCATTTTTTACAGAGATACCATGGCTTGAGGTAATATATTCACCGCCAAGCAAATCCAGCTTGAAAGCAAGGAATGATGCCATCCAGATAGGAATTGTTTTTCTATCAACAGGCACAAGTGTTTTGATACCGTGTGCGGCCTGTATACGGGCAATCAATTCCAAAAACTCCTGTGAATTGTAGCGGACTTCACATCCTGCGAGTTTTATAATTTCATTATCCGGATAAAGCTCTTTAGCCACCAGTGCTTTAGCTTCTGTTGCCAGCATAATACCAATCAAATTGATGGGGAAGCGGGTATCATGCGGATAAAGAATATTTTGAGGCCCTCTTATGCCTGCTGTGGATACTTCAGCCTCTTTTGCATAACCTTTAAACCAGTCTTTCAGGTTCAGGCCATTCGGGTTTGTTTGTTCATTATACGGTTCCAGATTTTCTTTAGTCAGTCTGAATGTAAATTCGTTTTTATTCCCAAGGTCGACAAGTTTATTCTTTTTTATATAATCAGGTGTTTTTGAATCAACAGATTCAAAAAGGGATTTTTCCAGTTCACTGTGTGGTTGCTTATTAATCATAATTTCGGCTCTCCGCTATTTATCCGTTTAATAACTTATCTATTATACAAAAATTATAAAAAGATGTATATTAATTTATGTGGTTAATATAAAAATACTAACATTAATGATAGGTTATAAAATAATAACAATGAAAGGATTATAAAAATGGTAAGAGTCGGTGTTGTAGGTGCAATGGGAAAAATGGGCCAAGAAGTAGTAAAAGCCGTATGCAATGATGACACACTTGAGCTTGTTTGTGCTGTTGATGTAAATCAAATTGATATGGAAGTTTGCCCGCCAAAATCTGTCAGAATAATAGGAAATTTAAAATCTGCAATAGAAATGCACAAACCTGATGTAATGGTCGACTTTACCCAGCCAAAGTATGTTTTTGAAAATGCTAAAACATGCCTGGAAAACGGAGTACGTCCGGTAATCGGTACAACAGGGCTTTCTGATGAACAGATAGAAGAACTGAACGCATTGTCGCAGGCCAAAGGTTTGGGATGTTTGATTGCTCCAAATTTTTCGACCGGAGCAATTCTTATGATGATGTTTGCGAAACAGGCTGCCAAATACTTTGACAACGCTGAAATTATTGAGCTGCACCATAATCAAAAGAAAGATGCTCCCTCTGGAACAGCTATTAAGACAGCTCTTATGATGTCAGAATCAGGCAACATGACATTTGAAACAGGCAACTGTGAAGAAACTGAAACAATTCAAGGCGCAAGAGGCGGAAAGTCATACTCTGACATTCATATCCACTCTGTCAGAATGCCGGGTTATATCGCATCTCAGGAAGTTATTTTCGGAGCATCCGGACAAATTCTTACTATCCGCCATGATTCTATGGACAGACAATGTTACATGGCCGGTGTAAAGCTTGCAATCAAATACATTGCGCAACACAATGAATTTATTTACGGGCTTGAAAAAATTATGTAACTAAACCCATCCAAAAAACAGGGCGAGAAGATATTTTTTTAAATATCTGTGTTTAAAAGCGGAAAATTTTCTATGCCTTTTTAAATCTGCCACAATTGCTTCCACGGGGTATTGTGTATTTTTCCTGATTTTATTGAACCAGAAGCTTAATATAAAAGGAAAATAAATCCACAAAAGACAATATCTTTTAAACAAAAGGCAGGGTTCTTTTACTTTTGGCTTGAATAAATCAATCATATTGTACTTAAAGATGTCATGATTATATTTTGCACAGTACTTAAACCCCTCCTTGCAAAGCACTGCTGTTAAGCCCATTTCATAATTAAAAATAATATCTTTTTTGGTGCTTTCTTTTTTTACAGATAAAATAAAATCTTTAAAAGCATTGGAGTGCAAAACCTGCTTTTTTAAAACAACAAAATATGACTGCACATGCATATTTTCAGCTTCAGACACTTCAAAAAGACTGTCTCCATATCGATTTTCGTTTGAAGCAAAACCCCAGAAGTCACAATCTTTTGTATTCATTTCTTCAAACAAATTTTTTAAAGAGCCAAACGGGCCATAGCAGCTGTCATTCAACAATATCAGATTGTCTGTATTTTCATAAAGGCCGTTTTCCATAGCCAGTTGTATGCCTCTTTTATAAGAGCCAAAGTCATACTCACCGTGTTTTTGCGCCAGTGTATAATCAACAATACCTTTTAGTTTTGATATTTGCTCTTCATCAAGCTCACAATCCGATACAAAAATGATTCTATCTGCAACATTCTTTAACTCTTTTAAATAAAAAAGCACATAATCGTCTATTATGCAGTCTTTATCATAATGTGCAAAAATTGCCGTATTATTTGTTGATTCGTTTACCATTGGTACCATTTCCCAAGCACGCACAAACTTTTGTCTTTTAAATGGATTTTCAAAATCAATTTTCTGATGCTATTCCATCTATAATACAAGCAGTAATACCAATAAAGCAGATTATTCTTACCTTTACAGATAAATCTTGTTTTATTTAAATTAAACTCCAAATAACTTTTTGCATCAAAACCGCGTGCATTTTTAATATAACTATCAGAATGAATACGCCAGTTAGTGAGTTTTTCGTCTAAATAATAAAACTTATATTTATTAGCTATTTGAGCCCAGAGATAATAATCTAATAAAGGAGGAACAGGAGAGTTAAAATCAACATTTTCAAGTACTCCTTTATTCAGCATCACCGTTGAAAAGGTTACAATATAATTTCTTTTCATCAAACAGGAAGATAAATCCAATGGTTGATGTTTGTTTTTCAAGACTTTATTGATAATTTTGAAATGTTTATCCAAACGTTGTTTATCTGCATCGTCTCCAATCAGATTTACATCGTTGATAATAAATTTAACATCAGGGTGTTTTTTAATTACCGCAACTTTCTTTTCAAGATAGTCGGGTGTAATTGAGTCATCAGATTCCAGAAAAACAATCCAATCATTTTGAGCCTGTTTCAAGCCAAGCCGCAATGTTTCTTTAAGACCTTTATTCACATGATTTTCATGACTAAAGAGCTTAATTCTCTGGTCTTTTTGACAATATGATTGTATTAAAGAAACAGAGTTGTCAGAGGAACCATCATCCACAATAATCATTTCCCAATCCTGATAAGTTTGAGCAATAACGCTTTCTATTGTTTCTGATATATATTGTCCGTAGTTATAACTGGTTGTTATGATTGATATTTTCAAAAGAAAACCTCTAATTGCACAATTTTTATAGATACTTACGAAAGTTATAAGTATCATAAATCACTAACAATTGCAAATTAGTTTAAATATTTAAAATATCGTTCATTGGATTTTCATATATAGAGAACAATTTATCTAAAATCAACTCAAAACTGTTATATAAATTCTTTAATTTTGGTTTAACCTCTAGTATGGATTTTGCATGTTTTATTGAGTGAGCATCTGTATTTTTTGCATTTGTATAAAATTCATATCTGCGTTCTCGATCTTTTTGTCGAAGATAAGCTAAATGTATCATAGGAAGATACATTTTGTATTTATTCCGTATATTTATAGACATAGGATAAGCAGGTAAGTGTAAATTATTACCATTATTGCCAAAAGCAACATCTTCAAAAGCAATAAGTCTTACAGCCGCATTTTTAGGCGACCAATATCCGTCACATCGATATTTATTTTTTGTCCACATATCTCGACAAGAAACTTTTACACATTCATAATGCTTTTTATTTAAATATGGAATTTTTTGTTTAAAAGATAAAAGACGTTTATCATAAAATTCATCAGCATCAACTATTAAAATCCAATCTCCGTTTTCTGCAAATTTTCTTGTATACTGCCATAACTCGCTGCGTAAAGCAGGTTCATTTTCTGCAAACAATGATTCCTTGCGTCTATGAATCTCACCTTTATAACCACTATTTATAAAATTTTGAATTATATCAGGCGTTTTATCATCAGATGCATCATCCAAAAATATATGATAATCGACAAATTTTCTTAAATTTCTTAACCAGTCTGCTAAATAATTATTTTCTTCATTTTTAACTATTGATATAGCTATTAATCTATTCACATTTATCTCCTATCGATGTAATAATATCATTCCATTGTTGAATCCAAACCCGTTTTTCAAACGTATCAGATACACTTTGAGCATTATTACAAACACACTCAAAAAAACTTTTATCTTCCAATGCATTTTTTAAAGCTTGTTTTAACTCATTTTTATCAGGATTTATCAATATGCCATTGTAATTATTAATTATCAAATTAGTTAAACCGCCAATATTAGTAGCAATTACAAAATTGCCACATGCCATTGCCTCCAGACAAGACAAAGATGTTCCTTCTGAATAAATAGTTGGAATCAATGTAATATCAGCATTTTTATAACAATCCGGCATATGC
>LARD01000032.1 GCA_000980375.1 Clostridium sp. K4410.MGS-306 | reverse complement strand
AAACTTCGCCACATTAATCTCATTGAAATTAACAATGAATGAATCAATAAGATTGCCTACATTGTACGAACATGTGGATCTGAAAAAGGATTTGCGCTTGTACTCAAAACCATTCTCTACACCACGTCCCTCGTTTTGCGCAAATTGATTTATCGTCCTTTCTATTGCCTCATTTATCGATGCTCTTACCAGCGAATCATTATACCCGGAGCCTAATTCGCCCTTTAGCTGCTCCCTTATCGTATCCGTTAAAGCAGACATGTCGGCCCTTGCCATTTCTTTTACATCATTCATCGCCTTAAACTTTATCATGCTCGTTGAAGTCTTCTTCTCGTTTTCTTTGTATGACGTATATACTCCGCTGCCTACTACAACTCCCTTGCCTATGGCACCAGGAGCTTTCTCTTGCTGCGAATCATTGAATAACTCTGTTGCTATTTCGTTGTAACTTGATAAAAATGTATTCGTTAATGCCTGAACATTGTATGTGTATGTGCCTATAATGCCAAATAATCCGCCCTTCTTCTTGAAAATAAAGGCATTGTCATTGACTCCGGCCTCTGTCCTTCTTCTTTCTTCATTGTCTGAAAAAACCTTGAGAGTCTGCTCTATCGCTGCGTCAATAGCCCTTTGTACTTCTTTTTCATTGTAATCAGATCCCATCTGAGCTTTTAACTCAGACTTTATCGCATCTGCTACTGCATTAAGATCACCTCTGGCCATGTCTGTAATAGCTTCAAGCTTTGATGGCGTTTTTAACCCCCTGTGACCTTCTCTAACCACACCACTGTTGTATTGAGATGCTATTGAACTCGAATTAATCACTGAATTGCTTACTGTTGCGGGCTTTGGCTCCTTCTTCACCTCTAATGGAGCAATATTAACAGGCTGTGGGTTGGAAAGCATTGGCATGAGCGTATCCATGGTCACAACCGTTTTCTGCTGCGCTGTCTCTATATGATTTATGTTTATGCCCCTGTAAGTCAAAAGTAAATCATCACTAATGCTTGAAGACTGCGCTCTTGTCTGCGTCGATGATTCATCTGAACGTAAAGATGTCTCACTTTGCTTCTGCTGCTCAAGTTTTTTCTCCTCCTGCTGCTCTTGCTGCAATATCTTTGCCTGCGCCTGCAATTGCAACCGGTTTGTCAGCGACAAAAACTTGTTATTTATTAAAGACATACGCACTCCTCTTGCTTAGACTGTTACTTTGTCTATCGGTTTCTGCGCTGCTTTCTTTAGCTTTTTCTCTTCTTTTTTTACATTTGTTTACATTTTTAGAGGGTTAAAT
>LARD01000018.1 GCA_000980375.1 Clostridium sp. K4410.MGS-306 | reverse complement strand
AAAAGCAAATCGCCTGTGAGTGTTTTAACTTTTTTGTTTTCAAAAAACACCTGCGCTGTAACGTTTTTCACGCTGATACCCGACACCTGTGCAAAATCTTTCTCTCTGGTAATCAAAGAGCTCAAAGCCGGACGTAGCTCTACAATATTGTGCCCCAGCCCTTTTGCAAGCCTCTGTCCTGTACCTCTTCCGCCCGTTGCAACAACCACGCTGTCAAATTCACGGGTGTTTTTGTCGGTTTTGACCACAAATTTTTCGTTCTCTTTTTTTATATCAACAACTTTTTCAAAGACTTTTTTGATATTTTTTTTGTCGAGCTGTTTTAAAAGCGCCTGTTTCACATCCTTTGCACAATCTGTTACGGGAAAAATTCTCAAATCCTCCTGTGTATAGGTTTTTACGCCAATTTTTTCGAAAAACTCCAGAGTGTCTGCTGTAGAAAACCTTGAAAACACGCTGTACAAAAACTTTTCGCCGCGGGGGTAAAATTTTGCCAGCTCTTTAAAATTGTATTCGCCAAAAGCAAGGTTGCATCTTCCGCCGCCTGTGGGCAACAACGTATTGAGTATAATACCTTTGTCATAGATATACACTTTGTTTTCGGGGTTTTGTGCAGCGAAGATTGCAGCCATCACGCCTGCGGGCCCGCCGCCTGTTATACAAATTTCAGCCATTGTTCCTCGTTCCGTAAAGGCAGACCTCTTCTACGTCTTCCAGCTCGTCATAAATCTGTGTAATTGTTTTATTCAAAACAGGGTGCACAAAATCCGGCACAAGCTCCAGCAAAGGCACCAGCACAAAAGCCCTCAAATGCATACGCGGGTGCGGAAGTGTCAGAATTTGCGAATCGATGAGCGCGTTGTCATAAAATATTATATCTATATCAATCGGACGCTCGCCCCATCTTGTTTCTTTTTCTCTATTTCGGCCGAGCATTTGCTCTATATTCAAACATTTGACCATCAAATCCTGCGGGCTTAGCGAGGTTTTTATCTCAACTGCAATATTCAAAAACCAGTTTTGCTCCTTGACTCCCCACGGTTCTGTTTCGTAAAACGCGGAGGTTCTTATTATTTTTATTCCATCAGCAAGGTTCAGAAAATTCACGGCCTGTTCCACCAGCCGCGCTCTATCGCCTGAATTTGTGCCCAAACATAAATAAGCTATTGCCATGATAAAATTTTATAACCTTTTTTATGGTTTTACAATTCAATTCTGTATATTTGTTAAAAAATAACGCCCCAAGGTTTCGCATGTATACGTTTTTATGTTAAGATTTTATACATCAGAAAATGAGGACTATCTATGATTTCAGTAAATGATTTAAAAACAGGATTAACACTTGAATTAGACAACGGCCTTTGGTCAGTTGTTGAATTTTTGCACGTAAAACCGGGCAAAGGCGCTGCTTTTGTAAGAACAAAACTCAAAAACGTAGAAACAGGAAACGTTGTTGAAAAAACTTTCAGAGCAGGCGAAAAAGTTGCAAAAGCAACTCTCGATAAACGTGAAATGCAATACTTATACAAAGAAGGTTCTGATTACATCATGATGGATACAGAATCTTATGAACAGCTCCCTGTAACAGAAGACCACATCGGAGACGGCGTTAAGTATCTTAAAGAAAACATGAATGTTAACATCCTTCTTCACGATGGCAAAATCATTGGTCTTGATATGCCAAACCACGTAGAACTGGAAGTTACAGACACACCTCCTGCCGAAAAAGGCAACACTGCTCAAGGCGGTACAAAACCTGCTACTCTTGAAACAGGCGCTGTTGTTAACGTACCTTTCTTCATCTCAAACGGTGACAGAATCAGAGTTGACACAAGAACTAACGAGTATTTAGACAGGGTATAGACTCGGTGTCATCCTGAATTTGGTTCAGGATCTTTGGCAAAGCCGGTCGATTATTAATAAAAAGGACAAAACAATGAATTTTGAATTGGATTATATCGAAAAATTAGTGAAACTGGTTTCTGAAAGTGATTTGACAGAGTTGACACTGGAAGAAGGCGAAGAAGCTATTGTTGTAAGAAAAGAAAAAACAGTTGTACAGGCACAAACAATCATGCCTCAAGCAATTGCAGCAGCACCTGCCGCAGCTCCTGCGCAAAGCGCTGCTCCCGCAGAAGAAAAGAAAGAAGACGCACCAAAAGGCAAACCTATCACATCACCTATGGTCGGCACTTTTTATCTTGCTTCATCACCCGGTGCAAAACCGTTTGTTGAAGTGGGAGCCACAGTTTCTACAGGTCAGGTTGTTTGCATTATAGAAGCCATGAAACTCATGAACGAGATTGAATCTGAAGTTTCAGGCAAAGTTACTCAAATTTGCGTAAAAGACGGCGAAGCAGTTGAATACGGTCAAGTATTAATGTACGTTGAGTAACAAATTACACCCTGCTTTTACATTGTAAATTAATGTAAACAAATTGCATTATTAAAGCAACTAAAAATATTTACATGTTTTATCATGACTACAAAAGTAGGTTAAAAAAATAGAAAAAGGTGAATTATGACTTTACAAGCTATCAACGCTCAAGCATTAAGACCCGCTGTAAACTTTAAAGCACAAGAAGCAGAAGCTCCTGTTGCAGCAATAAAAACAGCAGATGATTCTTCTGCAAAAGCAAAACACACTACAGCAAAAGTTTTAGGTGGTACAGCAGCACTCGCCGTGCTCGGATTTGGTATTTACAAATTGGCTAAAGGCAAAGGTGCTAAAGATGCAAAAAAAGCAGCTCAAGATTTATTTGAAAAACGTCACGCTACAGTTAACACACAATCTGTAAAAAATCAGCATGCTGCTAACGTAGGACAAGATATTGTTAAAGAATATCAAGCTATGCAAAGACGTTTAACAGATCACTTCCCTATCCAAAAAGAACTCAATGAAATGAACTGGGATGCAACACCTTTGAAAAGAGCAGATGTAATTGAAAACCTGAAAAAAGAAGCTGCTGAAGCGGCTAAAAAATCAGCAGATGAATTTGCAGCAAAAATGGCGAAAAAAGCATAATTTAATAATATATAAAAAAAAACAGATTCCCTGACTTAAAGGAATCTGTTTTTTTATGCATAAAATTTACAATGTAACCATAAATATTAATAAATTATGGAAAATTAATAAGTTTGAGATAAAATTATACTATCAAACAGACTTTAGGGATTGATAAAAGATATGATAAAAAAAGTTTTAATCGCCAACAGAGGCGAAATTGCCGTCAGAATCATAAGAGCTTGCAAAGAGCTGGGAATCAAAACAGTTGCCGTATATTCACAGGCAGATGCAGATTCTCTTCATGTCAGCCTTGCTGACGAGGCATACTGCATAGGGCCTGCGCAGAGTGCAAAAAGCTACCTGAATATTCCCGCAATAATTTCCGTAGCTTTAACAAGCGGTGCTGACGCAATCCACCCGGGTTACGGATTTATGTCAGAGCGCGCAGATTTTGTTGATATCTGCACAGACCACGGTATCAAATTTATCGGGCCTTCTGCCGAAGCAATGAGAAAAATGGGCGACAAAGCCACTGCAAGAAAAACCATGACAGCCAACGGAGTTCCTGTTACACCCGGTACAGACCTTGTAGATGACATGGATGCAGCCAAAGAATTTGCCGCAAAAGCAAAATACCCCGTTATTGTCAAAGCAACAGCCGGCGGCGGCGGTAAAGGCATGAGAATTGCCAACAACGCAGAAGAGCTTGAAGAAGCTATTACACTGTGCCAGACAGAAGCACAAAACGCTTTTGGCAACGCAGGGGTTTACATTGAAAAATACATCATCAACCCCCGCCACATCGAGGTTCAAATCATTGCAGACAGCCACGGAAACGTTGTTCACCTTGGAGAACGCGACTGCTCTGTTCAAAGAAGACACCAAAAGCTTCTCGAAGAAGCGCCTTCTCCGGCTATTGACGAAGAAACAAGAAAAGCCATGGGCGCTGCTGCTGTTACTGCTGCAAAAGTTATTGGCTACGAAGGCGCAGGTACAATCGAGTTTCTGTTAGACCACGACGGCAGCTGGTATTTTATGGAAATGAACACACGTATTCAGGTTGAGCACTGTGTTACAGAGATGGTATCAAGCGTTGACCTGTTAAAAGAACAGATAAGAGTTGCCTCGGGCGAAAAATTATCCTTTACACAGGATGATATCAAACTGCGCGGCCATGCTATAGAGTGCCGTATTAACGCAGAAGACGCTGACAAAGATTTTATGCCATGCCCCGGTGAAATCAGAGGATACATTGCACCCGGCGGTTTTGGTGTGAGAGTTGATTCTCATTCTTATACAGGATACAAAATTCCGCCTTATTACGACTCAATGATAGGCAAACTCATATGCTGGGGTGTGGACAGAGAAGACGCAAGAAAAAGAATGCTCCGTGCTCTGGATGAATACGTTATTACAGGAATTAAAACAACAATTCCGTATCACAAAAAAATTCTTACAAACGAGGTGTTTATCTCGGGCAAATTCAACACAGGATTTATTCCCGAACACATGACACCCAAAAAAGAAGAAGAAGAAACAGCAAAAGTATAAAATTTTTAAGATTATATTTAATTCAACCCGTATTAACCACATGGTCAATACGGGTTTTTATAATTTCAACCATCGGGTTGATGAGAAAATAGTATAGATAGAGTATTTTATTAGTGAGGAGTAATAGGTAAAGTCTAGCTCTTCAGAATTAATGGTAAGAATGACCGGTTTAAATCAGACTGGGCGGGGAACAAGAATAGTGGAAATTTCAGGATTAGATATAACTCTAAGACGCATGCAGGCTATTGAAAGCACATTCAATGCTCTGGCTTCCTTTGGCGCAGAGCCTGTTAGGCCTGATCAGGATTTTCAAAAAATTCTTGATAACAACATGTCAAACAAAGTAAATAAGCTAAAAGACACACCTTTTGCAGACAAAGTTTTCTCAAGCGAGCTTGCTTCTACATCAAGCGGAAACGCTGATATTGACTCGCTTATCGAGCAATATTCCGCCAAAAACGGTCTGGACAGTGCATTTGTAAAAGCTGTTATAAAGCAGGAATCAGGCTTCCAGCCCAAAGTCACATCACACTGCGGAGCAATGGGTTTGATGCAGCTCATGCCGGCAACAGCAAGCTCAATGGGTGTAAAAGACGCGTATGATCCCGAGCAAAACATTGCGGGCGGTACAAAATATTTAAAAGGTCTTTTAGACAGATTCGGCGGGGACAAATCACTGGCGCTTGCAGCTTACAACGCAGGGCCAAATGCTGTTGCCAAGTATAACGGCATTCCGCCTTACAAAGAAACACAAAATTACGTAAAAAATATTATGTCAATGTATCAAAAATACAATGCTCAAAACGGCCAGAATCCGGCAATTAGCGGAGGTGTTCAATAATGATTTCAAGAGGAATTGACATAGCCGCAAAAGGCATGATGAGCTTAATAGATTTTCAAGACTCTATTGCAAACAACATTGCTAACGTGAATACAGCCGGCTACAAAAGAGAAGGCTTGTCTTTCAGAAACGTGTACAACGCAGTAATTGAAGAGCCTGTTGAAAGAAACAACCCCAAAAACCACGACGGAAGACTCGTTGGAGAAATCAGCATGGGCTCTGTAACAAACAAACTCGTGCACGAATTTTCGCAAGGTGTGTTATCAAGAACAGGCAACCCGCTTGACCTTGGTATTGAAGGCGATGGTTTCTTTAAATTGAGAGCACCGGACGGCACAATAACTTACACAAGAAACGGTTCTTTCTTCATAAACTCTCAAAACCTTTTGACAGACATGCAAGGAAACCTTGTAATGGATGACCAGAACCAGCCTATCAGATTGAACATGACAGAGCTCAATATAGGTTCTGAAAAAGACCTTGCAATAAACGAAGACGGCTCAATCGTTGCAATGAGAAACGAAAACGCAACAGCACTGCAAAGAATCGGTATCTTTGACTTTGCAAACAAAGACGAGATGATGGCAGTGGGCACATCAATGTACGTGCCAAAAGATATTACAACAAACCCTGAATTGAGAGCACAAAAATTCTCTGTACAGCAGGGTGCAATAGAGCTTTCTAACGCAAACGTAATAAACGAAATGATTAACTCAATCAATGTTTCAAGAAACTACGAAACATTGAGCAATCTTGTAAAGGAAAAATCGAATCAGCTTTCACAGGCAATTAACCTTGGCAGACTGAACGCTTAAAAAAAGACTATTAACCCGGGAGGATAACACAAAATGTTAAGATCACTAACAACAGCAGCAACAGGTATGATAGCGCAACAGAACAATTTGGACGTTGTAGCTAACAACGTTGCAAACGTAAACACAACAGGGTTTAAAAAATCCAGAGTAGAATTTCAAGACCTACTCTCAACTGCAATAAGAACTCCCGGCGCAATGATTACGCAGGGTACTTACCAGCCTGTCGGTGTAGAAATCGGGCTCGGTGTAAAAACCTCTGCAACAAGAAAAATCATGACTCAAGGCGTTGTTCAAAGCACAGGCAACAAATACGATATGTGTATTGAAGGCGAAGGCTTTTTCCAGATTGTAAAACCTGACGGCACACTCGCATACACAAGAGACGGCTCGTTTGCCCCGGACGCTGTAGGCCAGCTTTGTACATCTGACGGATATCTTTTGCAGCCGCAGATTACAATCCCTCAAAACACTACAGAAGTAAACATTACCCCTGACGGTAACGTATCTGTTAAGGTAGGCAACGACAACACTCAAACAATCGTTGGGCAGATTCAGCTTGTAAGATTCCAAAACCCCGCAGGTCTTTTATCCGTAGGCCACAACCTGTATGTAGAAACTCCCGCATCAGGCACGCCTATTCCGGGTACTCCTGATCAGGACGGTCTTGGCTCTATCCAGCAGGCGTTTTTAGAAGGCTCTAACGTACAAATCGTTGACGAAATGATTAACCTGATTAAAGCGGAAAGAGCTTTTGAAACCAACTCAAAAATCATCACAGCAGCGTCTGATATCTTGAGAACAACTAACCAGATAACTAACTAACAGTTAAACTAAAAGGCAGTAAATGAAAAAACTTATTAAAACATTATTAATAATCACAATCTTCTCAGGCATGGCCGCACAGTGTTTTGCCCAGACTCTTTCTGCTGACCAGTTTAAGGCTCTTGTGTCTGCTCAGGCCAAAAAAGATTTGCAAAAATTCAACCTTGATGACTGTGAAGTTACTGTAGGCCACCTTCCTGTACAAAGTTTTACTGTACCTGACGGCAAAGTTACTGTAGAGATTGTATCTAACGGTTATCAGAGCCTGACACCAAAAGAGTTTAAAAAAGTAAACATATACGTAAACAAAAACTACGCAAGAACATACTATGTTCCGCTTGAGACAAAAGCTTACAAGCATGTTGCAGTAGCAAAAGAGGTTATTCAAAGAGACAAAATTATTCCTTTGCAGTCAGTTGAGTTCAAAAGAATGGACATCATGGGAAACCTCAACAACACTGTAAGCCTTGAAGACATTTCAAGAGAGCTAGTTGCCACAAAGGCGTTTTTCCCCGGCAACATGATTTTGAAAAGATACACAATGTCAAAACCCGATATAGTTAAAAATGCAATGGTAACAGTAAATTTTAGAACAGGTAACGCTCTTAATATTGCAGTAGAAGGCATTGCACTGATGCAGGGCAACAAAGGAGACACAATTCAGGTAAAAAACAAAAGATTTAACAAAATCTACACGGGCGAGGTAACAGGCGTAAATCAGGTGCTTGTGCAAATATGACAAGTGTGTGAAGCCCTGAAGGGCAAACGGTCAGTTTGACCGTAAGGGCACAACCGTTCTAAACCGACGTTGTGCAGGAAACAAAGTTTCCGAAACGAACAAATTTCTGAAAGAAATTTGCCAGGAGGATAAAAAACTTTTTTGGGGAGAGATAAAATAAAAATGGCTAAGATTAATAAAAAGAATTATAAAAAAGTTTTGATAATGCTCACAGCACTGCTGATGATTGCACAGGGAGCTCAAATGCAAAGTGCAAATGCCGAGTCATTGTTTGTTTTAGGCACATCGCAGTCTTTTTATTCAGAGCCAAAATCACTCTTTGGCGGTGTGAGAGCGCGCTCTGTGGGTGACATTGTTACCATTGTTTTGAGCGAAAATATCAGTTTCAACGATTCACTCAACTACACATCAGACCGCTCATCAAACACAGTGGACAATTTTACAAACTTTATCAACAAAATCCTTCCCGGCACACCTTTGAACAACCAGTTTAACAACTTTGGCGGTTCAAACAGCGTGGACAGCACAACCTCCAACCAGAGAAGCGTCGGCATCAACGACTCTGTAACAGTTCAGGTTGTACAAATGCTTCCTAACGGAAACCTCATGGTGCAGGGCAAAAAGACCCTTGTTAACGGTGCCGAGAGAGTGGACTTGCTCGTAAGCGGCGTTGTTGACCCGAGATTCATCGACCAGAAAGGTCAGGTTTATTCCAAAAACGTTGCCAACTTCCAGTTTGCACTCGCAGGCAAAGGCGCTGTTTCAAGAGCAGGCAACGAAGGTATCATAAACAGAGCAGTGAAATACCTCTTCTAGTTAACACACTAAACACGGAAAACATGAAAATGAAAAGAATTTTAAAATTAATACTCGTAATAACAATGATAACAGGCATGGTCACAACAGACGCTATGTCCACAATGGTTCGTATCAAAGACATTGCCCACGTCAAAGGCGTAAGAAACAACCAGCTTGTGGGTTACGGTGTTGTTGTGGGTCTTCCCGGTACAGGCGACAACTCTCGTTCTACACAGATTACAAACCAGATGTTATTACAAAACCTCGGTACGGTAATTGAACAGTCAAACTACATCCAGAAAGGTTCTTCTGCTGCTGTACTGGTAACAGCAACTGTTCCTCCGTTTGCAAAAAACGGCGACCAGATTGACCTTACAGTTTCTACAATGGCAGACGCAAAGAGCCTTGAAGGCGGTGTGCTTGTTCAAACACAATTGAGAGCACCCAACGGCGAAATCGTTGCAATCGGTCAGGGCCCTGTATCTGTAGGCGGTATTTCAAAAGACTCCAACGGCTCCAGCACAAGAACAGCAATTACTACAACAGGCCGTATCCCAAGAGGCGGTATTGTTGAAAGAGACATAAACACTCAAATCGGAGATGAAAACACTCTGACTCTAATCCTTGATAAATCAGACTACACAATGGCAACAAGAGTTGCTACTGCAATCAGCAGAAATGTTACAGCAGCAAAAGCCGTGGATGGAGGCAGTATCAGAGTAGCAATTCCGGCCAAATTCAATGATGACAGAATCTCTTTTCTTTCTATCCTTGAAAACATGACAATTGACGCAGCAAGAGACAAAGCTAGAGTAGTGGTAAACGAAAGAACAGGCACGGTTGTAATAGGAAGCGAAGTAAAACTTCTACCCGCTGCCGTAGCACACGGAAACATCACAGTAACCGTACAAACAACAAATCAGGTTTCGCAGCCCGAACCTTTTGCAGGCGGAACTACAACAGCGTTTGCAAACAGCGCGGTATCTGTTAACAAAGGCGGCGGAAGCCTCGTTACAATGCCGGCCAACAGCACGCTCAACGACCTTGTTCGTGCACTCAATGCAATCGGTGTTGCGCCAATTGATTTAATTTCCATCATGCAGGCGTTGAGAGAAGCAGGCAGCTTACAAGCAGAGATACAGGTAATTTAACATGTCATACCAATCAATACAGGCACAGGCTTTATCAAGCGACATAGTTAATACAAACGTCCAAACACTGGACAACATCAAACGTATCAAATCTCAAAAGGAACAGTTAAAAAAGGTTTCTAAAGAATTTGAGGCTATCTTTGTGACAAAAATGATTTCCGCACTGGACAAAACAGTGGACAAAGAAGGCGGCATATTCGGCTCTGATGACAAGTACATGGACAAATTCAAATCCTTTATCTTTGACGAAGTAGGCAGACAGATTGCAAACAACCCCAACTCAACAGTAGGATTTGCAAAACAGATTTATACACAGATGGAAAAAGCTCTTCCAAAAGAAGAAACAGAAATTCAAGAAACCGCAAAACAAGCAGCGGCAGCACAGGGACTAAAACACTATAGAGAGCTCAACAAGGAGATTTAGATTAAATGGTAGGGAATATCGGTTCGTCAAAAGTAAGCGCAATCCAATTGTTAAATGCAGCAAACGCGTTTAAAAACACAAAAGTACAAACACCAATCGAACAACAACAAATAAAAGAACCACAGACAAGTAACGGAACAGACATAAATGACGACAGTATTTTAAAATCACAAAACGTAGATGAGATAAAAAAATTCGCACAAATGGCAGGCGAAAATGACCTGTCAGAAGACGATATCAAATACGGCCTGAGCTACGGCAGAAGCGTGATAGTAGAATACCTTGCATAAGATATAAATATTAATAACCTCACGGAGGAGACAAAATGATAAAAGAACAAATACAACAACTTGAAACCATCATCGATAAGGAAATCGACGGGTACAAAAACATAGAAAAACTCTATGCCGACAAAAAAGAACTGCTTGTACACGGCAAAGCTTCAGAGCTTTTTGATGTGGATGCAAAGATTCAAAACCTTTACAAAAACATCAGCAATCTGTCAGATGCAAGAAAAAATGTGACAAAAGCAATGAAGATTCCGACATTTTCTTTAACAGATATTATCAACAAAATAAAAGACAAAGATGAAGAATCCGCTAAAAAGCTGGAATCAAAAAAAGAAGAGGTAAAACAGCTTGCACAAAGGATTTTTGAACTAGAAAAAGTAAACATGGAGCTCTTAAAACACGGCATGCATGTTACAAACAAAACTCTTGAAATCATCATAAGAGGCCTTAAACCAATAACCAACGAATACAACGGCAAAGGCGAAAATATCACAAAAAATCAACTCGAGATGTCATCTATAGTTGAAGAAGCTTAAAAAAGTTTATAACCGAAAAGGAAAAAATAATGGGTTCAACATTAAACGGATTAATGAATATAGCACAGCAGTCAATCTACAACAATCAGGTTGCACTGAATGTCATAAGCAACAACATTGCCAACATGAACACAAAAGGTTACACAAGGCAGCAGGTTGAATTTGCAGCTATTCCCGGATACAGAATTTTCGACTGGTGTGCAAACAACGGTAAAGTAACACCTGGTCAGGGTGCAGAAATCACCGGAATAACAAACAGAAGATCCGAATGGCTCGACAATTATTACAGAGGCCAAAACTCAGCCAATGGCTATTATGACCAGATTGGCGGCATGCTTGATAACATGGAAAACCTCTTAAACGACGAGCTAAGTGCAAACGGTTTGCAAAAAAGATTCTCTGACTTTTTTGCGGCTTCACAGGCTCTAAGCGGAGACCCCACAAACAACGCTTATAAAATAGCCTTCCTTAATGCTGCACAGGATGTTGCTGATATGTTAAACAACATGTCAAACACCGTAAACGAATACATGAATCAAGCCGTCGGCACAGTGGGCGACCCTGACAGTTTTGAGTCTTCTCTTATCAAAACCAATGTTGACTCACTCGATTCAAAATTGAGCCAGCTTGCAGAATTAAACAACCAGATAGCGCAAAATCCTAATTCTAATGCTCTGAAAGATCAAAGAGACATGCTTCTTGACGATATTTCGTCAATGATTCCGCTCACAACAACCACAAACGAAAACGGCACAGTCAATGTAATCATAGACGGTCAAACTGTTGTAAAAGGCGGAGAAAAACGTCTTACAATAGAAGCAGTACAAGGAGATGACCCGAATCATCCCGTAAAAATCCAGCTCAAGGACAGCGAAGGAAATATAAAAAACGATGATATTTCAGACACACTCGGAAACTGCTCTTTGTCTGCAATATTACAGGCAGGCAGCGGTGACTCCTTTGGCTACAAAACAATATTAAATGATTTAGACAAACTTGCCTCAGCTTTTGCGCAAGAGATGAACAGAATCCAAACACAGGCAGACGCAAACGGAACCCCTATGTATATAGGCCCTGACGGAACGCTTGTGGAGTCAACCACACCTTTGTTTGTGACAAAAGACGGAACAAACAATTTTACAGCAGGAAACATCCAGATAAATCAGGCTGTGATTGATGACCCCACCCTTGTTGCAACAGCAAGACTGGACCCCAATGCAGCAGACTTTGATGACAAAGCTGTGGGCAACACAGGCAACATGGATCAATTTAACAATCTTGCAAAAGGAAAACTGACAGGTCTAAGTATTTCAGACCCGCCGGGAGAAGGTATGAGCATTACAGATTTTATATCAGGTCTTGTTTCAAAAATCGGCTCCGGTGTTGATGCATTGAAAAGTGCTGCAGATGCTCAAGGCTCTGTTCTGGAACAAGCAGCCGCACAAAGAGACGCTCTTTACGGAGTAGACCTTAACGAAGAGCTCGCAGACCTTATCAGATACCAAAGATGCTATGAAGCATCAGCAAGAGTGTTCAGCACTTCTAACGAGCTTATGCAAACAATCTTACAAATGATATAACCGATACAGAGGTAAAAAACAATGAGAGTAACAAGCACTTCAATACAAAACATGGTAGGCAATATATCCTCGCAGCAAAGCCAGCTGTACGAGTTGTATAACAAAATTAACAGCGGACAAAAATACACAAACATATCAGACAACCCTATTGACGCAGCTGATATTGTAAGACTCAACAAACAGTTGTCTGAAATAGGAGCATATTCACGTAACGTGCAAAACGCCACAACACAAATTAACGCGCAAGACGAGGCTTTTTCAACAATTGTGGACAAGCTGCAAAGAATCAATGACCTTGCTATCCAGGCTGCCAACTCTGCCAGCGGTGAAGATGGTTTCAAAGCTTGCAAAGCAGAGATAGAAGAGCTGAAAAAAACAATTGTTAATCTTGCAAACACACAATACGACGGAAAATACATCTTTGCAGGTACAAACGTAACAACAAAACCATTTGAGCTTGCAGATGACGGAACAATCACTTATCACGGAACCCCTGCCAACAACACAGCAGGTTATGAAAGATATCTGGAAATCTCAGACGGAGTAAAGGTAGAATTGAACAGCTCGGGTGATTCTATTTTTGGTACATACGACCCTAATGACCCCAACAACAGTTCAGGTTTATTTAAGGTTCTCGGTGATTTGGAAGCAGCACTCAACACAGACCCCATGGACAACGATGCTGTAAGAGAGCAGCTTGACCCGCTTCAAGCTTCAATCAAACACATTTCCGAAATCCAATCTGTACACAGCTCTACTGTTACAAAACTGACTATGACAACAGAAATGCTAGACAGTACAGAAATTAACCTGAAATCTAAGCTTGCAGCAATATCAGAGGTTGATCTTCCGTCTGCAATAACAGAGCTTGTGCAGCAAAATTATTCGCTTCAAGCCTCCATGCAGGCTTACACCATAATATCTAACCAGTCGTTGTTGGATTATATCTAAAAAACGACAAAACAGTTTTAATCTTACCATTATTTAATTTACGGGCGTTACTAGGGATATACAATAGTTTTGCCCTTTTTTTTATCTGATTTTTATGCTGCGTGCAATTTCTCGATCTACTGTCTTTTGAGCAATTGATTCTCGTTTGTCATGCAGCTGTTTACCTTTGGCCAGTGCAATCTCTGCCTTGGCCCAGCCGTTTTCAAGATACACGCTCAGGGGAATGATTGTATACTTTTCTTTTTTTACTTTGCCGAGCATTTTAAGGATTTCGTTTTTGTTTAAGAGCAGCTTTCTTCTGCGTTCTGCTTCGTGGTTGTATCTATTACCCTGTTCATAAGGGTTTATATGGGCGTTGTAAAGCCAGACCTCGCCGTCTTCAATCTTGGCAAAGCTGTCTTTTAGATTTATTGCACCTTTTCTTATTGATTTTATCTCTGTACCTGTTAACACAATCCCTGCGTTATATTTTTCCAGAATCAAAAAATCATGAAAAGCTTTTTTATTTGTAGTGATAACTTTTTTACCCATAAATGTATTGTAACATAAATTTTTGCCCCCTATCTTATCCGTGCTACAATTTTAAGAGATTATAAAGTCTGAATCAAAAGGAGAGACAAATGACATTAGCGCAAGAAATCAACTATGACGTAAAAGATATGGCTCTGGCAGAACAGGGCAAAAATAATATAGAATGGGCAATGAAAGACATGCCTGTACTCGAAAGAATTAAAGCAAGATTCAAAAAAGAGCAGCCCTTCAAAGGCTTAAGACTGACAGCGTGCGTGCATGTAACCAAAGAAACAGCAGCACTTTGCATTGCAATGAAAGAAGGCGGAGCAGATGCAGTGCTTGCAGCATCCAATCCGCTCTCTACACAAGATGACGTTGCGGCAGCACTGGTAAAATACTGGGGCATCCCAGTATACGGCTATGCCGGAGAATCATCAGAAACTTATGCAAAACACGTACAACAGGTGCTTGATCACAAGCCCAATATTGTAATTGATGACGGATGCGACCTTGTTGCCACAATCCATTCAAAAAGACAGGACTTGATTCCTGATATCATCGGTACAACAGAAGAAACAACAACAGGCATTATCCGTCTTCAGGCAATGGAAGCGGATGGAAGCTTAAAATTCCCGACTGTAGGCGTAAACAACAGCCTTACAAAACACCTTTACGATAACAGATACGGCACAGGCCAGAGTGCTATTGACGGTATTATCCGTGCAACAAACATTCTGCTTGCAGGCAAAACTTTTGTTGTGTGCGGTTATGGCTGGTGCGGAAAAGGCGCTGCAATGAGAGCAAAAGGGCTTGGCGCCAATGTTATAGTTACTGAAGTTGACCCTCTTAAAGCACTCGAAGCTGCAATGGAAGGCTACAGTGTAATGCCTATTGCAGAAGCCGCAAAACAAGGCGATATTTTCCTTTCTATCACAGGCGACAAAAACGTTGTGGATGTGCACCACATGCTCACAATGAAAGACGGTGCCTTTGTTTGCAACGCGGGTCATTTTGATGTAGAAGTCAATGTTAACGGATTGAAGAAGGAAACAGTAGAAATCAACCAGATAAGACCTTCTTTGGAAGAATACAAACTGAAAAACGGAAAATCAATATACGTGCTTGCAGAAGGCAGACTGGTAAACCTTGTAGCTGCAGAAGGCCACCCCGCTTCTGTTATGGACATGAGTTTTGCAAATCAGGCTCTTGGTATTGAATATATTGTTAAAAACAAAGGAAAACTTGAAAACAAAATGTACACACTTCCGCACGAAGTTGATGTTGAAATTGCAAAAATCAAATTAGATTCTATGGGTATACAAATCGATACTCTTACACCGGAACAGGAAGAATACCTTCACAGCTGGAATTCAGGTACAGTTTAGATTTTGTAATCTATATTGAATTTTTTAAATAAAGCATTGAAAAAATCCTTATTCTCGAGGATTTTTTCTTTTGTAAGGTACATGTCTAAAACGTTTTTGAAAGCATAATCAACTTTGTCTTGAGGTTCAAGCTTTTTTGTACTCATTATTTCAATATAACGTATGACAATCGAATTTGCTTCTTTGATTTTTTCTTTTGTATGTTTGAGCCCGCGGGATTCGAATGCTTCATCAAAATAATTTCCGGCATCTTCAACCACTTGTTTAAGGTTAGGAAATTTTGTGCAATCTTTTTGAGAAATAGCAAGCATTGTCTCAAGGATTGACTCATAATCATACAAATTAGGTTCAAATTTCATTTTGCCATGGAATAAAACTGCAGTCGGCAAGGCTTTTAGCTCTATTCTTTCAAGGTCATTTTCCAATAGGTTTATCACATTGTTCAAATGCATTACAACGCCGAGCCCCTTGCCTTTATTTTTTTCATTTGTTACAGACATAAGTCCGTTTTCCAGAGTTTTTTTATCAAGGTTTATGCCAAAACGGTTTTTTGCCATGTTAGACAATTTTTTTGTATCAACAGAAGCAACAAAATTGTTTCCATGAGGATTATTGTAGTTCCTCACAAAAACATCTGTATTGTTTTCTATGCAAACTGTATATTTTTTTGGTAACTTTTTGTTATCACAAATCCTCACAGGCAGCTGTTTAAAGGAGATTATGCGATTTATCATAACCGGTAATCCAATCCGTGGCGTTCAAACAGCGGGTTGTAAAATTCCTTGTTTGACTCTACTTTCTCTTTTGTCAAAACCATGTCCATCCCCCATTTTAGAGGATAGTTTTTTTCAGGGCTTTGTTTTTGCATGGCAAGGTTAATATAATCTTGCATAAGTTCCTGTGTTTCCTCACAGAGCTCTCTTTGTTTTGCAGCGTCTTCTCTAAAAAACCTGACACGATCCTGAATATTTTTTGCAAAACGCGACATTTCTATAAACTCTTTTGCTTCGTTTTCGGCAATACTTTCAAGAGCTTTGTCCCTATCCATAAACTGCCAGATTTGCGGTTCAAACTTGTATTTGGAATGGAAATAAACAGCAGTGTTTTTGGAGTAGATTTTTAGTCTGGGACTTTTATTTTCATTCATAATCATGATACTAAAAAGCCGCAAAATCTCTGCCAGCTTCTTTTTTCTATAATAAGGATCTACAAAAATATCAAAACCAAACATTTTTTTGTTGCCCTCATCAATGGAAAAAATCTCTTTGCCAAGGACATAGCCGCTTCTGTCTTCAATATCCAGCTCATGACGATTCCAGGCTCTTTCATGCTTGTGCACACTCACATACATATCGCCAAGCTCTTCATGTTTAAGCTTCAACGGTGCAAAAAGCAGCCTGTCATCTTTATCGGAAATTTGTTTAAACAAAGCTTTGACAGGTTTATCAACCTTTTGCACATTGAAAAAAGGCATGTTAGTCCATAATTTTTTAGGAATTTCCATATATGCAATAAAAACCGTAAAAAATTTTTTTGCTAGTTTTTTTCAAGCCAGGCTACAGACTCGATGTGATAAGAATGGCAAAACATGTCAACTGGCTGAATATATCTGGTTGTGAATCCGTTTTCATGCAGATATTTAAGGTCTCTGGCTAATGTCGATGGATTGCACGAAACGTACACAATAGCTTTTTCGCTAAGTTTTATAGCGTAATCGAGCGATTCTTTTTCGCACCCTTTTCTTGGCGGGTCGAGCACCGTTACATCAAATTTTTCACCTTTTTCAACAAGCTGTTCAAATATCTTTTTGGCATCACCGTTTAGAGCTGTAAGGTTTGTAACATTGTTGAGTTTAACATTATCAGCAGCGTCTTTTGTGGCAGAGGGTGCTTCTTCTACAGACACAACCTCTTTTGCAATGTCAGACAGCCATATGCCAAAGCTCGACACTCCGGAATATGCATCCAAAATGCGAGAAGACGGATAGTTTGTTTGGATAATTTCTTTTACCGTATTAAAAATATTTTCTGCTGACCCTATGTTTACCTGAAAGAAACTGTTTGCGGAGATTTTAAAAACTTTTCCGTCAATTTCTTCAATAACATGGTTTTCGCCCTGAATTTTTCTTGTGTCGCCTGTTAAGATAAGGTTTGAGTTTGTGGTGTTGTAGTTAATCAAACAGCCTTTAACATGCGCAAACTCTGCCATGACTTTTTTGGCAAGGTTTTTAAACTTTTCGCTCAATTTTGTGTCGTTTACAACAAAAATTATAATGCATTCATTTTTTGATTTGCTAAAACGGTAAACTATGTGCCTGAGCTCGCCTTTAGAGCCTTTTTTAATGTTTTCGTTGTAACCCGAAATTCCGAGCTCCTGTGCTTTGTTTCTAATAAACTCGGTGATTTTGTCAATAATCTTGGGCTGAATCGGGCAGTATTTGATATTCACAAGCTCATGAGACCCGCGTTTGTAATACCCTGCGAGCAGCCTTTTAGACACTTTTGTTTGAGAAACCGGATACTGGACTTTTGAGCGGAATTCACGTGTTTGGGGACTGGGCAATACGGGTTTTACTTCAATATCAAGGCCTGTAATTTTTTTTACGGTTTCTTGAACAATGTTTCTTTTCTGTTCCAGCTGGAATTCGTAATCCATATGCTGCCAGCCGCAACCCCCGCAAACGTTGTGCAAAGGACAAAAGGGTTTTACCCTGTGAGGCGATGGTTCAAGAATTTCTTCAATAACCGCGTTTGCGTAGTTTTTGTTAGCTTTAACAATTTTTACCTTAAGTCTGTCGCCAGGGCAGCCGCCTTGCACAAACACAGGAAAGCCCTCAACTTTTGCAAGTGCATCGCCTTCGTATACGGCTTTGTCAGGTGAAAGTTCAACAATATCAGAGCATTTAAACATATTTATACCGTCTGCTCTTGTGTTTCTTCGTCTGTATTTTCGCTATCAATAGTGTTAATGTCTTCTTCCATCTTCGTAACACCGTGGGTGGTTTTGCCCCAGTCCATTGTTTTTGGGAAGAAGATTATTTTAAACACAATAAATACTACAATCGGGAACCATACCGTGCAAAGAAAAATACCTGTTTGCACAGCCTGTATTACACTCTGGAATCTGGATTGGTGATTGTATTTTCTTATACTGTACAAAAGCCCTGTTGTAAAAAATCCGCACACCACAATAGAAACAAGCAAAGATGAAGAAATGCAGTTTGGTGATTCTTTTACGTATTTGAACGCCTGAAAACAAATCTCTGAAATCATCCAGAATGGCAGAATAAACTCTGTGATGTAAGCAATCATGTCAATGCTCACACGAAGCGACATGTCTTTTGAAAAAAGCACGCCCCAGAAATGCTCGAGGTATCTTCTTATGCTGCCTTCAACCCATCTTCTTCTCTGTTTTAAAAGCGGGATAAACTTGACAACTGCTTCTTCATAAACACAAACATCAGGACAAAAACGAACGTCCCAGCCTTTTATATGAAGGCGTGTCGACATATCAAGGTCGTCTGTGATTGTGTAGTTATTCCAGCCGTTGATATCAAGCAGCGCTTCTCTTTTGAGCAGCTCGCCGTTGCCTCTCAACTCCACTGCACCTTTTATGCAGTTACGGCTGACCTGAAAATGTGTATCAAGTGCGTATTCGTTATCCTGACAGCGGGTCAGGAAATTTTCGTCTCTGTTTATAATAACCTTTCTTGCCTGAACAGCACCCACGTTGTCTTTTTCAAGGTGGGGGATAAGGTTTGTTAAAAAGTCGGGCTTGACCCTTGCATCAGCATCAAACACGAGGATGGCTTCGCCTTTTGTGAGGGGCAGCACTTCGTTAAGTACGGCTGATTTTCCGGGGAAAGCGTCTTTTGCACGGATATAGGCATGGACATTTTCGTATTTTTGCTCAAGTTCTTTTAGTTTTTCTGCTGTGTTGTCTTCGCTTCTGTCATCGATTATAAAAATTTCAAATTTTTCATAATCCATTGCCAGCACATTTTCAACAGTTTTTTCAATAACATCCTGCTCATTGTGTGCGGGAATCATCACAGACACGAATGGTTTGTAGTTCCAGTTGAGTTCTTCGGGCTGTTTTTTCAGTTTAATTTTTTGGTGTTTAAGTGCAATCTGCATATAAATGCAGTAAAGCGACATCAAACCGCACAAAATTAAAATCGCCCAGAATGTAGACATAAAGTTCTGGAAAATAAATAGAAAAAGCCAGAGTGAGGCGATTAATATTGTTAAAACTATTCTCTCAATCAAACCCAGTCCCTCAAAAATCTTTCGCTGACAACATTATACCAAAAAAATATTTTAAATTTGTAACAATAATAAACAATTCTCTTCAAAATCGCAATATTTTTAAATTTACGATTATATAATTATACTGTAGTACTACATATACGGAAAAAAGTGAATGGGAAAGACGGCAATATACCCCGGAAGTTTTGACCCGGTAACAAAAGGACATTTAGATGTTCTTGCCAAAGCCTCCAAAATGTTTGGCAAGGTTATTATTGCAGTGTTAAAAAACGATTCCAAAAAAGGCTTTTTACCCACAGCAGACAGAGTAGCTCTTATACAAGAAGCAGTTAAAGAAATGGGACTGGATAATGTCGAGGTGGACAGCTTTGACGGTCTGACTATCGAATATGCAAAAAAAGTCGGCTCTGATATTTTAATCAGGGGACTGAGAGCAGTATCGGATTTTGAATACGAAATGCAGCTTTCGCAAACAAACAACGCGCTTGCTCCGTCTGTAACAACAGTTTTTTTGATTACAAAACCCAAGTACAATTTTATTTCCTCCAGCACTGTCAAAGAAATTGCAAAATACAACGGAGATATTTCTAAATTTGTTCCCGAAAGTGTGGTAAAATATTTTAAAAATATAACTAACGAAAGGTAAGTATCTGATATGACACAACTTAGAATCAAAGATTTATTAGGAAGAGCCAATTTTATATTAGACAAAGGTTTTCATTTTCTTCCCGGTTTTGTCATGGTAAAAAGCTCTGAAATGGAAGCAATTCTCGATAGAATTGACGCCTCTATCCCGGAGGATATAAAAGAAGCGGAATCTATCCTGAGAAGACGCGAAGAAATCCAGATAGAAGCCCAGCAAAGAGCTGAAAGAATTATCATGGAAGCAAAAGCCGAAGCCGAAAAGATTTTAAGCGAGTCAGAGCTTTTAAATCAGGTTCAAAGAGAAGCTGAAAAAATCAAAGAACAGGTTCTTACAGAGTGTCAGGAGCTCAGAGAAAAAACAATAGAAGAAGCAAAACAAATCAAAATTCAGGCAGAAGACGAAGCCCACAGAACAAAAGAAGGAGCTGAAAACTATGCCGAACAAATCCTTAACAATATCGAAAACGATTTGTCACAGCTTCATACAATAGTTAAAAACGGGCAGTTGTATCTCGAAAAATTGAGAACATCAGGCAGCACTGCGTCTTATGCGCAAGACCAGTCTCAATACAGAGAAGAAGAAGACTACACATCAGCAAACTACCCTATGTAGCAGCCGGTTAATCCATTGTGCTTTTAAAAGCTGGTTTTCTTGTGATTTCTGAAAACGCTATGGCAGGTTTTGAATACCTTTCGTCTTCCTGCACGCGTTTGTAATAGTCTTTTACAAGCACAATCTGATTTTTGATATTCTTAAATCCGTTTTCTTTCAAGTATTTTTCTGTTTTGGTGCCGCTTGTCTGGTATTTTTTGTTTCTAAAATACAGATTAAACACTCTTTTTCTCATCATAATCTGGCTTATAGAAAAATTGATTACATCACTCAAATACTCATCAAACGCACTTACCAAATCAACATTGAGAATAAAGTTTTCATTGTCATCGGTTTGTATGGAGAAATAGCCTTTGATAGAGTGTTTTGAGCGGTCTTCTATTACATATCGGAAAAAAGAAGTGTCGTGCAGACCGCTGCATAATACGTTTTCAAACTCGCGGGGGTTTTTTGCAAGCGAATATCTGAAATGAGGATAAATCAACTCATTATAAATACCTGCAACAACAGACGCATCAGAGTTTTTAAAGGGTCTAAAAAACCCTTTCTCCAAAGACGGAGTCGAGAGTTTTATCTCCTCCATTTTCCACAGCTGCTCTGACGAGCAAGCACGAAAACCGCAGCCTTTGGAAAACAGCTCCAAAAGCTCCTCATGGCTTTCATCAACCTTTACACTGAAAGTGTTTGCGCCCATGGCTCCGTATTTTGCAATAACAAAGCTCACGAGCTGGCGTCCGATATCGTAGCCGTTTTCGTCAAGAAAAAGCTTTGAAATCCTCCAGCTCTGGGGGTTTTTTTCCTGCGGCTTTAGCGTGACAAGCCCGCAGAGCTTTTTGTCTTCTATTGCCACGTAAGAATCCTGCGCAAATTTAAAACGCAGCGGCAAAAATCTGTTAATCAAATTTAATGGAAAAGGCACATAAGTTTTGTACCCGAAAGACACATTAGCACTGCTCAAATTGGATATCATAGATATCATCTTTTTGAGTTTTGGAATGTCTCTTAAAGCTAAATTTCTAATCTTTGCCATAAATTCGATTTCTATCCTAATATTTATTTTATCATTTTTTATTAAACTTACAAAATGCATGCTACAATAAAATTTGATAAAAGTTAGAGGAGAAAAAACATGGCAGCAGAACCAAAATTAATCGCTACTGTACCCAGAAGCGCAACTGAACAATTACAGATTTCTATCAACGAATACAAAGGCAAAAGCTACCTTGATATGCGAATTTATTACACAACAGATGACGGCCTCAACTGGCTGCCCACAAAAAAAGGCGTAACTGTTTCACCTGAAAACATGGAGCTTTTAAAAGACGCTATTGACGAAGCAATGAAAGAATTTATGTCAACAGATGACGCAGAATAAGGATTTTGATACAACAAAAGAACAACAAGAGGGCATGTTTAACAAATATGCCCTTGTTCTTACGTCTGTAAAAGGCATCGGGGTAAAAACTTTCAGCTATCTCATTCCTGATGAGATGAAAACCCTGATAAAAATCGGCCAGCCCGTTCTTGTGCCTTTTGGCAGAATGGGGCTTATTAACGCATTTGTCACGGGGTTTACAAACTATCTGCCGGAAGGAATCAGAGCAAAAAAAATCTCAAAAATCCTTGATACAACCCCGATTTTTGATATCGATTATCTCAAATTCCTTGAATGGACAGCAGATTACTACTTTTGCTCCATACAAAACGTTATCGAATGCGCTGTTCCCATGAAATTTTTAAACGGAGCACAAAAAGAGCTTACGGAAAAACTCATAGAGTTTAAAACCTTTGACAACGCATCAAAAAGGCAGATTGAAATCCTTGAAAAACTAAAAGAAGCCGGCAAAACAAGGCTCATTGATTTTGAAAAATCCGCAAAAACCACACGCGCTACCCTGAACAAACTCGAGGCTCTGGGCTGTGTTGAAATTACACAGGAGCAGGTTTTTAGAAACCCTGTTGAAATTTTTAAACAGCAAAACCTTGAACCCTTCCCGCCTCTTTTGGACGAACAAAAAACCGTTTATGAAGAGATAGAAAAGCGCCTTGGCTCGCATTCGTCGATTCTGCTGCACGGGGTTACGTCATCGGGCAAGACAGAGGTGTATTTTAAGGCAATACAAAAAGTGCTTGAACAGGGCAAAAACGTGCTGTTTTTGGCGCCGGAAATTGCACTGGCTTCTGTGTTGACACAGCGTCTTGCAAGAAGGTTCGGCACAGACAAAACAGCCATCTGGCACTCGAGCATTTCTGACGGCGAAAAATTTGACGTGTGGCAAAAGATAAAAAATAACGAAATCAGAATCCTTGCAGGGGCGCGCTCTGCCGTGTTTGCACCGTTAAAAAACATAGGGCTCATCATCATTGACGAAGAGCACGAAAGCGCATACAAACAAACAATGCCCGCCCCCCGCTATGACGCAAGAAAAGTAGCGCAAAAACTGGCAGAACTCAACAACTGCCCGCTTCTTTCAGGCAGCGCAACCCCTGATATAAATACATACTATTACGCAAAAAACTCCGGCAGCCTCTTAGAAATGAAAAAACGCTACAATGACTACCCCATGGCAAAAGTACGTGTGGTAGATATGCGAGAAGAACACTTTAGAGCCAACCACGGCGTGTTCTCGCGCAGTCTTAAAACCGCAATTGAAAAAAATCTGCGCGACAAAAAACAAACCATCATCCTGATGAACAGAAGAGGTTTTTCGACCTACACCCAGTGCCTTGCGTGCGGCGAGGTTATACAGTGCCCCAAATGCGCAATTCCATTGATTTTTCACTCACAAACACAAACGCTGAAATGCCACTACTGCGAGCATGAGGAGCCTCTTGTTACCCAATGCCCCAAATGCGGAAGCGATGCATTGCAAAACTGCGGCACGGGTGTGCAAAAGGTAGAGCTGATTGCGCAAAAGCTTTTTCCGAACTGCAATATAGTGCGGCTGGACAGCGATTCTCTTGCACGAAAAAATGAACACATCCGCATATTGGAAGATTTCAGGAATGGAAAAATCGACATTCTGATAGGCACTCAAATGCTGGCAAAAGGGCTGGACAACCCCAATGTAACGCTTGTTGGCGTAATAAATGCTGACAACGGGTTCAACCTTCCTGATTTTCGCTCTTGCGAGCGGGGATTTCAGCTTCTCACACAGGTTGCAGGCCGTGCAGGCAGAGGAGACAACCCGGGTGAAGTGTATTTTCAGACTTACAACCCAGACTTTTTCGGGCTTGAGACAGCAAAACAACAGGATTACGAAAGTTTTTACAACACTGAAATCGAAGCCCGCGAAGACTTTGATTACCCGCCTTTCAGCCAGATTATCCGCGTAATTCTGTCTTCAAAAAACCAGTTCAGAGCAGAGAGAAGCGCGCAAGAAATTGCAATGCGGCTCAACGACATTGTGGACAAAAGACAGCTGACAGAGCCCGTGGCTGTTCTTGGCCCCAATCCGTGTGTAATAGAGCGTTTGCAGGAGTATTACAGGTTTCAGATTCTCATAAAAAACAAGCTCGGCGAAAAAGGCCGCAGGTTTATTCTGTCTTTTCTCGCGCAAATCAAGCTGCCCGACGACATAAAACTCACCGTCGACGTTGACCCGATTGATATATTATAAGAAATTAATTCTCTTCCACAAACTCGGAAAGGTCTATGGAGTCTTCGTCTTCGCCTTTTTCTTTGGCTTGTTTTTCCAAATCCATAATCTTGGCAAGGGTTTTGGCATCACCTTTTAATTTAAAATACTCCGCAAATTTTGGAGTGGTTTTAAGATTAAAAGAACGGCCGTTTTTATCCCTGTGACGAGATATTAGCCCCATTTTCAAAAGTTCTTGCACATGTTCATATGCATTTGAGCGCAATTCTTTTAAATAAGACTGCCTGATAGGCTCTTTCAATGCAATTATTGTAAGCGTTTTCAAAACAGAAGGCTTTAATTCTACAGGGCAAAGCTGTTCTACAATGTCCATGTAATCTTGTTTTACCTGAAGGATATAACCATTTTCGTCATCGATTTCGAGTGCGCCTTCTCTTGCAGAATAATCCATAATCAGTTCAAGAAGCGACTCTTCTATCACATCTTCTTCTTCTTTTAAAATTTCCGCAATATCTTTGACCTCAAGAGCCTGTGCGGTGATAAACAATACAGCTTCAATTCTGGCTTTTAGTGACATTTCCATACTCTCCTGACCGTATTATACTATAGAAGCGGAAATATTGCTCGAAGCCTCAAGACGTTTTTTGAGCTCGCCTGTGGGTACATAATACGGCGTAACTGTCATAATCTTTGCTGCAATGTCAGGATAATAATATATAAACTTCAATTCGCTGTCTGTGAGCGGAAGTTGCGTGTGTACGTTAGCATAACGCGCCAGCTCAAGGATGTTTCTGGCCTCGTCTTCGTCGTGGAACTCCAGCTCAAGGTTTTTGTAAACGTTTCTAAAACCTTTTATTCCGCCGTATTCACCCACGGTAATCATTCTGCCTGTTTCAACAATTTCAGGTTCACCCCTGCCGAGTTCTTCAAAATCGTAAAGCTCGTAGTTTCTGCGGTCTTTTAAAGCACCATCAGCGTGGATGCCGGATTCATGAGCGAATGCGTTTCCGCCAACTGCCGGCTGATTTGCAGGTATGGGTACGCCAAATGCATGTGAGGTATATTTTGCAAGTTTCCACGCTTTGGACAAATCAATCTGCGGGTCTATCTGATATTTGCCGGCAAATCCGCTTGACTTTAACACCGCCAGCAGACACGAAATCAAATCCGCATTACCGGCCCGTTCTCCCATTCCGTTAATTGCCGTGTTTATATAAGCGTCTACGCCGGCATCAATTGCGGCCTTTGCACCGAGAACAGAACAACCCGTAGCCATGCCAAGGTCGTTGTGGAAGTGCATTTCCATATCTATTTGAGCTTCTTTAGCAATTGTATAAATTCTTTCATAAGCTGTGTGAGGGTCTTCAAAACCCAGAGTGTCACAGTATCTAAAACGGCTTGCACCGTGTTTTTTACACTCTTTTGCGTATTCTATCAAAAAGTTTAAATCGCTTCTTGAGGCGTCTTCTGCGTTAACGCCGATGATTTGAGCGCCGCAAGTCTTTGCTGCATCAACAGCTTCAAGGGTTTGTGACAGGATATCCTGTCTTGTTTTTTTACCGCCGTATTTGCCGTTTATCATCTGGTCTGATGTGGATTGCGAAAGGTTGACATATTTGAGCCTTGGCACGTTTCTAAAAGATTCCACAACATCTTTTGCAACAGCCCTCATCCAGCCCGAGAGTTTTGTTTTTGTAATAACCCCTCTGTCCACAAGCTCAAGATTGCCGTTTAAGTAATTAAGCTCGTGTTTTGTTGTGGGAAAACCAAACTCTGATTGAGAAATGCCCATGTCATCAAGCATGATATTGATTATGGTTTTTTGCAATTTTGCAAGCCCCAAACGTGATGTTTGCACCCCGTCTCTGTTTGTAACATCCACAAAATAAATTGTATTTTTGTTGCTGGTCATAGGCTTTTTCGGCTCCTGTAGGCTGTTAATTTAATAAGTGTGATTATAACATATTTTAGCCCATTTTGAGCAAATTGTAATTAATCGGGGCTATAAATTTACTTAGCTAATTAGTCTAATGTATTTTTTTGCAGAAATGTAACAATGGGTATGTGAGCAAAAGAGCTCACGCAGTAAAACTAAGGAGAAAGATTTTATGAAAAAGATATTTGCATTAACAGCAGCCACAATGATTTTAGCTGCATCAACAGCATTTGCATCATGTCCGTTAAGAACAATGCCTGTGCAAAATTCATGCTCTATTGGAGTGCCGACAGGTGCAGCTGCTCCGGTTAGCTATATTGTAGCTCCTGTACAGCAGAGGACTTATCTTCCCCCCTGCAACCCATGTAATGCAAAACCTGCAAAAAAAGGATTCTTTAGCAAAGTATTTTCCCCTATCCAGGGTGTTTATGACGCTACATTAGGCCAAATTTTTACTAATTTGTACTAACCGCTGCTAAAGAATCATAGCCAGTACCATTAACAGGATACTGCCGATTTGAATGCCCGTGTTTAAACGCTGCGCCCATTTGTTGGAATCATATTCCTTAGAAGTCTTTTGTGCGGTGGTTACCGCCAGAAGACGCTGGGTGCGAGCTTCCTGGTTATCGTTGAAAGTACGCTGAAACACTTTGTTTTCCAGGCGGGCAAGACGTTTTGAGGGCGGCTCTTGAATGAATCTTTTACCAAAGAGCTGCTTTTCCAAAATGTCTAAATCATAATCCTGTGCATACACAACAGAATTGTCATCATGCATATTTTTAGTATCAGTTTCGGGGATTCTGTTTTTAGAGTTTTCGTAGCTGTAATAGTTGTAATGAGAATCATCAACCCCGCCAAAATCCGAATAATTGCGGTCTTCAATATATTTTTTGCCGTTGTCGAGGACAATTTCCTCAGTCTCGGGGTCAATATCAGCGGCGGCTCTTGCTTCCCCTCCCAAAAGTTTGTCGCGAAGCGCATCCACTCTTTCATTCAAAGAGAGGGTGCTTTCTCTTTTAAAGGTATGTTTTTCCAGCCTTGACAAACGCGCGTAAATGTCATCGTTTTCGTATGATTTGTTAAAAACTTTTTGCTCCAGTTTGTCTACAACAGGGTATTTTATCCCGGCTTCGGCTTTAGGGCCGATGTCGGCACGCTGTGATTCTTGCGTTTGCATGGCCGATGCAGCTCCGCCTGTGGGGCCGGAGTTATTCAGACCCAGATTGAGGTCTTTATATATTTTGTCCACTCTTGTTTTATCAGCGGTTTTGTAATTCATACCGTAAAGCGAGCGCTCAATACGCGAAAGACGGGTCTGTACCGTGCCTTTTGTGACATAGCCGTAATAGTTTTTTTCTATTTCATTGAGTTTTGTTGTGACATAATCCGCTGCAAAACCTGCAACTGACAGCACGAACACAAGCGTAAGCGAAACAGCAAAGTTTTTTATAAATTTATCAGACACCATAGTTTAAAAACCCGTTTATACTTTTTCGAATACTATAAATTAAACGGATTTTTGAGCTGTCTCAATTCTCCCGAAATTTTTAAAACACCCAAAATACTACCCTAAAAAAAATAATACTTTAAGGTAATGAAATCAAAAAAAACGCACAATAATAACAAAAAAAACCAACCAGAGCGTATAATTTGAAGTTTAGTTTTGAATCAAAAAAATAGTCTCACTTTTTCAAAAGGTTCAAAATTTTCTGTAACTACCAAGTATTTTTATGTAATTTGTGTTCAGCTTTATCAAATCCAGCACCTTTTGCGAGGGCTCGTCTTTGATATGCCCTTCAAAATCAACAAAGAAAACATACTCGCCGAGATTTTTCTTTGACGGGCGTGAATCTATGTACAAAAGGTTAATATTAAGGCTGTCAAACACGTTAAGCACTTTAACAAGCGCGCCGGATTGATTTTTAGTAGCAAAGGCAATGCTCGTTTTGTCAGAGTCCGTAGGGGTTGTTGTGCAGCGCGAAAGCAGAATGAATCGGGTTTTGTTATCTTTTTCGTCGTTGATATTTTTTGCCAGCACATTCAGTTTAAAAATCTCGGCTGTCCTTTTGTTTGCAATGGCTGCATACGAGTCATCCAGCTCTGTAAGCTCCTGTGCTGCTTTGCTTGTGGAGGCTTTTTCAATCTGCTCAATATTTGAGCCGAAGTGTTTTTCAATAAAATTTCTACACTGTGCAAGCGCCTGCGGATGAGAGATAATTTTTTTTACCTTGCTGATACTTCCTGCTTTTGAAACAAGGCAGTGGTTTACGGGGATAACGGTTTCCGCGCTTATCTGTATGGAAGGGTCATTGAGGTTGAGCATATTGTCCATGGTTTCTCTTACAATGCCTTCTATGGAATTTTCTACAGGTATTACGGCAGCTGCGTATTCATTGTCTTTTACGTATTCGATAATACTTTTGACTGTAGAAAAAGGCTTTTGCTCAACATCTTTTGCCGGAAGAAGGCTCAAAAACTGGTTTTTGGCTGTTTCGCAATACGAGCCCTGCGGCCCCAAAAACAAAAGTTCTTTAATTTCTTTATTTATCTCAATCATTTTGCCCTGCACCGTTTCTCTGGTAAAATATATATTTATTAAAACATTGTACAAAAAGGTTGAGGAAATGACAAATAACGTATCTGCGATAAAGTTTGGCACTGACGGCTGGAGAGCTGTTGTAGGACAGGATTTTAATTTTGAAAACGTAGAAACCGTAACAAAAGCAATCGCACAGTATATTTTGGAAAAAGACGGGGTGGAAAAACCCGTAATCATAGGCTATGACCCGAGAAACATGGCATATGAGTTTGCACAATTCAGCGCAAAAATTCTTTCTCAGGCCGGCTTTAAAGTTACCCTGTCTGATACGGTTGTGCCCACACCTGTACTTGCGTACAATGCAAAAATACTGGACGCTGACGCGTTGATGTTCACGGCGTCTCACAATCCGCCCGAGTATCTGGGGATAAAATTTATACCTGATTATGCGGGCCCTGCCACAACCGAGATTACAAACGCTATTGTAGAAAACATCAAAAACATAGACAGCATAAGCTTTTCGCCTTCACAGGTTTTTGAAATCGAACAAAAATCCTTTAAAGAACCTTATTTTAAACACATTGAATCAATCATCGACTTTGAAAAAATACGCGAATATTTTACTCGCGAGGACGACGACGGAGAGATAATCTACGACGGCCTTTACAGCGCAAGCATAGGGTATTTTGACGAGCTGTTGAGACGCAACAACATAAGCTTTGAGTCGCTTCATATGAACCATGACCCGGATTTTGGCGGCGGAATGCCCGAGCCAAAAGCAAAATACCTTCACGAATTGATTGAGCTAATCACACACAGAACAAGTGCAATAGGCCTTAGCAACGACGGCGACGGCGACAGGTTCGGTGTGATAAACGAAAAAGCCGAATACGTTACACCAAACGAAATTATTGCACTGCTTTTAGGACATTTGATTAAGAACAAAGGTTTTTCAGGCAAGCTCGTAAAAACCGTGGGCGCAAGCCGTATGCTCGACATCATTGCAAAGCAGTATGATATTGATATTGTTGAAACGCCGGTCGGTTTTAAATGGGTGGGTGCAGCAATGCGCGAGTATGACACAATCATTGGCGGCGAAGAATCCGGTGGTTTGAGCATAAAAGGCCACATTCCGGAAAAAGACGGCATTATAGCCGATCTGCTTGTGCTCGAAATGCTTGCTTACGAAGACAAACCGCTGTGGGAGCTTCAAGAAGAGCTTAAACAAAAAGCAGGCTGCGTTTTTATCAACGAAAGAATAGATGTAAAACTGCAAGACCAGCAGCAGCTTGATATTTTGATGAAAAAATATTGTGAGCTGGAAAAAGTCGCAAACTTTGACATAAAAGAAAAAGACACAAAAGACGGCGTAAAATACTACCTTGATGATGATCGTACATGGGTGCTCATCCGCCCGAGCGGCACAGAGCCTCTTTTGAGAATTTATTTTGAAAGCGACGAAAAAGCCAAAATTGAAGAATTGAAAGCGTTTTTTTGTTAACAGTTTGAATTGTTAACTTTTGTAATAAAAAATATCAAAACGGGAAATTTTTTTCTTTGACGAAACTTATGAAATCAGAAGTAAGTGAAAATTTTGTTAAAGTCTTAAATTCCCCGTGAATTTTTGTGTGTGAAAAACTTAATTAACTCCATAAACTCTATAACCTAACTACCAAAATTACTAACCGAATCAACGCCTTTGACTCATACTCAAAGGCATTTTTTTACAGAATTTATGACACTCAGGCTGTTTCTTTTTCTGTTTGAGCAGGTTTTTTGTATGGCACAGCATAAAGCTCGCCATAAAACTCCTCCTGATACAAATCAATATCAGCCTCTGCATCTGCTGTCAAAAATAAAAGCGCAATGTAAGCGGAAATTTTGTCCAGACCAAGCAGTGTCAGGGTATTGAGCTCTACTTTTTCCTGTGTTTCAAAGATTTTTTTAAGGTTTTCGTGGAGGATTTCCACACTTTTTTCAATGTACTCATCGTGAGCAAGGTTCACAATGTCATCAGGCGTAAGCCTTGCATAAGACCGCACACGTCTTTTTGCACGCTCGTGAGCGTTTTTCAAAGATTGTTTTCTATCCAGCTCTTCATAAAACTGCAGTTGTTTAATAAGGTCTTTCAAGTTGACCATACGGCTTCTGTTAAGACGGATACTTGTGCGTCTTTGAAGCACTTCGTCTAAGGACACAACATTGTTTGTATTGATTTCACCGTCATCCCAGCCATCGTCCTCTAGTTCAAAATCGTCGAATTGTTCTTCCTCAATTCCCTCAATCTGATTAGCGTCAATGCCTTCTAAAACATTGGATTTTAAACGTAAAAGAATAGCAGCAAAAAGCAAAGTTCTGCCTGTTAAACGGAGGTTTTGCGCTTTCATTTGAAAAAGGTGTGCAAGATATTTGTCTGTGATATCAACAATATCAACATTCCACGGGTCGACCTTACCTGTTTTTGCCATATTTACAAGAATTTCAATACCGTCAACCTGTTCTGCCGCAGCAGCAGGGGTAGAGGAAATTATATTCATTTCATCCAGCGCAGTTGTACCGGCAACTGATGTCTCAGGTGCATAAAATTCATGATGTAAATTAGATTCGGCTGTTTCTGTCATACTTTTTCCCGATTATTAATCCCTTAGTTTTACGCCTGTTACGCGTGTTATGCCTTTTTCTTTCTGCGTTACGCCGATTGTCCTATTAGCTGATTCTATCATAGGTTTACGGTGACTAACTACTACAAATTGCGTATTTTCTGCCTGTGTTTTTACCATATCGGCAAGTTTCTCAACATTGATACCGTCAAGGTTTGCGTCTACCTCGTCAAACGCATAAAATGGAGCCGGCAAATAGCGCTGGATTGCAAACACAAACGCTAAAGCAGTAAGCGACTTTTCCCCGCCCGACATAAGATTGAGGCGTGTTTTTTCTTTGTCACGGGGCTGTGCCTCAATAGACATACCGCCTGTGAAAGGCTGTTCGTGATTATCCAAAACAAGCGTACCTTCACCCTCGGATAATCTGTGGAAAATCTCTTTAAAGTTGTCGTTTATGTTGTTGTAAGTGTTCATAAACGTGTCTTTTTTAAGGTTTTCATAACCCTGCATTCTGTCTAAAATCTGATTTTTTTCGTTAGACAGCGTGTCAATTTTTGTTTTAAGCTCGTTCTGGCGTTCGGAAACCTCGTCATACGACTTGATAGCGCGCATGTTAACATCGCCGAGTTCGTCCATTCTTCTTTGCAGGCGCTGGATTCTGCCTGTAATTTCTTCAACGGAAATTTCGATTTCCACAAGGTTTGAAATATCAACGCCGTTTTCTTTAAGCTCTTCTTTAACAAGCTCCAGCTGCGGCTCGAGCTCGCGTCTGCGGGCTTTGAACGCTTCAATTTGCTCTGATACTTTTTCAATATTTAAAACAATCAAATTCTTTTCTTTGTCCAGCTCAAGATACTGCGCGTTTACAGCGTCACGCTCTGTTTGAAGTTCTATGAGTTTTTCGCCGAGCTCTTTAATTTTTGCATCGAGCACTTCAATCTGCGCTTTGAGTTCAACAATTTCGCCTTTGTATTTAACCTTATCCTGCTCATAAATCTCGTTGTCCGAGCCGAGTTTTGCGATTTCTTTTGTTTTTGTATCAATAACATCATCGTGGAACACAAGGGTTCTGTTAAACCCGTCAATCTCGTTGTGAGCACGAAGAATCGCCGCATCAATGGCTTTAATTTCGTTTTCTTTTTCTTCTGTGAGCTTTTTGAGGTTCTGGAGCTCTTCTGGCGTCATTTTAGCTTCAATTTCTTTGATTTCTTCATCGAGTTTGAGCGCCTGTTCGTTGTAGTTTACGAGTTTTTGCTCCATTTCATCAAGCTGTTTTTCAATTGCTTGCATTCTTGGCTGCGCCTGCTCAAGGTATTCGCGTTTTTCTTTAATATTGTTTTCGTTAGAATCAGCTTGAGCAACAAGGTTCTGCAGTTCCATTTTGGCCTTGTTGTACTCTGTCATTGAGTTTGAATAAGAAATTCTGACCTTATCAAGTTTGAGTTCAAGCTCTTCTTTCTTTTTGTTTAATTCTGCATAAGTTTTTTCAAATGCCTGCAGTCTTTCTTTGAATTTTGCAAGCTCATCGTCTTGAGTTTGGCTGAATTTTAAGCCCGAACGTTTTTGCGAGCCGCCTGAAATCGAGCCTGATTTTTCAAACAACTCGCCGGTTAAAGTAACCATTCTGTATTGGCCGATGAGTTTACGCGCGCTGTTATAGTCTTCCACAACAAGGGTTTCGCCGAGTGCATGGAAAAACACATTCAAATACTCATCATCAAAATCAATAAGATTGATTGCAAAATCTATAACGCCTTTGTCTTTTGGCAGTTTCAAAGAACGCGGCGCTTTGTTAATTTTGTTCAAAGGCAAGAAAGTTGCGCGGCCTGCATTTGCGCTTTTTAAAACTTCGATAGCTATTCTTGCCGTCTCATCATCATCCACGACCACGTTGGCCATTCTGCCGCCCATTGCCACTTCCAGTGCGGTTGAGTATTCCTTATCAACCTGTCCTAATTGCGCCAGTGTAGCATGCACGCCTTGTATTTTTGCATTAAGCACCGTATCGACCGCGCGTCCGAAGTTTACATCTTCAAAAGCCTGTTTTTGTGCTTCCATCTGTGATATTTTGCGGTAAGCTGTCTGCACATTGTACTGCACGTCGTTGAGTTCGTTTTTGGTTTTATCAAGCTCATACAAAGTGGTTTCCTGTATGGTTTTAAAGTCCTTGAGCTCCTTGCCGAGCTCTTCTGCCTGAACCTCAACGCGGTCTTTGTTCCCTGCAAAATTTTGTTTGAATTCTTCAAACTCTGCAATTTTGTTTTTTGCATCTTCAATGCTTTTTACAAGGTTGTTTAATTCCGCTTCAAGCGGGGCCTGCGCCTGAATAAGCTTTGTTTCTTCGTCTTTAAGCGCTTCCAGCTGAGAGCGAAGCTCATTTCTTTGTGCAACGTATTTATCAGCACTCTGGTTTAAACCCGCAACCTCTTGCAAAGTCTTCATCAAATCCTCTTGCTTTGAGGTTTTGTCTTCTTCGAGTTTTTTTATTTCCTGATTTTTTGCTTCGATGTTGCTTTGAGTCTGTTCTTTTTTCTTTTTAAGGTCTTCTATACCGTTTTTGGCATTTTCGATAGTTTTTAAATTATCCTGAATCCCTTTGTCCGCATAGACAATGGCAGATTCTTTTCTGTCAACCTGACCTTTAATTTCTTCAACCTGTTTTTTGACCTCGATTTGCTCGGCCTCGCCTTTTTCTTTTACAAGGTCTGAAAGTTCATCGAGTTTTGTTTTTACCTTAAGCAGTTCAGCGTCTTGTTTTTTGAGTTTGTTTTCTTCTTCTTTTTTCTTTTTGTTTGCGTCAAGAATGCTCTCGTGCGTGCGTTCGAGGTTCTTTTTGATGTCAAAATATTTTACTGTTGTAATTTTAGACTCAAGGTCTGTTTTTTCGTCGCGCAGTTTCTGATATTTCAACGCAACTTCGCGTTCTGCTTTCAGGGTTTCGAGTCTTGTTTCAACTTCCGACAAAATCAAAAGCGAATTTTGAACACGGGATTCTACAGTCCCCAGCTCATTTTGCGCCTGTTCTATACGGCGGTCAAAGTCGGCAACGCCGGCGATTTCGTCTATGATTTTTCTTCTTTCAACATCAGAGCAGTTTGTGATAGACATAACGTCGTTTTGCATGATGACGTTGTAGCTGTTGGGGGTGATGTTGTATTTTTCCAGAATTGTGTGAACATCTGTGAGCGTAACGATTTTGTCGTTAAGGTAATAGATAGAATTGTAGCCTTGCGAGGATTTTTTGATTTTACGCGCAACGGAGAACTCTTTTTCTTCGCCGTTTTCGGGGGCAAAAGTTACTTTAACAATAGCTTCGTTTCTGCGTGTGTGAGTGGAGATAAGCTGGGATATTTTTTCCGCACGCAAAGTTCGAGACGTAGACAGGCCAAGCGCAAACAGCACACTGTCAATGATGTTGCTCTTCCCCGAGCCGTTCGGGCCCGAAATAGTGGTAAAACCTTTCAAAAACGGTATTGTAAGCTTGTTTGCAAAAGATTTGAAGTTATCTATTTCTACTTCTTTAATGTACATTAACTCAATCTAATCCCAAGTCTAAACATATGTATCTCTTATTTTCTTATAAACCCGAAAGATAGTCAAAAAAGTTACGATTGGTTAAGATTTTACATATCTTCATCAGGCCTTGCATGGCGGGGTTTTTGTTTTACAATAAATTATACTGATACTCTGTGGACGGCATGTCACAGGGGTTAGAAAGGGGCTCTGGCAAAACACGAGCGCCGGATAAGTTAAGACAAGGGCTGCGGCACAAAGTGGAAACACCCGTAAGCACCACGAAAGGAGAAAACTATGCCAAAGATGAAAACACACCGCGCGGCTGCAAAACGCTACAAAGTGACAGCTTCCGGAAAAATCTTGAGACGTTCTGCCGGTACAAAACACTTGCTTCAACACAAAGCAGTGAGCAGAAAAAGAAGATTGTCAGGTATGACAGAAGTTTCTGAAACACATTTGGATTTAATTTCAAAAGAATTACCGTACAAAAAGTATTCAAGATAAGGAAGGTTAAACAATGAGAGTAAAACGCGGAAATGTCTTAAGAAAAAGACATAAAAAAATATTAAAATTAGCTAAAGGCTTTATTGGCGCAAGAAGCAGAATCTTTAAAGTTGCTAACACTGCTGTAATGAAAAAACTCAAATATCAATACAGAGACAGACGCAACAAAAAAAGAACAATGCGTCGTTTGTGGATTGTAAGAATCAACGCTGCTGTTAGACAACACGGCTTGAGCTATTCCAAATTCATGAACGCACTCAAAAAAGCTGATATTCAAGTTAACAGAAAAATGCTTGCCGAAATGGCTGTTAACGAACCTGAAGCTTTCTCTGTTGTAGTAGAAACAGCTAAAGCTAAAGCATAATAAAAGCTGATTAAAAAAAATTAACAAAATACCTCGAAAGTTTATGACTTGCGGGGTATTTTTATTATATTATTAAATTATGAAAAAATTATTGCTTATCATCTTAATGCTTTTTTTGACTTTACCCGCTTCTGCTTTGATTTTGCAGGGTAATGCACAAATAGATGCAGAAATAGCAAGAGAAGAAACATTCAACAACATTAATTATGCTCTGGGGCCCAACGAGTTCAGAGACTATTGGACAGACCCCAACCACGAGGCAAACTATAATGCGCTAAAAAACAACACAACAAAAATAGCCAACCGCTATCTTGCGCTTTTTTCCGACGGAACATACGGTGTAAGATACTCTAATGACCCTTATCACAACTATTATTACGACGAGTTCGGTTCGCTTTTTAAAGTAGATGTACTGAACAAACCTTTTGACGTATACCCGCACCGCTCTGTGGCTTACAACAGATACGGCGCGTTTAAAAACGCAACCTTTGTTGTTTCTAAAACAGAACAGTATCTCTACGACAAAAACCAGAAACTGCTAGGCCACTGGGTAGAAAACGCCTGCTATGACGAAGCGGGAAATGTTTTAATGCTTAGAAAAAACAGTAATGAATAATTTTGATATTATACAATTTGACAGCATAGATTCAACAAACACTTACGGGGTCAAAAATTTTGATAAACTAAAAGACAAAACCGCTGTGAGTGCGCTTGTGCAAACACAGGGCAAGGGTCGTTTTAACAGAGTTTGGATTTGTGAAACCCCTGACAATCTATGCCTTTCACTGGTGTTGAAACCTGAAAAAATCGCACACATAGCAAATCTTACCCAGTACATGAGTGTTTGCACCTGCAAAGTCATAGAAACATACGGGCTAAAACCGCAAATAAAATACCCCAATGACGTCTTGATTGACGGAAAAAAAGTCTGTGGAATACTTTGTGAAAGCGTGCTCAAAAAAAATATTATTCAAGGTGTTGTGCTTGGCATAGGCGTAAACCTTAACATGCCTTTAAGCCTTGTTGAAAAAATAGAAAAACCCGCCACATCTTTAAACTTGTTAACCGGTCACTCTATTGACAGACAAGAGTTTTTGGAAAAACTTTTAAAAGAGTTTTTTTCAAAATACCAAGACGTAATCGAACGGGGCTTTTGCTCTTTTGAACAGGAATATTTGAAGAGAAACAATTTTCTTGGAAAAACAGTGTTTATTCAACAAACAGACAACTCCCAAAGACAAGAGTATTTTGCCGTTAAAATGGATGAAAACGGGAATCTGGTCGTAAAAAACTCAGATGATGAGGAAAAAATAATTTTTTCCGGTGACTTAAGTATCTGAATAATGTAAAATAAATCTGTCAGCAAAATTATTTAAAAAAAAACCAAAAGGAGCACAATGGAAAACAGAAGCGAAAACAAAATAATCATAACGGTTTCCGGTGTAGACAGAATCGGTATTGTTGCAAAAGTTGCCGCTGTTCTTGCAGATTACAAAGTTAACATAGAAGACATAAAACAAAGCATCATGCAGGATTACTTTGTTATGTTTTTATTAGGAGATATTTCTCAATCAGAAAAATCTTTTAAAGAAATAAAAGAAGCAATGCAAAAAGCAGGCGAAGAGCTCAAAATGGAAATTTGGATACAAAAAAAACAAATTTTTGACAAAATGCACAACATTTAATTTTTAAAAGGGAAAACAATGACATCTATAAATGCTGATTCTATTCTCGAAACAATAGACATGATAAGGGTTCACCACCTTGATATCAGAACGGTTACACTGGCCTTGAGCCTTCGTGATTGTTGTGACACTGATGTAAAAGCGGTCGGAGAAAAGATTTATAACAAAATTACAAAATATGCAAAAAATCTTGTGTCTATGGCACAAGAGATTGAAGACGAATACTCCATCCCCATTATCAACAAAAGAATCTCCGTTACTCCTATATCGCTTGTTGGTGAATCTTGCAAAGACTACGACTATGTATACCTTGCAAAGGTTCTGGACAAAGCAGCACAGGATGTCGGGGTAAACTTTATAGGCGGTTTTGGTGCTCTTGTAGAAAAGGGCTGCACAAAAGGCGATATTGCCCTGATAGAAAGCATACCCGAAGCACTTGCAAACACAGAAAGAATCTGCTCATCAGTAAATGTTGCCAGTTCAAAAGCTGGCATAAACATGGATGCCGTGCTCAAAATGGGTGCAACGATAAAAAAAGCAGCACAGCTGACAGCCGACCGTGACGGAATAGGCGCAGCAAAGCTTGTGTGTTTTTGTAATGTTCCCGGAGACAATCCTTTTATGGCAGGCGCTTTTCATGGATACGGCGAGAGCGAATGTGCTTTAAACGTAGGGGTTTCCGGCCCCGGCGTAGTGCGTGCCGCAATAGAATCTCTGCCTCAAAGCACATCTTTTGGAGAAATGGCAAACAAGATTAAGCAAATAGCCTACAAAATTACTTCTACAGGTGAGCTGGTCGGCCGTGACATGGCAAGGAAAATGGGCATACCTTTTGGTATTATAGACCTTTCTCTTGCGCCCACTCCGGAGGTTGGAGACAGTGTTGCAGGAATTTTTCAGGCAATGGGACTTGAACATGCAGGTGCTCACGGCACAACAGCTGCTCTGGCTATGCTCAATGATGCGGTGAAAAAAGGCGGCATCATGGCAAGCTCACACGTAGGCGGTCTGTCCGGTGCATTTATTCCTGTTTCGGAAGATGCAGGCATGATTGAAGCAGCACAAAGAGGCTGTTTAACGTTTGACAAACTCGAAGCAATGACCAGCGTATGCTCTGTGGGGCTGGATATGATAGCAATCCCGGGTGATACACCCGAAGATACAATCTCAGGAATCATTGCAGATGAAATGGCTATTGGCATGATTAACAAGAAAACCACTGCGGTTAGGATTATTCCCGCGCCAAACAAAACCGTGGGAGACAAAATTGTTTTTGGCGGGCTGCTTGGCGAAGCACCGATTATGAGTGTAAACACTCTTTCCAGCTCAAAATTTGTGCAAAGAGGCGGCAGAATTCCTGCTCCTATTCACAGTTTAAATAACTAATAATTTTTGCCGGTATCAAATTATTCTTCGCTGATTGTGCCGATAACGTTATAAACATAAGCACCAAGAGCACCCAGAGCTATTCCGGGTAGCAAAAATGCGCTGATGGAGCGTTTTTGTTTTACGGCGTTTTTAATATTTGCATCGGTAAGATTTTTTGCTGCACGCATTTTGACAGCTATATCATCAATTAAAATTTTTACCTGTTTTCTTACTGTTTTGGAAGCTTTTTGGATTTCTTCTTTGATAGCAATACTTTCTTTGGCATCTTTTGCCTGTGCTCTTTTTATAAAAAGGTCAAGAGCTTCATTTTTAGGCTGTTTGGCCAATTGTTTTTTAGCCTTATCAAGCACACTATCTTTTACGGTTTTCACTGCCTCTTCTTTAATGGCATCGGACTGGTTAAACATTACATAATCCATTTCAGATTTCCACACAGGCACAAAATGTCTTAAAAGCAGACCTGTACCACCTCCGGCAGCTGCCGTAAGTATTATGCTTTTATTTTTAGGTTCTGAATTTTTTATTACAGAAACTTGCATTTTTCCTGCCTTACACTTGAAAAATCTCTTCTTACAAAATGGAGTCTAAACCTGTGTCTGAAGCGGGTTTTGAACCCTAAGACATAACCTTAAACAATAAATTTTTTATATTGTATCACCGCATTTAAAACGTGTCAATATTTTAACGTGTTTTATTATCAATTATTGCGAATTTTTAACAGAATTTAACACATATGTTTCTAAAGATTTTTTGAGAGCCTCTGCCGCTTTTTGTCTGAAACCGTCATCCAAAAGCAGTGTATACTCATCAGGATGAATCATATATGCAACTTCAACAAGTACCGACAATGGCATAGTCGGTCGGGTAAGAACAAAACTGCATTTGCATACACCGTCATCTTTTGTGCCCAGCTCTTTTGTCAAGACATCTCTTATTGTTTTTGCCAGCTCAACAGACTCTCTGTTGTAGTAATAAACAGAGGTTCCATGTTTTGCATAAGGGTCTGCACCGTCAGCCAGTGCATTGGCATGAATACTCAATAAAATAAGAGCATCTTCTTTTTTTGCCTTGAGCGGTCTTTCATACAATGGCACATTTGTGTCGTCCTGCCTTATCATAACAACCTGTGCACCGTTGTCTTCGAGTGTTTTTTGCAGTTTTTTAGCAATATCAAGGTTAATATCTTTTTCTTTAACACCCGTAGGCCCGATTGCACCTGCATCATCCCCGCCATGACCGGCGTCAATTGCTATTTTTATCCCTTTTAGCGGTGCAGAAGTATCTGCAACAGGGGCTTTTCTTATTTTTAAAACAAGGGTATTGCCCTCATAGAAAACGTCATAACCCCACAGTTTTGTATTGAGTTCGACAAAATAAGATGAAATATTATCCGCACACACAGTATTTATGGCAAGACTTTTTACATCACCTAATGCATTAAAAAAAGTTGTATCAGCCGCATTTTTTTTGATATTATACAGCTCAAGGTTCAATCCCGTATCTGTTTCAACAACCTTGTAAGGCACAGCAAAAGACAGGTCTGTCTTGATATAATTGTATAATTTATCCTCGCTCAAAGAAACATTTGACACCTCAGCCAGCATTTTGCCTGTGATTTTTGAATAGCTAACAATATTATCTTCTCTTACCCATACATTTTTTGACGGAGTCAAAGCAACCCTGTAATATCCGCCTTTTTTGCCGTTTATCATCAAAACTGTGCCATTGTTGAGATGTGTAACTCTGGTTGCATTTTCATCAGGCTGTGCACGAAGAGGGGTATTGTCTTTCACTACAGATGCGTACATATACTCGTCAGGCGAAAATTCCTCAAGCTGTGCGCTAACAGATTCCGGTTCGGGTTTTGGCACTTTTTTTATAATATATGTTATTGTATCTTTTGTTTGGCCTTTTGTAGATTCGACTTTGATTGTATTTTCGCCGTCATTGAGCGGAACAACCTGAACAAAAGAACCGTTATCATAGACTTTTACATCCATTTCATTGATTTTTAAAGAAGAACCCGGCTCTGTAGACCCTATAAAAAAGGTGGATGCTGCATTAACCTGAGTGCTGAGGTTTTTTGGGTAAACCACCTGCAAAGCCTCTGCTGGTAATGAATTTAGCAATAACGTAAAACAAAATAAAATAATAACTTTTTTATAAAATTTTATATTGAAAAACATATTTTAGTTATACAATAACGGGGTGAAAAAATCACCCCGTGTTAAAAACTATTTATTATCAATCGGTCTCATTGTAGGGAATGCGATAACGTCTCTGATTGTTTGAGAATCAGTCAAAAGCATAACCAGACGGTCGATACCCATACCCATACCGCCTGTCGGAGGCATGCCGTATTCCAAAGAGGTAATAAAGTCTTCATCAAGCTCCATTGCTTCTTCGTCGCCGTTTGCTTTTGCAAGTGCCTGTGCTTCAAATCTGCTTCTCTGGTCAATCGGGTCAGTAAGCTCTGAAAACGCATTTGCAAGTTCCCATCCGTTAATACGTGTTTCAAAACGCTCTGTCAGCCTGTCGTTGTCTCTGTGGACTTTAGCCAGCGGAGAGATTTCTCTGGGGTAGTCGATAATGTGGCAAGGCTGGATTAAAGAAGGTTCAATTTTGTCTTCGAACACAGCTTCTACAACCTGGCCCCAGTTCATGTCATCATCAACATGAACATTGAGAGTTTTTGCAACTTTGATAGCTTCCTGTGCGTCATAAATCTCCATAAAATCAACGCCTGTAGCTTCTTTGATAGAGCCGAGCATTGTTTTTCTATCCCACGGCGGTGTCAAATCAATTTCGTTTTCGCCGTATTTTATTTTCATTGTGCCGAGCACTTCCTGAGCAACATAAGCAACCATGTTTTCTGTCAGGGTCATCATGTCGTTGTAATCTGCATATGCCTGATAAAGCTCTATCATAGTAAACTCGGGGTTGTGTCTTGTATCAATACCTTCGTTTCTGAAACATCTGCCTATTTCATAAACTCTCTCTGATACACCGCCTACGATAAGTCTTTTCAGGTAAAGCTCAAGCGCAATTCTTAAAGTAAGGCCCATATCAAGCGCATTGTGATGAGTGTTAAAAGGTCTTGCGTTTGCACCTGACGCAGTTGTCTGCAAGATGGGAGTTTCAACCTCGAGAAATCCTTGTTTTGCAAGGTATTCTCTGATTTTTTGAATGATTAAGCTTCTTTTTCTGAATGTATCTCTTACGTCTTCATTCATAATCAAGTCAACATAGCGTTGTCTGTATCTTGTTTCCACGTCAGTGAGGCCGTGGAATTTTTCCGGAAGAGGGAGAAGAGATTTCGACAACAGTTTGAAGTCTGTTGCTTTGATACTGAGCTCGCCTCTGGGTGTTCTTCTTACAGTACCCTGAAAACCAACAATATCGCCAATATCTACCAGTTTAAGAGTTTTTATTTTTTCAGCATCCATGTTTTCTTTGTGAGAAAAAATCTGGATTTTGCCTGAACCATCCATCAGGTCAATAAACATACCTGTGTTTCTTATTGCCATAACCCTGCCTGCAACAAGGTATTCGTCATTTGTTTCTTCACCTGCGGGGAGGTCTTTATATTTTTCTTGAAGCATTTTTGCCGAAGCATTTTTGTCATATGAATAAGGATACGGATTAATGCCTTTGTCAGCAAGCTCCGCAAGTTTTTGAATTCTTGTACTTCTGATTGTGTTAAGAGTAGGGTTGTTTTCTGACATTCTCAATTCCTTTATATTTGATTCTTTATAAATATTCTATCATCAAAAAATTAAAAATTATCGGAAAAAATTAAGAGCCCGCATAAGCGGGCTCAGAAAGAAGTATTTTATTGTAATTATTATTAACCTTGAACAAGGTTGATAGCAATTTGAGGAAGTGCATTTGCCTGAACAAGCAAAGCAGATGATGTTTGTTGCAGAATCTGTGCTTTTGTATATTCTGCTGATTCTTCCGCAATATCTGCGTCCATAATTGTTGATTTTGCAGCTGTGTTGTTTTCGATAACTGTTGTTAATGAAGATAAAGCTGCATCAAGTCTGTTCATTGTCGCACCGATTGTAGACTTTTTAGTAGAAATGTTATCGATAGCAGCATCTAATACATCGATATAAGCAGCTGCGTTACTTGCGTTTGTAAACGCTGCATCAATGTTGCCGCTAAGACCGTCAGCAGGTTTAATCAAAGAACCGACAGGCATTCGTCCGTTATAATCTGAACCAAGGTTTTCAGAGTTCATTGCATCTGCAAAGAAGTCTGCATCTATCTGGATACAGTTAGCTGCTGCATCTGAGTTTGCACCAACTTGAAGTCTCAAGCCCTGTTCTGCAAGAGTGCCTTCGCCTGCAAGAAGCTGCAAGCCGTTGAAGTTGGATGCAAGTGAAATTCTGTCGATTTCATCCAAACGTTGTTGGACTTCGTCTTTCATTGCAGCCATAGCACTTTCGTCATAGATACTGTTAGCGGCTTGTACTGCCAGGTCTCTGATACGGTTCAGGTTGTCCAGGATAACGTCTAAGTCGCCTTCCATTGTAGAAAGTACGTTGTTCCCTGTTGCAACGTTATCCTGTGCTACTTTTGAACCCCTAATTTGAGTGTTTAAACCGGTTGCTACGTACAAACCTGCAGCATCGTCGCCTGCTTTGTTGATACGTAAACCTGTTGACATTCTTTCAAGTGCACTGTTCAAAGAATTAGTTGCACTGTTCAAGTTCTTTTGTGTTTTTAACGCCGTAATGTTGGTGTTTACAATAATAGCCATGGTGATAGCTCCTTTCTGAGAGAGTCTTTCTTAACTTCCGTGTATACTCTTAATGCCTCAAAAGCCCTTTGATTAAAGGTTTCGCACCATAGCAAAACCAATCAAAATGCCCAAAAGCATTATAATTAGTACTTAAAGGGGGATGGCGTTCCCTTCACACACTTATACTACGGCTTTTTCAAGGTGTTCTGAATTCTCAAAAAGTTAGAGATTTGCAATACCAAAGTATGGTCTTTGTATTTTTTTCCATGACAAAATTCCGCTCGCAATGGCTTTTGTTTTGATATAAAATATTTTCAGTAAATAATATTGCCACAACGTTTTGGAGAACCCTTGGAAAACAGCATTCTTCTAATAACAGATAACGAAAAAGTCTCAAAACTGGTAAAAGCAAAGGTGCTTTTATTGAGGAATTCTGATGTATTTGAGAGTGTAAGCTCAAAAGACTGTCTTGAAAAAGTAAAAGAAAAAAATCCCGTACTTATTTTTTATCACCTGTGTGCTGATAACGAAGAAGAGTTCCTAAACTTTGTACAAAAAATAAGACAAAATGATAATACAAAAACGTGTTCTGTTATTCTTTTGTTCGAAGAGTTCGACGAAAACACGCTTTGCAGTGCATATGAAAAAGGAATTACAGATTTTTTAACCCTTGATGCAACAGAAACCGAATTCACCATAAGAACACTCTGGTGCCTTAAAAAAAGAGAAAATCTGTACGAAAGCCAGAACAAAAAAGACATACTCTCACAATTAAAAATTCTCGACAAAAACAATCAGGTTTATACGGAAAATTATACCTATACAATTTTAAAAGAAGAGAGCAAAAAAGACTGGGGCACATTTGTTGTTGCTGCTCCGGATATTAATATAAGAAGCAAAATATCACCTGAAAATTTGATGAACACTATCAAAAAAACAGTGCGCTCTTGCGATATTCTGGGTTATGCATCTGATTTTAAAATTTATTTGTGGTTCAGGCACACTGCAAAAGAAGACGTACTAAAAGTGCTGGAAAAAATAAGAACAGCACTTACAGCCGATTTCACCATCTGCGCCGGCTACATAGAAACCAAAGACATAGCCTTTGACAGGGCAGAAGAGCTTGCAAACAAAGCTCTTTCAAAAGCGCTTTTAAAAGGCAACTCTTTCCTTTTTGCTCAAGAACCCGTAAAAAAAGAGGTAAATCTTGAGGTGAACGTAAAAAACTTTAAGCTCCACAAAGAGAATTTTGTAAAAAAATTAGAAAATATACTGTCTCCGCTTTTTTATCAGACCCAAAAAAGAAACGAAGAAAAGCTTTTTGAAACAAAGATAACCCAAACAGTCACAGAAGAAAGAGGTAATTTTTCTCTCAAAAACGAAAAAGGGGAAAGCTTCTTTACCGTGAGCTATCCGGGTTATACAAAAATAAATGTGGAGATTATCCACAACATAAAAAATCAGGATTTGAAAGCAGAAAAGCTCTTTGTGGACACAAACGAGCTGTCCGAGGAAAAACTCGAGTATTTGCTCAACTCTTTTATTAAAGATTTTCAGACTTACACAAACGATTAAAAGGAGAATACGCCCATGACTATTGATATAACAGCTCAAAACTCTGCATTTTTATTTATTGATGTGCAGGAAAAACTTGTGGGAATGCTGCAAAAAGACAAATGCTCAAAAAAAGCTGAAATACTGGCAAGAACAGCCAAAGTACTGGGCATAAAAACAGTTTTGACAGAACAATATCCAAAAGGGCTTGGTTCAACAATACCTTCTGTAAAATACAGTGTGCCTGACAGTGCAAAATTCTTTGAAAAAACCAGCTTTAACGCACTGCTGACAGATGGTGTAAAAGAGGCTTTAGGCGATGTAAAAAACGTATTTATCTTTGGTATCGAAACACATATCTGCGTTTATCAAACAGCCATGGCTCTTTTACAGGCCGGATACAACGTTTTTGCAATAAAAGATGCCTGTGCATCCAGAGATTCTGACGAATTCAAAGCCGGAATAAATCTTATGGAAAAAGAGGGTGTAAAAATATTGACAGTTGAGATGGTTATTTTTGAAATGCTAAAATCGTCAAAACACCCTAATTTTAAAGAGGTTCAGGCTTTTATTAAGTAGATTACCACTGAATAAAAACCAAACCGGAAGCTCCGTCGCCGCCGTTTCCTTGTTCTATATCATAATCGTCACCGCTTTTTGATATAGTCAAAGAACCGCCTCCACCGCCGGAGCCTGCACCTGTAATTGTGCTGACCGTACCGAGAAGCGCGCCGTTTTTGAAAACGGCTGCGGTTAACCCGTTGTAAGAATCGTTTGTTCCGCTAAAACCGCCCAAACCTCCTGTCAAGCCTTCTTTTGGTTCAACTGCGGTCTTTCCGTCGCCGCCTATTGGCATAGATGTTTTTTCATCAACAATCTCTGAATACGAATTTTTTTTATCCGGATCAATTAAAGATGCACCTTTACCGCCCAAAACCTCGGATGAATTTTTTATGTAAGATGATTCTCCGCTTTTTCCCTGTGTGCATTCGTTATTTGTATAATTTTGGTTTGTTTTTATTACATTTGGAGAATAAACACCGCCTTTGCCGCCTTTACCCGGAAACATTACAACTTTTTGCGTCAATATTTGATATGTTGTTTGAGAAAGATTTCCCTGTTCTCCGCCTAGTCCAGCAAACAGTTTGTTCTGTTTTATTAAAATCAACCCTTCTTTTCCGGCTATTCTTTCAGGATACATTACATTTTTGTATATACCCTGTCCGCCTCCGCCGGCACCATAGTTATTTTCATAATCTATACAGTATTCTTTTGTTTTCCAGTTTGAGCCGCTACAGGCCTGACTTTCTTTTTCAAAATCCCTTTCTCCGTTTGCTTTTAAATAGTAAGCGTTGTTTGCTCCTTTTATTACTTTGTTAAATTCAATGCCGAATTTGTCATTGTATTTGCTCAATTCTTCAATAATGTTGTATCTTTTGTCGTTTTGATGATCAACAGACAGCAAAGAGCCTGTTTTCTTTGCACTGCTTTTATGTATTACAGAATTTTTTACAGACGAAAAAGTCTCACCGCCCCATGTGAATGAGTTGTTTTTAACCGCATCGATTGGACAGGCTTTGGAGGAATTAGTGTCTTTGTATTCTTTTATGCTTTTTGAGTCAAGCGCTTCGAGTACACCGGGGTCTTTTTCACATATTAAACAATTTTGAGAATCTTTATCTGAATAACGAAAATCCAGTCTGTTTTTCCACAATTTGCCTTGCAAATTTTGAAATTCATATGTAACATGGCCGCCATCTGTTCCTCCTCTTGCTTGAGCGAATAGAATCGGATAATCAAATTGGTAGTCTTTGTAAATTTTGACAGAAGTGTTTGAAGTCACATCATAACCATAGTTTTCATGCGGCCTGCCTACACTCAATAACATATTGTAACCTGCTGGAATCATTGTAGGAGGAATGTAAACAACATCTCCGCTCCCTGAAGTCAGGGCTCTTAGCTGCGGTTTGTATTTGTCTTCAGAAACATAGTTAATTTTGCCACCGTATTCTCCTGCACCAACAAGCAAAAATTCATAAACACCGGCTTCTGTATATTTAGTTTTTGCATTTGTATTGTTTACCTCGTATTTGTTTATAATAGAGCCCACGGCTGACCCTGCACCGCCTCCTCCTCCGCCTATTACTGTTATTACAAAATTTTTTGCACCTTTCGGAGGTTCAAATTCGCAGCCGTATCTGCCTTCTTCCTCATCAAAAACAATTTTTCCGTCTTTGACCTGTTTGTTTTCCGTATATTTTGCAACGAGCGCATCACCATTCCAATAACAAGCATAAGACCCGTGAGGAACACTTGACTGCGCTCTGTGTTTTTTCGTAATAACTGGCACAGACGCAATGGTTATAATACAAACTACTAAAAGGGTTATAAGAGCTTCTGCAAGTGAAAAACCAAAAATAGGTTGTGTTTTTGTTTCAATCTTTTTCATATTTTTTCCTAAAATCAATACTTGATATTCTTATGATAGAAAATTTAAGCACCGATTTCATCCGAAAAAACACAATTTACCGTCACTTACCTTACCTTACAGAAAAGCTTACGGGCTCTGGGTTTCGATGTCAACAAAGTCTTGTTTACATATCTTAATACTTTAAGTATTCATTAAGTTTTATTTACATAATAAAAAAAGACCCTTGTTTTTTCACAAGGGTCAATAAGTACTGTTTTGGTAATTAATCATTCCATATGGAACAATAATTTTTTTGAGTTACCATTCAATGATAACTATGCCGTTTGAGCCATCGGCACCGTTTCCGGCTTCGCCTTCGGAGTTGATTCCGCCGCCTCCGCCGCCGTCGCCATAGCCGGAGCTTTTTAATCCGTGGATTTCTGTATTAGTTATGCCTTCATATTCGGACATACCGCCAATACCTCTTTGAGGGCTGTTTTTGTAATATATATTTGTAACAGTACCATTGCCACCGGGTGTGTCCATCAAAGCCATTTGAGTATGGTTTACAGTCCCGCCTAAGCCGCCTTTTTTTCCGGCAAGAGTTTCGCCTTTGTCAGTTTCTATAGAAGTATCACCGCCATTAGTACCATTTGTCGCATATGTACTGTTAGACACACCGCCTGTGCCTCCGCGGCCTACAGTCACCTTAAGGTATTTTGCCTCTAGTCTGGGATAAAATATATTTGTTTGAGAATCTCCGGCCTGTCCACCGCCGCCTGATAAGTAATAGGTTGTGTTTGCCATTACATATCCGTCACTGCCTGATTTTGAACCTTCTGAACCGCCGTCACCGCAGGCAAAGCGTGACTGTTTAGATCCGCCGCCAAGACCGGGGATTGCACACATTTGATTTCTTGTTGTTCTTTGTGATGAAGAAAGACGCCAGTATTCATAATCTCTGTTAAAAGTGCTGGTTGGCGTACAATCCAATTCAGGATACAGTTTTATTTTGTC
>LARD01000021.1 GCA_000980375.1 Clostridium sp. K4410.MGS-306 | reverse complement strand
CCACATGTTCGTACAATGTAGGCAATCTTATTGATTCATTCATTGTTAATTTCAATGAGATTAATGTGGCGAAGTTTGCAGCTTTATCAAAAGAAGAAGTTAATAAAACAAAAGATAGCCTTGCAGAAAAGAAAGAAGAAATAAAATTTCTTTATGAAACCACTTCTAACTTTATGATGCTTAATTCAAACTTTGACAAAGCATTTGCCAATGCTTTGGATTCAATTAATGCCGGCAATTACAATAATGCAGAAGAAATAGTTAAAGAAAGTCTTAACAATTCTCTTCTCAATTTCAATTGCGCTTCGAGTGAGGAGTTGCAAACAAAACTCGATGATTTCTTTAGTGTATCGTCACAAAATTATCATGAAATGTACTGCGGCTCTATATCAAATAGTGATTTTGCCCAAATATTTGATAAAGCTAAAAATGAAATACTCCAACAAGTAAGCGGTGAAAAATCTTGCGACATAAAAGAAGTTTCTAACAGTTTTGATGCTGCTGTAATCAAACAAATTAATATTTATGTATCTTCTACAGATTCAGCTAAGGCAGAAAGTGTTCAAACAAGAAGCGCTGCTCCAGCTCATGCAGCTTCTAAAACAGGCCCTATAAACGTTAAGGGCTCTAACGGATATAATATTTCTTATACCCCGAATAATGAAGATAAATCTTGTACAGGCACAATTACAATCAAGGGACAAGACGGAACATCTTATACTATCAAAGTGAATGACACTAACGGTGAAGAATTAGCTATAGAAAAACTTGTAAATATGCTCAAAGATATTAAACCCGAGCTGATGCAGGATCTTGTTAAAGAAGTTGATACCTTTGATATTGTAAACTTGCTTCCCGGAACAAACCCCGGCTCAAGTGCACTTGCGGGAGCAGATAGTCTTAATGGTAAAATTTATTTTGTCTATGACCCTGTGGGTTGGTACCATAATGGAGAACAAACCGCAGCCAATCCTTTTCAACAAACAGTTCTTGCTCATGAAGTAGGACATATGCTGGATGCCCTTGATTACAGCAACAAAATTCAATCAACAGACAATATTGAATCCTTCTGGAAATTGCTTGAACTATTGCCCAAAAAGGGTTCAGGTCACTATGACAAAAACTTTAAAGATATGTATTACGGTTTATCAAATATCAATGAATTTTTTGCAGAATATTATGCATATAAAATGTGCGGAGACACTGATAATAAATTTAAAGAGCTTTATGACGAACTCAAAAGCTGTAAAAAAATAAATGAAAAGAAAGACAAAAACGGTATCGACAAAAAAACTATAAAAGAAGAAGCTAAAGAGATAAAAAATATTATAAAAGAATTGTCTTTAACGTTTGATAAAATAATCAATGATACAAGAACAATGCCCGATGATCATCGAAATGACGGTCAAACTATAAAGAATCCAAATGATAAAATACCTCCGGTAATAAATCCTGACTATGACAACGATTTTGATTTTTCCGGTGATATTGAAGATAATACCTCAGACGACAACATCGGTAACGAGTTTGATAATGGCAACAATGATGTTGTAGATGATTTTGAAAATTATCCTTCAACAGATGACAATACAGGTTATGAGCCTGATGATAACGGCAATACAGACAATCCTCTAGATGATTTTAATCCCACTGGGTCTGATTTTTCCGATAATACATCGGGCAATAATAACAGCGATGACTTTGAAGTCATTACAGGAACCATTGATAATGCCGGACTTGATGCGGGAATAGTGCCTGATATTAATCAAGATTTTTCTGACGGTACAGGGTTTAATTCGTCCTATACTCAAGAACAGCTTGATCAAATACGAGACTATGTACAGGATCAACTCGAGCAGCAATATGGTGACGGATACCAGGTCGATGTTACTGTTGACTCCTGGGGCAATGCTTCTTACCATATAATGAATGACTTGGACGGTTCACCTGTTGGCGATATCACAGGCGGTTCGGGTTTGCTTGATCATGACAGTAAATACGATGAATTCGGTTATGATAAAGACGGATATGACCAAGATGGTTTTGACCAGAATGGCTATGACCGCGATGGGTATGATCAATGGGGATTTGATGAAAACGGCTACGATCGTGATGGCTACGATGAATGGGGCTATGACGAAGATGGCTATGATCAATGGGGTTTTGACATAGATGGTTATGACCATGACGGCTATGATCAGTGGGGCTTTGACGAAAATGGTTACGACTCCGACGGCTTTGACATGGATGGCTTCGATAAAGACGGTTATGATGAATTTGGCTATGATATGGACGGTTATGACAGAGATGGATATGACGTATTCGGATATGACATGTACGGTTATGATAGGGATGGATATCCAGAATCAGAGTATGACGGTTCAAATGACGACTATATCTCTCAAATCCCTGCATTTGGCACACAAGGCACACCAATAATTGATAAATGGGGTAATATTATCGGATATCAATAGAAGTTAAATAGCTATATAAAATCTTTTTTATCATATAAAAGAATGCTGTGGTTCAGGTTTTGCTTTGCAAAATCCGGGTCACAGTTTTTCGAATCTGTAATATATACAAAATAAGGATGTCTCAGCATATTAATTTGATTGTAAATTTGTAAAAATTCTTCTTGTGAATAACTTCCTGCCATAAAAAGGTTTATATAACTACCTCGGCGAAACGAACCATTTGTTCTGGAGCCAATAATTCTAACAATATGTATTTTCTTGTGTCTTTTAAAAAACTCTGTTAAAACCCATAACATATAACTGTCCAGCACATATCTGTTTGGATATTTTTTGAGTGCAAGTCGTGATTGTTGTGTTACAGCGCTTTTAGATTTTAATGTAAATACGGAATAAAGCTCATCAAATGCTTTTTTGTAAGTAAGAAAATAGCTTTTTATAAATTGTTCTGCTGAAGCAGTATTCTGATTCTTAAAATAACTATTATATTCATCAATAAAAGCAATCCAGGGTTTTATGTTTATTTCGTTTTTAAAATGGCTTAATATTTTTCTGGGTAAAAAACACAAAACTCCGCAAGCAAATAAATATTCTTCCATAACCTTCCAGGCCTGGTCATAAACATTTTTTATTGCAGCAAGAAATTTTTCTGACTCTTTTGGTGACATTTTTGCTGCGTTATAGATTTTTTCATACTCATTTAGCTTTTTATATCCTTTTAAAAAGCCGTTTTGAAGCCTGTATTTATATTCTTCTTTTCTTTCTTGCATAAAATCCACTTTGTTAATTAATTTGCTTGCACTCTTTTTCAAAATAATTGTTCAAGTTTTCAAATAAAGTAATGTAATCAGCATTTAAATGCAATAATATAAACTTTCCTGATTTTTCATATCCTTCTTTTTTGAAACGATTAAACAGGAAAAATAGGTTTATCCATTTTTGTCCGTCATCAATAAGCTCTGTATTAAAAGCAAATTTTATAATCTGACTTTTGTCTACTGCAAAAATACCGTTATAACTCAGATATTCTCCAAGTAAATCACAGGAAAGCGAAAACAATTTTTCGTATCTTTTGCACAAGGCTTCTTTTTTGTCTTCAGGGAGTTTTGACAAATCAAGCTTTTCCAGCTTTGTTTTTAACGAAACCACAAAGTCAAGATACTTTTTAAAGTCTCCGTTGTACATTTGTTTCCATTTGATAGTATTTTCCATTTTTGTTACCTTTGCATTGCGGGCATTGGTGGAACCGGAGGATTAACAGGCGCTGCCGGTTTTGCAGGTTCTAAGAAAGTATTGTTAAATGATACAGGGTTTGGTGCAGTATTTTGCTGTTGCTGTACTGAGGTATTAGGATTGTCTACAGCAGCCTCTCCTTCTGCCGGAGTGTCAGTTTTTGGTTTGTCAAAAGCTTCGTCATCTCCGATAGTTTTTGCTGCACCGGTTGCATATCTTTTGAGTTCAATTGAGGGATAATCAAAATCAGAAGCGCCGAATTTTTGTGTTGCAACTTTCATTGCAGCTTTCCAGATAGCAGCAGGGATTGTGCTTCCGTATACGCTTCCCATTTGTGAGTTGTCGTCGTTTCCTACCCATACCCCTGTAACAACATCAGGCGTGTAACCATAGAATGATGCGTCTTTGCTGTCATCAGTTGTACCTGTTTTACCTGCTGCCGGTTTGCCTATATTGGCACTTCTTCCTGTTCCGTTTTCCACAACTGTTTTTAACATTGCTGTTACTACAGCTGCTGTGTTAAGGTTTAATACCTTCATTACCCTTGTTTTTGGTGCCTGATATATGACTTTTCCTCTTGAGGTTTCTACTCTTTCGATTGCATAGGGTTTAACTTTAAAACCTCCGTTTGCAAAAGCACCGTATGCCACTGTCATTTCATAGAGTTTAACCCCGTTAGAGCCTAATGCAATTGTCATATCGTATTCTATAGGGGTTGTAATGCCCAGGGAACGGGCGATTCCTATAACAGAGCGTACACCTACATCTTTTATGAGTCTTGCAGCCATAACGTTTGAAGATAACATCAAGCCCATATACAAAGGCATTTGACCTCTATATCTGTTGTTGTAGTTGTGTGGTTTCCAGCCGTTTATATTAACCGGTGTATCTTCCAGCATATCATTAGGGCCCCAGCCTTTTTCAATGGCTGCTGCATAAACAAAAGGCTTAAATGCAGAACCCGGAGGTCTAACTGATTGTGTTACACGGTCATACTGGCTTTTAAAATAATTTTTTCCGCCTATATAAACATAGATTTCACCGGTTATGGGCGAGAATGAAAATACAGCTGCTTGTCTATTGCCGACCTGTGCATTTACTGCATCTTCGGCAGCTTTTTGTGCTGCATAATTCAGGGTTGTAACTACTTTGTAGCCGCCTTGCGAAATTTCTGTTTCATCAAATCCCAGCTCTTCCAGCTCTTTCATTGCAAAGTCAACAAAATAAGGAGCTCTGTTCAAAGAATATATGCTGGGATTCGGGTTCAGGCGTAATTGTTCATCAAGAGCCTGTTTGTATTGTTCTTTTGTTATGTATCTCATCTTGAGCATTCTGCCAAGAACCTGATTGCGTCTTTCGATAGCAAGTTTTTTGTTGTTGTAAGGTGAATAAACAGAAGGTGCCTGCGGCAAACCTGCTATTAATGCGCATTCTGCAAGGGTCAGGTCTTTAAGCGGCTTGTTAAAATATATTTGTGCAGCTCCTGCAACACCGTAAGCCCCTGAGCCAAGGTATACGTTATTCAAATACATTTCAAGAATTTTATCCTTGGGCAGAGTTTTTTCAATTCTTGCCGCAACAATAAATTCCTTTATCTTTCTATCAAAAGTTTTTTCGTTACTCAAAAACAAAATTCTTGCAAGCTGTTGTGTGATTGTACTGGCACCCTGTGTAAGCCCGCCTGTAGTAAGGTTTACAACCATTGAACGAGCAACACCTATAGGGTCATAGCCGTGGTGGTGGTAGAAATTTTTGTCTTCTGTAGCAACAATTGCGTTTTTTATGTTGTCTGGAACATCTTTTATATCAACTTTTTCAAACTTATAAGCAGTGAATGTTTTAATAACTTCTTCATCAGCAGAATAAATTTTTGTCACAACATTGGGTTTAAAATCTTCCAGATGCTGTATAGGAGGCTGCGATGTTAAATATAAATTTACACCGATAAAACCTGCAAGCATTATAGAAAACAACATTACAAAAAATTGTTTCCACGCGCTGTTTTTTTTCGGGTTTTTAAACTTTCTTGGCATTTCAAATTCTGACATATATACAATCCATAATCTCTAGTAATATAGCTGTATTCTACCAAACAAAATATATAAATACAATGAATTGTACATATGTTTGAGTTTTGTATACTGTTTTGATAATATTTAAGTTATGAACGCTTATATCAGACGAATGTCAAAATCAGATGTGGATGATGTTGTAAAACTCGAGGCTCTCTCATACGGTGAGCATCACTGGTCAAAAGAGTCTTTTTACAATGAACTGGAAAACAACCTTGCCTATTATTATTGTGCAGTGGACGAAAATAACAGGCTTATTGGGTACGCAGGCTGCTGGCATATCTTTGAAGAAGCTCATATAACAACACTTTCCGTTCATCCTGATTTTAGAAATCACGGTGTTGCTCAAAAACTCATTTTTGCAATTATAGATGACTGCTACAAAGCAAAAATTAAATATATTACGCTGGAGGTCAGAGAGTCTAACGTAGCGGCTATATCTTTGTATGAAAAAAATGGATTCAAAGCCATTGGTACAAGAAAAGGCTACTACCAAGACAACAATGAAAATGCCCTGATTATGTTCACAGAAAACATCTGGTACGAAAAATTCAGAAAAAGATATACTAAATTGCATCAGGAATTGCAGATTAAATGAACACAAAACGATTGAAAGAAGAATTGGACGCATTTAATGCGGAAAATAAAAAACTCAAAATCACATTCGGGACGCTTGTGGTTATGGGTTGGTGTGTTTTCTTGATTATTATTGCAACTTTTACCCAGCTTGACTTTTCTCATTATGTGCCGGGTTCTTTAAATCCTGCTGACCCTTCGTTTTTAAAACTTAAACACTGTGTTTATATTCCGCAAATTCCCGTAATTTTCTTTATTGCCGCATTGATAGGTAAAAGATTTGGTATAACGGCTGTTACAATATATATTTTGCTCGGGCTTACTTTTTTTCCTGTATTTGCTCTCGGCGGCGGAATAGGGTATATTTTTCAGTACAATTTCGGATATATTCTTGCATATTTGCCGGCAATTTTTATAGTGGCATTTACCCTCAAAGATAAATTCAATTTTTTGACCATTGCAAAAGCTTCACTGCTCGGTGTTTTAACAATACATATTATCGGCGTTTTCTATCTGATTCTTATGGCAATCATCCATCAGGACCCGTTTTCTCACGTTGCGGGGTGGATTTCTATGCAAAGCGGCGCCAAAATGATATATGATTTTGTTTTCGGATATTTTGCGATATTGCTTGCAAAACCTGTAAAACAAATACTATGGCTGTCAATGGGATAAATTATTATCTTTTATATATTTTTGCGTTTTTAAATCCAGTATAATAGCATTGAACATTTTTTCTCTCTGCTCTTGCGTTGCAAATTTGTTGTTATCAACACTATTTTTAATCGCTTCCACCTCTGCCGGATCAAGCTCGATTTTTGACGGGTCAAAGTTTGAGAGGTCAGGTTTGTAAGGATTTTTTTCTTCTATGCTAAAAGCAGCTTGCTGCGTGTTTTTTTTGCTGCTCCAAATTTTGTGGGAAAAATTAATGTCTGTTATCTCAACACCCAGCGGTTTTGAATAGATATTCATTTTCTTTAAAATATCCTGCTTAAACATCAAAAGCTCTGAGCTTACAGCAGCATTTGCACAAGCAACCGTAAGAACATGTCCCTCTGGAGTTTGTGTGAGTCCGTTTGCTTTTGAGTATTTTTCAAATTTTTTGCCGGCGACTTTTGGCCAAAATTTAAAAATCGTGGCGTTTTTCAAACCCTGCTTGAGCTTAGGGTTTTTCATAACAGCACCCAGTATATTTTCAATACTGTTAAAATCAGAGTATAAAATCTCTTTTTTATCCATCTTTGGCACCGCACTCTTTTTTACGAAGCTGTTCTATTACTTTTGCAGCGGTTTCAAAATCCTGCTCTGTGTCAATATCCACGCATCTGCCGCCTGTGTAGACTTCCGGCTTTTTGCCGATAAAGTCTTTTACCTCTTTCATTACATCAGTTTTTATAATGTAAGTTGCTCCTGTTTCTGTGAGCATTTGAAAATGTTTGTCGCTGTCCTGTCTTCTGGGGCGGTTTCTGTAGTCATAAAGGCATTCATAATGTCCGTCAGCGGGGTCTTTTCTCCATTTTGAATGGGTAAGACCGATTACTTTTCCCGCAAAAACAGAGTCACAGCCTTGCGGCTCATTTTCTAAAAACAGCTCAAACGCTTCATCAATTTCTTTTCCGTCTCTTAACGGGCAAGTTGCCTGTAAGAGAACGACAACATCCGGTTTGTAGCCCTGTTTTCCCAGGCTTTCTACCACCTGTAATAAAACGGGTGCTGTTTTTGTTTCGTCACGGGCAAGCTCTTGGGGTCTGTCTATAACCTCGGCACCGAGGGCAAGACAAACGTCTTTAATCTTTGAGCTTTCTGTAGAGACCACTGTTCTGGTAATATATTTTGAGTTGTGCGCAGCTTCTATTGTGTACGCCACAAGAGGTTTTCCAGCTAGAGGTTTTATGTTCTTTCCGGGTATTCCTTTGGAACCGCCTCTAACTGGTATTATTGCAAGAACTTCCATTGCTTTTTGTTCCTTGTGGATTAAAAATTAATCCAGAATTTCTTCTAAAATTTTAGCGTTGTTCAAAGCTTTTTGAGGGCTTGGCAATTTTGTTCTTTTTATATAGCTTCTTAAAGCTTCTCTTACGAGTTCGCTTCTTGTTCTTTGTTCACTTCCTGCAACCTGGTCTATTTTGCTGAGGAATTCATCGGGCATTGATACCAATATTCTTGCCATTTTGTCTCCTTTGATTAATAGTCAACTTCTTTTTCAGCAACTTTCACCCTATCATTATACATCAATAGGTTATATTTTCTATATCACATGGGGCTAATTTTATAATAATGTTACAAATGTATTTTATTTTAAAGCCAAAGCCAGCTTATAAACCTTGTTTTTGTTGTAACCGTAAAGCGTGCTGAGTATTTGAGAGATGTCTTTGTCTGTATATGCAGCACTTTTGAGTTTTTTTATATTTTCAATGATTTTATATTCTTCTTCATCTGCGTTTTGGCCGGCGTACAGCATACAAACAATCTCGCCTTTAAGGGTATTTGTTTTGTAATAATCGATTACTTCCTGTACAGTGCCTGTTTTTATCTCTTCAAACATTTTTGTGAGCTCGCGGCCTACTGCTATCATAGCGTTTTCGCTACGGGATTCTTTAATATTTTCAAGTGTTTCTATGAGTCTTTGAGCGGATTCATAGAAGACAAGGTCTGTATTTACAAATTTTTCAAAAACTTTTATCTGTTGATTTTTTACTCTAGGCAAAAATCCTGTAAATGCAAACTCTTCTGTGTCTCTTGGAATCATTGATGTAAATGTTGTGAGAGCGCTTGCTCCGGGCACGGAGGTTATTTTTACTTTGTGTTTAAAAAGCTCCTGAACAAGAATTCTGCCCGGGTCTGATATGCACGGTGTACCGGCGTCAGATATGAGGGCTATTTTTTTACCCTGCTCTATTAAATTTAACAGTTCTGTTGTTCTTTGCTTTTCGTTAAATTTGTGATAACTCACAAGTTTTGTTGTAATTCCGCAGGACTCAAGAAGATTGGCACTTGTTCTGGTATCTTCACACGCTATTATATCTGCATTTTTTAGAGTGTCTATTGCACGCAGAGTGAAATCGGCTTTGTTTCCGATAGGTGTGGCTACTATATATACCTGTGGTTCTTTATTGTTAGTCAAAAGCCAGCCCCTGACGTTTTCTTGTTCTTATTTTTTGCGGATTACCAAAAGTCAGCATTTTGTAAAGGCCTGTTTGCTCAAACAGTCTTGAGATGTTTGGTTTCATGTTTTCTACATGAATTTTTATCTCATTAAAAACCGCAATTTTTTGAAGATCCAATAGTTTTTCAATGTCCTTAAGGCAGATTTCGTCTACATTTGAGAAATCAAGCTCAAGCTCATTATCGGCACTTTGAATAAACCCTGCTGCCGGATATTTTTTATCCAGCCAGGAGTGAATGTAAATTTTCTGCATTATTTGCAACCCAAGATTATATTTTTAACAATAGATATACAATAAATAGATATCCTCAACATCTTTATAATAACAGAGAAATTGACCATGCCAATTTTTTAATATTTTGTAATATTTTTTGTTAAAAAGCACCCTATTGTTTAATAAGGGTGCCTCATATTTTAGTATTATTTTTTTATAAAAGCTTGAGCTCTTTTTCTACATCAGCAAGCACTTTATCGAGGTTGGCAGCATTGGAGCCTGCACCCTGTGCAAAGTTCGGTCTTCCTCCGCCTTTGCCTTCTGTTGCAGCAGCAATTTCTCCAACGATTTTGCCGGCGTTAACACCTTTTTGTACAAAGTTATCGGAGACTTTAACCATGATAAATACACCGCCGTCTTTTTTGAGAGCTGCTATTACAATAATGCTGTTGCCGAGTTTGTCGGATAATTTTTCCACAAACTCTTTTACCATTGCAGGCTCAAAGTCTTCAATTTTGGAAATAAACAATTTGCCGTCTTTGATTTCCTGGGTTTTGCTCAAGAAAGTAGAGAATTTTGCATTTGCTATTTCTTTTTGAAGCTCAACCGTGCGTTTTGTCAGGGTTTTGTTTGTTTCAATAAGCTTGTCAACACGCTCGCCTATCTCACCTACTTGAGATTTGAAAAGATGTGCAAGTTTTTCTGCTTCTTTTGCTCTATCGTTGAGGAATTTGAACGCAGCATCTGCAACAACAACCTCAATACGTCTTGAGCCTGCTGAAATTGCAGATTCCTGTACAACTTTGGCCAGTCTGATTTCTGCCGTGTTGTTTACGTGCGTACCGCCGCAGAGCTCGCGTGAGACAAAGTTGCCTTTTTTGTCTTTTACTCCGACAACTCTTACTTTGTCGCCGTATTTTTCACCGAATAAGGCCATTGCTCCGCATTTTTTAGCTTCTTCAGCATCCATTACATCTGTGTGCTGTTCCAGGCCCTGTGAAATCCAGTTGTTCATTAACTCTTCAACCTGCTCGATTTCAGAAGCTGTCATTGCTCTGTCAAAAGAGAAGTCAAAACGGGTTTTGTCGGGTTCTACCTGTGAACCGGCCTGTTTAACACCGTCACCGAGCACTTTTTGCAATGCTGATTGCAAAAGGTGAGCTGTTGTGTGGTGGGCTGTGATTTGTTTTCTTCTGTACTCATCAATAGCTGCACAAACTGTGTCATTTGCTTTTACTGTGCCTTCTGTTATTTCGGCTCTGTGAGCGTAGAGATTATCTACTTTGAAGGTGTTTAAAACTTTTGCTTTAAAGTTTTTGCCTTCAATCACGCCTGAGTCACCAACCTGACCGCCGCATTCCGCATAGAAAGGTGTTGTGTCTAAAATAATATCAACAGTTTCTCCTTCGTCAGCAGAATCAATTTTTTGCGCGTCTTTTACGAGTGCAACCACTTTGCCTTCGCCGCAAGTTTTTTCATAGCCTGTGAATACAGTCTCGCCTTTTTCTTTTTCAATATCTATATAGATAAGGTCGTCAGTTAATATAATTTTTTGAGCAGCTGCTTTTGCTCTTTCTTTTTGCTCTTTCATGCATTTTTTAAAGCCTTCTTCATCAACGGAAATGCCTTTTTCTTGAGCAATTTCAACTGTCAATTCAAGAGGGAAACCGTATGTGTCATAGAGTTTGAAAGCATTTTCTCCGCTGATTTCTTTTGAACCGTCTGAAAGAAGGTCATCCAAAAGTTTTTGCCCTCTATCAAGAGTTTGTTTAAATTTCTCTTCTTCTTTTTTAATAACATCTTTGATTTTTTGACGATTTTCGTCGAGCTCAGGGTAAGCTTCTTTGTAGTTGTCTACAACTGTATCAACGATGTTGTAAAGGAAAGGAAGCTCTAATCCAAGCATTTTTCCGTGGCGAAGTGCACGTCTCATAATCATACGCAGAACGTAGTTTCTTCCCTCGTTACCCGGCACAATGCCGTCTGAAATCATAAACGATACACATCTTGCGTGGTCTGTGATTATTCTTAAAGAAATATCTGTTTTGTTATCCTGTTTGTATTTTTTGCCTGTCATTTCACAGACTTTATTCAAAATAGGAGTTAAAAGATCTGTTTCAAATGTGGATGTTTTGCCTTGAACAACCATTGCAATTCTTTCAAGACCCATACCTGTATCAACGTTTTTCTTTTCTAAAGGAAGGTAGTTGCCTTCTTTGTCTTTAAATAGTTCTGTAAATACAAGGTTCCAGATTTCTACCCACCTGTCGCATTCACATGTGGCAACAGAACAATCATCACTGCACTTCATATCTTCGCCAAGGTCATAGTGAATTTCTGAACAAGGGCCACAGGAGCCTACGTCTGATACAGGGCCCCAAAAATTGTCTTTTTTACCTTTTCTGAATATTTTTTCGGCCGGGATTCCTACTTTGTTGTGCCAGATATCAAAAGCTTCATCATCATCTGTGTAGATAGTGATGTATAGTCTTTCAGGGTCTAAATGAAGGTAGTTTGTAACAAAGTCCCACGCCCAGGGAATAACTTCTTCTTTGTAATAATCACCAAAAGAGAAGTTGCCGAGCATTTCAAAAAAAGTATGGTGGCGGGGTGTTCTTCCTACGTTTTCGATGTCAGAATCTTTACCGCCTGCACGTGCGCATTTTTGACAGGTTGTGATTCTTTTAGGGTCATAGGGGCACTCTTCGTAACCCAGGAAATATGGTACAAACTGAAGCATTCCTGCTGTTGTCAAAAGTACTGTCGGGTTGTCAGGCACAAGTGAGGAGCTTTTTACGATTGTTGATTGATGTTTTTCAGCAAAAAACTTTAAAAAAGCTTCACGAATTTGTGCGCCTGTAAGCGGTTTATGTTGAATTTCTGACATAACTTCATTCCTTATTCTTAACTGTTTTATAGTTAAATTTTACTATAAAAAGATAAGAAAAAAAGCTAAAAATGCGCAAAAAAAAGCTCTAATTTATCATTAGAGCAATACTTTTAATAGGAAGGGAAGGTTAGGAAGTTAGGTAGGTTAGTTTTAGTGTGAAAGTCTCTTTTATATTTTGTGTTTATTTAATGTTCTTGTTGATTTTGTCTTACATATATATAAAGTATATACGAATCTCAAAATTGCAGACTTGAGTATATACTGTTACATTTCTTTACAATTCGCCTGTAGGAGGCAAAAAAATTAATTTAGATGTTTAATTATATTTGCGCAAGAGTTTACAAAGACAGTTATAGAAAATGAACGTAAGACCGCAAAAGCTAGCCACAATTCTAACAAAGCCAAGAATTCTTGTCCCTACTGTATTTATGGCTGTGGGGACCGGCAAAACTATGCTGGATTACGAAAAAGCAAAACCTGAAAAGAAAAGGCGTATATTTGCAAAAGACAGTGCAATGCTTCTTGGCTCTTTAGGCGGCTTTCTGCTTATGAAGGCGCCTGCAAAATGGTTATGCGGAAAAGAATCAAATATTCCAAAAAATATTCTGCAAAGCACAAGTTATGTTATCAAGCAGAGTGTTGCGGGTGCTTTGTCTACTCTGGGCGGTATTGTCGGTGCTGTGTGCGGAAATGAAGTGGTTCACAGGTTTGTGCTTGATAAACCTTATTTCAATGAAAAACCCAAAGTTGAACCTCAAGAAGAGACTGCAAATAAAAAAACAGGAAAAGAAGACGCAAAAGCAAAAGATTCTTTTGACAAATTTTTTGCAGAAAACAAAGTTTTTGAAAAATTTAACTATGCAAACAAACATGCTGCTCAAACAGCCGGATTTTTCCTTTCTTTGCCGGGTGTAAGCAATTTTAGTGCTCCGCCTATGATTGCACTTACAGGTATGTCTGTTGCAAAAATGGAAGGTTATAATAATAAAATTAAACGTACCTCAAAAGAACTGATAGCCAACTGCTTGATACCTTCTTTACTTGTATCTGCAGTGTCGTTGGCTGTTTCGAAAAAAACAGGTTATATTAAATATCCTGCTATTTTAGCCTCTCTTGTTGCTGGTTCTTTTGCAGGAACAAAGCTGGCTGATTTGTATCAGGGCAAACTCGATGAAACTATTGATTCCATTGATTTTCAGCGTATAACTTTTAAAAGGAATGTTAAACAATCAGCTGATTAAAAAGGTAGTTTTCCGTGTTTTCCAAAACCTTTTGGCATTTTAGGCATTTTCATTTTGCCGGATTTCATTTTGTCGGAAATTTTTGTAAAACCTTTCATCATTTTTCTCATTTGTTCAAATTGAGAAATATATTGATTGATTTGAGCAAGCTCCATTCCGCAGCCTTTTGCAATACGTTTTTTTCGGCTTGTGTTGATAATCGCGGGATTGTCTCTTTCTTCCGGAGTCATGCTCTGGATGAAAGCTTCTATTTTTTTGAGCTGTTTTTCACCTTCGTTGGCAATAAGCTGTCTGTCATCTTTTTTCAAGCCGGGAATGGGCAACATACCGAGTATCTGGTCCATAGAACCAAGATTTTTCATTGTTTTTTGCATGTTTAAAAAGTCGTTAAAAGAAAATTCTGCTTTTCTCATTTTCTTTTCGAGCTCTTGAGCCTGTTTTGCGTCAAAATTCTCCTGCGCCTTTTCAACAAGCGATACAATGTCACCCATACCAAGGATTCTGGTTGCCATTCTGTCAGGGTAAAAATCCTGTAAGGCATCGAGTTTTTCACCCATACCAGTAAGTTTAATCGGTTTTTTGGTGCAGTAAACAACACTCAATGCTGCACCACCTCTGGAATCACCATCCAGTTTTGTGAGCACAAGGCCTGTAATCTCAAGCTGAGCGTTAAAGTTTTCAGCCACATTAACAGCTTCCTGACCTGTCATTGCGTCTATTACAAGCAGCTTTTCCTGAGGGTGAATAGTCCTGTCTAAAATCAAAAGCTCTGCCATCATCTGCGTGTCTATCTGCAAACGGCCTGCTGTATCCAGAATAACAACATTGAATCCGTTGTTTTTAGCGTATTCAATGGCTTCTGTCGCAATTTTTTGGACGTCATTTGAGCCTTCTATGGTAAATACTTCTGTTTGGGTTTGTTGTCCGAGAGTTTTTAATTGTGCAATTGCTGCCGGTCTGTATACGTCACACGCAACAAGAATCGGGTTTTTTCCTTCTTTTTTCAGTTTAACAGCCAGCTTTGCACTGGAAGTTGTTTTACCGGAACCTTGAAGACCGAGCATCATGATTACAGAAGGGTGTCCGTCGAGTTTTAGGGGTGCATTTTGCGAACCCAGAAGTTTAACAAGCTCGTCGTTAACGATTTTTATGAGTTGCTGGGCCGGATCAACACCTTGAACAACTTTTTCGCCTTCTGCACGTTCTCTGATTGCTGCAACAAAAGCTTTTACAACTCTCAGGTTAACGTCTGCTTCTAACAGTGCGCGGCGAATTTCTCTCAGCGCATCAGACATATTGTCTTCTGTTAATTTATCTGTTCCCGATGTTTTTCTTATAATTTCCTGTAATTTATCAGATAAGCTGTCGAACATTTTTATTAGTTTTCCTCCGTCAAGTCAGTTGACGCCTGTTTTGTAACACGCACGATTATAACATAAAAATTTAGCCTATATTTATTGCAGACATGTATTTTTCACCGTCGGTTTGTTTTATACAGCCTTTTAGTTCAAGGTTTGTTAAAGTTACCATCAAGTTTCCAAAATCCATACCTGTTTTTGATGCAATGTTATCAAATGATGTCGGGTCTGTTGCTATGATATCAAAAACTGTTTTTTCATCCTCTGTTAAATCAAGTGATTCTATCGGGTTTTGTTTTTTTTCAGGTTTAGTTTCCACCTGCCAGTCCAGAGTATCAAGTATATCTTGTGCTCTTGTGACAACGGCTGCTCCATTTTTGATGAGTTTATAGATGCCTTCTGTGTTTGGGTTTGTCAAAAGACCGGGCATGCACATAAGCTCTCTGTTTTGTTCAAGGCAAAGGTTTGCACTTATCAGTGCTCCGCTTTTTATTGCTGCTTCTGCTACCAGTGTGCCTTTAGAAAGCCCTGTTACGATTCTGTTTCTATGGGGAAATCTCCATTGAAGAGGCTGAAATGACGGCCAGTATTCGCTAAAAATTACACCTGATTCATCTTCTATTTTTTTGTAAAGGTCTTTATTCTGTGTCGGATAAATATAATCAAATCCGCTGGCAATGACCCCTATTGTGCTGATTCCATTGTTGACTGCTGCTTTGTGCGCGCAAGAATCTATGCCCAGAGCAAGACCTGAAACAATACATATGTCTGTCCCTTTAAAATCTGAAAGAATCTTTGTTAAAACTGTTTTTGCCGCTTCGCTGGCTTTTCTTGAACCGACAACTGCAATTGTTCTGTCAAAATTACATCGCGACAAATCACCTTTGTAAAACAGTGTCATTGGAGGGTTATAGATTTGTCTTAAGAGTTTAGGGTAATTTGTGTCTGTATAGTTTAAAAATTTGATATTCTTTTTTTGAATATACTCAAGACACTCATCAGGGTTTGTTTGATTTCTCAGTTTTAAAAAATCTGATATCTGCCTTGAAGTAAGTCCCTCTATTGCATACAATTCGTCAGAGCCTGCGCACCACGCTGATTTTATTGAGCCGAAGTGATTGAAAAGCGTTTTTATAAACACGCTTCCTATTTTTTCAATAGAGGCAAAAGCCAGCCAATATTTTGCATTTTCATCGTTTGTGGTCATTTAGTTTTCTCTGAAAGAATTTATATCAATTATTTTATTAACTTCCTGTGGAACATAATACGGGCAGCTGTTCCAAAGGATTGTATCAAGAGGAATATCAGATTCATTTTGTACAACCGGTTTGTTGCAATAACCTTTTATCATGTTTGTTGAGCCATCCATTTTTAGGTTAAAGAATCCGCAAGACTGGCATATTTTTATTCTGAATCCGTGTTCGTTCAGCTTGTCTGATACTTCTTTTATTGCATCAACCATACGTATTTGAGAGGATGATGAGTATTTTTTCTTTTTGAATCTAAAAACAGCTCTAACAAGTCCGCTTTCGGATATTAAATCGAGTTTGCACTTAAGATTGTTTTGTCCGTCTGTTACATAAACATCAACGGTAGACATTTCTCTGTCTTCATCGTCTTTGTTGTTTGTTAATTTATTTACTACAGTTCCTATAACAGGAATATGCAGAAATATTTTGAGCAAGGAATATACAGGATATAAAAGCAGATAGATTATATTCCCTTTGCCGATTTTTGAAGTGAACAAAGAAGCAATGAAGGCTAAAGTCAAAACTCCAAAGAAGAAAAATATTAGGTTAAAGTTTATAAAACCAAATTTTGGTAATTCATAAGAGTTGGTAAAGCTCAAAAGCCCTGCATATATTAAAATTAACAACCAAAAATTAGGAGTTAATGTGTTGATTAAAAATTCTCCAAATTTTGGTGATGATTTAATCAAAAGCGGCAAACAATTCCATACAAGAGAAATTTTATAAGAAATGGATTGTTTTCTGTCTTTAAAGTTGTCTATAGATGTATATGTTTTGATAAGAGGACAAAACTTTGGTACAAAACCGTTTCTGACAAGCAGTGTTGTATACTTAAGCTCACTGTTAATGTCTTTAAAATCTACACATTTGATTTTGTCCAAAACTTCTTTTCTTATAACAAACATGTCAGAGTCAACAATGTTTGCAAAACCCATCAAAGAACGCCCGCAGTTGAGTATTCTGTCTGTATATGAGTGGTAGGTTGTTTTTATTGCATTTAAAAGAGTCTTTTTGCGCGCAATATAGTCTGTTGAACCAACGAGAATGTTTTCTCCGTAAAGATTTGCATTGATTGACGGAAGAAAATTTTCATCAATATATCTGTCAGCACTTAAAAATACAAATGCATCCACATTTTGATATGACAATAATCCTTCAAGTATCCAAGAAACAGCTTCGTCTTTACCGACAGGTGCGTTTTCACCCACTCTCCAGATTTTTGCACCGCCTATAAACTCCAGTATATTTGATGAGTTGTCTGTGCAGTGGTCCAGTATGATATGTGTCTGATAATTTTCACGGTTGTAGTTTTGTTTGTTTAACGCTTCCAATAGTGGCACAATTGTAGATTCATTATTTCTTGCGTAAATAATGATAATCATATTGTTAGGCTGTGCTGCGGCATTGTATTTTTGTTTGAGCAAAAATCTTTTTGCCTTTGTACTGTTGAAGACACAGGCCGTAAAGTAAACCGTGTAAGCCATTACATAAACTAAAAGTGATGCCAGTACTAAAACCAGTATGAAAATTAAAAAGTCAACCATTTTATTCCTCGTCACGAGCCCTTTTTACAGCTGTTATAATATGGGGTGATTTAAATACGAAGTGGGGCTCTTAATTATGTGTTAAATTTTATAAAAAAAATACTCAAAAATCCAGCCTGAAGCCTAAAATCCTACATAAAGATGAAAATATGTAAATATACTTAAGGTACAGGGTCATATCCGCCGGGGTTTAACGGGTGGCAGCGGCAGATACGTTTTATGCCAAGCCAGCCTCCTTTTATTATTCCGTATTTTGATATTGCCTGTTTAGTGTATTCCGAGCATGTCGGATAAAACCTGCAAACAGGAGGTTTTAGTGATGATATTTTTTGATAAATACTTATTAATTTTATTAAAAAATTTTTTAACATTTTGATTGTAAACACCGCATTATCACTGTAAACAATATTATATTACAATTGTAAAAAAATTTAAATTAATAGCAATTTTTAAAATCAGAAATTGTTTATATAAATGGAAGTGTATAGTGTAAGGTGATACTTTGTACGACGTATTTTTAAAATCAGCAATATTTGGTGTAAGAAATGCCGATAAAGTCGCAACAACGAATGACAAAGGCAGAGTTTTTGCGGATGTCGGCCAATTTACAAATGCGGCAAAAGCCGCAGCACAACTGGATAATGCTCTTGGAAAAGGTGCTCAGGCTGCAATTAATGCAATGGGCAGCGTTGCACAAAACAACAAAGCACTTGAAACTTTTGCAAAAGGCGCAAACTGGGCTGCAAACCACGTTAACCCTCTTTTGATTGGTGCAGCCGGTTACAGAGTTGTTGTTGCAGATGACAAAGAACATGCTCTAAAAAGAGAGGTTCTTGGCATGTCGTCTATGTTTGCTGGCGAAGCTGCAATGAAAGAATTTTTTAAATCAAATACAATGAACAACTTTAAAGCAGGTATAAAAAATCCAAAGTTAAGAACCTGTGTAACAGCTCTTGAGGGCGTCTTGTTTGTTCTCGGTTCTATTGCTTCAAGCAATGTGGGCTACAAAATCGGGGACAAGATGTTTGCAAATAAGACAAAAAGAACACCTCAAAAAAACAAAATTGAAGTAAAAGATAATAAAGTTTTAAAAACAACAATGCCGCAAAAAGAACCTGTCGAAACAAAAGCAGATAAAAAAACAGAATTAGACGATTACGAAAAAGATTTCTTTAACGCAAGAAAAGAAAACGGAATGATTGCATAGCTTTGCACAAATTTTATGAATTAAAATAAATTGTGCTGAACTTTTGAGCAACTTCGTCCATATTAATGTTTTTTCCGTCTATTTCGAACAAAAAGTCAGAATCACCCTGCATTTGAATTTTGGGCAGCCCTTTGTTAATTTTTGGCAGTTTTTTGAGATTCAAATTAGGCAGTTCGGGATCTTTGTTTGAGAAAAAATTGGCTGTCATAGCATTTTCCCTTCACAGAAAACTGATACACTAATACACTTCACATATTTATTATCGGATTAGTCCTGCCATAACTTTAATGATTTTGGCTATTTTTTCAACAATTGTAAACAATATTTAACAATCAATAAACTCAGCCATAATGACGTTAGAAATCAAAAATCCTTCATTGCTCAATCTGTATCCGTTTTGGGTTTTTACAAGGTGATTGCTTTGTGTGTATTTGTCAAGAATACCTTTATAAAATGTTTCAAAATCTATTGAAAACTTTTGATTTATTTCGTTTATGTTTATGCCTTCTGCTTTTCTTAAACCGAGGAATATGGTTTCTTCAAGCCTTTCCTGTTTGTTGAGTGCTTCAAGAAACTCTTTTGAGTCGTATTTTTTTTCATAATCTTTTAAATCACAAAAGTTTGAGTATCTTACTCCCCCTATATATCCGTGTGCAGCAGCGCCGAATCCGTAATATTCTCCATCATTCCAGTAGTTTAAATTATGGCGGGACTCAAACCCTTTTTTTGCAAAATTGCTTATTTCATAGTGTTCGTATCCTGCGTTTTCTAGTGTATCAATCGCAGCAAGGTACATGTCTGCCTGTAGGTCATCATCAGCCAGGTTTTCAGGCATGTTTTCAAAAAACTTACATCCTTCTTCGATTTTTAGTCCGTAAAGCGATATATGCGTAACGCCAGTTTGTTCGATTGTCCTGAGGTCGTTTACAAAATCGTCTATTGTTTGGTTTGGCAGTCCATAGATAAAGTCTGCGTTTATGTTGTCAAAGCCTGCTTTTTTTGCAGCAATAACGGTTTGTAATGCTCTGGACGCGTTGTGTATACGGCCTATTGCTTTTAAAATTTCATCGTTAAAACTCTGTATGCCTATGGATATTCTGTTAAATCCTGCGTCTTTTAGCTTTTTTAAATATTCAAAATCTACTGTCTCGGGGTTTATTTCTATTGTTATTTCACAAGATGGGTCGTAATTAAAACAGTATAAAATCCTCTGCAAATCTTTAATTTCGAGCAAAGACGGAGTGCCTCCCCCGATGTAAAGAGTTTTTAAAGGTTCTCCTTTGTAAAAATTGTCAATTTCTAAAAGCAGCGTATCAACATATTTTTTGCGTTGTGCATCACTGTGCGCGCTAAAAGATGTGAACGAACAGTAGTTGCATTTGTTTTTGCAAAAGGGAATATGTATGTATGCGCTTTGAGTCATTAAATTATTCTCTGGTGAATAAAGGTCTTTTTGCCGTCAGCGTAAGGCGCTACGGTTTGGCCTGAACCGTACATTTTGTATTTGTAAATAACAAGACCTTCAAGTCCGACCGGTCCTCTCGCGTGGGTTTTTGATGTAGAAATACCTACCTCTGCGCCGAGCCCGTAGCGGAATCCGTCAGCAAAACGTGTGGAAACGTTTGCAAATACACCGGCAGAATCCACAAGATTCATAAATACATCTATTGCCTGTTTGTCCTCTGTTATTATACAGTCCGTGTGGCCAGAGCCGTAAACATTTATGTGCGCAATTGCGTCAAACAGGTCTTTTACTGCTTTTATTGAAATTATTTTGTCACCGTATTCCGTTGCCCAGTCTTCTTTTGTAGCAAGTTCCAGATGAGGGACAAATTCTTTGCATTTTTCACAGCCTTTTACTGTTACACCTGCTTTTTCAAACTCTATAACAAGCTGCGGAAGGTAATTTTCGAGAAGACTTTCGTGTATAAGTATTGTTTCAACAGCATTGCACGCGCTCGGGTACTGTGTTTTTGCGTCAATACAAATATCAGTGGCTTTTTTTACATCGGCTGCTTCGTCTATATAAATATGGCAGATTCCATCAGCATGACCCATCACGGGGATTTTGGTATTATCTTTTACGTACTGGACAAGAGCATTGCCTCCGCGCGGGATAATAAGGTCAATATATTTGTCCATTGTAAGCATTTGAGCCACTTCGTCGCGGCTGAAAAGAATATTTATTGTATCTTGCGGGAAAGCTCCAAGCTCATCAAGCGCTTCTTTTATCAGCCTTGTTAAGATTACATTTGTGTTATAAGCTTCTTTTCCGCCTTTTAAAAGAACAGCATTAGCACTTTTTATTGCTAACGCGCAAATTTGCGGGATTACATCGGGACGGGCTTCAAAAATCACCCCGATAACCCCTATCGGACAGCTCACACGATACAAATCCAGACCCGTATCAAGCCCCATTGCCCAGAGTTTTTTGTTTACAGGGTCTTCCAGCCTTTTTACGTCTCTAATTCCCTGCACCATATCTCGCATTTTGTTATGGTCAAGTTTTAGACGATTGTATGTGCTGTTGTTTATTTCTCCTGAGTCTAAAAGTTTTTTTGCTTCTTCAAGGTCTTTTGCATTTTCTTGTAGAATTGCAAGTTTATTTTCTTCAATCTTATTTGCAACAGCGTCAAGCGCTTTGTTTTTTGTAAGGGTATCAAGTGAAGCTAAAGTGTAAGATGCAAGTTTGGCATTTTGTGCCATTGTTTCTAAATTTGTGACCATATTTAATTGTCCTTATGTTATAGCAATGCAATGTTGTCGCGTGTAATTATTGCATCGTAGTTTTTGTATCCCAAAATTGTTAAAATGTCATCGGAATGGTGGCCTATTATTCTTTTGCAGTCAGAGCAGTTGTAGTTTACCATACCTCTGGCAAATTCGTTTCCGTCTGTATCCAAAATACTTACTATATCGCCTTTTTGACAGTCGCCTTCAATATTGAGCACTCCTATAGGCAAAAGGCTTGTGTATTTTTGCGTAAGTGCTTTTTTTGCTCCGTCGTTGACAGTCATTCTTGCCTGAATATTTGTGGCATATGCTATCCAGCGTTTTTTGTTTGTAAGATTTTCTGTAGGTAAAAATACCGTACCCAATTCTTCATTGTTATCTATATCAAAAAGTCTTTTTATTATATGAGGTTCCTTGCCGTTGGCAATAATACCTGTTCCGCCCGAGCGTGTTACAACATTCATTGCCTCGAGTTTTGTTTTCATACCTCCGCGTCCCCCTTGAGAGGCCTCACGTGCATATTTTTCTATTTCTTCCGTAAGCTCTTCGACTACTGAAATCTTTTTTGCATCAGGGTTTTCTTTAGGGTTGTCATCAAAAAGTCCGTCAATATCAGACAATACAACCAGCAAATCCGCATCCAGCTCGCTGGCAACAAGGGCAGACAATTTGTCATTGTCTGAAAAACTTACCTGAAAAGTATCCTGATAAAAATCGAGCTCTTGCGTAGACACGGTGTCATTCTGATTGATTACCGGAATTGTGCCAAGGGATATGAGCGTGTTCAATGTATCATGCAGGCTAAGATATTTTCTTCTGTGAGTAAAGTCTTCTTCTGTTAAAAGAATTTGTGCAGTAATAATGCCGTATTTGTCAAATCCGTCTTCATAAATAGACATAAGACGTGATTGTCCTACAGCAGCACAGGCCTGTTTTACAGACATACTCTCTGAGGAATCTACGCTGAGTCTTTTTGCACCAAGGCCTACAGCTCCTGATGTAACAATAATAGGCTCTTTACCCAGTTTTTTGAGCTGTGCAATGTCTTCAATAAATGTGTAAATACGGGAAAGAGAAATTTCTTTGTAATCGTTTCTCAAAACATTTGTGCCGAATTTAAAGACGATTCTTTGAGCGTTTTTTATTTTTTCTCTAAAGTTGTTATTATCCATACGCAAATTATACGTAAAAAATGATTAAATTAAAATAAACCGTGTATTAAAAAAAATTTTTTTGAAGTAATATATTTATTAATTGGCTAGTAATTTTAATAATTTTTTTTACAAGGATAGACTAGAAATGAACGAACTCAAGGATAAAAACGAGCAGTATAATCAATATTTGTATAAACACAAGCCTAATCAATCAAAAGGCGGTTTTGGCAGAATAATAACAGGGCTTTTGCTTACCGTGATAGTCATAATAGCAGCAGCTTTTGCTTTTATCGGCTATGCCGGTACAGACAATAAATACTCAAAAATGTTGATGAGTTTTGTAAAAGACCTTAGTCCAAAACAACAAAAAGGGTTTAATCTTCCTATCTTGCAACAAAAACAAAATATTCTGATTGTAGGTGTTGACTCTAACGGAAAAAATGCCGACCCATTTAAAGGTACACGTTCGGATACGATGATTCTTGTAAACCTTGACCCTGCAGGACATTCTATCAATGCTATTTCTATCCCTCGTGACAGTAAGGTTTATCTTGCTAATGATTTCGGGGTTCAAAAAATCAACGCAGCACACGCTTTAGGCGGTATTGATTTGACAATAAAAACCGTTGAAGACACTCTTGGAATAAAAGTTAATAAATACGTAGTTGTAAATAATGACGGTGTAAAAAAACTGGTGGATGCCCTGGGCGGTGTTCCTGTTTACATTGAAAAGGATATGTACTACAACGACTACTCAGGCGGTCTTCACATCAATCTTTCAAAAGGTTTGCATGTACTCAACGGCGAACAGGTGGAAGGCTACTTAAGATTCAGAAAAGACGGTCTTGGCGATATCGGCAGAACATCAAGACAGCAGTGGTTTGTAAAAGCTGTGCTTGAAAAACTGCAATCACCTTCTGTTATCCCCAAAATTCCTGAAGTTTTGAATATTGCTTCCACATACGTTAAAACAAACCTTTCTTTGTATGAAATGTCTCACATAGCAGCAGCTTTGAGAAATATAAATATGAGCGATGTTGAATTTGCAACTTTGCCCGGCGCTCCTTCCAAAAAAGGCTATATAAGCTACTGGATACTTGACCCTGAAAAAACACAGGAAGTAATTGACAGAATGGTTTACAGAGACAAACCTTCTCCGTCAGACAAAAAACTTGTGGCCGGAATCATGTATTCGTTTGACAAAGAAGAAGAAGCAATGAAAATTAAAGATGAGTTAACTGCTTCCGGTTATGAAGTAAACTGTATCGGAAGAGCACACCTTCCGCATTCTCAAATTATCGGCCACAATGCAGCTGTTACAAGCGACTTTGTAGGTTGGTTAAAAAAGCAGGTTCCAGAAGTAAAATCATCCCAGTTTGTTTATGACCCAATCAGAATGTATTGCGTACACAGTGATTTTACAATTATAGTATCGGGTTCTTAATATGGCAGAAACGTGTAATTATCCTAATTTAGAACGGCTAATAGAAATTCTTGAAATTCTGAGGAGTGAAAACGGCTGTGCATGGGATAGAGAACAGACTCATTATTCTTTAAAAAAAAATATGATAGAAGAAGCCTACGAGGCTGTTGATGCTATCGAAGACGGCGACTGCAAACATTTGCAAGAAGAGCTTGGAGATGTTCTTTTACAGGTTGTTTTGCATTCTCAAATTGCAAAAGAAGAAAACGAATTCACTATAGAAGATGTTGCAAAAGGAATATCTGATAAACTTGTACACCGTCATCCGCATGTGTTTGGCGATTTGAAAGTCAGCAACACAAAAGATATTCTCGATAACTGGGATAAGCTGAAAGCAGAAGAAAAAAAACATAGAAAATCTGCAATGGATGGAATTTCAAAAGCCCAGTCTGCACTAATGAGTGCGCAAAAAATCAGCAAAAATGCTGTTAAAAAAGGTTTTGAATGGCCTGATGAAAAAACATTGTGGGAGTGTTTTTATTCAGAGATAGATGAATTCAAAGAAGCTGTCCAAGAAGGCGATACACAGCATGCAGAAGAAGAATTCGGCGATATATTATTTGCGGCTGTTAATGTCGCAAGATGGAATAAAATCGACGCGGAACAGGCTCTTTTAAAGGCAAACAGAAAGTTTATGGCACGTTTTAGAAAAATGGAAGAGCTTGCGCAAAAAGAAAATCCGCAAAAACCCCTTGAAGAATATTCTTTTGAAGAGTACGACAACCTGTGGAAAAAAGCTAAAGAAGCTGTGAAGACAGATTTTGTAAAATAAAAAAGCGCTATAGCTAATATAGCGCTTTTTTATTTGTGGAGTTTACAATGTTTTTTGCAATTGAGCTTTGTCTGTATATTTCTGGTCAATTTGTCCCATTTTGTATGAATGTTTATGAGAAATATAGTTTAATACAGGCAGTGTTGCTGCGGCAATAAGCAGAGCACCTTTGCTTTTTCTTATTGCATTTGTTACAGTTTTAAGCATTTCCGGACTAAAATTTGCATTATTTTTTACAAGCTTTTTGGCAAGATTTTTTTGTATTTTTGAGTTAACTTCTTTAGCAAAATCTTTTTTGCCGATTAGTTTGCCAAAGCCGTTCATAGCAGAATCAAAAATTTTAGCTGCACCTCTGGCGAGTTTTTCATTTTTTGCGATTCCATATATTCCGCCTGCGGCTCCTGCTGTTACTGCACCTGCTTGTAATCCTGTTACTACATTATTTTTTAATTGTGCACCTGCACAATCTACTTTGTTACCCATTGTACCTTTGTCTTTTGAAGCTAATGATGAGATAACCGGACCTACTGTTGATTGAATTGCAAAATTTGTCATAATTGACCTTCCTTCCTTTGTCTAACCTTTTATACACTTATACTTTTTAAAGAAAAGCCTAAACTATGGTGTAGGTGGAGTTTAGGCTTTTGAAATTTGTTTTGTGTAAACTCCTTACTCTTTTATAAAGGTTTTTGTTTTTATAAAATTGCATGTTTTTACGATATTAAATTTCATATTATCGATATGTTTAGCAATAACGCCTCATTACAGGTTTACAAAAGTTAATATACAATACAATCAGATATCTATTTCTTAATGATTAAGAGATTAAATTTCAAGGAAATTGATTGTGGGTATAAAAAAAGACCTCGGTATAAAAATTAAAAGAATGCGCCTTAAAAGGGGAATGACACAGGAGGCTCTTTCAGAGGCTGTCAATATTTCTCAAAGAACCTTGAGCGGGATTGAGATAGGTGAGAATTTTTGTACCGCAGAAACACTCGATAAAATTATAAACGCACTGGAGACAACCCCAGAAGAGTTGTTTGCTCTTGATCACATAAAACAGGAAAAAGATTTGATTAATGAAATTTGTAAATCCGTTCACAGCCTGGAAGGTGAAAAGTTAGAAATAGCCTATAAAGTTGTTAAAGGGCTGCTTAAAGAATAAAAAATTAACAAATAAAGTCCGCTTCGACAAGAATATCGGGGTCAAACATTTTTACGTTTGTTATGTTTAGCTTTACACAGTCATTTATGTCATTGATATCAAAACCTTCGACAAAATTTTTTCCGTCTTTGTCGCCGAGAATTTTAGGTGCAATGAACTGGTAAAGCTTGTCTGCCAGTTTCTCTTTGATAAAAGCTCCATTTAATGTGCCACCGGCTTCTACGAGTATGCTTCTTACTCCCTTTTCATAAAGCTTTCGGGTTAAAAATTGAAGGTCAATTTTACCGGTGCTTTCGAGTTTGGGACATTTTATTATTTCAACATTTTCAGGATACTTTGAGGTGTCGGTTTGAGCAAAAACAGCAAGAAAAACTTTTGTTCCGTCATTGTTAAAAACCTTGGACTCTGCGCTGGTGCGCCCGTTTGAATCTATTATTACGCGGATTGGATTTGTTCCGTTTTTTATTCTGGCTGTCAAAGACGGGTTGTCTGCAATAACAGTGCCTGAGCCTGTGAGGATTGCGTCGTATTTATTTCTCAATTTTTGTACATGTTTACGTGCTTTTTCAGTTGTAATCCATTTTGAAGATCCGTTTTTAGTTGCGATTTTGCCATCCAGTGTGGATGCGGTTTTTATAGCAATAAAAGGTTTGTTGTCGAGCTGATTTTTTATAAAAATTTCATTAAGCTTTTTGCATTCGTTTTCCAGTATACCTGTAACAACTTCAATGCCGGCATCTTTTAGCTTTTGTATACCGCGTCCCGATACAATTGGATTTGGGTCAACACAGCCAATTACAGCTTTTTTTAGGCCTTCTTTTATTATTAAATCACAGCACGGAGGGGTTTTCCCAAAATGCGAGCACGGCTCAAGGCTTACAAAGATAGTGCCGCCTTTTATGTCTATTCCTTTTTCTTTTGCCATTTTTACTGCATTTACTTCTGCGTGTGCTTCGCCGTACTTTTGATGCCAGCCGTACCCTGCAATTTTTCCGTTTTTATCCAGAATAACCGCTCCAACAAGCGGGTTAGGCGAAACTTTCCCCTCCCCTTTTCTGGCAAGTTTTATACATTTTTTTATATATTTTTCATTATTTTTTTGCGTCATTTAATTTTACATTCTTAAAAAACTGTTCTGATATTATTTGTGAATATTTTCCGCCGTCATTAGCAGAAACAATGATTTTGTTCTTGCCTTCTTTGTCTTTGGCAACGCAAATCATACCTTTGAGTTTTTTTACAGGCAGGTTTGTAACTTCTGCTTCAAAAAGTGCATAAGGAGCATTTTGGCCCATTGTTTTCATTGTGCCCTGTTTTAAGATTTTAAAGTTTTCAACATGGATGTATTGATATTCCAGCTTTTTGTTAACATCGTCTATCTTTTTTTTTAGCTGTCCGTTTTTAAAATCTTCCTGTGTGATTTTTATATTCTTATTTTCGTTGACTACAGCCAGCTTTTGCCCTGTTGCTCCATGTTCGGCAACAACAGCTCTAAACCCCAGAATGTTTGCAGATTTTGATAGCTCATACTCGTCAGGGATTTTTGAAAAATCTGCCACATCTTTAGTCTTTTCAAGCATTGACTGCTGCGTGGGCTTTTGACCTATATGAAATGTTTTTACACACCAGTCCCAGCCGCCCAGTGATTTAAATCCCACTATAGCGAGTACAACGATTGCAACTTTGATTATAAATTTTAAACAGCCCATACGCTCTCCAAACTAAATTCCAAACCTTGAATAAATTTCGTCTATATTTCTTAAATAGTAACTTGAATCAAAACAGTTTTCAATTTCGTCAGCATTTAGATGCTCACACACCATCGGGTCAGACAAAAGGTTTTGTTTAAAATTTCCGTCAGGTTTGTTAAAAGCTTCAAGTGCATTTTTTTGAACAAGCGTGTAGGCTTTTTCTCTTGAAAGACCTTTGTTGGTAAGTTCAAGCAACACTCTTTGGGAAAAAACTATTCCACCAAATAGTGATGTGTTTTTGAGCATATTTTCTTTGTTAATCACAAGCCCCTCAACAACGTTAGCAAAGCGGTTGAGCATATAGTCAATAAGAATTGTTGAATCCGGAAAAATAATACGCTCTACAGAGCTGTGAGAAATGTCTCTTTCGTGCCAGAGTGCAATATTTTCCAATGCTGCTGCTGCATTGCTTTTTACCACACGGGCAAGGCCTGAGAGATTCTCTGAAGAAATCGGGTTCTTTTTGTGCGGCATTGCAGAGCTGCCTTTCTGGCCTTTTTTGAATGCTTCCTCTGCTTCAAGCACTTCTGTTCTTTGCAGATGGCGTATTTCAATAGCGCATTGTTCTATGGCAGATGCAATCAAGGCAAGCGATTGCATATAATATGCGTGGTTGTCTCTGGCTATCACCTGTGTGGAGATTTTTGCGGGTGTTAGACCCAGTTTTTTGCAAACAAGTTTTTCTATGTCCGGCGAGATATTGCTGTAAGTCCCGACAGGGCCGGAAATTTGACCCTGGGCAATCTCTTCTTTTGCTGCAATAAACCTTCTTTTCGCTCTTTCAAAATGATCAAGCCAGCTTAAAAGCTTTACCCCGAAGGTCATAGGCTCTGCGTGTATACCGTGAGAACGGCCGATACAGATTGTGTTTTTATGCTCTTTTGCTTTGTTTTTGATGGTTTCAATAACTTTATCAAGGTCTTTTTCAATAATTTCAGATGCCTTTTTGATTTGAAGCGCAAAAGCTGTGTCTATAACATCGGAGCTTGTCATACCCATGTGGATGAATCTGGATGCATCGCCTACGTTTTCATTAACGTTTGTTAAAAAGGCAATGACGTCGTGGCCGACTTCTTTTTCAATTTCGTCAATTCTTTCAACGCTGAAATTGGCGCGTTCTTTTATGGTTTTTAAGTCTTCGTTGCTGATTTGGCCGAGCGTGTTGTATGCTTCGCAAACTGCAAGCTCAACTTCGAGATAAAATCCGAATTTTGATTCGAGCTCCCACAACTGTTTCATTTCTTTTAAACTGTATCTTTCAATCATAAGTTTTGCCTCTTTTATGACAATCTGTTACTGCGGGTATCTGCTTGTGGCGCTTATTAGCATAGCAGCCAGCTTGTCTGCTCCTTCAAAACCTCTGCCTTTTAATATCTCTGATGCTGTTTTCACATCGTAATCAACAAGGTTGTGCTTGATAGAAAATTCTCCGTTATTGATTTCAAGAATGGCATAACAGGATTTTGGCTTTTGCGCAAACGGACGGCCTACACTGCCGACATTGACAACTGTTTGTCTTGTGTTTGTCTGGTATCCGCAAGGTACGTGTGTGTGACCGCAAAAAATAATGTTTGCATCTGTGCCTTTTATCATTTCTTCAACTTCTTCGATTTTTAAATCGCAGTAGATGTTTTCGTTGTTTTTTCTAGGGCTGCCATGTACCAACAGTATCTTGACGCCTTCGATTTCCAACTCTTTTTGCGGGGGCAGATTTTTTAAGAATTGTTTTTGCTCTTCTGAAACGACTGTTGCATCGCACTCCAGCGCGTGTGCCATAACAGGGTTGTTTTCTTCCAGCATATGAATCATCTGATTGTCGCAATTAGCAATCATTTCGTCAGTATTTCCCTGTATACAGGTAAAATCAGTTGTTTTAATCAGCTCCTGTATTTTGTCGATGGTTCTTGCCGGCTCAGGTCCTGCCATTGCAAGGTCTCCGAGACAGAAGATTTTATCGCAGTTTTCTTCTTTAATGTTTTTTAATACAGCTTGAAGAGCCTGCATATTCCCGTGTATATCTGATATTACCGCTATTTTCATGTTTTTTCCTTTGTGTTTTTTTTATATATTAAAATTTTAACATGTAATATATTTTTTGAGATAGAATTATTGTGTAAAAAACGATAGCGGGTGGTAAAGTGAAATTTAACAGAGCCTCTTTTTTAAATACCCACAGAGATGCCTGGGTAGAAGTAAATCTGGATTGCATAGAGCATAATATATTAGAGTTTAAAAAGTACCTGAAAAAAGATGCAAAACTTTTTGCAGTGGTAAAGGCTGACGCATACGGCCACGGCGCTGTTATGATAGCTCCTGTATTGCTTGCTTCGGGTGTGGATTTTCTAGGTGTGTCATCAGTTGACGAAGGGCTGCAGCTAAGAGAAAATGATATCACTGCTCCAATTCTTGTGCTGGGCGCTGTGCCGGTGTGGTCTTTTGATAGAGCAGCTCAGAATAATATTTCTGTTTCAGTCTTTTCGGATGAACACATAGAAGCCTGCCGCCAGACATATGAAAAACTAAAAATAAAACCCAAAGTCCACGTAAAAATAGATACGGGAATGAACAGAATCGGTGTGCGTCCTGACAAAGCAGTAGAATTTATAGAAAAAATAAGAGCCTGTGATTTTATAGAGCTTGAGGGGATATTTACACACTTTGCTACAGCAGAGACAGAATCTTACGCTTGTGAGCAGTATGAGCAGTTTAAAAGCGTTGTTGATAATGTTGATACAAAAGGTCTGCTTGTTCATTGCTGCAATACGGCTGCAGTTGCGTGTTACAAGGATTTTGACTACAATATGGCACGTGTAGGTATTGGAATTTACGGGCTTCAGCCGGATTTGATAAAAGGAGCTAAGGAACCTTTTTTAAAACCCGCAATGTCTTTAAAAGGCAGAATAACCAATATTCATGTTGCAGACCCTGACGAGGGCGTAAGCTATTCTCATACCTTTGAAACAGTGCGAAAAACCAAAATTGCGACAATCCCCATAGGCTATGCTGATGGCGTATTTCGCGGGCTTTCCAATAAAATATACGGGATAATTAACGGCAAAAAGGTTAAACAAATCGGAAATATAACCATGGATCAGATGATGTTTGATATAACTGATTGTGATGCACAGGAAGGCGATATTATCACACTTTTAGGCCGTGACTGTGAAGAATATATCGGTGTTGACGAGTGGGCCAAAATACTCGGTACAATACATTATGAACTCACATGTGCACTGCGTGTGCGTTTGCCGAGAGTTTATACACGCTAAAAAATACCCGTATATTTATTTGAGCGGTTCACAAAACTCAATTAAAATATACGGGTATTCAAATAGATGATGGTTATATCTTTTTTAACCTTTTACATCAAAGCCTCCGTTTGTGTTTCCGTGCCTCAGCGCTGCACCTACGTTGTATGACATAAGATTGTATTTTTGTATTTCGTTAGCAATGTCGCCTGTAAAAACTTTTTGATTTTCATCAATAAAATTAAACAGAGGTTCAAAAATACCGCCTGTGTGCTGTTGGGCTGTTTTTTCTATTTGTTTTAGAGTTTTTTTAGGAATCTTTATATTCATGCCAAAAGGCTGGTTTATAAAGTTGTCTGCCATTTGCATCACCCCTGTTTTACTGTGTTGTGATATATATATCGACTAACCTTCAAATAAACTTTAATGATTTTGTATTATTTGTAAAGAAATATGAAATCGAATTTATATTAAGTTTTGTAAAAATGAATTTTAATATGACTTTAAGACACCGCAAAAACGATTAAGCGTAAAATGTACACATAATCTTAAAATATTTGTATTGTTAAATAAAAAATCATATTTCACTGCAGGTGTTTAAAAAATTTAACATTTTAAACTAGCAATTTTTTTTTTGAGGTGATTTGTATTTATAGCAGGTCTTTCATATGATAATAGAGCATTAATCACCTCTGGGTTTTATACAAAGACATTGGCTAGACTAAAATTATGATAAACAAAGTAAGTATTAACAATCAGGAAGTTTACAAAAAAGGACAAACAAATCCTTCATATAAAAATTCTCAATCCCCGAGTTTTAAAGGTCCTGTGGAGCTTATAACAGCAGGTCTGCAGGCTTGTAACACAAACCCCATGGTCGGTGTATCTGTTATTGACCTTGCAACTGCGATTGTACCAAGGACTGTTGTGGATGCCAAAACAAACGGGTTTGCTGCTGCCGAAACCTTTAGACGTGAGTCTTCCGGACTTATTGTTAACTGTTTGATACCGGGTTTTATTGTGCTTGGTATTGCCAAGCTTATGGAAGCTTTTAACAAAGGTAATAAAGGCCTTTCAGGCATGTGGGCAAATCAGGAAGCTTTAGAAACATTAAAAGACCACTATAAACAGTCTGACGGAACAGCCAAAGGCTTTATTTCAAGACTGTTTGAGGATGCAGAAGTATTAAACGGCAAAAAATGGGAAAAATTAAAACCCAAAAGCCTTGAAAATGAACTGAGCCAATACGCTGAAATTATTGAAAAGAATGTTCAAGATAAAGCAGTAATTGAGAAAGCGCGCAATAACCTGTACAACAAAATCCTTAAAGTAACAGGCGGTGCTGAACACATAAAAATTCATGGTAAAGTTTACCACGACAATATTACAACGCTCTTACGTGACGGTGTGGATGTAGGTCAAAAATTTGTAATTGATCTTAAAAAAGATCATAGCGCTATAGAAGCTTTTGTAAAAAAAGCAACAAAATTTGTAAACAAAAAGAGCCTCCTTGGTCTTGCTGTTGTGATTCCTCTTGCAGCTTCAATGCAGTCAATTAACAGATGGATAACCCGTAAATCATCAGGACAAGACGGTGCTCCTATATACAAAAACTTTGGCAAAGGCAAGAAAAAAGAAGAAATGACTCCTGCTCAAAAGTCTGCATTCTGGAGTAAAAAAATCGGTGCAGCCGGTTTGATGACAGGTGTGGCAATGCTTTCTATGATGAAAAAGCCCAGCCTTAAAATGCTTCAATTCACAAAGAACATGCCTTCCATGGATCAGTGCAGATGGATTGCCACAGCTACTTTTGCAAGCCGAATGCTTGCAGCAGAGGATGAAAACGAGCTCCACGAAGTAACTTGGAGAGATATTGCAACATTCTCCAGTTTATATTTCTTAGGGGACTATGTTTCTAAAGCTGTTGGTACTATAATGCAAAAAGTAAAGGGTGTACCTCTTCTAAATTATATGGAAAAACGCCCCGATACAAAAAATCCGTTAAAGAAATTTGTATACTGGGTTAAAGATACAAAACTCAAAAGCTTTGACGAAGCAAATGCCATCACAGACGGAATTGTAAAACGAAAAGACAAAAACGGCGTTGAAAAAATATTGGAATACAAAGGCGGCGCCAAGGCAAAAGGCCTTAGGGCTATATGCGAAGTAAGTTCACTCGGATTTTCTATGCTTGTACTCGGTATTTTGGTTCCTTGGTATGTGCGTAAAGAAACCGAAAGAAAAGAACAACTGAAGCTTAAGGAAAAATTAAAAGATTTTATTTCTTATCCTTCAATCATGTCTACTAGCAACAAAAAAACTTTTCAGGCGTTTGGCATGATGTTGGACCAATCAAAACAATAAACAGGTAAAAATATGATTTCCCGAATTACACAATCACAAGTACAACCGAAAACATTAAAACAAAATCAACAAAATAATAATAAATCATCCAACCCGAGTTTTAAAGGCCCTGTTGAGATGGGTACTCAGGTATTAAATTACCTTAACACAAGCCCTGCTGTAGGTGCTTGCTTTGTCGACTTTTTCTCAATGGTTTTACCCAGAACACTTGTCGACTTTTCCCGTTCTGCTGATGCCGGTATGGAAACAGGTTTCAGAGAATCATCAGGAACCATTAACCATGCGGCTGCTGGTGTTGTGGGGCTTGGTGCCGGTTATCTTGTGTCTTCGGCATTTAATAAGTCTAACGGCGTTAAGGCACATCTCTTATTTGCTAACAACGAAACTATCGACAAACTTGGCTCTATTGTAGAAGCCGGTAAAGTAAACGGCAAATACGACGCAAAAGCATATTGGACAAACTTCTTCAATTCAATAGAAGGCTACAATACAACAGACGGTAAAAATGCGTGGAAAACAATTGACGCAAATACTGTTGAAAAACTGTCTGATGTTATGACAAAAGTTCCCGAAAATACTTATAAAACACCAAAAGCCACTATGGCAGAAGCTCTTGAGCTTGTTACAGGAGAAACAGGTGCAGGTTCTACCTTTAGGTTTAAAGGTACAAATATTGAAGGCTCTGCAGAAAACCTCATTGATAATGCTTATGCTATGAGAAAAACAGTTGTGGACAGGCTTGCAAAAATCAACAAAGATCTTAAACAAGGCGAAGTTCCAAAAGCTGTTATCGAAGACCTTGGCGAATTGCTCAAGGGTATTAAAAATAAAAAAGTGGCCACTGTTGTTGCCGGTCTGGCTGTTCCTGTAGGTGTAGGTATGAGCGTACAGCCGCTTAACAGATATTTGACCAAAAAACGTACAGGTTCAGACGGCTTTGTTGGTGTGGAAGGCCGAGAACCTGACAAAACATTCGGATTCAAGGTGTTAAAAACTGTCTTGGGTCTTGGCATTGGCTCTGCTATGATAGCTACTATCTTAAAAAATCCTAAAGAGCTTTACACAAACATCGGCAGTGCCGGCAAAGAAATTTTATCCAAACTGCAATACAAAGGCCCGGTGCCTACAATGAACCAGTTTAAGTTTATTTACGGTATGACAATTATGAGCCGTATATTTGCAGCACGTGACAAAAATGAAACTAGAGAATCTGTTATCAAAGATACACTGGGTTTTGCTAACTGGCTGATTCTCGGCGGTTTTGTTTCTAAACTTGCAGCAAAAGCTTTTGATAAAAATATTGTAAACTATGAAAAAGCTGAAGGAAAAGGACTGTGGGATTATATTACAAAATCTGTAGAAAAAACTCACGAAGAAATCCTGTATCCTGCTCTTAAAAAACTCAATATCAGTGCAATGGAAAACGGTAAAAAACTTCCGTTTAGAAAACTGGTAGGAAAAGTTAAAGAAGTCGCTGCACAAAATACCCCGAATGCAGAAGTTGCACAAAAAGCACTTAGCCAGCTTAAATATAAAAACTATGCACAGTTGCTTGGTTATATATATTCAGGCGTGGTGCTCGGATGGGGCATACCGAAACTGAATATTGCAATCACCAAAGCAGTTGAGGGCAAAAAGACGGCAAAAGCTGATAGCGCTTCTGAAAAAATGAAGGTTGCTCAAAATCCCGTAGCGCAGCCCTTAGAGCCAGCAAGCAAAACCTTCTCGGCATTTGGTGCATATTTGAATTAAGAGAAAAGTCTGCCTGAATGATTAATATATTTATGTGCAAACATTGCACATACTTAATATATTGTAATTATCTTTTGAAAAATAATTATATTTTATATATAATTTGCATGAAAACAAAGAAAAGGTTAGCAATATGGCAGAAAATAAACTCCCTTCAGGTGTAGGCAAAAAAATTGTTGAAGCTTTGAAAAAGCAAGCAGAAATAGAAATACAGCCAATACCTGACAGCGTTGAAGATGCCGGCTCTCTTATTAAAGAACCTCAAGCTTCTCCGGCAGAAAATTTTGAAGAACAAATTACAGACACAGTTAGTCTTGATGACAACTTTGTTGATTTTTCATTAGATGACAATGCTCCTGATGAGCTTGGCGATTATATGGAAAACTCATTTGACAATGATTTGGATAGTGCAAATCAAAGTGATTTTGATGAGCCATTCCCTTCAAGTATTACAGATAATTTAAATTTTGAAGAAACGGATACACCAATGTTTGAAGAAAAAGAAATGTTTAATCCAAACCCAGCAGTACAGCCCAGAATCAATGGCGTACCTCCACAAAAAAATTATTCAATGCCAGCAAACGTTGCCGTTTTGAAAAGGCTGATTATGCAACTTCCGCAAGGCGTTACCAAACAAACTGGTGCACAAATTATCAGGCAGACAATGGAAGCCCTGGGTATTTCCATGAACAGCGTTTTGAAAGAAGCTCAACAAGGCCAAGACAGCCTTACAACAAGTGCAAAAGCTTGTATGGCTCAAATTCAGGAATACAGAAGCAATATCAAAACTCTTGAAAAACAGGTTCAAGATTACAAAAAACAGGCTGTTGCTTTAAATGACTTAATCAGTTTATTCATAATGACTGACAGACATTAATCAATAAAATATTATTCATAAAAAAAAGCTCTATATTAATAGAGCTTTTTTGTTATATGTTTTAATCTTGAGGATTGTCTGCTGATTTACTTAGTTCTAAAACATCTTGGCAGGTTTTGATATTTTGCATACCTTTAATCCATGGCATTTTGTTGTGTTTTATTACATAAGCAGTACAAGCCCAGCTTGCATTCTCATCATGCAAGATATCACCCATTGGATAAACTCCCCAATCACCTAATTTGGTATTTTGGTTGCATAAAGTACCCAATCTGAAACCATGTTGATCTATACCAATTACATTAGGTGGTTGCGGTCCATTTATATCAACAAGTGCGCATCCTCCTCCGCAGGGATACCCGCCGGTTCCTATTGACCAAGCCATACCATCTGCTGTAAAAAATGAAGGCTTAAATGTATATCCTTCTGTTCCATCAATATGAGTTCTTTCCCAGGTTTGCTCATTTGTTGTTGGGATTACGTTCATTGTTTCTCTATACCAGTTAATCGTTTTATCCTGGTCAAATTTCCAAAACATTGCATCACCATGTTTTGTCTCAATTGCAGTTGTTGCCGCATTAATTGTTGCAAAAGCCTTTTGGACTCCTGTTATATAACGGACTTCGTCAGAATAATCTTTAAGCGTTGGTATTGTAAGAGCTGCGATAACACCTACAATTGCTAATGTAAGAAGTGTTTCAGCAAGAGTAAATGCTGTTTTTACTTCAGGAAATTTCTTTTTCATATTCTATCCAATCTTTTTATTAACCGGCATTGAGTTGCGCAAACAGAGAATTAGCTTTTGCAATAATTTCTTCTCTGTATTGCATTAATTCACTGATACTAATATTTAATTGTTCTTTTACCAATGCTTCATCCATAACATCAGGTTCTTCGTGCGAAATTTTATTAGCTGCATAAGCGAGTGTGCTGACCTGCGGCATTGATGAAGATAACGGGTCATGGTGATATTTTATACAGTTTGCAAGCAGAACAGACAACTTCCATTTTTTTGCAAGCAAAAAGCCCATATCAGCATGGTTGGTTTCAAACATTTCATTTTCGGCTTCAATAATATCCATACCGTTTTTAACCATAGTTCTAACTTTTTGATAAGTCATTGTATCTACAATGTTTAGTACGATTTTGCCGATATCATGTAAAAATCCGATTGTAAAAGCGTCTCCTGTATCAACAACGCCTGTTTTTTCCGCAAGGTACTCACAGGCAACAGCACATCTTAAAGCGTGCTTCCACATATCACGACCGCCTTGTGAAGTAAGCATAGGTTTCATTGCTACAGCTATAATGATATTTTTTGTCTGAGTCATACCCAAAAGCGCCAGCGCTTTGTTAACAGAGGTAATCTCTTGTGCAAATCCGTAATAAGCCGAATTCACAAGTTTGAGTACCTGAGATGTCAGTGCCTGGTCATAGGCCATGATTTCAGAAATTTCTTTTGTACCTGACTGGTCATCTTTAATTATACCCAGAGCCTTAACAATGACATTAGGCATTGCAGGAATTTCTTTGATTTGATCCAATACTTGTTGTGCGTTTATTGTCATAATTTATACCTGTAAATGTTTCTTGATTGATAGTAAACTTCCGCCTGCACCGCATCCAGCTGCGATGATAAATAATACCAAAATTACCGTATTGTTAGCCAGAACCGGAGGTGGAACCATAAAGAACTCGTGAACCTTCATAAGTCCGTTGTTTACCGCATTGAGGGGGAGTAATGAAATCAATGCACCCATAAAGCCGTAAATTGCACCTTGTAAAATTAACGGAATCTTTATGTACCAGTTGCTCACGCCCATCAGTCGCATAATTTCAATCTCTTCTTTGCGGGACTGGATAACTAGTTGTATTGTATTATTAATTATTGTAATTGTCAAAATAGCTACAAGTATCACAACAACAAGCGTAATGGTGTGTACAACATTGTTGAAAAACTGCATTTTTTTAGCAATATCCTGTGCATAATTTAAGTCTTCTACACCGTTATATGTTTTTATTTTGTTGAAAACCGTTGTAATATTTTCAGGCTTATCAACTTTAACGTGAAGAGTGTCTGGCAATGGGTTGTCCATATTCGGCACATCAAATTCTCTTTTGAGCTCTGACCAGGATCGTTCTTTGGGGATAATTTTTACCCTTTCCACATGCTCGAGGCCTCTTATTTCTTGAGCTACTGATTCTGTTCTGGCATCTGATTTTATGTAAACGGAAATTTCCAACGCGTTGCCCAGCTCGTGAACAAAAGAATTTAAAGAAATTGTGAACCTGAAAAGGCCTCCAAAAATGGTTAAAATAGCGGCCATTGTAGTAATAATGGCAATATTTATCCATCCTGTTCTTTTGATACCGTAAATAGTTTCAAGCGTAATTCTGTAGATTATTCTCAATTCTTTGAGCCAATCTTTTGGAATATGGGCTTTAACCTTCTTTTTTATTATTGCTTTTGTTGATTCATCACTCATGTTTATTACTCATTATCTATTCGTAAGTACCGGCTTGTACGTCTCTGATTATTTGGCCACCTTCAAGAGTCAGCACTCTTTTTCTGAAATAATCTACCATTGCATGGTCGTGTGTGGAAACAAGTACCGTGATACCTTTTTGATTAATTTGTTCCAAAATCTGCATGATTTCCATAGAGTTTTTGGGGTCAAGGTTACCAGTAGGCTCGTCTGCAATCAGTAGCGGCGGGCCGTTTACGATTGCTCTTGCAATCGATACTCTTTGCTGTTCACCACCTGAGAGCTCTGTTGGTTTTGCTTTCATTTTTTCAAGGAGCCCTACTACTTTTAATGCCCCGGTTACGCGAGCTTCAATCTCTTTTGAGCTCATACCGAGTGTTCTTATTACGTAAGCGCAGTTGTCATATACGCTCTGGTTCATTAAAAGTTTGTAATCTTGGAAAACAATCCCCATACATCTTCTGAGGTTAGGCACCTTTTCAGACGGAAGGTTTGCTATATTGATACCGCCAATCATTACGCTGCCTGTTGTGGGAGTTTCTTCTTTATATAAAAGTTTCATCAAAGTGGATTTTCCTGCACCTGATGAACCCGTAATAAAAACAAATTCGCCCGACATAATGTCTAAATTGACATTTTTCAGAGCGTAATTGTTTTTATATTTTTTTGTAACACCTCTTAATTGAATCATATTATTTTACCAAATTTTCGTGTACGGTCTCTATTATAACCTGAATAAGGAACAATGGCAAAGCCGGAAAAATCCTTTTAAATCTTGATGGTTCTTTAACAGTTCTGTACAACCACTCCAGTCCCATTTTTTGGTAGATTTCAGGTGCTCTTTTTACCATTCCTGACCAAACATCAAAACTTCCTCCTACACCTATAAATATAGTGTTTGGCATTTCTTGCTTGAGTTTTGCTATCAACAATTCCTGCTTTGGGGCACCAAGTGCAACAAAAAGCACCCTTGGTGCTATGGCTTTCAATTCTTCTTTAATTATGTTTTCTTCATCTTCAGAAAAATAACCGTTTCTAACATAAGTAATATTGAGATTTTCAAATTCATTTCTCAAATTTTGCGCTGCTTTTTGCACAACTTCTTCTTTTGCGCCGAGCAGCCCTATTGTATAGCCTTCGAGTGCGGACATTCCAATAAGTTTTTTTGAAAACTCAATTCCCGGTATATTTTCTTGATTAATACCTTTCATTTTTAAAGCAATTTTTATACCCACTCCGTCAGGAATAGACATATCAGCTTCGTTTAAAACCCTGCCGAATTCGTCATTTTGGTTGCCCGATGTAATCATCTCAGGGTTAATTGTTACAATGTGCATACCTTTATTTTCCTGCAGATGTTTATGCACAAACTGAAGCGCTTCTTCAAATGTAAACAAATCCACTTCAAACCCGAGTATCGGCTCTTTTTTTCTTAGTAAACATTCCATAATATATAATTATATAAGGGTACTGTTCTCTTGTAAAGATTTTATAAAGACCCTTTTTATGGGTGGTAGAATTGAATAATAGATTAGAAAGTATGAGGAAAAGGAGATTTATATGATTCCTATAGTTGATTTAAAAAGACAGTATAAACAAACTGGTGAAGAAATAGAAAAAGCCGTTGTGGACGTTTTGCGCTCAGGTGCTTATATTCTGGGCCCTAATACAAAAGCGCTCGAGCAAGAATTTTCTCAATATCTCGGCACAAAACATGCTATAGGTCTCAACTCCGGAACAGATGCTCTTCACCTTGCTTTGCGTGCTCTTGATATAGGCAAAGGCGACGAAGTTATCACTGTTGCTTTCACATTTGTTGCTACTACAGAATCTATTGAAATTGTCGGTGCAACTCCTGTGTTTGTTGATATTGATCCTGATACATTCAATATGGATGTAACTCAAATTGAAGATAAAATTACACCGCGTACAAAAGCTATTATGCCTGTACACCTTTACGGCCAGCCTGCTGATATGGATGTAATCATGGATATTGCAAAACGCCACAATCTTTATGTAATTGAAGATTGCTGCCAGGCTGTTGGTGCAGAATACAAAGGTAAAAAAGTAGGTTCTTTCGGTGATATCGGTGCTTACAGCTTCTTTCCAACCAAAAACTTAGGCGGAATGGGTGACGGCGGTATGGCTGTTACAAACAGTGATTTCTTGAAAGACAGAATGATTGCATTAAGAAACCATGGCGGTGCCGTAAGATATCACCACGATGAAATCGGTGTTAACAGCCGTCTTGATGAAATTCAATCTGCAATACTTCGTGTAAAAATGAATTACATTGACGAATGGAACAAAATGAGACGCGAAGTTGCTCACAGATATACAGAATTGTTCAAAGACTGTGAAGATGTTATCACACCTAAAGAGCTGGATGATACTTACTGTGTATACCACCAGTACACTATCAAAGTTCCTAACCGTGATGCTGTTCAAAAAATGCTTCAAGAAAACGGTGTGGGCGCAATGCTTTATTATCCTATTCCGTTGCATATGCAAAAAGTGCACGCTCACTTGGGCTACAAAATGGGTGACCTTCCAAAAACCGAATACAATACACAACACGTTATGAGTTTGCCTATGTTTGCTGAATTAACAGCAGAAGAACAAAAAGAAATAGCGACTAAAGTAAAAGATGCTATTGCTAAATGTAAAGCAACTGCAAGCTGCTAGATAATTAAAAAAATCAAAGAAACACCTCTTTTTTAATTTTAAAAGAGGTGTTTCTATTTGATTATAAAAATTATAAATAACAAAAAACTCGGAGAACAAATATATACAAAAGAGGATTTTTTAAACAATTATACTTGGGAGATTTTGTCTCTTGAAAACAATTAAATATTTATAAAACTATTCACCTGTAATATAATTATAGGGGATAGTTTTTTAGGATTTTGTATGGAAAAAAAATACGATTTGGGTATAATAGGCGGAGGACCTGCGGGTTACAGTGCAGCAATAAGAGCAGCACAAAAAGGTCTGAAAGTCGTACTTTTTGAAAAAGACTGCTTGGGCGGTGTATGTTTGAACAGAGGCTGTATCCCGACAAAAACAATTCTCCACTGTGCAGACTTCTACAAGAGTCTGAAAAAAGCAGAAAAATTCGGAGTTTCATTTGGTGAAAATGCAGCTTTGTCAGCAGATTATCAAAAAGTTTTCAATCGTAAAAACGAGATTGTCTCAAAAATTCAAAAATCTTTGACAAAACTCGTCCAAAGCTACGGTGTAACAATCGTAAACGAAACAGCGCTGATAGTAGACACAAACATTATCCACGCCGGAGGGATGGCCTATTCGTGCAAGAACATTATCCTTGCAACAGGATCCAAGCCCTCTCAAATCAACGGGCTCGAATGCGACGGCAAATTTATTTTAAACTCAAATGACGTGCTTTGTCTTGAGTCCTTGCCGGAAAATATTCTGGTTGTCGGCTCGGGAGCAATAGGGGTTGAGTGGGCCAGAATTTTTTCTGGCTTTAACAAGGCGGTTACAGTTGTGGAGTTGGCTTCAAAGCTCTTGCCGCAAGCTGATACAGATGTTTCAAAAAGGCTGGAGCGTTTGTTTAAGAAAGAAAAGATAAAATATTTTACTCAAACAAAAATAGAAAAAATCGAAAACCATGACGTTATACTATCTAACGGACAGGTGTTAAAGCCGGATATGATTTTGTGCGCAATAGGCAGAGAACCGGTATTGCCTGTGTGCGAAGGTATTGAGATAGAAAAAGACGGAAAGTTTGTTAAAGTAAACCAAAATTTTCAGACCAATTACAAAAATATTTTTGCAATTGGTGATATAAACGGCAAACTTCAGCTTGCTCACAGCGCGCAGCATCAGGCTATAGGCGTTGTTGATTATATTGTCAAAGGTGATGACGTTCATTTTGACAAAAATCTTGTGCCTTCAGTTATTTATGGCAGCCCGGAAATTGCCTGGGTGGGCAAAACAGAAGAAGACTTAAACGCTGAAGACTATAAAGTATCAACTTTCCCGGTAGCAGCTCTTGGAAAAGCACAGGCTGATGATGAAATAGATGGATTCTTAAAAGTTATTGAACAAAACGGAAAAATAGCAGGTGCGCATGCTGTCATGCCCGAGGCATCATCAATAATCCAACAGTTTGCATTGATGATGACGGGTAATATTGATGTCAAACTTGCACTGAAAACGGTTTTTGCACATCCGACATATTCAGAAGCTGTGTTTGAAAGTTTGCTGGGGCTGGAAGATGGCTCAATTAGCCTTCCTCCTGTTTAAAATATGACAAAACAAATATCTGCGCTAAACTAAAGTTATGGAAAGAAAACGTTTACCCGATTATCTAAAAAGAGGAATCATAGACACAGAAAAGACAAAACTTGTGCGTTCTATACTCAAGCACAAATGCCTCAACACAGTGTGCGAAGCTGCACGCTGCCCTAATAAGGCAGAATGCTATGCAAAAAATACCGCAACTTTTTTGATAATGGGCAATATTTGTACACGTAACTGCCGTTTTTGCAACATATCTGGCGGAACCCCACAGAGCATTGACCCGGAGGAACCTCTTAAAGTTGCACAGGCTATTAAAGAGTTGAACTTAGAATATGCTGTTATCACATCAGTAACCCGTGATGATTTGCCTTTGCAAGGTGCTGATTGCTTTCGTAACGTTATTTTAGAAACAAAAAAACTGTGTCCTTCTATCAAAATAGAAGTGCTTACTCCGGATTTTGAAGGTATACACGACCTTATTGATATAGTAGCAGACGCAAATCCTGATGTTTTTAACCATAATATTGAAACAGTAAGAAGGCTATATCCTAAAGCACGGCCTCTTGCAAAGTATCATCGCTCGCTGGATTTTTTAAATCACATAAAAGAAAAATATCCAAACATGAAAACAAAATCAGGTCTTATGGTAGGCCTTGGCGAAACTTTTGATGAGCTCAAGCAGACTTTTTTTGATCTTGATGCGGTAGGATGTGATATAGTCACTGTCGGACAGTACATGCAGCCTACAAAACATCATTTGCCCGTGGAAAAATATTATACGGATAAAGATTTTGAAAATGTTAAGCAGCTTGCAAAACAGGCAGGTATAAAGCAAATCGTGGCTTCCGGTCTGGTGCGCAGCTCTTACAGAGCATTTGAAACATATAATGATACAAATTATTAACGGCCTATTTTACACTTTTGCATTTTTAATTTAAAATAATATCAGATTCAAATATTTGACAAAAGTATTACTGAAAAGCGAGAAGAAATTGGACATTAGTACAAAAGCTGCTATAAGAAAAAGTCTGTTAGAGTATAACGAGCTTATAGAAACTATTGCCAAAATTGAGTTTAAAAAACTTTCTTCATCATATTTAATTGATTTTTCAGAGCTTGTAAATATAGGAACCCAGGTTGTTCATCACCTGTGCTCAACCTCGGATATTACAAATTACAACAATTCTTACATTTCCACAGCCATAAAATGGGCAATAAGAAACGAAGTAAGAAGAAGATATAAATGGTACTCTCAAAAAACCAAAAAAGAAGGGGTATCTAATTCCGATGCTCAAACAGCAAATGACGATATAAGAGAAGCTGTTTATAAAACAATTTTGTCTATTGACGAAATGGCAGAGGCTGAAAATCCTACACAAATAAAAGATGATGCTCAAACTCCGGATGAGCTGGCTGCTTTTCAGGAAATGAGTCATGCCATTAAAGAAGCAATGAAACTTTTACCCCAAAGAGAACGTGATTTAATTGAAGCAAAATTCTTTCAAGATAAAAAGCTTCGTGAGTTGTCAGATGACTTCAACATTTCACCTTCACGTATTTCAAGAATTATTCAATCAGGCCTTAACAAAATAAGAAAAGAGCTGGAAAAAAATAATCTGGCTTAGCTAAACAGCGCTTTTACAAAATCCTGTGCATCAAAATCCTTAAGGTCTTCCATTTTTTCGCCTACACCGATTAATTTTACAGGCAGATTCATTTCTTTTGCAATGGCAATTATAATGCCGCCTTTGGCAGAACCGTCAAGTTTAGTGAGTGCTACTGATGTAAGGTTAACACATTCTGTAAACACTTTTGCCTGAGACAACCCGTTTTGGCCTGTGTTGGCATCCAGCACAAGTATAGATTCTCTTAAAGTTTCAGGCGCATTTTTATCAATAACTGATTTTATTTTAGACAGCTCTTGCATAAGGTTGAATTTGTTTTGCAATCTGCCGGCTGTATCAACCAAAATAACGTCGTAGTTTTCATTTTTTGCTTTTTGTATTGCATCATACACAACAGACGCAGGGTCGGCACCGTCATTTCTTACAATATCCGCACCCGCTCTTTGGCTCCATATATTGAGCTGTTCTTCTGCTGCTGCACGAAAAGTGTCTCCTGCTGCCACAAGAACTTTTTTGCCCTGCTGTTTAAACCTGTTTGCCAGCTTGCCTATTAAAGTTGTTTTGCCTGCTCCGTTAACACCTACAATAAAATATAGATTCAATTCATTGTCTTTAAAATTCAATTCGTTTGAACCGGCACCGGTTAATATTGATGAGAACTCGTTTTGTAAGTACTCTCTAACCCGAGAAGGTTTCATTTTATTTTGTTTGCGTAGCTTGTCAACAATACCGGAGGCTGTGTTGACCCCGAGGTCCGCTTTTATGAGCAGCTCTTCCATGTCGTCAAGGATAAATTCGTCAAATTCTTCTTCGTTTTCGATTTGTTTTACAACATTGCCGACAAGCGATTGTGATGTGTTTTCAATTGTTTTTTTTAAGGATTCAAACGTAAGGGAGAAAATGCTTTTTTTCTCACTCTGCTCTTGAGCGGCTTGTTGCTTTTGAGGTTTGTTTTCATCTTTTTTCTTAAAAAAATCAAACATAATTTTTAATCACACTCTTATTGCTCTTTTTTTTCATCAATTACTTTGCCGAGTATTCCGTTTATAAAAGAGGATGAATCGTCAGTAGAATATTTTTTTGCAAGCTCTAAAGCTTCATCCACAACAACTTTAACGGGTACACCTTCAATAAAAAGAAGTTCTGCAATTGCAATTCTTAAAATATCTTTGTCTATTTTCACCAGTCTGTCTAAATCCCAGCCGTGAGCATATTTTTGAATAAGAGAATCAATTTCTTGAGCATGTTCTTTATATGCTGTTGCTATTTGTACAACATAGCTTTTTACATCACCGGTATGCTCAAGTGCTGTCATTTCTGCAATTTCCAAAGCAAGCACAACTTTTTCTGAAATATTTAAAAGCTCTTCCAGTCTTCCGCTCAAATCAGAAGTCATAGGCAGGGGCACAGGCACATTGTTGGCATGCATCGGGCGTTTAAGGTTTTCGGGGCTTTCTGCTTCGTATGTATCAACATATTCTTTCATTGCATTGATAGCTCCGACAGATACTTTTAATTCATCAATAGCATTGTTTGTTAGTGTTCGTACTGATTTTAGGATAATATCTTCAAACTCTGTTTGATTATATTGTGTAATTTTTTTATCAAATTGAGAAAATAATATTAAAGCCAATTCTCTTGCAGCTCTTCTTGCTTGCATTTGTTCTTCCTTTTCTTGCTAATACTTATATTTATTATAGACATAAAAAAAAAGATTTGAAACAAATTTTTAGTGCTATTATAAATTTATTATGATTAAAAGAAGATTATCAAAACAAATCCGGATAGGTGATGTAAAAATAGGCGGCGATGCTCCTGTAAGCGTCCAATCAATGTGCAATACCGACACACGTGACGTAAATGCGACTGTTCAACAGATAAAAGAGCTGGAAGATGCAGGTTGTGAGATTATCAGGCTTGCTGTTCTTAATAAAGACGCTGCATCAGCTGTAAAAGAAATAAAAAAACAGGTAAAAATTCCTGTCATAGCTGATATACACTTTGACTACCGTCTGGCAATACAGTGTATTGAAAACGGAATCGATGCTTTGCGCCTCAACCCCGGTAATATTGGCAGAGATGAAAATGTTAAAAAGGTTGTTAGCCTGGCAAAAATTAACAACGTGCCCATAAGAATCGGTATTAATGCAGGCTCTTTGGAAAAAGAATTTGCAGCAATGGATATTCCTTTGCATGAAAAGATGGTAAAAAGTGCAATGCGGCATATTCAAATCCTTGAAGATAACGATTTTGATAAAATTAAAATCTCTCTTAAATCAAGCAGTGTGCCAACTACTATTGATGCTTACAGAATGATTGCAGGCATGGTAGATTATCCTTTGCATTTGGGTGTTACTGAATCAGGCACCCTAAAAGGCGGGCTCATAAAATCTTCTGTCGGTCTTGGTACCCTTCTTTCAGAGGGAATAGGTGATACAATCAGAGTATCATTGACAGAAAATCCCGTAGAAGAAGTGCATGCAGGATTCGGGATTTTAAAATCTCTTGAACTGAGACAAAAAGGTATTAATTTTGTTTCTTGCCCGACATGCGGAAGATGTCAGATAAACTTGATAGAACTCGCAAAAAAAGTAGAAAACGCATTACAAAATATTGATAAACCAATTACAGTTGCAGTAATGGGCTGTCCTGTCAACGGCCCGGGCGAAGCAAAACATGCCGATTATGGCGTTGCCGGTGCAATTAAGGAAGGGTATATTTTTAAAAAAGGCGAAATAATTAAAAGAGTACCTGAAAATGATATTTTACCTGAATTGTTAAAATTAATTGAAAACGGGAATTAAATCTATATAAAATAGAGCATAAGAAGGATTTGCCTAAAAACGTAAAATAATATACTATATATAATATTAAATAACGCGAGGTTTACAGATGAAAAATTTGACAAAATATGCAATGGTGTTGGCTGTTATTACAGTTGCTGCGACAGCTGCCAATGCTGAAATTTCCGTAAAAGATACAATCTCTCCCGAGTTTATTCACAACCAGGGATATTCTGCAGAAGTTTCAAGAATTATCGATGTAAAAACAAAAGACCCTGTCACACCAATTCCAACAGAAGAAAAACAGTCTGTATGGAAAGATATCGGTTGGACATTGTTGGAAACTCTTGACCCTACAGTGGAAAGACCAAACAAATTTGCAGACCATGAAACAAAATACCACTCTTCTTTTGAAGATCTATAATTTGTAAAAAAAGAAGTAAAAAAGAGCTTTTGGAAATTATCCAAAAGCTCTTTTTTTATTTATGATTTCAGTAAATTGTAAAGAAATGTTAAGCTGGTTTGACTTTTTTATAAACATGGCAAAAACCATGGCATGCATGTGTTTCGGGTGTATTTTTTACACAACCGTATTGTAATAATTAGCAATAGTTTGTCCATTATTTGAACATGTTTTATAATTTATAAAGTATTAGTATACATGGTTACTAATATGTATTTCTTGGGAAGAGGGTTAAGTTCAAATGAGTACAGTTGAATATAACTTGTCCGAGCTGAGAAAAGAAATTGTACCTTATAAACCTATTATAATTGCTGTCACCAAATACTTTGGAGCAGACAAACTTATAGAAGCTTATAACGACGGATTAAGAGACTTTGGCGAAAACAGAGTGCAAGATGCTCTGGAAAAATTTGGCTCTTTACCCGAAGAGATAAAACAAAACTCTCGTTTTCATCTTATCGGACATTTGCAGTCAAACAAAGTTAAAAAAGCGGTTGGGTCATTTGATTTGATACACTCAATAGATTCATTAAAACTGGCAACGTCTGTAAGCGAGCATGCTCTGGCCAAAGGCATTGTTCAAAAAATTCTTTTGCAGGTAAACAACGCTAATGAAGAAGGTAAATCAGGATTTAGTGTTGATGACTTGAAAAGAGACTTCTCACAAATAATTGCTCTAAAAGGAATAAAAGTAGAAGGTCTGATGAACATAGCTCCCATTGCAGCTGAAAATGAACTTAAGGTTCTTTTTAAAGGCATGAGAGATTTAAAAGAAGAATTGCAAACAACATATTCATATGAGCTAAAAGAACTTTCTATGGGCATGAGCAATGACTACAAGACAGCATTAGAATACGGCGCAACAATGATAAGAATCGGAAGAAAGCTATTTACATAACATCGGGAGGAGAAAAAATTGGCAGGCGTTTCAGACAAAATTAAATCAATCGTGGGGTTTTTAACATCAGGATTTGAGAGCAGAGATGATATTTTTGAAGACATGGCAAATGAAATGGATGAATATCCTGTTTCAGACAACCTTGCTTTAGAACCAATGTATTCATCAAAACAAACACAAGCACCGGCTTCTAACGTAGTAAGCCATCCTGGCTTTAAAGGTTACGAGGTTTGTGTTTCTGAACCTCGTTCTTACGAAGAATCTGTTTCTATCGTAAAACAGTTAAAAGAAAAGAAAACAATTATCTTGAATCTTCACTTGCTTGATAAAGAACAAGCAATGAGAATCGTTGATTTCTTGTGCGGTGCAACTCATGCATTAAACGGTAATCAACAAAAAATCGGTGACAGCGTGTTTATCTTCACACCGAGCAACGTAGCTTTGAGCTCTGAGTCTCAAAAAAGCAAATTCATTAGAGATGCTTTGTGGAATCAGCCTCAATAACAAACAAATATTCATAATCAACAAACAAGAATAGTTGGGGATATAATTAGAGCCGCAGTTTTATACAGCGGCTTTTTATTTTGCAATAAAAAACACCGTCTCGATAAAAGACGATGTTTGTCATGTATATATATATTAAATAATAAATTCTAATTCATGTTCTTTCTGATTTTTTCTTTGGTTGAATCAAGAGACTTAATCTTTTTTTCTGTTTCTTTTACTTGCTTTGCTTTCAATTTTCTTTGCTGCTTGATTGCTTTATATTGATTATCTATATTTGTATATTCACTTTTGTATTGTATTAACTGGTTTCTTATCTCTACCTGTGCGCCGTCAATTTGCATTAATGCGCTTTGCAGATTGCCAGACTCAGCAGCATTTGCTGCATTATTTACAGCAGGTGTAGATTCAGACGCAGTTTTAGCAACAGGTGTCATTGTGCTTTGAGCAGGTTCTGCTTTTGCTGTTGTTGTCATGGATTCTGTAATCGGTACATTTTCAAAAACAGGTTCATAAGGCATGTCATTTGCGCATGCTTTCATGGAAAATTGTGTACAGCCTAATACAATTGCTCCTATCAGTGCTGCATTTAGTATATTTTTTTTCATGGGGATTCTCCTTTTATTTAATTAATATACATGTCGATACATGATTATTCTATTAAATTAAATTTGAACATGCCTCGTCTAATAAAGTGATTTGTTGTAAAAAAACGCTTTCAAAAAACATATTATAAAGAAATGTAAAGCCGAAAAGCCTCTTGTGGAAAGGGTTTTAAAAATTGGCCTAAAAAATCTAAAAAAATATCAAAAAAAGTGCTTGAAATTAAAAATCCTTTGAGCTACATTATAAGAGTGGTCAGCGGGCCACGGAGGGAAAACCGAAAAGCCGGGAGTTGATCCCGAAGCTCCGAAAACGCACCCAAAGATTTTAAAACTAGTTCTTGTTTGGAATGGTTTACACTAAGTTGAAAATTTAAGATCGATAACAAAAAATTAAATTTTAAAAAACTACTTGACAATAAAATTTGAAGTGTTACGATGAAGTAACGTCAAAGAAAAAGGATGAGTTGGAAACCTATTAAGGTGACTAAAATCTAAAACAAGTTTCCACTAAATAAGCTCCTTGATTTCGATTGGGAAAAGCTTGTTTGGTATCGAGCAGTCCTCGATAGATTGCTCAAATCTTAACTTGAACCTTGAAAATAGAATAGCTAAAAACGATAAATACCTGTTGATTCAACAACAAATAAAATTTAACGGACACGAATAAAGCAAAGTCGAGCAGGATACTTCGGTATCCGATGGACATAAACTTTCTGACAATGGAGAGTTTGATCCTGGCTCAGGACGAACGCTGGCGGCGTGCTTCATACATGCAAGTCGAACGAGAAGCAAGAGCTTGCTCTTGTGGAAAGTGGCGGACGGGTGAGTAACATGTAGGAAATCTGCCCTTTAGCGGGGGACAACAGTTGGAAACGACTGCTAATACCCCATATGAGCTAGCCTGAAATGGCTATCTTGAAAACTCCGGTGCTAAAGGATGAGCCTGCACCTGATTAGCTAGTTGGCGGGGTAAATGCCCACCAAGGCTATGATCAGTAGCTGGTTTGAGAGGATGATCAGCCACAATGGGACTGAGACACGGCCCATACTCCTACGGGAGGCAGCAGTAGGGAATTTTGCGCAATGGGCGAAAGCCTGACGCAGCAACGCCGCGTGATTGATAAAGCCCTTCGGGGTGTAAAGATCTGTCAGTGGGGACGAAACTTGACGGTACCCACAGAGGAAGCACCGGCTAACTCCGTGCCAGCAGCCGCGGTAATACGGAGGGTGCAAGCGTTGTCCGGAATCATTGGGCGTAAAGAGTTCGTAGGTGGTTTGTTAAGTTTGGTGTTAAATGCAGAGGCTCAACTTCTGTTCGGCATCGGATACTGGCAGACTAGAATGCGGTAGAGGTAAAGGGAATTCCTGGTGTAGCGGTGAAATGCGTAGATATCAGGAGGAACATCGGTGGCGTAAGCGCTTTACTGGGCCGTAATTGACACTGAGGAACGAAAGCCAGGGTAGCAAATGGGATTAGATACCCCAGTAGTCCTGGCCGTAAACGATGGATACTAGGTGTTGCGGGTATCGACCCCTGCAGTGCCGTAGCTAACGCGTTAAGTATCCCGCCTGGGGAGTACGCACGCAAGTGTGAAACTCAAAGGAATTGACGGGGACCCGCACAAGCGGTGGAACATGTGGTTTAATTCGAAGCAACGCGAAGAACCTTACCAGGGCTTGACATCTAACAAACCTTTGTGAAAGCAGAGGGTGCTCTTCGGAGAATGTTAAGACAGGTGGTGCACGGTTGTCGTCAGCTCGTGTCGTGAGATGTTGGGTTAAGTCCCGCAACGAGCGCAACCCTCGTCGTTAGTTGGTACTATCGGTATACTTATAGTAACCTCTCTAGCGAGACTGCCGGTGATAAACCGGAGGAAGGTGAGGACGACGTCAAATCATCATGCCCCTTATGCTCTGGGCTACACACGTGTTACAATGGCCGGTACAATGAGCCGCCAACTCGCGAGAGTGAGCAAATCTCTAAAAGCCGGTCTCAGTTCGGATTGCAGTCTGCAACTCGACTGCATGAAGTCGGAATCGCTAGTAAACGCAGATCAGCACGCTGCGTTGAATACGTTCCCGGGTCTTGTACACACCGCCCGTCACACCATGGAAGTCGACCACGCCCGAAGTACGTGAGCTACCCGTAAGGAAGCAGCGTCCTAAGGCAGGGTTGGTGGCTGGGGTGAAGTCGTAACAAGGTAGCCGTACCGGAAGGTGCGGCTGGATCACCTCC
>LARD01000031.1 GCA_000980375.1 Clostridium sp. K4410.MGS-306 | reverse complement strand
GCAATACATTTATACCTAAATTCTGTATCTCATCAAGTCGTTCTATTGCATTTAAAAAGTTTCCACCGGCTTCACCTTCATCAATGATTTCATTGCCGTTAATATCTTTTGCATTAAATGTTCTTAAGTTAATTCCGCATATATTAGCCTTATTTTTTAAAAATAAAGACCTTAAATCATTATTTTCTCCGGCAAAAACCATGCCGCCCGCTGCAGCTGCAATAATTAATGCACACGAAATTTTTTTTAACATAATCATCACTCCTTGATTTGGAATACACATTTAACACAGTGTGCTTTTGGCTGTAAAATCAAGTTATCCTCTAAATCATACATTTTAGCTATTCTTGTAACAAGAGGTTCACCGCAAAGCGGGCAGCGTAAATTAGTTTCATGATTTAAAATTCTTGATTTTATAACATCAATCGCATCATCACTTACAATCTCAAATTTAAACTCTCTTTCCCTCATTTTTAAATCCTGAGGTGAACATTTTAGAGCTCTCGCAAGCTGCTGCCTCTGTGTTACAGATAAAAATAATTCTTTCCCGGATTCAATATCCTCAAGAACATCAAGTTTTATATTAGTTTTATGAGCCAGCCCTGTTATAGATAAACCCGCTTTTTCCCGTTTCTTTTGTATAAATTCTGCTAAACTTTCCATAAGAATATTATACATGTAAAAAAATGTAAAATAACTACTTGATTTTTAAATTTTTGTATTTTATAATGTAGGAACGCGCTGAAAACAGAGCGTAAAGAAAAATGATTTACACAGGTGCCAACGGTAGCCATGGAATAATGGAAGGACACCACCGGAAAAGCCGAAATATAAACGTAGCATTTTTTATTTTAGGACATTGAAAATCTTGTATCGTTAAAAAAATAAATGTAACGAAATGTAAATAGCAAAAAATCAATTAGTTGACAAAATAAATTGATGATATAAGATAGAAAATGTTCGGAGAGGAAACCTCCGGTGTTGACAGAGCGAAAGACGCAGTTTGAGGAAATATAAGTAATCAAATAGTTAACACAAATTTAAACCCTTAACTTTGAATATAAATAGCAATACGAAGTAAGAAAAGATTATAAAAGTTTTATTAGCCTGATTAAATCGGGTATAGAATCTGAACCTTGACAACAGAATAGCTGAAGACGAATAAACTTGTTAATTCGTTGAATGATAGGACAACAAAAGTTAAGTGTGAGCTTAGCGTTAAATGAGCTAGAAAGCACCTTAGGTGTTTTTAATAACTTTCTGACAATGGAGAGTTTGATCCTGGCTCAGGACGAACGCTGGCGGCGTGCTTCATACATGCAAGTCGAACG
>LARD01000024.1 GCA_000980375.1 Clostridium sp. K4410.MGS-306 | reverse complement strand
ATTCTGTTAAAAAAGTTATGGAAAAGAACATTGAAAGAACATTCAAAGTATTTTCTTAATAAATAGTTTTGATGCGCGACCCTAAATAAAAAACCGTCCTTTACTTACGCGGACGGTTTTTTTTACACACTTATCTTTTTCATATTATCTTGTCATTGCATCTGCTTTTTCAATCTTTGCAAGTACTGTATCAATCTGTTGTTTAATAATTTCAAGAAGAATTTTTAATTCAAGCTTAAAACTGTACGCACTAGGCCAGTAGTTTTCCATAATTTACTCCTTCATTACATTTCATTCCCTGTGTTTTATATATCGGATTTGATTGGCAAAACTTTAATATTTTACTATGTATTGTAAAAAAAGTTTACAAATCGATATATACTTTCTTCTGTTTAATAATCATGTCCTTTGCGCTAAAATATTGGTGTAAATGAGTATCTTATATAAAGGAAATAAATCATGTGGGATTATACAGATAAAGTGATGGATCACTATAAAAATCCGAGAAATGTCGGCGAGATAGAAAACCCTTCCGCCATTGGTGAGGCTGGTTCTCTTGTTTGCGGCGATGCTTTAAAATTGTATTTAAAAGTCGATGACAACGGAGTTATTACCGATGCAAAATTTCAAACATTTGGTTGCGGCTCTGCTGTAGCCTCATCAAGTGTTTTAACTGAAATGTTAAAGGGTATGACAATAGAAGAAGCATCGAAAATAACAAACCAGCAAATCGCAGATGCATTAGGCGGGCTGCCTCCGCAAAAAATGCACTGTTCTGTTATGGGGCATGAGGCGCTTGAGTCTGCGATAGCCAATTATAAAGGAGAAGATTCTGCAACTCACTGTGATGAAAAAATCATTTGTACCTGTTACCACGTTACAGAAAATGCTCTGAGAGAAGCTATCGAAGACAACAATCTTACTGATCTTGAAGATGTAATGAATTACACCAAAGCAGGCGGCGCTTGCGGTCAGTGCCATGTTGCGATTCAAAAAATAATTGATGAAATCAGAAATAAAAAAGAAAAAATTGATATTAAAAACATGTCTGTTACACAACTTGTTTTGAAAATCAATAACGTCATTGAAAAATATATTTCCAATGAACTTAGAAAAGACGGCGGAGATATTGAACTGATTGATGTAAAAGACAATAAAGTTTTTGTTGCTTTAAAAGGGATGTGCAAGTCTTGTAAATTCTCGTCAAATACGCTCAAAAACTTTGTAGAAGCTTCATTAAAGGAGCACATTTCTCCAGATATTGAAGTAGTGGAGGTGTAAAAATGTCTGAAAAAACAGTTTATCTTGATAACAACGCAACCACAATGGTTGACCCTCAAGTATTTGAGGCAATGAAACCATATTTTTGCGACTTATACGGCAACCCTTCCAGTATGCACGAATTTGGCGGTCAGGTTATGCACGCTGTAGACAAGGCAAGAGAACAGGTTAAAGATTTTCTCGGCGCAAGAGATGCAAAAGAAATTATCTTTACTGCATCTGGCTCTGAAGGCGATAATATGGCAATTAGAGGTGTGCTGGAGGCTAACAAAAATAAAAAGCACATAATTACAACAAAAATAGAACATCCGGCGGTTCTCAATGTTTACAAATATTTGGAAAAACAAGGCTATGATGTTACCTATCTTGATGTTGATTCTAAAGGAAATCTCGACTTGAACCAGCTGGCCGAATCTATAACAGACGAAACTGCACTGGTAAGTATAATGTATGCCAATAACGAAACAGGGGTAATTTTGCCTGTTGAAAAAGCCGCAAAGATTGTTAAGGCCAAAAATCCAAAAATTAAATTTCATTCAGATGCAGTCCAGGCGGCTGGCAAAATACCTTTGGATGTAAAAAATACGGATATAGACCTTCTTACTATAGCCGGTCACAAAATACACGCTCCAAAAGGTATTGGCGCTCTTTATATCAAAACAGGTACATTACTGCCTGCTTTTGTCATTGGCGGCCATCAAGAACGCGGAAAAAGAGCCGGTACTGAAAATGTGCCTTATATAGTTGGGCTCGGTAAAGCCTGTGAACTCGCACAAAAATCTTTGGACTATGAAATGACAGAGGTTAAAAGGCTCCGTGACAAACTTGAAAATGGAATTTTGGATTCTATTTATAATGCCAAAGTAAACGGTTCAACCTCAAACAGGGTGCCTAATACTACGAATATTGGTTTTCAATACATTGAAGGAGAGCTTATTCTTCTTCACCTGAGTGATTTGGGTATTTGTGCTAGCTCCGGAAGTGCTTGTACATCAGGAAGCCTTGAGCCAAGCCATGTGCTAAAATCTATGGGTGTGCCTTTTGAAGCACTTCACGGAAGCATAAGATTCAGCTTAAGCAGATTTACGACTGACGATGAAATTGAATACACTCTAAAAGTTTTGCCTGATGTTATTTTCAAGCTAAATAAGATTTCTCCTTATCAAAGAGAGCTTAAAGAGCTTGCAGAAAAACACAAGTAATTATCGAGTAAATGACGCTTTTCGAATTAAAAAAAATCCCGGTCTTTATAAACCGGGATTTTTTATTGAATTTTAGTATAATTTATATTTGATAACAGTGTTATTGCCCTGTTCTGTAATATACATATAATTGCCTTTTATAATGAGGTAATACGGGTTTGTAATTTTATTCATAAATGTGTATACCTGACCGGCTTTGTTAATTTTTAAAATATTACTTTTTGCATAGTTTGCAACATAGAGGTTGTCCATAGAGTCAAAAGCAAGACCTATGGGGCCGCCAAGCAGCGGGCTTTTTGAAAACAGTTGAGATTGTCCGTTTGGCATCACCTTGTAAATGCTGTTATCTGTGTAGCTTGCAACATACAAAATACCTTTTGAGTCTATAGCAAGACCGGTAGGACCTGAGAATTTATCTACTATAGTTTTATTTGTTTCGTTAGCAGAATTGTTGTTTGCAAGGGCATTTTTTGCAGCAGCTTTTTGTGATGCAACCACTATCTGGTTTTTAAGGCTTTGAGCCTTGCCATAGAGGTCATCATTTTCATTAATTTTAGTTATGTAAAACAATGCTCTTTCGTAGTTACCGAGCTTGAAATAGAGTTCGGATAACTTAAGAACTGTTTCTTTGTCATTAGGGTCAAGTTGATATATTTTTGAGTAAGAAGCAATTGCAGAGTTGTAGCTTTTTAAATATTCGTACAATGCACCCATGTTGTAATATGCATCAATAAAATCAGGGTCTTTTGCAACCGCTGTTTTAAAAGATTGGAGTGCTTTAGCGTACTCGCCTCTTGAATAAAGGTCTAGACCTTCATTGTAATACATTGCGCCTTCCGTAGAATATGCAAACGCGCTGTTTGCAGCACCTGCGGCGAGAATGAGAGATAAACTTAATGTTAACCCGATGTTTGTTAATAATTTTTTCATCTTTTCTCCAATTTCTATTATTTTAATTACAGATTTGGCTGTCTTTGTATATCTTTTGCTGCCTGCTCAAAATTATAAGCCATGTTGAATAATTTTTCTTCCTGAAGTGCAGGTGCAAGTATCTGCAAGCCGATTGGCATTCCGTCAGAGTCATAACCACAAGGAAGGCTCATTCCGGGTATACCCGCAAGGTTTGCACTGATTGTACCGATATCTGTTAAGTACATGCTTAACGGATCTTCAATTTTAGAACCTATTTCAAAAGCAGTATTCGGGCAGGTAGGTGAAACAAGAATGTCTACCTTTTCAAAAGCTCTGTCAAAATCTTCTTTGATTAATCGTCTTAACTGCTGTGCTTTTTTGTAATAAGCATCATAATAACCCGCACTAAGAGCATATGTACCAAGCATTATTCTTCTTTTTACTTCGTCTCCAAAACCTTCTGCTCTTGTTTTTGTATACATTTCAAGAAGGTTTTTTGGCTCTTTTGTCCTGTGACCATATTTTACACCGTCGAATCGTGCAAGGTTTGAGCTGGCTTCTGCAGTAGCCAGGATGTAATATACGCCTATTGAATACTCAAGAAGTGGCAGTGATATTTCTACAATCTCAGCACCAAGCTCTTTGTACATTTTTATTGCATTTTCAACGGCATTTTTTACATCCGGTGAAACACCTTCTGCCAGAAGCTCTTTTATGACACCGACTTTGGAGCCTTTAATATCTTTATTCAACGCCTTTGAAAAAGCAGGAACAGGAATATCCAAAGATGTGGAATCGTGATGGTCGTGTCCGCTTATTGCTTCGAGTAAAAGAGCAGTGTCTTCAACATTTCTTGCAAAAGGGCCAATCTGGTCTAATGATGAAGCAAAAGCAATAAGACCGTATCTTGAAACTCTTCCATAAGTAGGTTTCATACCGACAATTCCGCAAAAACTTGCAGGAAGACGAATACTTCCGCCTGTATCAGAACCAAGAGCAAGTGTTGCCTCATAACCTGCAACAGCTGCTGCTGAACCACCGGAGCTTCCTCCTGGAACTTTATTTGTATCCCAGGGGTTTCTGGTAATTTTAAATGCCGAGTTTTCAGTAGAAGACCCCATTGCAAATTCATCAAGGTTCACTTTACCAAGAATCGGAATTAGATTTTCTTTCAACTTTGTAGAAACTGTTGCGTCATAAGGTGATACAAAATTTTCCAAAATTTTGCTCGACGCTGTAGTTTTTGTATCTTTAAGGTTGATGTTGTCTTTTAATGCAAGAGGGATACCTGCTAGAGGAGGCAGCGGTTCACCTTTAGCTATTTTTTCATCAACATTTTTTGCTGTTTCAAGAGCTTGCTCTTTGCACAATGAATTGTATGCTCCAAGTGTTGAATCAACTTTTTCAATTCTTGCGTAATGTGCATTAACAAGTTCTTGAGCTGAAATTTCCTTATTTAAAAGAGCTTTTCTTTGCTCTGATGACGTCTTTTTAAGCAATTCTTCCATACTTCTTTATTTATTCCTCTGTCTTTACTATTTCAAAAAATTTATTAAATTCTATATAAATAATTATAGTCTAAAAATGAGTTGGTGTTGTTACTTACCGATATTGTTACATTAATTGTAAATATTTGTTAAAACTAATCTTAAAATCCTAAAGAATAGTACAAATTATTCCGATAAATTATTTGTAAAAAGGAGTATCAGATTATGGGCATGTCAGCATCACAGGCACGATACCTGTGTTTAACAGCTAGAAAGAATAACGTTGAATTTCAGATTCAACAGCTTACACAGCAAAAGCTGATGAATGCAAATCTGATTGAAGACGAAATAAGTCTTTTTAATAACGGTATGAATGTGCAACACCTTTATTATTCTCCATCCGGAACAGGTTCTATTACAACAGACCTGCCAAGACTTTCCTATCAGATTGTTACAGGCAGCGCCGAAGATGGCGGGCTTGCTATGCAGGTAGAAGATTCTTTTGGCCGTACGGTTGTAACAGAATTGCCAAACCCGATGCCGGAAGGTAAAACTGTTGAAAACTATGTTGTAGAGCCTTATGCAACACAGGCTGATTATTTTGAAAACAACCTGAAAACAGGCAACTGGACTATTATGCGCCAGGACAATTCCGGCAGCTGGGTCAGCCAGTCTCTGGATGGTGCCTCTTTTATCTACCAGGGTGCTGATCAGGGTGATTATAATATTGCCAATGCAGAATACGAAGCCAAGGTTGAAAAACTTGAACGTATAGATAAAAAGTTTGATACACAGATTCAACAGCTCTCTACTGAACAAAAAGCAATAGAAACCGAAATGGATTCTGTTAAAAAAGTTATTGATAAAAACATTGAAGAAACATTTAAAACCTTCGGTTAAAAAGATAAGTAGCAGAGTTTCTTCTTAGGCTGTGAGCTGTTAAGTGCTATTTTTTATTTTGAATATTAAATATAGCTCTTAATTTATCTTTTAAAAGATTATTTTCTGCTGTGAGTTTTTGAAGTTTTTGTTTAAGCTCAATTATTTCTGCATTGTTTTGCACCGGTTGTACTGATGATACAGGCTGCACAGGTGTTTGTTTAAAATCATTTTTCATAATAAAACGTTTTTGAGCTTCGTTTTTAATAGTGATAATTTTGTCAATATCCCGGTTTGCCACAAGCCCCATTTTAACCATAATTTCACCGATTCTCAATTTTGCATCAGGGTTTTGGTCGTTATAATGTTTTTGATTTCTTAATATGTCATCAAGCTGTTCTATGTTTATCATATTCAACCTTTTAACATACTCACCCAGTCTTATTTCACCGCCAAGATAAAATATGCTTGCACTTACCACCGGGTTTGGAGGATTTTTTATAAGCTCTGCTTTAATACATTGTGCAAGATATGAAGAGGATTCTTCCAGTGTCCAAAAATTATTCAACGTAATATCAATTACCCTGAGCCCTTTTAATGCACTGTCTAAATATCTGTAAACATTCATATCAAGATTCAAATCATGATTTTGAAGCTCTTTTTTTCCTTTAAAAGAAACTTCAGGCACAAGAGAAGGGTATATTTCATCTTCTCTGCCGGGATCAGTACTGCCTGGGTGAATTGTTTCAAGATGTCTTTTTAAATCAAGAAAGATTACTTCCTGCACCCAAACAGGCGCATCCAAAATTGTCCCTATAAGAACACCCAGGTTATTTTGTGCCATAAAACTCAATTAACTCCACTATTTATAATATCCCTAACATGTATTATAATATCATGTACGAAGTATATATCAAAAATGTTAAGAAGAGGTGTCTGTGGGTATTGACGGGTTTTCAATGTCTAATTTGGGAATAAACAGGAATATGTCCTCTGCGCAGCTTGCCAATGAGGCAGAAGCCACTGCCAAGCAAGCTCTTGAAAACCAAATGGCAGACGTTGACGGCGTGGGCAAAAAAGAAAAAGCCGGCCGAAAAGACCCGGATGCTGCTTTTAACGGCACTATCCCATTTGTTGGTGAACCTAAAGAAAAAGAAGATGAAGAGGAAAGCCCCTCTCAAGAAAACACTAACACTCCTCCAAATCCTGATTTGATAGATGATGAGGATGATGAATACGGAGCTCAATTTCATTTTCGCTTCAACCAAGACAATATGATTGAGGTTTGGGATTCTGAAAAACAGGAAATAGTAAAAACAATCTCTCCAGAAGATGCAACTAATGCAATACTTGGCCTTTCAAAAATGCCAAGCGTTTTTGTTAACAAAGAAGTTTAATTAATAATTTAATTAATCTACAACAATTTCTGTTTCATTTTTATAAACAACAAATCCTGATTTTGTGTTGTTAGGCCGTTTTATGTATTTTCGTAATGTATAAACAACAGCTGCTTTTGTTGAGTTTTTAGCAGTCGAATATTGTTTGGCAAGTTTTGCTATTTTTAAAACCGTCTCATCTTTTAATTGTTGAGAAGAGCTTCCTGTCTTGGCTATTACGTGTGAGCCCGGTGTATTTAAAACGTGAAACCAGACATCATCTCCGGATGAAATTTTTGAATACAAATAGTCATTTTGCTTGTTGTTTTTTCCTATATATACAGTGAATCCATCAATCTTTTCTTTTGTAAGTTTGATATTTTCTTCTTTTTTCTTTTTGTCAATTTTTTGCGGCGGCTCAAACTCCTGTGCTATTTCTTTGAGCTCTTCAAAATTGTCACAAATATCAATGTCAAACAAAAGCTGATTGAGATAATCGATTTCCTCTTTTGTTTGTTCTGACATTTCCTGTGCAACTTGATATGCTTTTTTTGTTTTGTTATACAGCGCAAAATATCTTTTTGCATTGTCAATAACAGAAAGGGTTTCATCCAGTTGTATTTCAACAGGTGTGTTTGTTTCATAGTCTGTTAAAGTAACAGATTTTTGTCCCGCAGACACGGCATATGAATTGGCTGTTAAAAGGTTGCCTTTGGTCATATACATTTGTGCTTTTTCTTTTTTATCAATCTGCTTTTGCTGGTTATTAAAAGTATTTGTTTGTTTTTTTAATTCCTTATTGATTTTTGCTTTCAAATTTGTTTTCAAATTTGAAACAAGATTTTTTTCTATATTTAAAGCAAAATAATCATCAATTAAATTGTTGATGTTGTCATATTCATTTCCAAGATTATTTATACAAGAATATTTGGAATAATCTTTATCAACTGAATACAGCCTGTTTTTATTTTCCAAAAATTCATGCAGCTCAACAAACAGAATCTGTAAATTTTGTTCGGATAACGAATTTGCTGTTTGGTTTGAGTCGATATTTTTTGCGTCACAAATTTCCTGCACTGTGATTTGTGATAACGAAAAATATTTGTCTGCGACAGCTTTTTTTAGTGAATCGTTGGATTTTAAAATCGCAGATTTGAAACTATTGAAACGTGTTTGTAAAAGATTTTTTTTGTTTTGTTTTGGCGGATAAATATAAGGAAGTCCTCCGGCAAGCTCTCTTTCTTTACTTTTTTCTTCTCCTATATTGTGCGCACAGCCTAGAATAATATTATTGTCTGTATTGTAAAGTACAATATTACTGTGTTTTCCCATCAATTCTATAGACAGACATTCTTCAATTCTATCGCCTATTTCATTGTAATTTTCAAACGTAAGCTCAATTATTCTTTCAAATTCAGGCTTGTTTATTTTTAAAATCCTTGCACCTTCCATGTGTTTTCTTAATAGCATGCAAAACATTGGTGGCTGTTTGGGGATTTGAATATTTCTTTTTGCTTCATTTTCTTTGTTCATAAAACAAAGATGATGAAAACTTGGATTGATATTTATGTACAATTTTTTTGACTCGCCGTTATTTCTCATTTGCAAAATAACTTCGCGTCTTGTCGGCTGCTGAATTTTTTGTAATCTTGCGTTTATAAAAAAATCTTTGTTTTCTTCGTAAAAAGCTTCAAGAAGCAGTGAATCAATATGAAGCATTATCCTCGTTGTCCCAATTATTATTTTCTTCTTCTTGAGGCAATTTTAACTCAAATATTTTTATTTTGTCAGCGGAATTCTTTAATCTTATTTGTCCCATATAATTTGCGGGTATTTCTTCATCTAACTGATCCAGTGTGTTTTTTGTGACAATTAAATCTTTATCAAATTCTTCTGCAACATCTTCAAGCCTTTCAACCGCGTCAACAGTGTCACCAAGCACCGTGAAATCAGAAACCTTGGAAGAGCCGATTTGCCCGATAAGAGCTTCTCCTGTATTTATTGCAATTTTTACTTTGATAAAATATTTACCAGGATTTTTTTCTTCAAAATTCTGCTCGTCATAATCTTCAAAATTGATATTGTGTACGCTTGCATTGTACTCGTCGATTTTTTGCAGAATTTCTAAAGCTGCACGGATAGCATTTTCACTGTCTTTGCGCGAGTGAATAGGATATCCCCAGTATACAAGTACGGAATTGCCGACAAATCTGTTGATGGTGCCGTTATATTTAAATATTATTTTTTCAATAGTATTAAATACATTGTTTACAAGTTCAACATATTTTTCAGGAGACAATTCGTCTGAAATTTTAAGATTGTTGTATATGTTGCAAGACATTACAGTAACTTTTTGCACGCTTGATTTTAAATTAAGACGGTGCGGTTTTGTCACAAGCTGTTTTAAAACCTGCTGTGATACCAAATTTCCGAATATGGTTTCAATTTTCCTTTTCTTTTTTAATTCATGATGTGCTTTTAGTACAAATGAAATTATAAATATAGAACATATCCAGTATAACGGCATAGCCATGTCAATTATTATTCGGAATTTTGGATGACAGAACAAAAATATGCTCAACAAAATATAAATAAAAATAATCAAAGAACCGTTGATAAAAGCCAGTGTCATATCTGTTGCAATCAGCATTACAAATATTATTGAAGCACAGAATATGCAGGTTATGATTGTGCCTTTATAAGGAGTTATGTGTTTTAAAAACGGCCTTTTTTGTTTGTTTGTTATGTCAGAATCGTTTAAATAATTATCAATAATAGTTGCTTTTATCTGCGCGTCAGGCAGGTCTTTTGCTACAGGTGTGTTGTGGGTTTCAGTCCCTGTTTGTGTTTGTGCTATGATTACTATTTTGTCTTTTAAAAAGCTGAGCGGATATTTCATTTTGTCGTATTCAAAATAAGATGTCCCTCTTACCATACTCAATAAAATTGAATTAACTGGAATATCCATATAGGCATTTTCATGTGAGTGCCAGTTTATAAAAGTTTGTCCGTTGTTGTCCAGCCTTATTCTGTGCTTGCCCACTTTTAAAATATTATTTTCAATAGGGATTTCTTCAGCTAATTTTCCTATCCCTTCTTTCTTTAAAAGAGCAGCAAGTGCAAGTGAGGGGATGTAATATTCTTTGTTACCTTTGATAAGTTTGTATACGGGTTGCGAATATCTGATATTTTCGTTTTTGTTATTCCCTGTGACAAGATTTGTTACTCCCATTGTTGTGCTGTTTGTAAATATATTCGGAATGGGGGTGTGAGAATAATATGCAATATTCTTGTCCAGCTGTTTGTTATCTATGTACATGTTTAGAGTGTTGCTGGCGGGATTGTATGGGTTTTCAAAATTCTCCAGAATTTTGGCAGGGTCGATTTTGTCAGTGTCTTTATATGGAGTTCTTAATGCTGTTGACAAAACAATGTTGTCGTAATATCCGATAGTGTCAGCCAAAACCATATCAGGAGAGGTATAGTTTCTTGAAAGGTCTTCGTAGTTTGAAAAATTTAAATCAACTATAAGAACAGCAGGCTTTTGTGCTTCAATAAAGTTAATGATTTTTGCCCATACAACACGAGACCACGGCCAGCGTGTCAGATTCAATTCGGAAGACCGTGCTGCTTCGTATTGGGTTAAATCATTAACAGAAATGATAACAATGTCACTGTCAGACTTTTTAAATTTTTGCGAGAATATTCCGCCATCAACACTGAGATAACTGCGTGCGTCTATAAACTTATTTTCAAAATAATTAAAGAAATCTTTGAAAAAATAAGCAAATAATGACAGTAAAATAATTAATACAGCAGTAATTGTAATTTTTAACTTATTGATATACTCAACTTTAAAATTCATAAATTTATTATAAAGAATTATTTTATTTATGCAAAATATTATATTTTTTTGTGTACAATTATAAACTTTTGTAAAATTTTAAAAATTTGTCAAAAAAAGCTAAAAATACTGTTGACGAGCAATTTTGTTTAATATAAGGTAGTTAATACACTAGCTGGCTATGTGCATAAATGTGCGCTTTCTAATAAAAAGCCGCCATCACAGCGCCCAGCAGTATATTAAAAAGCAATAAGTTAAAAGCAAAGGAAGTATAACAAATGAGTACAGCTCAAAGACAAAGAATCAGAGTTTGCTTAAAAGCATATGATCATAAACTTATTGACGTATCAGCAGAAAAAATTGTTGAAACAGCAAAAAGAACTGATGCTAAGGTTGCAGGTCCTATTCCTCTTCCTACAAAAAGAAGATTGTATTGCGTTTTAAGATCACCTCACGTTGACAAAAAGTCAAGAGAACATTTTGAAATGAGAATTCACAAAAGAATTATCGACATCTATGACCCGACTCAACAGACAACTGAAGAGTTAAGCAGAATGGATTTACCTGCAGGTGTTGATATCGAAGTTAAGTTATAATTTATAACTTCTTCGATTCCAGGGTTAAGAAATCCGAAACTAATAACACATTAACAATTGAATAAGATTTAATGTGATCTACAGTCCGTAAAAACAAATGAGGCGGTCTTGGACAAACCGCCCGAAGTAACACAAGTAGCGCTCACAAGGAGAAAGGTAGATATGACTACAAACGCTAAAAGCGCGCCTTCTTCAAATAAGACAAGATTAGGCGTAATCGGTAAAAAATTAGGAATGACACAAGTCTTTGATGAACAAGGACTGGCAATTCCTGTAACAGTTATCAAAGTTGACCCGTTAACAGTTACTCAAGTTAAAACTGTTGACTCTGATGGTTACAATGCAATTCAGGTTGGTTTTGAGCCCGCTAAAGAAAAACACTTAACAAAAGCTCAAATCGGTCACTTTGCTAAAAACGGCCTTGATAACTTCAGACATTTGCAGGAATTCAGAGTAGAAAACTCATCTGAATATAAAGTTGGACAACAAATTGATTTATCAATTCTTGAAAACGTTGAAAAAGTTGACGTAACTGGTAAATCAGTAGGTAAAGGTTTCCAAGGTACCGTTAAGAGATGGAACTTCTCAAGAGGACCTATGGGCCACGGTTCTAAAAACCACAGAGAACCCGGTTCTATCGGTGCAGGTACTACACCCAGCCGTGTAATTAAAGGTAAACGCATGGCCGGAAACATGGGAAATGAAAGAGTAACTATTACTAAATTAAAAGTTGTTCAGGTTGATAAAGACAGCAACTTGCTTTTGGTTAAAGGCTCAGTACCCGGACCGGAAGGAAAAATGGTTACAGTAATCCCTTCAAGAGTTAAATGGAACTAGTTTCCTTAAATCTTGAGAATAACAATTTAATTGAGGTTAAAGAAAAATGACAAAAGAAGTTTCAATACTAAATACAAAAGGAAGTGCAGTAGGACAAATCGCTCTTGACGAAAAAGTCTTCGGCGTTGAACCTAACTTGCATGTAATGCACCTTGCCTTGAGACGCCAGTTAAACAACGGCAGAGCAGGCAGTGCTTGCACTAAAACAAGAGCAGAAGTATCTGGAGGCGGCAGAAAACCCTGGAAACAAAAAGGTACAGGTAGAGCAAGAGCTGGTTCTCTTCGTTCACCATTATTTGCAGGCGGCGGCGTTATCTTTGGACCAAAACCCAGAGACTACGGTTTTGCAATGCCCCAAAAAGCAAGAAGACTCGCTCTTAAATCAGCTTTGTCAGCTAGAATCGACAACACAGTTTTGGTTAAAGATTTCTCTGAAATCAACGAACCTAAAACTAAGTTGATGGCTGAAACTCTTAAAGCTCTTAAAGTTGAAGGTAAAATTTTAATCATCGCTGATGTTAAAGCAGCAGAAAATGCTTACCTCGAGCTGAGCGCAAGAAATTTACCGAACGTAAGAATTATTTTACCTTCTAACTTGAACGTAAAAGACTTGTTAGAAGCTGATAACGTAATTATTACAGAAGCAGCAATAAATGAAATTACTGAAAGGTTGTCTAAATAATGAGCAGCATGAAAAACAATACAGAAAGACTGTACGACATCATTAAAAGACCTATCATCACTGAAAAGTCTATGGAAGCAACTACTTTACAGCAATACACTTTTGAAGTTGTAAAAGACGCTACTAAAGTTGAAATTGCTCAAGCTGTCGAACTGGCTTTCCCGGGCAGAAAAGTAAAAAGCGTAAACACTGTGTATATGCCTTCTAAAGCAAAAAGAGTTGGCTATAGCGCAGGTAGAACGCAATCAGGTAAAAAAGCAATCGTCACTATCGAAGGTGAACCGATTGAAGAATTAATAGGAGCATAACGGTGGCTGTAATGCCGATGGTTATGCAGTAATCCCAAGAAACAGGAGCAAAAGAAAATGGGTAAAAAAGTTATAAATCCAACTTCACCTGGACAAAGAGGTATGATAAAAGATGATTTCGCTGATATCACTACATCAAAACCTGAAAAATCCTTGTTGAAGCCTATAAGAAAAACAGCAGGAAGAAATAATACAGGTAGAATCACATGTCGTCACAAAGGCGGCGGTGTAAAAAGAGCTTACCGTGTTATTGACTTCAAACGTGAAAAATTCGGTGTTCCCGGTGTTGTAAAAACTGTCGAGTACGATCCGAACAGAAACGTAAGAATATCATTAGTGTTCTACGCTGACGGTGAAAAAAGATATATCTTAACACCTCAAAACTTAAACGTAGGTGACACTATTGTTTCAGGTCCTAACGCAGATATTATGACTGGTAATGCATTACCTTTGGAAATGATTCCGTTAGGTACAATGATACACAACGTGGAAATGATACCGGGACGCGGTGCTAAATTAGTCAGAACAGCAGGTGCTGCTGCACAGTTAATGGCTAAAGAAGGCAACTACGTAACTATCAAATTACCGAGCTCAGAAATGAGAATGATCAGAAAAGAATGTTTGGCTACAATCGGTGTTTTAGGTAACGCTGAACAGAAAAACATGAAAATCGGTAAAGCAGGTCGTAAAAGATACATGGGTATCAGACCTACAGTCCGCGGTGTAACAATGAACCCTTGCGATCACCCTCACGGTGGTGGTGAAGGTAAAACAGGTCCCGGCGGACACCCGAAAACTCCATGGGGCAAACCGGCTCTTGGTTACAAAACTAGAAAATCTAATAAACATTCTGACAAGTATATTGTTAGAGGCAGAAAACGTAATAAGTAAGGAGATAATGAATGGCTCGTTCGCTAAAAAAAGGTCCATTTGTACAAGAATCACTTCAGAAGAAAATCGCTAAAATGAACGAAGCTGGAGAGAAAAAAGTAATCAAAACTTGGTCAAGAGCATCAATGATTGTACCTGACATGTTGGGTCACACAATTGCTGTTCACAACGGCAAAAGCCACGTACCGGTTTATGTTACAGAACAAATGGTTGGTCATAAATTAGGTGAATTTGCACCTACTAGGTTATTCAGAGGCCATGCAGGTCAAGATAAAACAGCTAAAAGGAAGTAAACTATGCAAGAATCAATGGCAAAACAAACTAATATAAGTATGCCGGCTCGTAAATTGCGCAGAGTAATCAACGAGTTGAGAGGCAAGTCTGCATTAGAAGCAGCAAAAATCTTAAAATTTATGCCATACTTCGCAGCAAGAGTTGTTGAAAAAAACTTGGTTGCAGCAATTGCTAACGCTAATGAAAAATTTGGTGCAAATGCTGAAGACCTTAAAATTTCAGAAATTTTCGCTGATGAAAGTGCGACATACAAGAGAGGTAAACCGAGAGCTCAAGGCAGAATCTACAGAAGACTCAAAAGAACTTCTCATTTAACAGTTAAATTAGCAAGTAGTAAGAATTAAGGAGGCTGACCTTGGGACAAAAGACACATCCAAAAGGATTCAGAGTAGGTATAATCGAACCTTGGGAAAGCACATGGCACGCTAAGAGAAAAGATTATCCCGAATTCGTTAAAGAAGACGATAAATTAAGAAAATATATCAAGAAAAGATTATACGCAGCTGGTATTTCTAAAATATTAATCGCCAGAAAAGCTCAAAACGTTAATATTACCGTTGTTACAGCTAAACCCGGTATCGTTGTAGGCAGAGGCGGTCAAGGTATTGAAGAATTAAGAGCTGACGTAGCAAAACTCGTTAACAGAACAGTTTCTATTGACGTGGTTGAAGTAGCCAGAACTGATGCTGATGCTCAATTAGTTTCAGAATCTATCGCTCTTCAATTAGAAAAACGTATCGCATTCAGAAGAGCAATGAAACAGGCTGTTCAAAGAACAATGCGTTCAGGCGTTCAAGGTATCAAAATTATGGTATCAGGTCGTTTGGGCGGTGCTGAAATTGCCAGAAGCGAATGGGTTAAAGAAGGAAGAATTCCTCTTCAAACACTTCGTGCTGACGTAGACTACGGTTTTGCTGAAGCAGATACAATCATGGGTAAAATCGGCGTAAAAGTTTGGATTTTCAAAGGCAACTTAATGCCTGGCGAAAAAGCTGATATGAACATCAAAGCTAAAAAAGCCGGAAACCATGAAGAAAAACAATTAGGCGGAAGAAGAAGAAGCAAAAGATCTTCTGAATCTGCAGAGTAATAACACAAAATAATAATTAGGAGCGACACTAAAATGTTAATGCCCAAAAAAACTAAATATCGTAAGAAAATGAAAGGCAGAATGAAAGGCCACGAAACAAGAGGTACAAAACTCGAGTTTGGTAACTACGGCCTTATCGCTTGCGATCCTGCCTGGATTACATCAAGACAAATAGAAGCCGCAAGACGTGCGATGACTCGTAACATCAAAAGAGGCGGTAATGTTTGGATTAAAATCTTCCCGGATAAACCTATCACTGCAAAACCTGCTGAAACTCGTATGGGTAAAGGTAAAGGTAACCCTGAATACTGGGTAGCTGTTGTTAAACCGGGCAGAGTACTCTTTGAACTTGAATTCTCTCAAAGAGACGTAGCTATCGAATCACTTAAATTGGCTGCTCAAAAGCTTCCTATCAAAGTTAAAATTATTGAAAAAGAAGCTGCTGAAGCTTAATTAAGCGGATAATTACCAATCGTAATTAAAGGAAATAACAATGAAATTACAAGAACTTAAAGAAAAATCAATAGATGAGCTTAATGCGTTAATTGTTGACACAAAAAAGCAGCTGCTTGATTTGAGAATGCAAAAATCTTTGCAAAAACTTGAAAACACAGCTCAAATTCGTCAATTAAAAACTGTTGTAGCTCAAGCTAAGACACTAATTAAAGAAAAGTCAGAGGTAAAGTAAGATGCCGAAGAAAGAAAAACAAGGCGTTGTAGTAAGCAACAAAATGGATAAAACAGCTGTTGTTAAAGTAGCTGAATACAACAAACACCCTAAATACCACAAAATCATCGAAACTCACAAAAATTATAAAGCACATGATGCTGAAAATTCTTGCGGTGAAGGCGATGTGGTAAGAATCATCGAATCTAGACCGATTTCAGGTGACAAAAGATGGGTCGTTGCTGAGATTGTAGAAAAAGCAAGATAAGCTTTTATATAAAATCAGTAAATCAATTTCTATAAAAATGAAATAAAGGATAAAAGACAATGATACAACAAGAAACCAGATTAGTCGTAGCCGACAACACAGGTGCAAAAGAACTTCTTTGCATCCGCGTAATGGGCAGCTCTAACAAAAAGTTTGCTCACGTTGGTGACGTAATTGTAGCTACAGTTAAAGACGCTACACCTAATATGGCTGTTAAAAAATCTGACGTTGTTAAAGCTGTTGTTGTTAGAACTAAAGCTGACATCAAACGTGCTGACGGCTCTGTAATCAGATTTGACGAAAACGCAGCTGTTATTATTAACAAAGACGGCAACCCCAGAGGTACTCGTGTATTCGGACCTGTTGCCAGAGAGTTAAGAGATAAAAACTTCATGAAGATTATTTCATTAGCTCCGGAAGTTATCTAATAAGGAAACTAACAATGAGAAATAAGAAAAAACCAGTAGAACAACATGATTTACACGTTAAAACCGGTGACCGTGTTATCTTAACTTCAGGTAAAGATAAAGGTAAAATCGGCAACGTTAAAAAAATCATTGCATCAGAAAACAAAGTAATTGTTGAAGGTGCTAATATGATCACAAAAGCACAAAAACCTAACCCTATGGCAGGTATTCAAGGCGGCTTGACAAAAATTGAAGCTCCTGTTGATTCTTCCAAAGTTATGGTTTACTGCTCATCTTGCGAAAAAGCAACAAGAATCAAACACGATATTGTTGATGGCAAGAAAGTACGCGTTTGCAAAAAATGCGGTGAACAATTAGACGCCTAATTACCTTAAGGCGTCTTTAGATTAGACAAGTATGGGTGCCTTGTTTGTGCACAAATATTATGTTTGTACTAAAATGAAGGTACATTCTACGAAAAGGAAAGAAAAATGACAACATTAACTAAAGACTTAAAAGTAAGATATGAAGAAGAAGTAAAAGAATCTTTGAAATCTCAGTTTGGTTATGAAAACGTTAACCAAATCCCTAAATTGAACAAAATTGTTATCAATATGGGTGTTGGTGAAGCTTGTCACAACTCTAAACTGGCTGAAACAATTGTTAAACAATTAACAAAAATTGCAGGTCAAAAAGCTGTAATTACTAAAGCAAAACAATCAATTTCATCCTTCAAATTAAGAGAAGGTATGCCTGTTGGTTGTATGGTTACATTACGCGGCGAAAGAATGTATGATTTCTTACAAAAACTTATCTGCGTAGTTCTCCCCAGAATCCGTGACTTTAGAGGTATCTCTTCTAAAAGTTTTGATGGCAGAGGCAACTACACATTAGGTTTGAAAGAACAAACATTGTTCCCTGAAATCTCTTACGACGAAGTTGATGCAGTATTTGGTATGAACATTTCCGTTATTACAACTGCAAAAACTGATGAAGAAGCAAGAGCATTGTTAACAGAGCTCGGTATGCCGTTTAAAAAGAAATCACAAGCTTAATCTTACGGTTAAGATTTGATATAAATTCAAGGTTAATGCAAAATATTGCATAAAAAAGGAGAAAATCGTGGCTAAAAAATCAATGATAGCTAAAGAACAAAGAAGACAATTACTCGTATCAAAAGGTAAATACCCTAGAGTAAGACTTCACAACAGATGTTCTATATGCGGCCGTCCTCACGGTTTCCACAGAGACTTCGGTCTTTGCAGAATCTGCTTGAGAAAAATGGCTCATGAAGGTTTATTACCCGGTGTAGTTAAAGCAAGCTGGTAACACCAATTGCTTTACTATACTGCCTGACGGTAATATTAGTTCAAGTAAGTAGTAAAGGAAATAAAATATGTATACAGATCCTATAGCAGATATGCTGACAAGAATCAGAAACGCTAATATCGTTTCTCATGAAGTTGTTGAAATGCCTTCATCAAAACTTAAAGTTGAATTGGCTAAAGTTTTGAAAGAAGAAGGTTACATCACTGATTACACAGAAAAAGAAGTTGGAAAATTCAAAGTTCTTTCAATCACATTGAAATATGATGAAACACACAAACCCGTTATTTCTAACTTAAAAAGAATTTCTAAAACAGGTTTGAGAGTATATTCTAAAGCAAAAGACCTTCCGCAGGTATTTGGCGGTTTAGGTATTGCTATCATTTCTACAAGCAAAGGTCTTATGACTGACAGAAAAGCAAGAAAAGAAAAACTCGGCGGCGAAGTTATTTGCTACGTATGGTAAACCCCGAGCAATCTTTGATTGTTAAACAAATTAAGTAAGATAATAATATAAATTGGAGATAAAAAGATGTCACGTATAGGTAAAAAACCTGTTGTAATTCCCGACGGCGTTGAAGTAAAAATCGACGGTCAGGTTGTAACTGCAAAAGGACCTTTGGGTACAGAAACAGTTGAACTCCGCGAGGAAGTTACAGTTAAAGTTGAAAATAACGAAATTATCGTTGATATTAAAGATCACAACGATAGAAAATCAAGAGCTTTGTGGGGCTTGTCAAGAACATTGGTTAACAATGCTGTTGAAGGTGTTAAACATGGCTTTACAAAAAAATTAGAAATCCAGGGTGTTGGCTACAGAGCTAACATGGAAGGTTCTAACCTCAACCTCGTTTTAGGTTATTCTCACCCTGTTTTGGTTACTCCTCCAGAAGGAATCAAAATTTCAGTTGAAGCTAACACAAAAATCACAGTTACAGGTTCTAACAAACAAATGGTTGGCGATGTAGCTGCTGAAATCAGAGGCAAACGTCCTCCTGAAGTATACAAAGGAAAAGGTGTTAGATACGAAGGCGAATACGTAAGACGTAAAGCCGGTAAAACAGGTAAGAAATAATAGCACAATAAGATAAATTAGCCATTAAAGACCCTTATAGAATATTTGAATAAAATCAAATTTCGTAGTAAGAAGGTCTGGGTGAAAGGAAAGAAAAATGATTAAAGCAAAAAACAGAAAAGAACAAACAAGAAAAAGACACATCCGTGTAAGAACAAAAATCTCCGGTACAGCTGAAGCTCCAAGATTGGCTGTATACAGAAGTACAAAACACATCTACGCTCAATTGATTGATGACGTTGCAAAAGTTACACTTTGCTCAGCATCTTCAATCGATAAAGACCTGAGAGAAAAATTGGGTCATGGCGGAAACGTTGAAGCTGCAAAAGTAGTTGGTGAAGCTATTGCTCAAAAAGCTTTAAAAGCAGGCATCAATGAATGTGTATTTGACAGAGGCGGTTTCTTATACCACGGTAGAGTTTCTGCTTTGGCAGATGCAGCAAGAGAAGCTGGCTTAAACTTCTAATCTTGTTTATTCTTATAAATAAATTAAAAGACCTTCTTGAAGAAAGAAGGTCTTTTTTTATATGTATTTGTTAAACCAAATCAAAATCACCGTGTTTTTTTAGGTGTTCAATCAAACCGCCGTCGTGCAGAAGTTTTATCATAACATCCGGCAGCGGCGCAAAGGTAATTTCTGTATTTTGTGTGATATTTTTAACAACACCTTTTTTGATATCAACCTCGAGCTCATCACCTGCATTAATTTTGTCAGTGTCACATTCGATAAGCAAAAGCCCTATGTTGATTGCATTTCTGTAAAATATTCTTGCAAAAGACTTTGCCAATACTGCTCTGACTCCGGCAATTTTGATAATTTGTGGAGCGTGCTCTCTTGATGACCCAAGTCCAAAATTGTTGCCTGCAACTACAAAGTCGCCCTTTTTCATAGATGATGCAAAAGTCTCGTCTGCGTCTTCAAGTACATGTTTTGCAAACTCATTTAAATCCGAACGTAAATGAAATAATCTTCCCGGAGCAATGTGGTCTGTTGATATATTGTCTCCAAATTTAAATGCTTTGCCTTTATATTCCATTTGTTTACTCCGTTTTTTCTACCGTACAAATTATATCATATTATTAAAATTAAGAGTAAATTTAACAAATAATGGCAAAAAAAATTTTGTTTTGTCTTAAAATAATCAGACATATAATTTACAGGGATATTTATGAAAATTCAACAAATCAATGCATACAAATACAATTTCCACAAAACAGCTGCGTCAAAAACATTACAATCACAATTGGCTAATTTTAATCAAAATGATAATTATAATTTTGCATACAGAGACTACAATGTAAGTTTTGCTGCCAGATTGAATAGAAGTCCGGAAAATTTTCAAGACTTCAACTCTGAAAATATGCCCAAACAGATGAAAGAGTATTTGCTTGAGGATTTTAATGTAAGAAAACAAATCCACCCCACAGAGCTGCAAAAAAATGCATACAAATGGCTCAATGCTGCAACAAGTGTGGATGATATCAAGGGCTTTTACGATGATGAACCTTTGTTTGGTGATTTAAAATCAGTAACAAAAACTAGAGCAACAAGAGGCCTTTTATATAAGTTGAGATATCTGGAATTAAATACTAAAGAACCTATTTTTTCCAAAGAGTTTGATGAATCTAATAAGGAAGATTTAACAGTATATCTAGTGAAAAAGATATATCTGGAAGGAAAAACACTTAAAGAGATCAATGAAGACTTTAAAAAAGAATCTGCTTTTCATGTGAAAGAGCTGCTTGATGGGGAAAAATTTACTTATGCTGACTTGAGCTCACTGGGTGTACATTTCCCTAAAATTGCTTACTGGAATTCTTTTCAGGCAACAAGATTAGATAAAGACTATAATCCATCAAAAAGAAACGGACAATACTACAAAGGTTTTGAGCAGGAAGCTTGTAATCAAAAAGGCCATGTTGCCGGCGAAGAAACCCGTAAAAAACTTTCAGAAAGCACTACACGCTGGTGGGCTTCTCTAAGTGCAGAAAAGAGAGCAGAACATATTCAAAAAATGCTGGAAGGAAGAGAAGCTGCAAAAGACTCTCCAAGTGATTCTGTTTTTATAAAATTTCAGGGGCCTATACAAACCATAGCAATGGATAAGGTTGACTACAGCCAAAAACTGGCACAAATATACAGTGAAAAGTATAATGACGAAAACTTTATGACTGAAAATGAAGACTTTGCTTCGCGCTCCAGAGCAATTATGCTTGAATTTTGGAATAATGACCCTAAGTTTAAAGAAAATTATACCCAAGCCTATAATGATACAATGCTGCAATTTGAAGAAGCTTATGCGGATAAAGAAAACCCGCAGCGCCTGGAAAATCTTCTTGCACGTGCGGTTGATATCAAAAATTTTGTGTTAGAAAATGCAAAGAAAAGAAGACAGGCTAGAATACAAACTCAAAAAGAGATGGAGCAGCAGGCAAGAGAGCTTCAAAAACACAATACAATTGTGCAGCCTGTTATGCCAAAAGAAAACAAGGATGCCTTTGATATAAATGCTCCTAAAGATGTAAAAAGACGTTTTAGAACAATCGAAAAACAAAACCTAAATGTTTATCCTGAAATGTTTTCAAAAGAACTTATGACCTTTTTGTTTGATGACAAAAATATTGATTTTAAAACAATGCAAAAAATAGTAATTTTAAAAACACCCGGCGCTGCAGAAATTTTGAACCTCTCGCCGCAGCAAATAGAGGATGTTTACGAACAGGCAAGGGCAAAAGTTGAGGAAATTAATAACCAATTTAATTTCAGTCACATACTTATTTCTCGTACAAATGATTTTATAATGAACAACAATTTGTTCGAGATTACACAAAACCCAGCAATCTTTGCCAATGAAAGAGGAGATACGTTTGATTATATAAAAAGGCACAATTTGACTGACGAATTTTTAAGAAGAAAAGACTCAATGAATAAAGAGATGAAGCTTTTTGCAAAGCCTCTTTCCGATAAAGCAGCAAAAGATTTTACTATCAACCTTTTTATGCCGATTGTAAAAGAAAAACTCACAGAAGGCTTCAACTATTACAACCAAATTGATGCTATCAACGGTTTTCGTCTTTTCTCTGAAATCAGAAGAGTATTGTTAAGCGATGCAAATGAAATTAAAAATGCAATCAAGTTTTTGGCTAATTACAATGCCTCAATAAAGTTTTTAAATGACAATAACAATGATGAAAGAGCAAAAGATGCCTTAAAAGAGCATATGGTAATAGACTTTGCTAATTGGTTTATAACTCATCATCCAAGAGCGTTTATGTAATAAAAAAAGCCCCCAATATTATTGAGGGCTTTTTTGCTTTTTTACAGTTTATTTGTTAAAAGGTGTCATAGATTCTTCGTAAATTTCACGAACTCTTTCTCTTGTTGCTTCGTTTGGTGCAATGCTCAATAAACTGTCTAAAGAAGGAGTTGTGAAGCATAGGTCCACAAGCTTGTCTACATCAGATTCGCTAAATCCATCATCCTGGAGTTTTTGCGTAACTCCAACATCACAAAGCCATTTTTCAACAAGTTTTGCAGCCTTTTCCCCTTCGTCAGGAGTCCCGTTCAAACCAGGTGCAATTGGTTCAAGAATATCTGCAAGCGTTGCGGCTTTTTCAGGATATATAGCTTTGATTACTGCAGGCAGCAACATTGCAAGCCCTAACCCGTGGGATAATTCCGGTTTGATTGCGCTCAATGGATGTTCAAGAGCGTGTGTGTAGTGCAGTAATCCGTTATCAAAACCTACCCCGCCCAGCAGTGATGCGTATAGCAGGTAATATCTGTATTCAGGATTTTCCAAATCTTCTGCAGCTTTGGGAAGATATTTTGCAACAAGCCTGATTGTTTCTTTGGCAAGTGTTATTGCATATGGTGATGCAACTTTTGACGTAGCTGCTTCCACAACATGGTTTATTGCGTCAATGGATGTGTATAATGTCTGATTTTTAGAAAGTTTTGTCATCAGCTGCGGGTCATCAATTGAATATGTCGGATAAATACAATCGTATGCAATTGCCGGTTTAAAATTCTTTTTGAGATTTGTTGCAACCGCAAATCTGTTTACCTCTGTACCTGTGCCGTGTGTAAGATTGATTGCAACAATCGGTGCAGCCTTTTGTGGAGCAAATTCCAGATCATAAAGCTCTTCTGCGGTTTTGTCTGTATATTCAAGCAATATGGCAACACTTTTACCTGTATCAATCGGTGAACCACCGCCTATTGCAATAACAGCTTTTGCTCCAAATTGTTTTGCTTCGCTAACTGCTTCGTTTATTGCATCAGTAGTGGGGTTTGGTGTTACTTTTGCATAATTTATGTAGCCGATACCGTTATTGATGAGTGCTTTTTCTACATAATCCCATGCACCTGTTACTTTATATGCACCTTTTCCGCTCACAACGATAACTTTATCTACACCTTTGGACTTAAGGTCTTTTGCTATATCTTCAATTTTTGTTATAGCTCCAACACCAAAGAAAACGTTATTTTTCACTCTGATTTCTTGAATCTGATGAATATTCATATCTTTTTCCCACATATGTTTATCCTTTCTTTTTCTATCCTTTTACAAATCTATAATACACTATTTTTTATATTTGATGTGAAAAAATTTGTCTCAGGCTTTTTTTATAATAAAATATTTAATGCATGAAAAGGTTTTTACTAATTACATTAATATTGCTGGGTAGTTGTCTGTCGGCATTTGCGCTGGACTCTAAACAGCTTGCGCATTCGGAGGATGATAAGTTTAAAATATCTTTGCCGCAGGCTATGGAAATGGCTCTAAAAGGCAATATTGAATTGCAGGAACAGAGAAAGAATCTTGGTATTTCCCAAAATGATATAAAAATTGCAAATGCTCTTAAAAACCCGCAGTTCCAGACTAATTTGTTAATTGGAAAAATCGCTAAAGCAAATTCCAGCCAGCTTGGTATTACTCTGCCTGTTGAAATTACAAAAAGAGGTGCAAGAAAAAAAGCTGCTATGGCCTCTTTGGATTATACAGAAAATAAAATTAATGATTACGAATTCAAACTCAAACTTCGTATTAGAACAGCTTATTTTAACCTCCTTGTTGCAAAATCAGACCTTAAAATAATGGAAGAGAGAAAAGAGCTGTTAGAAGATTTATGCAAGATTACACGCAATAAATCAAAAAAATCTGACAGCTATGAAATAGATGTTCTGCAAGCTGATATGAGACTGAAAAAGCAATTAATCCAAATCAATAAAGCAAAAGCCAATGTCAGAACAGCGCAGTATAACTTTAACAGAATACTAAATCTTGAAAATAATCTTACACTCTATGATTCTAAAGAAGACTCTTTATTTGACAGAGCTGTCGTGGCCGAGTTTAATCTGCCAGGATATGAGGCGTTGGAATCTGCTGCTTTTAATAACAGATATGACATAAAAATGGCAGAAGCTAAAATGATAAAAGCTAAAAGGGACATTGATGTTGCAATAAGACAAAGAATCCCTGACGTTTATATATCAGGCGGTTATGCTTTTGCCCATGACGGCACTCCCGGTGCATATGTTGGTGCCGGGTTTGATATACCTTCTTTGTACATGTACAACCCGGAAATTAAAAACGCACGTCTGAATTATGAAAAAGCTCAGCTTGAATACAATTCCATAATAAATATTACAAAAAACGTAATCCATACAAACCATGACAAATTTGTTATTGCAAAAGAAAACGTTGATCATTATGATGAGATTCTAACAGAATCGCGAGAAATACTTAAACTCTCAAAACAACGATATCAAAAGGGAAAAACTCCTCTCACCAGCTTGATTGTTGTAGAACATTCGCATCAGGAACTGCTTGCAGAGTATCTTGCTGCCATCGGGGTATATTACAATGCATATATTGCTCTTTTGCAAGAAATAGGTTCTGATACAATTTCTGCTGTTGCTGATTTGTAAATAAATTATTCTAATATAAAAAATTGATAGACTTTTTTAAATATTTAGCGCATAGTGGTGTAAGTACAAAAAGAAAGGGTAACTTATGAGTTACGAAAACAAACAAATCACATGCGCTGACTGCGGTGCGGAATTTACATTTTCAGCAGATGATCAGGAATACTATGCATCTAAAGGCTATTCAGAGCCCAAAAGATGTCCTGATTGTAGAGCGGCTAAAAAAGCACAAAGAGGCGGCGGCCATGGCCATGGTTCAAGAGGCGGATACGGAAGCAGACCTCAGTTTAGTGTTACTTGTTCTGCTTGTGGAGCTCAAACAACTGTTCCGTTTGAACCAAAAGGTGACAGACCTGTTTATTGCTCTGACTGCTACAGAAACATGCAGCACTAAACAAATTAAAACGCAGTTAATATAAAAATATAATGATAAGTTTTATATCAAGCCCTGAATTTTTTAATTTAGGGCTTGCGTTTGTCAAAAACGTCTGTTATACTTAAATAAGAATAATTCTTATTAAGGAATCGGTATGAATAAGAATGCTTCTAAAGAGCAATACCTACAACAAAAACTGGAAGAACTCAAAACAATCTGTCAGGAAAAAGGCATGCGCCTTACGCAGCAAAGAATAGAAATTTATAAAGAAGTTGCAAGTTCGTGTGAACACCCTGATGCAGAAACAGTTTACGAAGCGGTTAAGCATAAATTGCCTACAGTATCTATTGATACAGTATACAGAACACTTGCTTCTCTAGAAGAATTAAATATGATATTCAGAGTAGACAACCAGCTTCCCAAGGCCCGTTTTGACGCGGATAAGACACCTCACCACCATTTTTTATGTGTACAGTGTAATGAAGTATATGATATCTTTTTAGAAGATGATGAAACAATAAATATACCTAAAAATGCATTAAAATTTGGTGAAATAAAAGATTTGAATCTGCAGATTAGAGGAATCTGCAACAAATGCCTCAAAGGTAAAAATAATAAGTAAATAGCAAACAAAGGAGAGAAAAATGAAAAAATTTGTATGCAATGTATGTGGATATGTATATGACCCTGCTGAAAACGGCAATGTAGCTTTTGAAGATTTACCGGAAGACTATACTTGCCCGTTGTGCGGTGTAGGTAAAGAAGACTTTTCAGAAGAATAGACTTTTTCACTAAGCCGAACACAATCATCAAAGGAGAATATTATGGAATTAAAAGGTTCTAAAACAGAAAAGAACTTGATGGAAGCGTTTGCAGGAGAATCTCAGGCACGAAATAAGTACACTTATTACGCCTCACAGGCTAAAAAGGAAGGTTACGTGCAGATATCTAAGATTTTTGAAGCAACAGCTGAAAATGAAAAAGAACATGCAAAACTGTGGTTTAAACTGCTCCACAATGGACAAATCGCTGATACTATGACAAATCTTGAAGATGCGGCAAACGGCGAAAACTACGAGTGGACGCAAATGTATGCACAATTTGCAAAAGAAGCTGAAGAAGAAGGCTTTAGTGATATTGCTTTCTTGTTTAAAAAAGTAGCTGAAATCGAAAAACATCACGAAGACAGATACAAAAAGCTTCTTGAAAATGTTAAAAACGGAAAAGTTTTTGAAAAAGAAGAAACAGTTGAATGGGAATGTGCAAATTGCGGTTTCCGTCACAGCGGCTCAAAATCTGTGGAAATGTGCCCTGTGTGCAAACACCCGAAGGCTTTTTTCTTTGTTTCAGAAGCTAACTACTAATTGATTTCTTTCTTAAGATAAAAAGCAACCCTATGTAAATAGCAAGCACACCTGCCAAAACAGGTGTGCTTTTTTCAAGCTTAAGTTTTGTCCTTTTTCGGGACCTTTAGTAAAAATCCAAACGGTATTAAAATAAAAGCAATAAGCGCAAAAGCTTCAAAAACGTCAACGTAAGCCATAAGTTTTGACTGTGCAAGCAGCTGTTTGTATAAAAGTCCGCCGGCTTTGTGCATTGCATAGTTGGACGAAAAAGACATAAAATGCCCGCTCATTGCATGTATTTTTTGCTGAAAAATAAGGTTGAAATTAGACAAATTCTCAACAAGGTATGTCTGGTGAACCTGTGAAAGTCTTGCAACCAGTGTGGAAGACATAGAAACGACAAATGCTGTCATTACGCATTTGCATAAACTGTGAAGCCCTGCTCCGTTGGATAATTCTGTCTTGGGCAACGTTCCAAGCACAAGACCTGAAACCGGTATAAAAACAAGTATTACCCCTATCCCCATTAAAATATTGGGCAATACCGCAAATTGAAACGATATCATTAAATTAAGATTTGCATACATAATTGTAGAAATTCCCAGGAAAAAGAACCCGCATGCAATCAGCACTCTGTTATCGAGAAATTCTACCATCGGGCCTATTAACATAAGCATAACGATACAGGAAAATACACGGGGAGCCAGTGCAAGGCCGCTCAACATTGCGTTGTAACCCATTAGACTTTGTAAAAAACTTGGCAAGAGCACAATAGTTACATAAATAATCATATTAACAGATGCTCCAAGGATTGTACCAATGAAAAAGTTTTTATCCTTAAACACCCTTAAATTAACAATTGGGCTGTGATATTCAAGCTCCCATACTATGAAAAATATAAAAGCAAATAAAGAAATCCCTGCAAGCCAGGCAATCCACGTACAGTCAAACCAGTTATACTGCTGGCCTTTGTCCAGTACAATCTGCATAGACATAAGCCATAAAACAAGTGCACCAAAGCCGACAAAATCAACCTTATCCGGTTTTACCCTGTTTTTTAATTCTGATATGTTGCAATGTACAAGTACTACTGAAAAAATACCAACAGGAATATTGGCCAGATATATCCACTGCCAGGCTGAATTGTCCACAATAAAACCGCCAAAAGTCGGACCCATTATGGAAAATACCATTACAGCCAGTCCAAAAAGGGCCATTGCCTGACCTCTTTTGTTATACGGGAAGCTGGCTATTAAAATGGCCTGTGATATAGGCATCATAGGGCCGCCGCCAATACCCTGAATAAGCCTTCCGACAACAAGCATATTTAGGCTTTGCGCCATTGCACATAACAATGAGCCGATTGTAAATATAGTTATGAAAACTTTTAAAAACATGACACGGCCCATGTAGTTTTCCAGCCAGCCTGTAAGCGGAATAAGTATGGCATTGGCTATCATATAGATAGTTATTACCCAGTTTGCTTCATCAACCGTAGAACCAAAATAACCTGCAATGTATGGTATTGCAACGTTTGTGGCAGAAGTTGCTAGCATTGCAAAAGATGTTGGCAAAAGAATCGATATTGCAATGAGCCATATCGGTGTTTCTTTTGTTTCCAGTTTTGGAAGGGCATTGCCTGTAACAGTTGTTTCTGTGCTGGTTGTCACTTGTTATTTTACCTTTACTTCCGGTACTACAGACATACCGGGCACTATATTATATTTTGAGATGTCTTCTTCAAATGTAATTTTTACAGGAACTCTTTGTACAATCTTTACATAACTTCCCACCGCATTTTCAGGAGGAAATAAGCTTGCTTTTGCCCCTGTTGCTCTTTGGATGCTGTCTACTTTACCTTTGAACTTTTTACCGGGGTATGTATCTATTTTTATTTTTACGCTTTGTCCGGGTTTCATGTTTGTCAGCTGTGTTTCTTTGAAATTGGCCACAACCCAGACTTTTTCCGGCACTATAGCAAACATCGGCTGTGCAATTTGTACATAGTTGCCTTTTTCTACATTTCTGTTTGTAATCAGTCCGTCTTGCGGTGCATAAATTTTTGTATAAGAAAGGTTTAGCTCACATTCTTTTACTTCTGCTTCAAGCTTTTCAATGTCTGCAAGTGTTGCCTCTTTTTTTGCTTTTGCACTTTCAAGCATTGCTTTTGCTGCTTTTTCTTTTTCTATTGCCGAGTTATGGTTTGCCTGTGCAACAGTAAGTCCTGTTTTGCTTGAATCGTAATCCTGTTTTGATGAAATTCCTTCTTTGTACATAGATGAGTATCTTTTGAAATCTTTTTGTGCAAAGTCAAGTTTAGAGCTGGTTGAAACAACATCATGAGATGACTCTTCCAGTCCTGATTCGGATTTTGTAATATCTTTTTCCGATATGTTTAAGGAAGCTTTTGCTTGAGCGAGTTTTGCTTTGGTTTGTGCAAGCTTTACCTCGTAATCATTTGGGTCGATGACAATAAGCAGCTGTCCTTTTTTTACAGGCATGTTGTCATCAATAAGCATTTGTTCAACGGGCCCTGCAACACGTGGGGCTATTGATACAATATGACCTTCAACAAATGCGTCATCTGTTGATTGAAAATGTATTGCATGCACCATAAAATATATACCTACTATAAAAAATACAATTGCAGTTATAGCGGGTACTATTACTCTTTTCTTTTTGTAACTCGGGCGGTTGTCTTCATCAGTATCGTCTACAGCTTCTGTTTTGTTAGTTGTTTCCTCTTTTATCTCATTATTTTTTTCGTCGTTCATTTTATATTCCTCATTGATTATATTTGCATTGTCACTTTGTCTTTCATGTTTAAAAGCATTTTTTCAAGAATATGCAGTGTCTTATTCAAATCTTCGTCACTGATTCCGTTTGTTGTTATGGCTCTTAGTTTAAACATTGTCGGCTGAATTTGCTTTCTCATCTCTATACCTTTTTGAGTAATAGAGATTTTAAAAATTTTTCTTTTGTTTACGTCCTCAATTCTTTTAACAAGGCCTTTTTCTTCAAGAATATTGATGATACGGCTTATGTTCGGCCGGTCTTTATAAGTTATTTCTGAAATTTGGCGTTGGTACAAATCTTTTCCGGCGTCCATAATAATAGAGAGCACAAGATACTGCTCAGGTGTAATTTCAAATTTTTGAGCAGCATATTCCTGCAGTGCCATCACTCGTGATAAAACGCCTGTGGCAACAAGCATTGCTCCGACTTTTTTGTTAAGTAAGTTGTTGGTTTGTGTTTCTTGCATGGTGTAAAATTTTGTTATAAAATTCTCTTGTGTTATTATCATAACACAAGAATAAAAAACGAAAGATAATTTTTATGAAGAAAATATTAGCAACATTAATAACACTTTTATTTGTTCTGCCTGTTTTTTGCAGCACGTGCGTTTTTGCTGCATCAAAAAAGGAGAAAAAAAACGATGACAATTATAAAATAGAATATCTTAACATCAGCTGGTGGGAAAAATATAATGACCCTGTTTTAACAGCTTATATTCAAGAGCTGTATGACAAAAATCATGATCTAAAAATAGCTGCCCTAAAAGTAAAAGAAGGCGAAAATATTGTTAAAATATCTTTTGCAAACGAGCTTCCTCAGTTGTCTTTTGATGGAAATCTAGGCAGAATAATGAAATCCAGCGATCAGCATTTCGGCCCGATGATGATAAAAGACTATGCACAGTGGGGTTATCAACTTCCATTGACAGCTACTTATGAAATAGATATATGGGGGCAGAACCGCTTAAAAACCAAAAGTATTGAAAAACAGCTTCAAATTGTCAGACAGCAGGAAAGAGCCAGTTATATTGCACTTACTTCTGCATTTGCATCCACTTATTTTAACCTTATCAAAACTGACAAACTCATTGAAATACAAAAAGATATTGTAAAAATACAGGAAGAAATTGCACAAAAAACTCAAAAAAAATACGATAACGGTCTTTGTACTGTAAATGACGTCATAAATGAACAGAAGTTTTTGACATCTCAAAAGGAAATGCTCAATAATCTGGTACATACAAAAGAAGTTTTGACAAACCAACTAAGGGTTTATCTTTCAGACACTAATAAAACAATAGAAAGAACAGACTGTGATGCTTTAACTGTTCCTGAGGCAATTCCTGATAAATTCGATTCGTCAATTGTTGAAAAAAGACCTGATTACATTCAAGCCGAAGATAATATAAAAAGAATCGGCTATGATGTAAAAGTTGCCAAAAAAGACTTCTTGCCAAAGTTTCTTATATATGGTCAGCTCGGTTTTAATGCTTATCACTGGAACAGTATATTTAACAGACCGGCTCAACTTGCAAATGCCGGTATAATGCCATCATTTGATTTCTTTACAGGCGGCAGAAAAAAAGCAGTATTAAGGCTGCGTAAAAATCAGTATGAAGAAGCTATGCACGACTATCAAAAAACGATATTAACCGGTATACAGGAGGTTAATGACAGCTGCGCTCTTGTCAAAACAAATCTAAAAAATTACAGACAAAGCTCTGAAAGATACAGACTCGAAAATAAAAAATACATTTTAATGACCCATAAAAATACAATAGGTGCAGCATCAAATCTTGAAGTGTTATACAACAAAGAGCAGGAGCTTATGGCTAAAAGTGAGGAAGTTGCAAACAAAATAAACTGCTTAATCTCAACAATCGGCCTTTACAAGGCGTCTGGCGGACAGGATTTGTTTTTGTTAAACACAGAAGCTAATCAGGAAAAAGAAGCTATTTAAAACCTTATTTTGCTTTTTCTGATTCTTCTCTTTTTGTTAGCAGCTCTTCGAATTGAGACATTGTGTCCATTCCCACTACCTGTTCCAGAGCCGAGCGTTTTGCAAGGTAATCAGATCTTAATTTGCTCTGCTTATTGAGAGCTTCACGATAAAAAGCATCTGCCATAATAACCTGATCGTCAGTCAACTCCTGTGAGTTCATGAATGTGTTTCTTCTTTTGGCAACAAGCTCATCCGAACGTATCAAACACTCTCTTGCTGTCATATAATCAAAATAGTAGTTTACTATTTTTCTTTGAAGCTCTTCTATCTTTCTTATTAAAACAACCATATCAGCGTCGTTGACTTTGGAAAATTTGTAGTTCAAATCTTTGTCGTCAACAGACATTGAGCCTAGCACACTGCTACCCATAATAGAAGAAATTGCCGCAATGGGGTTACCTATCCCAATACCGGCCAGAGAACCGACTGTAGAAATTGGTTGGATAATCTTTTTTACAATACTTTCTTTTGGTTTGTCTTCATCAGGATTGGACAACTTGTATACAATAAATTTTACTGTTTCACTTTGCTGTGCTGCACCAATCCACAACATCTGTATATCTTTCAGCGTGTCTTCAGATGTAAGCTCACCTTCATCGCTGATTTCTTTTGCTATTTTTTTTAGGCTCAAATCAGCGTAAGTTATATTTTTTATTTCTTCACTTGTCTTATCAAGGTTTGCATCTTTTGCTTGCAGTTTTTTTTCACTGTCTGATACTTTATATGCTTTTTCCGGAGTTGCGCTCACTCCCAGACGATACGCCGGCGGCATCGGGTCTGTTAGTTCATCAAGTGTAATAGAAAAAGCTTTTGGTGCTGTCAGTACTAATAGCGCTGATACAGTCAGCAGCGTTATCTTGTGGAGGTTTTTATTTTGTTTCATTTTTTACCTCCTGTTGTTTATCAGATGGTTTTGGTTGTTTTGAGTTCAACAATTTTTGAGAAAAAAGCTCGTTTTTAAACGCATACTGGTATAAATTCAAGCTTTGAACAGTTTTTTTGCCGGCAAGCCTTTCCAAATCCATTTGATACTTTCTTGCTTGTCTCATCTGTTCAAATTCTTCAAAAAGCAAATCATCATACATGGCACCTGATACGACTATTTCCATCTGGTTGTCGCTTTTGAGCGCCTGTGAATAATTTTTGTTGTATAAAACAAGTCTTTGTCTTGTATCTTTAATCTGGTTAAGAGCCATTTTGTAGTTGTAATAGGAGTTTATTATCTGGTCTTGCAAAGATTCTATCATCCCCGCAAGCTCAATAAGCTCTGTGTCTGTCAAAGGTATTTCTTTTGGATTATTAGCTTTTGCCAGATAGTTGTTAGCGAGCCTTCCTGTTGCATAAGAGGCTGACTGAATCATATAATCCGCACCAAACATTGCAGGAATAAATGAGGCTCCGTTTACAAGCGCTGATACTGATTTTGCCAGAATAGATGAGTGATATCTCTGCTGGTTTGGAGGGACGGAAAGCTTTTTCATTGCAAATTTGATTATATTATTGTTTTCAACTGTTGCTTTCCAAAGCATATCAATATCTTCAAGGTCTTTTTTTTGTTGAAGGTTTACTATTCCTTTTAGAGCAGTATCTTCATCAATTGTCAGCTCTTTTGTTTCTTTTTGTATTTTGGGCGTATATTCCACTTTTTGCGTTTGTACATTTTTCAGCCCGATTTCTTCGGCAAAAACCAAATTCATGCCGCATGTAAATATTATTAATGCCCAGAATATTTTTTTCATACATGTACTTTATAGCATATAAATCCGGATGAAGAAAATTTCTACAGGTTATTGTAAAATAAGTTTAACCTGTTTCCTGTTTAGATTTAAAAAGTGAGGTGTTTATTGTGATAGAAGATATTTTAAAAGAAATAGCAAATGCTTATTCCAAACTCGATTGTGTATACGCGGTTGTTTTGTCAGGCTCACGTACATCAAATCAGAGTGATGAACTATCTGATTATGATATTTATGTTTATACAGATAAAGAAATACCTTTAGAATTCCGTACCGCACTGGCCAAAAAATATTCTGATGAATATGAAATCGACAACAGGTATTTTGAAACCGGTGATGAATGGACTCTTCGAGAAAGTAAAATAGGGCTGGATTTTATGTTTAGATGCCCGAACTGGATTAATGACTGCATAAATAATGTCTACAATAAGCATTACGCCTCAAACGGTTATACAACTTGTTTTTTGCATAATGTTTATACTTCACAAATTTTATATGATAAAAACGGCTGGTTTTTAAATCTTCAAAATAAAATCACAGGCGCATATCCGTTAGAGCTTAAGAAAAATATAATAAAGAGAAACCTTATGCTTCTGTCTGATAAAAAAGGTGCATCTTACCTTGAGCAGATAGAGTTTGCAGTAAAAAGAAATGACCCTGTAAGTGTAAACCACAGAATTGCAGCTTTTTTAGCAAGCTATTTTGATATTATTTTTGCATTAAATGAGGTTTATCACCCCGGTGAAAAAAGAATGATTAAATATGCCAAAAAACATTGTAAAATTCTGCCCGAAAATTTTGAAGAAAATATTAATGAGCTTTTCAGAGTGGACGATACCGACAAATTGAAAATATTAAATGAAATAGTAATACAACTGAAAAAAATATTGCCTTTGGATATTGCTTAAATGTCGAATAAAAAAATAATAAATCCCTAATAAAATAAAAACGATCTGAAAAAACAAACTAAAATAAGGGGAGATTATATGGACCAAAAGAACGAATTTAAAGAATGTCATTGCGATGAGCACAAAACTGAGCACTGGGCTAAATTTGCGCTGCTGCTTTTAGCTGTTTTTATTGCATGTTATCTGGCAGTTTATTATGTAATGGATCAGATGAGGCATGCATATTATGTGCCGGCTGCACCAATAGAAAATATTGACAGAATTTTGAATGAACAGGACAAAATGTTCCAAAAAGACTTTGGCATGGGTGTATTCCCTATGCATGACAGAGCTATGATGATGGTGAAAAATCCTGTTGAAACATACAAAGATGATAATGCAGATGCTTATAAAATGATTATTAACCTTAAGCCCTTTAACAACAATCCAAAAAATGTTGACGTAAACGTACAGGAAAATAAAGTAAGCGTAAATGCTGTAGGCGAAAAATCCGGCAGAAATTCTGACAGAGTTTATTCTTTCTCACAGAGCTTTATGCTGCCTGAAAAAATTGACCTGACAAAAGTAACAAAAGAAAAGAAAGGTCATAACTACGTAATTACAATGCCTATTGATAATATGGATATTGATGAAGACTAGTCAATAATAAGCTTTTTAACCTTAAAGAGCTCTTTCAATTCACCTGATTTTACAACTAATTCTATTTGTTCAAGAATTTTATTCAGGTCGTCTTGGGAGGGCTCTTTTATTGCTAAAGGAAGCTTGATATCAGCGCTACTTTTTGCATCTACAAGAAATTCATTAACCATTAAGAATTCTTTGTAAAGCTGCATTATCTGCATCCAGTCATCAGGAAGGTTACAGGTTTTTCCAAGATAATACTTACAATCTTTTTTGAGTTTTTCTATGTAGCCTATTGCATAATTTACCTCAAACAGCATTTCATCTTCTTTTATTTTTTGTCCTATATAATGGTTGTCCAAAATTTCTTTTGGGTTGTCTTTAAAGTTGTTGGAAATAAATGCTGCCCACAACAAACATCCAAGATAAAAAGAAATTGTATGCTCAAGCAGTTTGAGAAGTTGCGGATATACCATCTGGAATTTAAATTTGCGTTGATGAGGTGCTTTTATTGACAAAATCATATTGTATGCCGCATCAATATTTTGAGAAAAAGGCAGTGTGTATTTAGAATACCCGGGGTCAAACAAAACGCCTTTAGAAAAATCCATAACTCCTCCTGTCAAATTGTATAAAATCAATTATAGTCTCTTTCCAAATAAAAATAAAGTTTGAACTTATGTCTTGTTTTGTTTATCATTAAAATAAATTTAAGAGAGGTAAATATGGCACTAAACGTATATTTAGGGATAGATGTGGGTTCTGTTACCACAAAACTTGCACTTGTTGACGAATCAGGCAAATATGTAGACAGTTACATGTTAAGAACTTCGGGTAAACCAGTAATTGCTGTTCAAAAAGGTATGCAGGAATTAGCAAAACAGGCATTGTGTGAATATAATATTCAAGGTGTTGGTACAACAGGCAGCGGAAGAAACCTTGCCGGTGCTCTTGTTGGTGCTGATGTTATAAAAAATGAAATTACAGCCCATGCTGTTGCTGCCAGTACATATGTTCCAGGTGTTCAAACTATTTTGGAAATCGGCGGACAGGACAGTAAAATTATTATTTTAAGAGATGGTATTGTTACCGACTTTGCTATGAATACTGTTTGTGCAGCAGGTACAGGAAGCTTCCTTGACCAGCAGGCTAACAGACTTAATGTTCCTATTGCACAGTTTGGTGAAACTGCTCTAAAATCTACAAACCCTGCTCGTATTGCCGGACGTTGCGGTGTGTTTGCAGAAAGCGACCTTATCCACAAACAGCAGCTTGGTTACCCTGTAGAAGATTTGCTCTACGGGCTTTGTCAGGCACTTGTAAGAAATTACCTGAGCAATCTTGCTCTTGGCAAAGAATTGCTTCCCACTGTGTCCTTCCAGGGCGGTGTTGCTACTAACTCAGGCATGGTTAAAGCTTTTGAAGAGGCTCTCGGAACCAAAGTTGTTGTGCCAGATAACCATCAAACTATGGGTGCTATAGGTGCAGCTTTACTCGCAATGGAAAATCACCAGTATACTGAAAACCCGACAAAATTCAAAGGTTGGGAAGTTGGCAATATGCACTTTAATTCAATAACAAACCAGTGCACAGGCTGTTCTAACAACTGCGAAGTTATTACTATTGTTGAAGGTGAAATGCCTGATGAACATCCTAAAGATATTAAGGATATAAAAGGAAACATCATTGCCAGATGGGGCGGTACCTGTGGCAGATGGGATATTTCATAAAACTAAAACAAGACACTGATAAGGTGTCTTGTTTTTACATAAATTAATAAAAGGTTAAAAAATTTTTGTCAGGAGTTTTATATAAACAACATGAATATATCCGGTATAAATTTATATTCTTATAAAATTCATAAAAGCCATTATCACAGCAGTGCCTCTGGTTCTTGCTCTTCTTTTGCTTCCTTTGCCGCAAATAAACCTGATACTGTATCATTTGGCAATTCTAAAAAAGTAAAATGTTCTAATTTTGTTTATGATATGCGTGAGCTAGAAAATATGAATTGTGCGTGCTGCGGTATAAAAATGCTAAAAACAAGTGATGCGCATAAATTTTTAAATTCAAAAGTATATTTTCCTGCATATACTGCGTTAGCTAAACTGGAAGAAGATAATTTTAGAGTAAAAAGAAGCGACAGCGAATACTTATCTGCTTATAAGTATTTAAAAACTTATGCTGAGCAGCATAAAAATCTTACAATAAATGATATTCTGGCAAAAGACGATGTTAAGTCTCATCGCAAAAGATTGAGTGTTGATGAAAGTAATGCATTTGAGCAAATAAGAGAACAATGCAATCTAGTTTCTCACAGCTCACGATATTTGATAGCTGAACTTGAAAAACTTAAACCTGATTTTCAGGAACACGAACAAAAAGTTTATGAAGAGCTTAAGAAACTTTCTGAAATTTATCCAGATGATACGTTTAATACAATTTTAAACAAACCGGTGATAAGAAAAGTTTATTTAAACAGCCTTCGCTCTAAGCAAATTGCTGTGCTTGATAAATTAAAACCGGTAATAAAAGATTTACCTTACAGATATATGGTACCTCTTGAACAAGCAAGTGATAATGCAAGAAAAATCTTTGTTAAAGAAGATGATAATGTCATACACAAAAGAAAAAGAGTTGTTTCTTCTTTTTATGAAATTGCTGATAAAATTCCAGATGTACGAGTTGTTGAGGAAATCAGAGATATAATTGACCAGCTTCCGGATTCAAAAAATGATGTGGATGCTTTTATGGTGAGAGCTGCAAAAAAAAGCTCAAATGCAGTAATGGATATTCTTATATCACGTATAAGAAGTACCTATGAACATGTTATTCCTCATCACAGAAAAGACAATAACGGGCCGAGTGAAAAAACAAATTATATATGTTTGTGTGGTAAATGCAATGTTGAGCGTCAACAATTAAGCTATGAAAAATTTGTAGATGTTCATCCTGAAATGATACAAAATACTCAAAAACAAATAGATAAAATTATCTATTTTATAAATAAAGGGTTGTTATACGGATATGATAACTATCCTGCTGCAATTAAAGAGGGATTGAGCAATGAATCTGGAGGAAATGAATATAAACAAGGCAAAATATTTGTTGATATCAGTAAACTTGATCTTGCTCAGGCAAATATTAACAGACAGCTTCGTCAGCAAAAAATTGTAGAATCTCAAATTGAGAAATCACTTGCTGAAAACTACGGTATCAAGTGTAAAAATTTGAAGCCAAGACATAAGAAAAATTAAATTACATTAATAGTATTTATTGTCTCATTTTGTATATTTTCAGCTGCATCTACTACAAAACGCGGCGTGTAGTCTTTAAGTATCAGCATTTTGTTAATTTCTTTACTCAAACCTGCAAACGAAAGTGCAATTTGCGAAGGTTTTTTGGAATTTCTTTCATGGATAAAACCAAGTACAGTATCAAGAATCTCTAAAAGCATTGCTCTGTTGATATGTGCAAACTCAAAATCTTCAAACACTTCCATCAAAAACGGATAAGAGTCTGTTGCTTTTAATGCATTTATGGTTTTGATTTTTTTTCTTATATCATCGTCTTTAAGCTGTGCAAAAGTTATTCTAAGATAGTACATCGAGTATCTGTAAATGTTTTTTATTACCAGCTCTTTATCCTGAAACTTCGAGATTTTTTGGTAGAAATCAATAAATTCTTTCAAAAGATTTTCTTTTTGAGGAATCACAGCATTTTTTTGAATTGTCAGATAATCAATCAAAAATCTTTCCAACAAATTTTTGTTTAACTTTTCAGAAGCTTCAAGAAATTTGAACTCCATATCAAGCCATAACGTATTGAAAACATCTGACATGTTAGAGTTTTGCAAATCAGAGCATATAAATTTTCTGATTTTAGATACTTCACTCATGTCCGTAAATTTGCTGCATAAATTATTCATATTAACAGTTTAAAATAAGCATGCACAAAAAAACAAAACTATTAAGATAATTAAACTTCGAATAACTTATGTAAACGATTCAAAATATCTTCTTCTTCAAGCTCACCTGTTAAAACATTTAAGTCCAGTGCACGTTGAAAGTTTTTTGCAGCTTTTGTGTTTTCACCAGTTATTGCATATGCTCTTCCCAGGTTAAAATAAGCAAGTGTGTAACTCTTGTTTTCTGAAATGGCTTTTTCAAACAGAGCTATTGCCTCATGCGTGTTGCCAATGTCATCAAGATAAATTACACCAAGGTTGTTGTGCGCAATGGCATAATCAGGATTTAAGTCAATTGCTTTATGATATGCAACAATAGCTTCTTCTGTATAGTCTTTTTCCCACAAGGCCATGCCGCATTTGCAATAAGCTTTTGCATTTTCAGGGTTGATTTTTATTGCATCACAATATGCTCTTATTGCATTATCATATTCTTCCATTGAAAAATATGTATCTCCTATTGCAAGCTGACTTTCATCACATTCTGGGTTTAGTACTGCCGCTGTTTGATATAGTACTATTGCTGCTTCGGGGTTGTTTTTAATTTCAAGATAAACCGACCCGAGTGCCTGACAGACAATTGATGTCCAGTACGGGTCAGGGTTGATATTTATTGCTTTTTGATAATGCTCAATTGCGTCATCATACTGCTCCAGCTGTACAAGAGCAAAAGCCATGCTGTTGTGGTAAAAAGGATTTTCGTCATCTTTTTCCAAAGCCATTGAAAAAGCATTAACAGCAGGCAGACTTTCATTTTTTTGCAGATAAAGATGTCCCAGCTCATAGTATACTTTGTCATTTTCCGGTTCTATTTCAAGCAGTTTTGTATAGCAATCAATAGCTTCATCGTAATTGTCAGGGAAATGAGTTTGTATCAAAGTTGCCTGTTTTACAAGGGCATCTCTGTCATAGGGATTAGCCTCGAGCACTTTTTGGTATGCATCCAATGCAATTTCCGGGGCATGCTCTTTTATACAGATATCTCCGATTCTGTTGTAAAAATATTCGTCACGGCCTGTGTTTTCCGCTGCAATATCATAGGTTGCCACAGCTAGAGAGCTGTTTTTAATTTTTTCTAAAAAGTGGCCGTAAGTTTTGTACATAAAAACAAGAGCATCATCCGAGATGTTCTTGTATAGCATTTTTATTGACGCAAAATCCCATAATACTGTCAAACATCCCGAGCATGCATAATAAACCATGCGAATAAAATCTACCAGGGAAGGTTTAACGTTATTTATTTTTTGATAAAGCATGGTTGCCAGTATAAGACGCGGGCGTGCAGAGTTTAGCGGGCTTACTTTGATTGCATTTTTAAATTCTTTTTCTGCTTCATCAAAATCGTTGGCAAGCTTTAAGAAATATCCCGTATAAAGGTGAGCATTAGGGTTTTCAGGGGCAATATCAATGGCCATTTTGCACTGTTCTATTGCGCTGTCCAGCGAAATTTGACCATTTTCAAACATAAGGCATGCAAGACGATAGTATGTTTCAGGTATTTGCGGGTTGAGTTTAATAGCTTGTATATAGTAATTTACAGCACTTTCCATATCAGAAGTGTTGTTTCTTAAAAGATATTTTTCGTGGTAAACCCTTGCTTTTTCAAGCATATTTGCCACGTTTTCTTTTCTTTCCTTCTCTTTCTTGTTCAAAACATCAGTGTTATCAGTGTTGCCCATCTTATCCATATCGTGTTGCTCTAGCATGCCTACCTCAGTCTCATGTCTTTAAATTCGTCGGATTAAGAAATTAAAAAATTTAACTTTTTTGAAAGAAATCCTCCTTTTATACCAAATTTGAAGATTTATGAAGAATTTGTTGGCAGATAGCAAATAAATATCTTTTTGAGTTATATATAAATATAAATAAAGACGGATTGTGTATGATTAAGCTGTTCAAATTATTTGGTTTCGGAAAAAGTGTTAAAAAAGCTGCAACGTTCAACAGAACTGCTGCATTTGCTGATTACGGCCCGTCTTTAAAACCTGTTAAGCTCAATACAAATCTCCTGCCGTTGACATATGACCCGAAGGCGCATATTCCGCGGCCTTATACAAATCCTGAGTTTAAAGCTTATTTGAGTTTGAGTGTATTAAAAAAGAATAAAGCAAGAAAAATTAAGCTAAAGCAACTAAAAGCAGAGTTAAAAAAACAGGAAGAAAAAGCAAGACAACAGCTGTTTCATACTCATGAAGAAATTGTTGCAAAGTTAATGTTTACTGACCCCAATTACCTGAAAAAAACATCTTTAAGTAAAGAAATAAAAAAATTAACAGATGCAGACATGTGTTTAGAGCTTCTGGATTATGACGGCGTGAGATTAACAAATAGCAACAAGCCCAGGTTTGTAAGCAATACAAATAACATTTTGCTTGGCAAAATTGCAAAAGGGGGCAAATCTATTAGAAGAACAGAAGTTCTTATAGAGAGGTTTAAACAAATAATTGCCGTACAAAATCAATGTTGTGATGCATCGGAAGTAAAGGAGCTTGTCAATGCAATATTGCAAACAGGTGAAAAAACTCAATTAATAAGCTTTTTAAAGTTATTAAAAAAATGCGCGCAGTCAGACAGCTATGGAAAAATGGCTCTCAATATGAATGTTTTGCAAGGCATTACAAAAGCGGCCAGAAAAACTGAAATCCCTAAAGAATACGCTGAAATTGCTGAAATAATAATTAAAAATCCTAATAAAATTACTATGGCTAATGATGCGGCTGTTAATTTATCTTATTTTAAAGGTAAATTTGATTGTATTGCAGAGTTGATGACACGTAAAGATTACAACGCAATTGTTAAGAGCCGCTCCGAGGCTGTGGTTTCAGCAGGTTTTAGAAGTGCACTCAAAGACGGCAAACTCTATGAGTATAAACAAATAGTTTTTGAACCGGAAAATAAATATTTCCCTTATATGGTACAAAATTTGCATAAAACAAGAACACCCGAAGAGGACGCAATTTTTAAACAGGAAATTTCAAGCAAGCTGCTTGATAAAAAATTCTTGCCTTTTTTAGAAAACTACCATCTGGATAAACTGCATAAGAGTCTCGGAAAATAAAAATAGTACTAAATATTTGCCATAAATTTTTCACAATGTTATTATATTCAGGCTATGGCAAAGGCTAAAACTACTACAAAAGAAAAAACTAAAAAAGAAAAGGCGCTGGTAATCGTTGAGTCTCCCGCAAAATCTAAAACCATTAAAAAGATTCTCGGGGATTCGTATCAAATAGAGGCCAGCTACGGGCATATCAGAGATTTTCCTCCTAAAGTGCTCGGTTTTGATGTGGCTAATGATTTTGAGCCTTCTTTTATAGTCATACCCGAAAAAAAAGTTGTTGTTAAAAAGCTAAACGATCTGGCTAAAAAATCAGACAAAATTTACCTGGCGTCCGACCCCGACCGTGAGGGAGAAGCCATTGCATGGCATGTCAGGCAGGTGCTCGAAGTCCCTGATGAGAAGATTAACCGTATAGAATTTAATGAAATCACTCCAAAAGCTATTAAAAGTGCGGTTGAGCACCCTCGCCAGATTGATATGGAACGTGTTAAAGCACAACAGACAAGACAAATACTAGACCGCCTTGTTGGTTATAAAATCAGTCCTGTATTGTGGGAAAAAATGAGAAATTACAGACTTTCAGCAGGCCGTGTGCAAAGTGTTGCACTTCGCATGATTTGTGAAAGAGAAGATGAAATTGATGCATTTGTTCCTGTTGAATACTGGTCAATTACAGCTGACCTTTTAAAAGGCAAATTGCCATTCAGTGCTGAACTTACAAAGTATAAAGACAAAAAAATTGAAATAAAAAATAAAGAAGAAGCAGACAAGATTGTTGCAGACCTTACAAAAAAAGGTCTTAAATACGAAGTATCAAAAGTTACTTACCGCGATACCCAGAGAAAACCCTCTGCTCCTTTTATTACGTCTACATTGCAGCGTGAAGCAAGCAGCAAGCTGGGATATGGCGTATCAAAAACAATGCAGATAGCGCAAAAACTGTACGAAGGTATTGAAATAGGCGGTGAACCTGTCGGTTTGATTACCTATATGAGAACAGATTCTGTGAGAATTTCAGATGATGCTCAAGCTGCAGCAAAGGACTTTATTACAGACAGCTATGGTGAAAATTATTACCCCAAAACTCCTAACAACTATGTTAAGGGCAAAGGCAAAAACGTACAGGATGCTCACGAAGCTATCAGACCTTCTTATATTGACAAAACTCCTGACAGCATAAAACAGTATTTGACATCAGAACAATACAGACTTTATAAACTTATCTGGTCTAGATTTATTGCTTCTCAAATGGAAAACGCCAAAGTTAAAAATACATCCGTTGATATCACTGCAGATGATTATTTGTTTAAGACAGGTACAAGCAAAGTTATTTTTGACGGGTTCTTAAAGGTTTATAATGAAAACGATGATGAACCGGATTCTGCTAAAATCCCTGATTTAGAACAGGGCGATGAGCTGAAACTTCAAAAAATTGAACCTAAACAACATTTTACACAGCCTCCGCCAAGGTTTACGGAAGCATCTCTTGTTAAAGCTCTTGAAGAACATGGAATCGGCCGTCCATCTACTTATGCTCCGATTATTTCAAAAATCCAGCAAAAAGGCTATGTAGAAAAACTGGAAAAGGCTCTTGCTCCGACCATACTGGGCCGTACTCTTTGTAGAGAACTTATAAAATATTTTACGGATATAATGAATTATAAATTCACTGCACAGATGGAAACAAAGCTTGATGATATTGCAGAGGAAAAGGCTGTCTGGACAGATGTATTGAAAGATTTTTATACACCGTTTACCGAGACCGTTGATTCTGCTAAAAAGAACATGCCAAAGGTTCTTATAGAGTCTGATGTTGTATGCCCAAAATGCGGTAAAAAAATGATTGTAAGAACAAGCCGCTTTGGTACACAGTTTCTTGGCTGTTCAGGTTATCCCGAATGCAAAACAATGATGCCGTTAAACAAAGACGGCTCTGCAGCTCCTGTAGATGAAAAGAGCGATGAAAAATGCGAAAAATGCGGCTCTGAAATGATTGTAAAAGTCGGCCCTTACGGCAAATATCTGCAATGTACCAACGACGAGTGCAAAAATAGAAAAAGAATCGTTATAACAACAGGTGTAAAATGTCCTAAATGCGCAGAGGGCGAAATTATACAGCGTAAATCCAAGTACGGCAAAATATTCTATGGCTGTAACAAATATCCCGACTGTGATTTTGTTTCGTGGAATGAACCTGTGCAGGAAAATTGTCCGGAATGCGGCGCGTATCTTGTTAAAAAGATTACAAAAAAAGAGTCAAAACTTGTTTGCTCAAATAATACATGCTCTTTTTCCAAACCTTTAGAATCTGAAGAGGAATCTCAAAATGGTTAAATTTGCTGTTATTGGCCACCCGCTGACGCAGTCTTTGTCAGCTGTTATGCACAATGCAATGTTGGAGCATCTCGGTATTGACGGGTCATACGAGCTTTTAGATACAGAACAAGAAGACCTCGTTACAAGGGTAAAACAGCTAAAATCACAGGGCTATATGGGCTTTAATGTCACAATCCCTTTAAAAGTGCCAATAACTCTGTTTTTAGACGGTTGTGACAGGCTGGCTGATATTGCCGGTTGTGCAAATACCGTTAAAATAATGGATGATAAAACTCTGTACGGCTATAATACCGATATTTACGGATTCCAAAAGGCAATACCTCTTGAAATTCAGGATAAATTGAACAATAATACTGTCTCTATTCTTGGCACAGGCGGAGCTGCTAGAGCTGCAGCGATTGCTTTTTGTGAAATCGGTGTAAAAGAGATTGATTTTTACGCAAGAAATATAATCAATGCAAGCAACATGGTTAATTTTTTGCGTGACAGCTTTGATAACGTAACTTTTAACCTCAAACAAATGCAAAGCTTAAGAGACCTTTCCTCTTCAAAAATGCTTGTTAACTCTACTCCTGTAGGCATGAGGGGTAAAGCAATGGGCGTTAGCCCTATTGAGGAAAGTATACTAAAAACACTGATGGAAGATGCTGTTGTTTATGATATTGTATACAACCCTCTCAAGACAGAGTTTATAAAACTCGCCCATAAAAACGGTTACAAGACAATAACAGGTCTTGATATGTTTGTGCATCAAGGTGCAAAGGCTTTTGAACTTTGGACAGGCCAAAAGGCAAACCCTGATGTTATGAAAATGGCTGCTCTGGAAGAATTAGCTGAATAAATATATTTGCAAACTAAGCTGCTTTTTTATTGTGAGGCTCAATCCACTCGCTTAATTTGTTTGCAAGAGGTGTAATAACAACAGGACCGATAAATCTGTAGATAACAGTGAAGATTACAACAGGTCCGAGTAATCTGATACCCATCATTTTGTTATCCCATTGATAGTAAGCTTTTCTGATTGTTTCATATTTTTTGTCGTTTTTCAGAGCTTTTAGCATATTCTTATCATTTGCATATTTTTTCAATAAGTCAGCAAATGGTTTTGATTTTGCTTCCATTTCAGGATTCATTTTTTTGTAAACTTCTTTATATACATCAAGTTTATCTTTGATAAGACCATCAAGTTTGTAAGCGCCTAATGTACAAAGGACAGCTGTTATACCCTGATTGAGCATCATTGGAAGCTTTTGATCTTTTTCAATTTTCTTGGATTTTGCAGTTTGCTGCATATAAAAACCTGAAAGCCATAAACTTTCTCCGGCAATCAAATGCGGGAACCAGTTGTCTTTTTTAGCAAACCAATTGATGAATTTTCTTGCTGAATTAGTTTCTCCGATTTTGCCGATTCCTTGAGCGATAAGTTCAGTAACCTGACCGCCTGCGCCTTTAAATGAAGGTGTCTGTGTGTTTGCTGCAACAGAATCTGTTGTTTTCTGTACGTTTACATTTAAGTTTGAGAACTTTTTAAATGCTTTTTTATCTGTACCTTTAAAACTCATAAATGAGTAGTCGATTTTAGCTTTTGTCTGGGGAGAAACTGCGCCTTTTCCGTTTTTATCCAAGCCGAGAGCATCCAAAATAGGCTTAACCATCAAAATAGTTAATGCTGCTCTGATAGGAAGGAACAGCGGCTGATGGATACGTACTGCTGTTTCTCTGAATACTCTTTCGTTTTTAGAAACATATGATGAATCCCCTTTTTTTATGTATTTAGAAGGTTCATCAATAATTTTCATTACACCGCGTTTGATAGGTTCTGCAATTGCCATTGTAAATCCTAGACCCAATAAACCTGTTGCCGCAGAGTGTGCAACCTGATAGTTATTTTTCTTTTTCTCAACAGGGTCTTTTGTCGGTATTGCATAAATAGACGCAGGTCTTGCAACAGCTGTTAAGAATAAAGCAATCAATGCGTCTGCAATAAGTGTGTTGCTGGAAACAATATCTAAAAATTTGTTAAAGGCTTTGTTTTTAGCCAGTTTTCCGCCAAATGTTTTTTCTAATTCTTCAACAGATTTATTTCTTACGGCTTCTTTTAATTTATTGAGCTTTGCTTCGTGTGCAAGCTTTTTAGCAGCTTTTGCGGCTTCGGAAGCAGCACTGCCTTTAAAACTCAAACGACCGCTCGGATTTACTCCTGCGGTCGTTTGATTCGCATTTCTTTTGTTATTATTTTTCGTCAAATAATGTTTCTGATGAATATTATATACTAGATTTTCGGTTTTCATTGGTTTTCCAATCTATTTAGCTATTCCGTATTTGATTTAAGTTTATAAATTTTATTATTTGCTAAATATACATCAAAAGTAACAAAAAAGTAAAGTTTTTTTACAATTCTTAATCAAGTGTAAAAAATACAATTAAAGATTAAGCTGTTAACCTTATATATTTTGCTCTGCCAACACCGTCTATAGCTGATATTTCAGCCAGTGTTGCTTCATCGACTTCGCTGCCTGTGTTGATTATCATTATAGAAATGTTGTCATCCTGAGTGCGATTTTGTGCAACGTTCATCCTTGTTATGTTTATGTTTTTGTTGCCAAGTACTGTTGCGACTTTTGCAACCATTGCAGGTTTGTTTTCGTGCGGAACAAGTATCATGTGTTTTTCTGGTTCTATGCTGGCGTTGTAGCCGTTTATTTTAACAATTCTTGGCATGTCGTGTGCTATTAATGCACCAGCTACGGAATTTGTTTCTTTGTCTGTCACCAGTTTAAGAGTGATAGAGCCTATATAATCAGTTGAAGTATTTGATTTTGTTGTTGTAACATCAAGCCCCTTGCTCTTTGCTATGACCGGTGCATTTACATAGTTTACATCCGTGAGAAAAGATCCCAAAATACCTTTAACTACAGCCGTTTCAAGAGGTGCAACATCCAAATCTGCAAGTGTTCCTTTTACTGTTATGTAAATTCCCTTCAGGTTTCCTGTAGAAATTTGCATAGCAAGTTCTCCGATATTTTCAGCAAGCTGCATATAATCTTTGACTGGCTCAAGTTTATCGGGTTTTAATGACGGTATGTTAACTGCTGAACGAGCAGAGCCACCTTTTAATACATCTCTTATTTGTTCTGCTACATCTTCTGCAACTTTTAATTGAGCTTCTTCTGTGCTTGCTCCGAGATGCGGTGTCAAAAGAATGTCACCGGTGGTTTTGAGAAGAGGTGAATCTTTAATTTCAGGTTCTGTTTCAAACACGTCAACCGCGGCCTGTGCAACATGACCTGACTCCAAAGCTTCAGCAAGAGCCTGTTCATCAATAATACCGCCTCTTGCACAGTTTATAAGACGTACACCTTTTTTCATTTTTGATATTGTTTCTTTGTTAATCATATGCAGTGTTTCTTTGGTTTTTGGTACGTGCACTGTTATATAATCGCATTGCGGCCAGAGTTCGTCTAAGGATTCCACATATTTTGCACCAAATTTTTCTACAACTTCTTTTGTTGTGTAGGGGTCACAAACCAGAATTTTCATACCCATAGCTTTTGCTGCTTCTGCAACGTGATGACCAATTTTGCCGAATCCTATTACGCCAAGAGTTTTTCCATACACTTCATGGCCTGTAAATTTTGAACGTTCCCACAGACCCTGCTTTGTTGAAGCTGCTGCTTTAGCAATGTTTCTTGACATGGCGAGCATCAATGCTACAGTGTGTTCGGCAGCTGCGTTTGTGTTTCCGTCAGGAGAATTTACTACGATAATCCCGTTTTGTGTAGCTGCTTCAAGGTCTATGTTATCTACACCAACACCTGCTCTGCCTATAATTTTAAGATTTTTGCCTGCTTCTATAACTTTTCTTGTTACTTTTGTCTGGCTTCTTACCATCAGGGCATCGTATTCGCCAATAACCTTGCATAACTCATCTTCCTGCATTGTTGGAAGGATTACACCCAGTGCTGCTTCATCAACAATATTTTTTGCAGTTTCATTAATTTTATCTGTAATTAATACTTTCATTACACTAAACTCCTTCTAATAACGATTATTTTCCCGATTATATAACATTTTTTTTACAATTAACAGAAATTAACAAATTTTTAGGCAATTTTTTTTAACAAAATGTTTTTATATATACAGAGTATATAACTTAATTAAGAGAGAGTAAATTAAGAGCAGTTACACAATCAAATCAGGTGACAACCTTTGGAACATTTGTAAACGCCAATTTGGTCTTACTAATTCAGCAGAAATTGCGAAAAAAGTAAAAGAAGTTGCTGGCTATAACAACATAAAAAATGCAAATTTTATTAAAGCCGGACAGGAAATCAAACTGTTTAATACAGATAATCAACCGGCCTCAGCCGCAGCTGAACGAATTAAAAACAGCGATATAAAAACTTATGATGATTTAAATAAACTTGCAGAATCAAAGGTATCGATTTTTGGCGAAAACACAAAAACAGATAAACAAAAGCAGACAGCTTATCTTGATTATTCAGAGAAACTTTTGTCTGATTACTATGATATAAACAAAGATGGAACAGTTACTGTTGAAGAATTTGAACAGGTTGAACACAAGGGTACTAGCAAAACTAATGAATTGACACAAGCATTTTTTGCAGAGCAAGGCGGCGTAATTTCGGATTCTGAAAAAGATCAAATGGCAACTATTGCGCAACGTACTGCAAATCTGTTTGCAAAAAATCTTGATATGAATGCAGACGGCATAATAAGTAAAGAAGAATTTGCATTTTTCAACGAGAATGCTGATGAAGTAGACGGAGCAAAAGATGGAATTATCAAAAATGCCGGTGAAACTGCTATGTTTAAAGCTGTTACAGGAATGAATGCCGGCGATAAAGATATAAACAGAGTTGTAAATAAATACTTCAACGGCGAAACACTGACTGCTGATGAGCAAAAAATTCTTGAGCAATCAACAGTTACGATAAGAAAAAGCATGAGCAAAGCTGCCGGTTTTAACGTAGAAGGCTAATTATTTTATATAAACTTCTTCAATGTTATGCACAACTCCGCCTAGCGGTGTTGGATAAATATTTCCAAATTTATTTCTTATAGCAGAGATTCTTATCGGTGAATATAGATAGATTATTGGCTTTTCATCATATATAAGCTGCTGGTATTGCTCATAAAGAGCCTTTCTTTTGTCAAAATCAAGCTCTAGAGAAGCTCTGTCAAAAAGTGAATTCAACTGTTTTTCCCAGTCAAAGAGCTTTTTGTTTTCTTCTGGTGTTTTTCTCATATTGAACACATGCAATGTTCCGTTAGAGTACCAAACGTTTTTGCCGCCGTAAGGCTCGAGCGGGCTGCCTGTAAAGCCCATAATTACAGCATCAAAATCATTTGTATTTACAAGTTTGCTCACTAGTGTGTTGAATTCAATCGGCTTAAAGTTAACAGTCATGCCTAGCTCTTCCAGGTCTTGTTTTACCATAACACCGATAGATTCTCTTTCAGTGTTTCCGGCATTGGTGTAAAGGTCAAATTCTACTTTGTTGCCGTCTTTATCGTATAGTTTTCCTTTTTTCCAGGTAAAGCCGGATTTTTTCAAGAGCTCTTTTGCTTTATTAATATCCTGCGGGTGACCTTTTGCAACCTGTTCATTAAGGTAAATAGAAGATAATGGTTCCGGTGTGAACAATGGTGCTGCAACACCGCTTGCTATATTAAACACCATATTTTCTCTATCAAGAGCATAGTCTACAGCATGTCTGAAATTGATATCATTAAACCATTTTTGTTTAATAGGGTTTACATAAAACTTGCCTTTGTCGTTTTTGCGGTTGTTGAGATTAAACGCAAGGTACATTGTACCTGTGTCAGGCCCGAGGTTGTATATTTTATAATCTGAAAATTTCTCTTTTTCTTTAAACATTGATACATTCGTGCCCCTAAGGCCGACTGTATCCAACTCTTTTGATTTAAACTTTAACAGTTCGTTGTTTAAATCACCTACTATCAAAATAATATATTTGTCTAAATAAGGCAGCTTCTGCCCTTTTTCGTCTATCATGTAGTAGTTTGGATTTCTTTCGTAAACCAGTCTTTGGGCAGGAACATATTCCTTGAGTTTAAATGCTCCGCTGGTTACAAAATCCGAGGGTTTTGTATTTGAGCTCCAAAATGATGCAAATGCTCTTTTTCCCTGTTTTGTAACAGGTTCAAGTATATGTTTGGGGGCAATTGGCACTCCTAACTGTCTTAAGAAAGGTGAAAACGGTTTTGGGGTAGTAAATTTTACTGTATATTTATCAAGTTTTTCAATTTTTGGCAATTCATCGCCAATATACATTGCGTCTCTTGTGCTTGTGTTGCCGAAGCCTCCAAAGATAATTGTGTCCCAGGTAAAGTACACGTCATCTGCTGTGATAGGTTTGCCATCAGACCATTTCAACCCGTGCCTGAGCTCTATAATATAAGTTTTGTTATCAGGCAGCACTTTTATACTTTTTGCCATTTTAGGGTAAACTTCACCTGTATAAGGGTCTGTTGATACAAGTGCATCAAACATGATGTCAGCAGCCTGCGAGGATGTTGCATCCATCGAATTCCAGCTGTTAAAAGTTTTTGGGCCTTCTCCTATTGTACTTGTTACGAGTGTACCCCCGTATTTTCCTGCAGGACTGCGAGACATAAGGTAGTCTGTACCGTTAATTGTTTTTGTTTGGATAGGATACGGCTCATAAGTTTGCTGGGTAAAAGATTCTGTATTACATTGAGTTGTATCTTTTTGGGGGATATCTTTTTTTAGGCAGCCGGATATTACCAGTGCCATAAACAACAAAAGAGTTATTACATAAATTATTTTTTTATTCATACATTAAATTTAGCACAAATTTTTGTTTTATTAACACTGCCCGCATGCGGGATAAAATGTGCTAAAAATTTGTTTAAACTTTTGATATGAAAAAGCCTGCTGATACAAAATTTTATAAAAATTTGAACAAACCGCCGTTTCAACCTCCGGCATGGCTGTTTGCTCCGGTGTGGACAATTATTTATATTCTTTTGTTTATTTCATTAGTTTTTTTGATAAAGGCTCCTTCTCATCCGCTAAAACCGGTTGCGTATATTCTCTTTTCCATACAGATGATTTTGAATGTGTCATGGATGCCTGTGTTTTTTAAAAAGCAAAAGATATGCGCGGCTTTTGCAATAAGTGTTTTGTTGTTTTTCTGCATAATTGCAATGATAATTGTTTATTATCCAATATCTTTTTACGCGTCGATTCTGCTGATACCGTATCTTTTCTGGTCAGCATATGCATCTGCAATAAATTTATATATTTGCGAAATGAATTAAACCCTGTCGTAAATCTCTGTTGTGTATCCATTTGCAATTTCTTCTTTTGCAACTACCTTTACACTTGGCATAAGCTGCGATAACACAACACTTGTTACCTGTCGTATTTCCATTGGCACAATTACAACAATCTCATCTGCATTAATATTATGTTTATCAATTACTTTATAAATGTTGTTTACGATTGTTTGAATTTTTGTATTGTCTATCCTGATGACAGTACCTTTGCCGGCAACTTTTGCGCTCAGGTATTTTAAAGACTCTTCTGACAGTTCAAACGCCTGTATAAGATTGTTTTCGTTAGCAATACTTTTTGATATCTGGCGCGAAAGCGAATGTCTTACTCTGCTTAAGAGATCTTCTTTTGTTTCTTCATCTGCAAAGTCGTTAATTTTTTCAAATATATAAACAATATCTTTTATAGAAACACGTTCTTTTATAAGGCTTGTTAAAATATATTTCAATTCTGCAATTGAAACAAAATCAGGTACTATATTTTCTATCAAGTAAAGATTATCTTCACTTACTATTTCAATGTAATTGTTTATATCGTTGTAATCAAATATCTCATCAACATTTTTTATACAAACATATTCCAAAATACGGGCAATAACCTGAGATGAGTCATAGCCCTGTGCCCAGAAGTCTTTTGTTTTTTCAACAGGCACCCAGTATACGGTTTTTCCTGTAATAGGGTCTTTGTCTTTAATCATGTCTTTTGCAGGCTTATCAAGGTTGAGGTCGTCTTTAAAGAACATATAGTATCCGTTAAAGACAACACCTTTTGCTGCACAAACACCTCTTACATCAATTTCAAACTCGTTGGCTTGCAAAGTTTCGTCATTTTCAAATCTGATTTTGGGTATTATATAACCGAGCTCTTCAACAAGAGTTTGTCTTACCTTTACTGTTTGTGCCACAAGATTTGCATCCATATCCGGGTTAACAAGCTCTATATTTTCTTCACTCAATTTAATTTTTATTTTGTCTTCGCCGATTTTGTCCAGCATAATCTCCGGCGAAATTGTATCTTGAAGTTGTTTTTTCAACTCTTTTAGCTCTTCAATTGATTTGTACATTTCATTGTTGAGCTCTTGTCTTTGAGTTTCATTTGTTTCATCAATGAGTGATTTTATGCTGTTTATTTTTTTTCTTTTGTCTTTAATTTTTCTCTGTATTTCTACACATAGCTCGTATGGTTCGTTTTGTGACTGGATCATTTTTTGCATCTGTGATTGATAGCCGAAAATGCTTTCGTCTTCATCTTCGTTCTCCTGAGCTGTATCACACTCTTTTACAAAAATGCAATTATAGTTATAACCTTCATCTGCTTCAACTTCATGCATTGTATAAAGCTCCCAGCCAAGAGAAGACATCTCATTTAAAAGAGATTCCATCTGAAAAGTATCGTCACTGGGCACTGCTTTGATGCAGTATTGCATTCTCGTTGATTTCATAATTCTATAATTCCCCGTTTTTAATTATTTATTCAGTTATATCAAAATCCGCTATACATTGCCTGTTGAGCTGTTTCTGTCGTCTTCAAGCTGTTTTATATCAACATTGTAATCAGACTGTTCTTGATAAACAGTAGTATCTTGAATGTCTATTTCAATATTTACATCACCGTCAACCATTTCAATTTCTTCTTTTTTGAAGTTTTTAATTTTGCCGTCTTCTGTTTTAACTGCAATTTCATTGCTTAAGAAATGAAGTGAGCAGACTCTGCCAAGGCCGTCCGGAGTCATAACGCCGGAACCGATTGGAGGCATGTCTTTAGCTGCGTCAATGTAGTTTTTATATTCATAGTTAAGGCAGCACAAAAGTCTTCCGCAGGTACCGGAGATTTTGCCGGGAGTAATCGGCATTCCCTGATCTTTTGCAAGCTTAATATTGATTGAGTCAAATTTTCTCAAAAACGTACAGCAGCAAAACGGTCTGCCGCACAGTCCGTTGCCTTCAAGCAATGAGGTCTCGTCTCTTACTCCAATATGTCTAAGGTCAATTCTTACCCGTTTAAAAACCTGTGTAAGATCTTTTAACAGCCCTCTAAAATCAACACGCTCGGGTGCTGTGTAATAAAATGTAATTTTACGTCTGTCAAAAGTGTATTTTGTCTGTACAAGATTCATGTGCAGATTGTGTTGTGCTACGAGCTCTTTGCAGGTTTTAAAAGCTTCTGCTTCCGCTATTTTTAATTCTTCAAGGGTTTCTAAATCCTTTTGCCCCAGCACTCTTATAAGAGGAACGGCTTCTGGCATTTTTGCTTCCCATGCTTTTGCAATAAGAGGGTTTACAACAAAAACCTTTGCTACTTCTTCGCCTTTTTCTGTTCTTACAAGAACAAGCTGGCCGTGCTCAACATGAGCGGATTCGGCAATTTGTAAAGGGTGAAAAGTATTCTTAATTAAATTAACAGCGTATTTTATCATTTTGTTTCCCATAATGTTTTACTCGCATTTTACCATAAAATTGATTTTTTTTATAAGGATTCAATACCTTGGTATAATATAAATTGATTCTGTGCTTTGTTTGTTATAAATTTGTTGTACGAAACACTAATAAAACATTAATTTAAGGATAGGGAATTATAAAAATGAAAACATTTTCGCACATGAAATCACACTATAACGAAGATTTGACAATACAAGATATTGATAAAGAAGTAACTTTATCAGGCTGGGTTTCAGCTGTACGTGACCTCGGCGGTATTATCTTTATTGAATTGAGAGACAAAACAGGATTCTTTCAGGTTGTTGCCGACCCGCAGATAAATCCTGATGTTCACGCAGTGTTTTCAAAATTAAAAGACGAATATGTTATTCAGGTTAAAGGCAAAGTTTCAAAAAGACCGCCTGAAACTTATAATGCAGAATTAAAAACCGGTGAAATCGAAATGTATCCTTCTGAAGTTAAAATCTTTTCAGAAGCAAAACTTCTCCCGTTTGAGCTTTCTTCTGATGATACAAAAGAAGACTTGCGCTTAAAATACAGATATCTTGACATACGCCGTCCTCAAATGACTTCAAACCTCAAATTGAGACATGATATTGTTACTGCTATCAGAAGTTATCTTAACAACGCACAGTTTATGGAAGTTGAAACACCTATCCTTATTAATACAACTCCAGAAGGTGCAAGAGACTACCTTGTACCGAGCCGTGTTCAAGAAGGTAAATTCTATGCTCTTCCTCAATCACCGCAAATCTTTAAGCAGTTGTTGATGGTTGGCGGTATTGAAAAATATTACCAAATTGCAAAATGTTTCCGTGACGAAGACTTGAGAGCTGACAGACAGCCCGAGTTTACACAGGTGGATATGGAAATGTCTTTTGCTACTCAAGACGATGTTATCGAGCTGACAGAAGGCTTGATTGTAGAAGCATTTAAGGCAGCAGGCGTTGATATTAAACCTCCTTTCACAAGAATCAGCTGGCAGGAAGCAATGGACAGATTCGGCTCTGACAAACCTGATGCACGTTTTGGCTTAGAGTTGTTTGATATCTCTGACATTATGATGGAATCAACATTTGAGCCTGTTAAAGAAACCTTGAAAAAAGGCGGTATTGCAAAAGCTATTAAAATCCCCGGCATTGCAGGATACTCAAGAAAAGAAATGGACGATGTTCGTTCACTGGCTATTTCTTTCGGTGCAAAAGGTATTGCCTGGATTACATACATGGAAGACGGTACAGTAAAATCACCGATTTTGAAATTCTTAACAGAAGAACAAATCGAAGCATTGAAGGTTAAAGCTGATGCGAAACCCGGTGACATCGTGTTCTTTGTTGCTGATGACAAGAAAACAACTTATGATGTTATGGGCAGATTCAGATTATTCTTCGGTGAAAAACTCGGACTTATTGACGAAAACAAACACGCGCTTTTGTGGGTTGTTGACTTCCCGATGTTTGAATACAGCAAAGAATTCGACAGAGTAATGGCTATGCACCATCCGTTCACATCTCCTAACCTTGAAGATGTTGATAAGATGAAAACAGAGCCTATGAATGTCCGTTCGATTGCTTATGACATAGTCTATAACGGAACAGAGCTTGGCGGCGGTTCTGTCAGAATTCACTCTACAGATGTACAAAGAAAAGTGTTTGAAGCGCTCGGCTTGACAGAAGAAGAAGTTCAGCAAAAATTCGGATTTATGCTTCAGGCTTTCCAATACGGAACACCTCCGCATGCCGGTCTTGCAATCGGTTTGGACAGATTGGTTGCATTATTGACACACAACACTTCTATCAGAGAGGTTATTGCATTCCCGAAAAACTCTGCTGCTAAATGTCTTATGACAGACGCTCCGACATATGCGTCAGAAGAACAACTAATGGAGTTGCACCTGCGCTCAACTGTAAAAAGAGAACAAAAGGTATAATGGATAAATTCACAGAAAAAACTTTATCATCAAAAACCGTCTATAAAGGGCGGATTTTTGATATTACGAGCGATGAAATCGTTTTGTCTGACGGACTCAAAAGAAACAGAGAAATTATTCATCACCCTGGCGGTGTTGTGATACTTGCTTTAAAAGATGATGGTAATATCCTGCTTGTAAAACAATACAGATATGCTGTCAAATCCGTGCAAACAGAGCTTCCTGCCGGACGCCTTGAAAAAGGCGAAGATCCGCTTCTTGCTGCACAAAGAGAATTGAGAGAAGAAACAGGATATATTGCAAAAAATTGGGAGTCGTTGGGTTATATCTTTACAACCTTCGGAATTTGCGATGAAAAGCTCTATCTTTTTAAAGCAACAGGTCTGGCATTTGACAAGCCTGACCCTGATGAGGGTGAAATTTTGGACTATTTTGAACTTCCGTTAAGCGATGTGCACAATCTTGTAAAAAATGGTACAATTAATGACGCAAAGACAATTTGTGCTTTAGCAAGATTAGGATTAGAAAGCATTTAACCGGATGTCAAAAATTAAAATGCTCGTTCTTGATATTGATGGAACGATATTCAAAAAAGATTATACGGCTTCAGACAGGGTAAAAAATACCCTGCAAAGACTTTCTGATGACGGCATAAAAGTTGTTCTTTGCACAGGTAGAATGTATGCTGCCACAAAGTGCATTGCTCAGGAGCTTGGGCTTACAACACCGGTTATTTGCTATCAGGGTGGACTTGTTAAAGATTTTAATAACAATGATACAACTCTTCTTGAAGACACCATGGATGTTGAGCTTGCACGTGATGTAATCAATGAGCTTAAAAAACGAAAATTATTTTTTAACCTTTACATCAACGATGTTTTAATGGTGGAGGAAGACCACGAACTTATTCGCCAGTATGTGGACGCAAGAAACATATCTTATAAAGTTGTTGGAAATTGTGACAATATTGACTTAACCGGCGTTAATAAGATTCTTGCAATTGATGATAATACAACTTTGATAGAGGATTTGCAAAAAGAACTGGCAAAAAAATATGAAGGAAAGCTTTATGTTATACGTTCAACGCCAAGATTCTGTGAGTTTTCCAGCCCTTCTGCCACAAAAGGAAATGCAGTGCGCTTCCTTGCTGAAAAATGGGGTATCAATAAAGAAGAAATAATGGCCTGTGGTGACCAGGATAATGATATAGAAATGCTCCTTGCAGCAGGTGTAAAGGTTGCAATGGGTAATGCAACAGAAGATTTGAAAAAAATAGCGGATTATGTGACGGAAACAGTGGACAACGATGGAGTTGCCTGTGCTGTTGCAAAGTTTATAGGGGAAAAATATGCAATTTAGAATAGGACAAGGATTTGACTTACACCAGTTTGCAGAAGAAAGAGATTTGATACTCGGAGGGGTGAAAATTGACCATAACAAGGGACTTTTAGGACACTCTGATGCTGATGCATTGTGCCATGCGATTATAGATGCTTTGTTCGGAGCACTTGCTCTTGGTGATATAGGTCAGCACTTTCCTGATACAGACCCTCAATATTATGGTTGTGATAGTACAGAGCTGCTTGCTCAAGCAATGTATCTTGTATTAAAAGAAGGTTATAAAATCAACAACATTGATGCAACAATTAAAACCCAGCAGCCGAGATTGGGGCCTTTTATAAAAGCTATTCAAAAGAATCTTGCTGATGTTTTAAATCTTGAGCTCAATCAGGTATCAGTCAAAGCAAAATCCATGGAATGGATGGGACCAATTGGTGAAGGTAAATGCCTTGCTGTTGATGCTGTTGTTCTGTTAGAAGAAATAAGTATTTAACTACTTATTTCTTAATTAACCGTTGATTTTTATCATACGGTCAATTGTGCTGACAGCTTTTTTAGCTATTTGAGCATCAACATTAATTTCATTTTCTTCTGTTTCAAGAACATGAAGAATATCTTCAAGTGTGTTCCATTTCATGTTGGGACAAATTGCTTTTTTGCTTACGAGAATAAACTCTTTTTCAGGGCAATCACGTTTGAGTCTGTCTACTACACCCTGCTCTGTTACGATAATAAACTCTTTTTTATCGGCTTTTTTTGCTTCATTTATAATAGCTGTTGTTGATCCCACAAAATCTGCAAGTTTTGTGACCTCTCTGTGGCATTCGGGATGAGCCAGCACCATTGCCTGCGGATATACTTTTTTCTTTTCAATTATGTCCTCAGGTTTAATTCTTAAATGAGTTGGGCAATATCCGGGATATGTGATAACATTAACATCCGGCAGCATAGCTGCAACATGTGTTCCAAGATATGTATCAGGAGCAAACAACACTTCCTTGACCCCTAAAGAACGTACTACATTGACAGCATTTGCACTTGTGCAGCAGATGTCGCATTCTGATTTTACTTCTGCAGTGGAATTTACATAGCACACAACAGGAATATCTGGATTTTTAGCTTTAAATTCTCTTAATTGCTGTAAATTAATCATATCAGCCATAAGACAGCCTGAATTCATATTTGGGAGTAAGACTTTTTTGTCAGGCGAGAGGATTTTTGCTGTTTCTGCCATAAAATACACTCCGGCAAAAATAATAATATCTGCATCGGTTTTAGCCGCCTGCTGGCTTAGATACAATGAATCGCCTGTAAAATCAGCTACTTCGTCAATTTCTACATTCTGGTACGTATGGGCGAGTATTATTGCATTTTTTTCTTTTTTTAATGTATTAATTTTTTCTATTAATTCTTGTTGTTCCATTTTAATTACCTGGCACTTTTAATAATCTCAACTAAACCGTTCATAAGGAATTCACAAGACATTGCTGCAAGTAAAATTCCGACAATTCTGTTTATAACACTCACACCTGTTTTGCCTAAAATTTTACTGACTTTTGAAGAGAATTTTAAAATCAGCCAGCACACTACAAGGTTGAAAAATAATGCCGCAATAATTAAAGAACGGTCAAGTACATCGCCTTGAGAGTTTTTCATGCATATTGTAAGCATAGTAATTGTTGCAGGTCCTGATAAAAGAGGTATTGCAAGAGGGAAAACAGATATATCTGTTCTTTTCATTGATTCTTTACGTTCTTCTTTATTTTCGTTATTCATTGCCGGTTCAGGATTGCCAAGAACAAGGTCAATTGCCATAATCAATAACAAAATACCGCCTGCAATCTTTAACGCAGTAAGGCTTATACCAAGCAAATCAAGTACGACAGAACCTGTATATGCAAAAAATAAAAGAATAAAAAATGCTATAACAATGGCTTTGTTCATCATTATATTACGCCATTTTTCTTTGGAATTTGCTGTTAATGCAATAAATACAGGCGCCAAGCCTATCCCGTCCAGTGTTACAAATAGCTTTGAAAAATATCCTAAAAATGCGTGTATGTGTTCAAACATAAAAACCTTTCACTTTATATGAGTGTTTATGGGTGTTTATATTATACAAGAAACATAAATTGAATAACAAACCGTCTTGTGGAATAATATTTTCAGGGTTAAATAGAGATAAAATTATGAATGATAAAATTGTTATTAAAGGTGCAAATCAGCATAACTTAAGAAATGTAGATTTAGAACTGCCAAAAAATGAATTGATTGTTTTTACGGGAGTATCCGGCTCGGGTAAAAGCTCGTTGGCTTTTGACACAATTTTTGCAGAAGGACAAAGACGCTATGTAGAGAGCTTGTCTACTTATGCACGTCAATTTCTCGGCCAGATGGATAAACCTGATGTAGAAAGTATAGACGGACTTTCTCCGGCTATTTCGATTGACCAAAAATCCACCTCTAACAACCCGCGTTCTACTGTCGGGACCGTAACGGAAATTTATGATTACCTGCGTCTTTTATACGCTCGTATAGGCACACCGCATTGTCCAAAGTGCGGCGATGTAATAAAACCGCAATCCATTGATGAAATTGTTGATAAAATTATGCAGCTGGAGGAAGGCACAAAAATCCAGGTTATTGCCCCTGTTGCCAGAGGAAAAAAAGGCGAATTTGCATCTCTTATTAATGATTTAAAACAGGAAGGATTCATCCGCTTAAAAATAGATGGAGAGCTATACAATCTTGATGATACAGACATTGAAGATATAAAGCTTGAAAAAAACAAAAAACACGACATTGACGTTGTTGTGGACAGAATTGTTATTAAAGATTCTGCAAAATCAAGACTTGCTGATAGTGCTCAAATTGCGCTAAAAAAAGCTAACGGCTTGATGACTGTTGATGTAATAGGTGATAAAGAATTAATTTTTTCTGAAAAACTTGCTTGCCCTAAATGCGGTTTGAGTTTTGAAGAGCTTGCTCCCCGTACATTTAGTTTTAACAATCCATATGGTGCCTGTCCTACATGTTCGGGTCTCGGGTATGACTTTGTTATTGATCCCGATCTTGTTGTACCGGATAGAAAAAAGTCTATCAAACAAGGGGCAATTTATCCATGGAGTAAAACTACTACGTCTTATTACACGGATATCTTGCAATCAGTATCAGATCATTACGGTATAGACCTGGAAAAACCTTTTGAAGAACTAAAAAAAGAAGAACAGGATTTGATTTTATACGGTGGAAAAGAGGTTGTAAACTTCCGCGTAAAACAGTTTGGTACACATCGCTACACTACTCAAAAGATGAAATTCTCGGGTGTTATTCCTTTTCTTGAAAAAAGATATAACGAAGCAGGCGGTGAATACTGGAGAGAAGAAATTCAAAAATATATGAAAATGACCCCCTGCAAGGATTGTCACGGTGCAAGGCTCACTCCTTTTGCTCTTGCTGTTACCGTAGGAGGCAAAAATATTTTTGAAGTTACAAACATGCCTATAACAGAAAGTTTTAAATTCTTTTCTGACCTGTTTCTTGAGCTCAATGATTTTCAAATGAAAATAGCAAAACAGGTACTGGAAGAAGTCCGTGCCCGTTTAAAATTTTTACTGGATGTTGGGCTTGGGTATCTTAATTTAAGCAGGCTATCTTTGACTCTTTCCGGAGGAGAGGCGCAGCGTATTAGGCTTGCAACGCAAATAGGCAGCGGTCTTTCCGGTGTATTATATGTTCTTGATGAGCCTTCAATAGGGCTTCACCAGCGAGACAATGATATGTTGATTAAAACACTTTTGCGTTTGCGTAACCTTGGCAATACCCTTATTGTTGTTGAACACGACGAAGATACAATGAAAAATGCGGATTACATTGTTGATATCGGCCCAAGAGCCGGTGTTCACGGAGGTAAAGTTGTTGCAAAAGGTACACTGGATGAAATCAAACAGGTCAAAGATTCTATCACCGGTCAATATTTAAGCGGTGCTAAAAAAATTCCGGTTCCATCTAAAAGACGTGATGGCAATGGCGAATTTTTAAGAGTAAAAAATGCTCATCTTAACAATCTTAAAAATATTGATGTTGATATTCCTTTAGGAAAAATCGTAGCCTTGACCGGTGTATCCGGCTCCGGAAAATCTACCTTAATGCAGGATTTGATACATGAATATGCAATTCACAAACTTAGAGGCAATAAACCTAAACCAATAGGTGTTGATGAAATTTTAGGTTTTGAACATATTGACAAAATTATTGATATTGACCAATCACCAATAGGTAGAACACCCCGTTCCAACCCTGCAACTTATACTGATGTCTTTACGCACATCAGAGACTTATACGCTATGACAAATGAAGCAAAGGTAAGAGGCTACAAACCTGGCCGGTTCAGCTTCAATGTAAAAGGCGGAAGGTGTGAGGCCTGTAAAGGTGACGGTTTGCTCAAAATTGAGATGAACTTTTTGTCGGATGTTTATGTAAAATGCGATGTTTGTAAAGGTCAGCGCTACAACAGAGAAACTCTAGAAGTAAAATATAAAGGTGCAACAATAGCCGATGTCCTAAATATGACTGTTGCCGAAGCTTATGTATTCTTTGAAAATATTCCTAAGATAAAAAGCCGCTTAAAAACATTGTATGATGTAGGTCTTGGTTATATAAAACTCGGCCAGAGTGCCACAACTCTCTCAGGCGGAGAAGCCCAGAGAATAAAACTTGCTTCGGAGCTCAATAAAAAAGCAACAGGAAAAACCCTATATCTTCTGGATGAACCCTCAGTCGGACTGCACTGGTATGATCTGGATAAACTTATTAAAATTATCAACAAGCTGGCTGATGCCGGTAACACAATTTTGATTATTGAACACAATATGGATTTGATAAAAATCGCAGATCATATAATAGATCTGGGTCCCGAAGGCGGCAACGGCGGCGGACAGGTGATTTTTGAAGGAACACCAGAAGAAATCATAAAATGCAAAGAATCTTATACAGGACAGTATTTGAAGGGGTATTTGTAGAGTTTAATCAATATTTATATTAAATTTATTATCAACCTTTTCGATAAGTTTTTTTCTAAAAATTGAATAATTGCTATTTCCCAGGCGATTATTTTCAAAATCCCAGTTTAAAATATCATTTTTTATGTCTTGAATTTCTTTTAAGACATTCTCATCTCCAAGGTTCAGGTTTGAATTTGCATATTTTTTATGTAAGTTTTTGCGTACTGTACTCATGTGATGCATAACAACATCTTGTTTACTAAACAGATAAAATTTTTCTTTGTTATTTAATGAACGTGATGGATCTACATGACAAGGATAAAATTTACCCGTATGTTTTTGAGGTAAGATTTTATTAATTTTCATAATAAATGGAACATAGAAGTTATAATCGTCTTGCGGTGTAAAAGCATAACTGTTGACAAACCTGTATTGAGGATTTTTTAAGTATTCTAAAATTGAAACAGCCGATGTTTTTATTTTATTTTGCTCAATAAATGACTTTGCAAAATTTAATTGTTTTTCGTCATAAAACTCATCAACATCCATGCTAAGAAAATGAGTACAGCCAAATTTTTTTGCAATTTGTAAGCCTATATCTCTTTTTTTTCTCTCATAATAATGTTTTTGCGGCTTAGAAAAGTCTTCATTATAATGATGTATTTCATCAAGTAAACCTTTGGCTTTCAAATGTAACAAAAATTTTTCTATGTCAGTTTCTGCTTTATTTCCATAATATGATGTTGTTTGATATACAACATTAATATGAAAAGCTTCATTCCTTACGGATTTAATTGATGATTCAAGCAATTCTTTACCGTCAAATAGATTATAGGATATTCCTAGTTTCAAATTTATAACTCCTTCTTTAATATCTTCATAATTTTTGAATTATCACCGTATACACAAGGCGAATCATATGGACGAGAGGGGAACTTACCAAAATCAGGTCTGATTTTTAAATTATTCTCATTCAAGAATTCCTCTACCTTGTCTTTTATTGAAACAGGCTTTCCTGAACAGCAGTTAATAATACCAGATATATCTTTTTGTTCAACCACTGCGCGAATTTGCTTAGCTAAGTCATTGATATGTATATAATCAAACTTATTTTTTCCATCCGTAAAAGGAAAACTATCTTTTTCCTCTTTTTCCATTTGCAATATTTTAGAAAAAATTGAACCGGAACTTTGTTCGTCATCACCATATGTATAATAGAATCTTAAATGCTGATATACGACTTGTTTGTCCTTTATATAGACTTCAATAAGTCTTCTCAATGTATCTTTAGATATTCCATAAAATGTCTGTGGATTTGGTGTAGTAGTTTCTTCAATTGCGCCTTCATAATAGCCTATATCATGCATTGAGCCTACTGTTATAACTTGTTTTAATCCTGAATCAATAAGTTTTTTCAAGAACTTAAAATTTTTAGGAATGGATTCAATATGCCACAAAGAATTATGAATAGGTACATCTTTGCAAGCAAGATGAATTATTGCGTTTGGCTTATTCCATTTTTCAAAAAGATTTTTTTCTTCGTTAAAAATATCCTCATCAGAGATTAATGCTCTTTTATCAATATTATCATGATGTAAATCTATAGCTATTACTTCATGATTATTGTCTAAAAGCTCTCTAACTAAATGACTGCCTATATATCCATTTGCTCCAGTAACAACGATTTTCATATAAATTATCTTTCTATTTTTATCCAATTATCACAAATAATTTCATCGCTAACTCCATTCATCCAAGGAAATGGTGCAATTATAATTTCTTTATTCTCGTTAGATAAATAGGTAGCCCACCAGGAGTAAGAGCTGTTGGCCAATATTCCAAACCGACAGGCCATCATTAGTCTAAGATTTTCATAGTAATTCTTTTCAGTTTTATTATTTTCTCCTATTAGTTCGTATTCATATCCAATGTCAAAGTTTTCTTTGATATAATTGGGGTCTTCCGCACAAAATACAAAAAAGGTAGGCTTTTCAATTTTTTCTGCAATATATTGCGCAGATTTTTTATAAAATTCTATATTTAATTCTGCGTTAAAACTAAGATAGTCATCTCTTCTTACGTGTATGAATACTGGGTTTTCACAGGATGTTATTTTATTTAATAGATTCTGATTATATTTATCATTTGTATCAATTGTAGGAAGAACAAAATCTTTTTTTAATTCTTCTTTTATTGATTCCAGGTACTTTTCATTTTGAAAGTATCCATCAAAATAAGTGCCGCTTGGCATTGTATATATTGTTTCATCAAATTTATTGGGTATGCATTCAGTATAAATAGATTTTATTTTCTTTTTA
>LARD01000030.1 GCA_000980375.1 Clostridium sp. K4410.MGS-306 | reverse complement strand
CCTTTGCTTCCGTCTTTGTTGTACATCTGGATGTAGAAGTTTCCTGCGCTATATCCGCTGCTCTCTGCTGTGTTGACTGGTGTAGAACCTGTAATAACAGCTGATGAACCATCAACATCATCAACCAGAGCGTCTCCGCCTGTTGTGAAGCCCATTTCATTTGTGAAATTGCTTGAACCCTTTTTAATTTCAATGCCGCCTTCGCCCATATTTGCATCTCTTGTAATAACAAGCTTTTTATCTGCATTAATATAGGCGCTTACACCTGCGTTTTGGGCATTTATTTTATCAACAATATCATTGATCGTATCGGTAGCGGCAATATTTATAGTTATATCCTTAGCATTTTGACCGGTTAAGGATATTGTAAAATCTCCTTCTGTGAAGCGTTTTGATGAAGAAACCGCACTGAGAGATGTAAGTTGAGCAGTATCACCTTCGACAGTTGTTGCGCTTTGTGTGCCTCCGCTTGTAAAGCCGAGGATGTTTGTAAAATCAGAAGAACCTTTGATGATTTCAATGCTGCCTTCACCTGCATCAGCATCTCTTTTGATGACCAATTTATTATTAGCATCAAGTGATGCTGTTACACCTATATCAAGGGCATTGATTTTGTCTATAATTGCTTCAATACTATCTGTCGCCGCAATATCAACGGTATAATCACCGGCATTTTGACCGGTTAACCTTATTGTAAAATCACCGGCAGAGAATCTGGCAGTACTAGATATTGCGTTAGTTGAAGTTATAAGACCGGATTTACCTGATTGTACGGCTGCACTTTGATATCCACCTGATGTAAAGCCAATTTTGTTTGTGAAATCTGATGAACCGCGGGTTACAAGTACTCCTCCGGCTGTATCTGATGAATTTCTTGTGATTACCATTTTGCCGGAATCATTTATTGACGCTGTTACACCGAGCCCTGAATTATTAATTTTTTCTATTATAGAATTGATGCTTTCATTTTTATTAACTTTAATTTCAACTGTATCTGTAATGTTGCCATTATTATCAGTGAGGTGTACAAAGAAATTACCAGAAGAAATTCCCTGATTTTGGGCACTCATTGCAGTGTTGGTTGAAGTGTATGTTGAAAGTTGACCTTTAACAACAGAATTGGCTTGTGAACCACCTGAGCCTATAAAACCTGTAAGCTCTGCAAAGTTAGAAGTACCGTCTTGAATTCTGATTTCTTCTGTACCGGGATTTTTTGCAGTAAATACAAATTTATTGTTTTGAATACTTGCTGATACGCCAAGATCAGAGTTATTAATTTTGTTAATAATAGAAGTGATTGTTTCACCCTCTGATACATGAAACTCAACAGACTTGTCACCAAGCGAAAGTATGAAATTGCCCTCAGAGAACGTCATGTCTGTGTTAACAT
>LARD01000040.1 GCA_000980375.1 Clostridium sp. K4410.MGS-306 | reverse complement strand
ATTTCACCTCTAACTTATCAAACCGCCTACGCACCCTTTAAACCCAATAAATCCGGATAACGCTTGAATCCTCCGTATTACCGCGGCTGCTGGCACGGAGTTAGCCGATCCTTATTCGTACGATACTTTCAGTCAGCTACACGTAGGTGAGTTTACCCTCGTACAAAAGCAGTTTACAACTCATAGAGCCGTCTTCCTGCACGCGGCATGGCTGGTTCAGACTTGCG
>LARD01000026.1 GCA_000980375.1 Clostridium sp. K4410.MGS-306 | reverse complement strand
AATAGGTCGGGGGGCAAGGTATTGTCCATTTACAACAACAGATAAATCAGAAAGATTTTTGCGTAAATTTGATGATGACATTGCAAACGAGCTAAGAGTTTGTGAAACACTTTACTATCACTGCATGTATAATTCATTATATATATCAGAATTAACAACTGCGATGAAGGGTATAGGTTTATTGCCAGATAATATTAAAGAATGCTCTTACATCTTAAAGGAAGATTTTAAAAGAGATGATATCTACCATAATGGTTTAGTATTTGAAAATGAACGTGTAGTTAAATCTAGGAAACAAATTACAGAATTGCTGCCATCTCTAAGAAGAGATTATGACATAGATTTGTCATCTGGAGCTACATCTATTGTAAATTTGTTAGCACCGTCAAAAGAGGGAGTAAAGACATTAGAAAGAGTTTCTACTAAGTCCTTCACTATTGAACAAATAGCAGAAAGAAACTACTCGATAGTTCATAAAGCATTACGTCAGTTTAATATTTTTAAATTTGATGTCCTGCAACAATACTATCCTAACCTAAAATCAACAAGACAGTTTATAACTGATAGTCATTATTTAGGTAATATAAAGATAAATATTAAAATTAGTAACGATGAAATTACAAATGAACAACTTTATATTGCTTGTAAACGAGTTGTAGAAAAAATTTCAAACGGTATTTCAGACATAGAAGAAACCTTTGAGGGAACAAAAGAATTTAAACCTAGAAAAATATGTGAAGTGTTTAGAGATAAAACAGTGAGTTATACCGACCCACATGGAGATGGGCAAGGGGTGTCTCAATCTCAAGGGGCTATTTCTGAACATTTAAAAGTGAATTTGTTAGATGAAGATTGGTTTGTGTTTACTGATAACTTTGGAACAAGTGAAGAAAAAGAGTTTGTCGCATATTTTAAAGACCATGTGCAGGACTTGAAAAATAAATATGAAAAAGTTTATTTAATTAGAAACGAAAGGCAATTAAAACTATTCTCATTTAATGGCGGTGAAAGATTTGAACCTGATTATGTACTTATAATGACTAAACAAAATGTGAGTATAACAGAACAGTATCAAATATTTATAGAACCTAAAGGGTCTCATCTAATCCCAAAAGACAGTTGGAAAGAAGCATTTTTGTTGGAAATTGAAAACAGTGGAGTCCCTATTAAAACATTAGTTGATGATAACAACTATAAAATTATTGGTTTCCCATTCTTTAACAAAAAAGAAAGACAAGCTCAATTTAATGAAGTAATGAATAGATTATAATTATGTTTTTAAACCAACTTTGTGAATATAAAAAATTAATGCAAAATAAAAATCAACCATAAAAAAGAACGCTAATTTAAAAAATGGTGGGCGATACTGGACTCGAACCAGCGACCCCCACAATGTCAATGTGATGCGCTACCAACTGCGCCAACCGCCCATTTTTTGATAATAATGATGCGCTACCCCTCTCGAAACGATACTTAATCGTTTCTCGGCAGAGTGCCAACCGCCCATTTCTAAAATAATATTATCATAAAATATTTGTGTGTGAAAATTTGTAACCAAATGTAACTCATGTAACATTATTTTTTCCAATTTTTTGTGCTGACGCAATTTTTTGAAAGAAATTGTTTTTATAACAATATAACAACACAGGAATTTTTAGGAGGCATTTTGGGATATTCTACAGACATTAACGCTCAAGCTGAAGCGTATTACAAAAAACAATACTCTGGCTCCAATCCGTCAGAGAAAAATAAGGTTTCTTACACGGTAAAAAAGGGTGATAGCCTTTGGAGTATTGCAAAAGAAAATGTCAATAAAAAGGATGCCAAAAACTCTGAAATTCATGACTTGATGTATGCAATTGCAAAATTGAATAACAAAGATACAATTGAAGCTGCCAATAATTTGGAAGTAAATGATGTTATTTATTTACCCAAATATATTCAAAATGCCGTAAAAAAGGCTCAGGTGGCTAATGATAAACCAACGCACAAAACAAAACCTGTATCTGTCAGAAATGTGAAAGCAACAAGTGCAGAAATTAAAGATATCATAACACCAAAAAACAAATCTTTGAGTTATAACCAAGAATACTGGTACAAGAAAAACAGTGTTGCCAATATACCAAAAGATTTGTACGTCGAAAACGGAAAAGCCGGAATCAACTACTGGAACGATATTTTGAATGATAAAGACAATAAACTTATTATTGACAAGTCATATACTTATTTAGACAAACCCACAGGGCTTGTTATTACCAAGAAAGAAAATGACGAAAGATACGGCAAAACAGAAGCTAATTTGCTTGTTCAGGTTGATGACAAAGGCAAATTTAAAAGGGTAAGCTTTGATTCCCCCGGAGTAAATATTCACAGTACAAATTTTGATTATGAAATAGACGCTAAAGGCAATTTAAAAAGGCCAATTGGAGCATATGGCGAAATGGAGACTATTGACAAGATGAAACCCGATGAATACAAGGAACTTGTAAATACACTGCAGCGCTATGTTGATGAAAAAATAAAATAATAACAAAAAAAGACCTTAATTAAGGTCTTTTTTTAATATAAAAGGCGGCACCCAGATTCGAACTGGGGGTGAAAGCTTTGCAGGCTCCTGCCTTACCACTTGGCCATGCCGCCGTAAAGCAATTGTTCAGATTAGCGGAAGACGGGACTCGAACCCGCAGCAGCCTGCTTGGAAGGCAGGTACTCTACCATTGAGTTACTTCCGCAATTTTTATTAAAATCCTGTGGTAAAATCTCGGGATGACAGGATTCGAACCTGCGACCCCCTCGTCCCAAGCGAGGTGCGCTACCAAGCTGCGCTACATCCCGAAATCATGGTTTAACGCAATTTGCGCTATATCCGAAGGTTTTAATTCTGCAAATAACAATTGCCTATTTAATTTTCAAATTGCTAATCAAATTTGTAACTTTGAGTTTATCAACAACAAGTGTTACAGTCAAGAGATATTCTTTATACAACTGTATACAAAATATTGCTTTTTATTGCCGAGGAGGTTATTATACTTTGGTGGTTAAAAAAGTTTTTTTCATATTATTGGCTGTTTACAGCTTGTTTTTTATTTTAGGGGGCTTTTCTGCACCCATTTTGGCATATTTTAAAATTTATGATTTGTCCGGTGCTATTTCTTATTTATTTTCCGGGTCATGCCATCAAATGCCGGATAGGTCCTTTTGGATAATGGGTTACCCTATGGCTATTTGTAGCAGATGTTTGGGTATATATACGGGTTCTTTTTTTACCTGTGTAACAAAAGCTATCCGTGATGGAAATATTAAAAATTCTGTTTTAATTTTTATTTTGCTGCTTGCCGCAACAGATATTGTTTTAAACTTCTTTTTTGCTGTTAATACGGGTATTTACTGCAGATTTGTTGCTGGTATTTTTATTGGTATATTATTTGTTGAATATATTGAACGTCTGGTTTGCTTTGTTATAAACAAAAATAAGAAAAGAAAGGGATGATTATGAAGTTGAAAAAAATTGTGAGCACATGTTTAATTGCACTTCTTGTGTTTTTTTCTATGCCAGTTAGCACAACAGGTGCTGCAAATATCCAATCAAAAGAAACTTTACTCGAGTTTTTGAAAAACACTGACAAAATTGAAGCAAGGATGGAATACCCATCTATGCTACTTGCTTCTAATGTAAAAGGAAAGGTTAATGCAGTAAAACTGCCTTCAATGACACCATTAGTTATTAGAGCAACAGAAAATATTTCTACAAGAGATATTGTAAGTGGTTCTGTTGTTAATTTTGCAGTTGTTTCAGATGTAAAAGATAAAAATGGCAGGGTTCTTATTAAAGCTGGTGCACCTGTTACAGCACAAATTACATTTGCTAAAAAACGTTCATTCGTAGGTATAGCAGGAGATTTAACAGTCTCTGATTTCCATGTTACCGCTGTAGACGGAACATATGTGCCCCTTGTGGGCAATGTCAGCCAAAAAGGGGACGATAAAATTGTGTTGACAGTTGTTTTAAGCGTGCTTATTTGTCCGTTCTTTCTTTTTATGAAAGGCGAAGACGCACGTATCCCGGTGGGAACAACAAAACCTGCTTATACTGCAACAGATGTTTATATAACACCTTAAGGAAAAATAAAAAGGAGAAGATTATCTTCTCCTTTTACATTTTTCTCACTACTTTTATCAAATGCCAGCCGAATCTTGTTTTTACAGGGTCAGAGACTCCTCCGATAGGTGTTGCAAATGCCGCATTTTCAAATTCGGGAACCATTTGCCCTCTTACAAAGTATCCTAAATCGCCGCCTTTTTCTTTGGAAGGACATTTTGAATACATTTTTGCAAGCTCTTCAAAGCTTTCACCTTCTGTGATTCTTGATTTCAATGCCCACGCTTCGTCTTCGGAATCAACCAGTATGTGGCGTGCACGCACTGTTTTATAATATTTTTCCTCTTCTTGAGCATTTGCGGCACTGCCCTGTGTTGGTATAAAAGGCGCAATACCGGTATAAGCAGCTGAAAATATCACTGATACACAAAGAATTTTTATTAAAGATTTTGAAAACTTATTCATTTTTTTCTCCATTCGTTTTTCAAATTTTAATAAAAATTGTAATTAAACACAATACGTAATCAGGCTAATTTATAATTTATCTATATAATCAACCTTGGGGCCTTTATCGGTTTTGTATTGATTCAATATTTTTGCTATTTCGCCTGCCTTACAGGAATCCAGCGGATCTACCTGTCCTCGTGGTGTTGCATAAACAGAGTGATGTTTAAATAATTTTTGCCATTGTGGATTTTTTAGTTGTTTTGCTTTTTCGTCCAAATCTTCAACCCCTAGATGCAGATGCCAGACATCTGTTTCTCCTGTTTTTCCGACAGTGCCAAGGGTGTCGCCGGAGTGCACAACTTCGCCAAGTTTTTTTAGCGGAGTGTATTTTGCATTTTTATAGTCCTCAGGGCGGCCCAGATGATCGTATGAGTATATTTTTCCATCGGTTCCTAAAATTTTTATATTGTTGGCAATTAAATTTTTCGGGTCATATTCAGGTGATTTTTTTACACTTACAACTATGCCGTCAGTAGCAGAAACAACAGCAACGGGTGTTTTAGGTTTTCTTCCGTACAGGCGGGGATATATGTCTACTCCCAGATGGGCTCTGCCAGCAGGGCGTATGGAACCAAACTGGCCTGTTGATGGAATATACGGATGCAATGCTGTGTCGATAGGGAAAACATATGTTTTATTATCGAGAGAAGCTATTATGGATTTTAGCTTTTTAACAGCAGTTTCACTAAAGCTGTGTGTTACTCCCCCGCGGCAATTTATATCTTCGATTACTTCCAGTCCTTGAGTCAAAGATTTTGTCAAAACAACTTTGGCTTTTGGTTCAAATGTTTTTGTCGTAACTTTACAAAATGAATCTCCCACACTTGCCGGGGTGCACACTAGAAGCGCTGTCAGACCTGTTTTTACAGCATTCAACGGTTTTTTAAAAGAGACATTATTAACACAAAGCAGTTTCATATATTTATTGTAAAACACGTAGTCAAATTTTTTTGACATATTTTTTATTAAAATTACAAAAAAATCATGATATTATTAAATCAACACACAAATCAGAGAGAACGATATGCTTGGCGCTAAAATAATTAACGGGTTTAAAAATCTCAATATTCTTTGTATTGGTGATATTATGCTGGATAAATTCCTTTACGGAGAGGTTGAGCGTATTTCGCCAGAGGCGCCGGTGCCTATATTTAAAGTTACAAAAGAAAAATCAATGCTTGGCGGAACAGGTAACGTTATTGCTAACCTTGCAGCTTTGGGTGTTCAAACAATGTTTATCGGTGCAGCAGGAAACGATGAGTCTTCTGTTATGCTGGAGCACTTCCTTGACAAAACAGGCTGCAATTATTCTCTTATCAAGCCTGATAACTACCCCACCACTACAAAAATAAGAATGATTGCAAGCAATAATCATCTTTTGAGGGCTGATAAAGAATCATTTTTAAATGCGGATGACTCTGTATTAAAAGAACTTTCCGAAATGCTTGAAAAAGTTGTGGACAAAGCAGATATCGTGCTGGTTTCTGATTATAAAAAGGGTTTGCTAACACTGCAATCAACACAAATGATTATACAAACCTGCAAAAAACACGGCAAAAAAGTCTTGCTCGACCCGAAAGAAAGAGATTTTTCAAAATATGCAGGTGCTGATATTGTCAAACCTAACCTTAAAGAGTTTGAGCTTGTCAGCGGCAAAAAATTTGATACTTCTTCTGCAACTTTCAAACAAGAAATAAAACAAGAGGCTCTGGCTGTTATGAAACAGTATAATATTCACAGCCTTTTGATTACACTTAGCAAAGACGGAATGATTTTCATTTCTTCAGACAGCACAAAAGAGCCTGTCCATATTCCGGCAGAGGCAAAAGAGGTTTTTGATGTTTCCGGCGCGGGTGATACTTCTCTGGCTGTTTTAGGTGCATCAATCGCTGCCGGTTTGTGCATTGAAGATGCAATGAAGCTTGCAAATCTTGCTTCGGGAATTGTTGTTGGTAAGTTGGGCACTGCGTGTGTCAGCCCGACTGAACTTAAAAATGCGCTAATAAATAACAATTCTTCCGGAAAATTGTCGCAAGCTTTAAAAATAATAGGCTTTGATGAGGCTGCTGAAATTGCACAAGATTTGAAAATTCAAGGGAAAGTCACCGGTTTTACTAACGGCTGCTTTGATGTCATGCATCTTGGGCATATTCATTCTTTTGCCGGCGCAAAAAAAGAATGCGATGTTCTTTTTGTTGGCATCAATTCTGATATATCAGAGCGCAAAATTAAAGGTGAAAAATTTCCTTTACAAAATGAAAAAACAAGGGCTTATGTTGCAGCCTCGCTGGAATTTGTAGATTATGTGGTACTTTTTGATGAAGAGTCTGCTCTAGAGCTTGTTAAAAAGATAAAACCCGATGTGATTGCAAAAGAGGGGTTAAAGCTGGAAAACTGGCCCGAAGCACAATATGTGCTTTCATATGGCGGCAAAGTTGTTGAGCTTGACAGGGTAGAGGATTATTCTGTTACTGCTGTACTGGATAAGATAGATAATATAAAATCTGACGGAGTTTTAAATGTATAACATAGATAAAGATTTTGAAACTATAAGTGAAAATTTTCAAAAAATAAAAAAACTTACACCTGTAATTGAAAAGGTAAGCAAGGCGTGTGTGGAAGCTATGAAAAACGGTGCAAAGGTAATGTTTTGCGGAAACGGCGGTTCTGCTGCTGATTCTCAACACCTTGCAGCAGAGCTTGTTGGTCGTTACAAAATGAACAGACCTGCACTCAATTCCATTGCTCTGACTACTGATACTTCAATATTAACTGCTGTCGGCAATGATTTTGGCTATGACACTATTTTTGAAAGACAGGTTGAAGGTCTCGGAAAAAAAGGCGATGTCCTCATTGGACTTTCGACAAGCGGCAACAGCAAAAACGTGCTTCTTGCAATGCAAAAGGCAAAATCCATGGGGATAACAACAGTTGCAATGACAGGTGAAAAAGGCGGAAAAATGAAAGAACAGGCAGACTTTGCTATTAATGTTCCGTCTGATACAACAAATCATATTCAGGAAACGCATATAGCTGTAGGCCATATTATTTGCGGAATTATTGAAAAAGAGCTTGCTCCAAAAGTCAAAGCCCTGTTTTTAGACCGTGACGGCACAATAAATGAAGATTACGGCTATACCTATGAAACAGATAAACTTGATTTTATTGACGGGATATTTGATGTGTGTCTGGAGGCTCAAATCCGCGGGTATAAGATTTTTGTAATTACAAATCAGTCAGGTGTTGAGCGCGGGTATTATTCTTTGGAACAGATGAATGCCTTTAACTCGCATATGAAAAACGAATTTGCAAAAAAAGGCATCGAAATTACAGATTTTTATTGCTGTCCTTATCTTGAGCACGAAGATAGAAAGCCTTTGCCAGGCATGTTTTTGAAAGCAAAAGAACGTTATAATATAGATATGGCAGCATCTTTGGCTGTTGGTGACAAAGAAAGAGACGTTGAAGCTGCTCTCAGCGCCGGTGTGGGTAAATGTTATCTTTACACTCACGAAGATGATGCTGTAACCAAAGGCATTGCCGTTAAAAAGCTTACAGATATAAAATTTTAGATTTTAAAAACGCTAAATGCAGGTGATACAGTGTGTGTATACCCATACATATTATCTGAGTTATCACAATAGGTTTTTAGCACAGGTTGAATGGCTTTTTTCTTTTTGAGCAGATATCGTTCTTTCATCAATTTTTTTTGATAATAATTTGCTGTAATATTTCTGGCAACCGGTGTTATCATATTGCACGCAATAATAGATGCGCCAACGCTTGTTATAACGCCCAGTCCGTTTTTGAATTGTTTAAAGTTTCTTTGTGCTTTTTCCAGTATTTCTATCTGTTGAATTTTTTGTTCAGGCGTAACAAATTTGTCAAAGGCATTTTTTATTATAGTTAAATCGTTGTTAGTGCGTTTCTGTGAATCTTTATTCAGCGGTGCTTGTTTTAAGTATTCTATTGAGCCTTTGAAAAAATCGGTTAAATTTTGTTTTTTTGATGACTCAATTATTTTGTTTCGTTTAAGCTCACTAACAACACCATCCACAAAATTGCCTACTGTAGAAGGTACTTCTCTGTTAATATCTCTTATTGTCTTTTCCGTTGTCTGCGTCATAATTACGCTGTTTTCGGCAAGACTGTCGCCAATGTATTTTATTGCCTGGCAGATGGAATAATACAGCCCGACATTAATTACACCGTCCGCAATCTCTTGAGGTATGAGGAATTTTTTTTCTTTTTTTTCAATATCTTTGTTTGTTGCAATCATACCAATCTGTGCAACAGCAGAGAAAAACCACCCTACCGCTCCGAGATGGATAAGGGATTTGCCAACATCATCCCCGTATTGGCCCCAGACTTTTTCTATTAAATTTTGAAAACCGCTAGCCTTTGGCATCTTTCACCTCCAAAGGCATTTTGTCATCTTCTATTTTTGCTTTTACACGAGATGTTAGTTTTTTTGTTATTATCCTTGTTAAAGGTGCATCGATAAGAAAATTGGTAAAAATCATTGCGAATGTTGCTATAATTGTGCCCAGCGTTTTTACGGATTTGTCGTATTTATCAAGAAAATCTTGCTTTTTTATTGGCGTTTTTTCGCAATCAAATTTTGGCAGAAGAATATCTCTTTTGCTTTTTCGGTTTATTTGAGTAAGGTATTTGGGCCCTTCTTTTAAGGTATAACGCGAAAACTGTTTTGCTGCATAAATAGAAGCGTATCTTACACCGACTCCGACAATTGTTCCGGCAATAATTTTCCCTATGGTTCTTGCAACGGAAACAGCTCTTGTGTCATCATCTGCAGCTTTGTTGTTAAAGTCTATTAAAGGCTGCATTGCCAGTGCTGTCGCACCTTGAATCAGTCTTTGTTCCGGAGAGTTTATATGTTTGCCCACAAACTCGGAGACAAACTTTTCTGTGTTCGGCTTGATTACAATAGACATTGAAAGACAAAAAGACCTTTCCCTTATACCTGTTTATATAAGTAAGGCATGGAAAATTTTTTGCTAGTATTAATGTCTAATATTAAGCAAATTTAATATTACTACCATCCGCCTATAGGCATATAAATATCATTATCATAGCTTTTAGGTTTTGGTGGTTCTATCACTACCAATTCTTTTTCTGTATCAAATATGTAGCAGCTCAGTTTGTCCTTTACGATACAATTAATCGAAAAATCCAGATCTTTTTTTGTAGGAACATTTTGTAGCGGCTCACCCCAGTCTCTTCCTCTGCCTCTTATAAAAGACCATTTGTATGGAACAGTAAGGCTTTTCATTGCAGTTTCATCTCTGTCTGCAAGTGCTTGCAAGTCTTTTTTAACGGAATCTCCGTATTCTTTGTAAAGTCTATGTTTATTATTGAGTATAGCTCTTCTTGCTTCTTCAGCATTCTTATTCATAAAGCAGACCTCTATATCGGCATACTGCTGTTTGGTTTTTTCATCTTTTTCAAGATAAGGGTATAATATTACTAAATTGTTGTCTGTTCCCACATTTTTATATGCTGTTTGGGCATATTTTAATAAGGAGTTGAGTGCACAAACTTCATTATATTTCAGTTGATTTTTTTCGCCAAAAGAATCAATGTATATTCTTCCAATTTGTACATCCGCTTTAAAAGACTGTTGCTTTTGGTTTTGTTTTTTTATTTTGTGTGTGTAAGATGCAGTAATTGCGCCGACTCTCATATAATCTAAGACCTCATGTTTTAACCTGTCTTAAATATAACATAATAGATATCATTTGATATCAGGTTACATATATGGCTATATATTTTGTTACACTTGTAAAACTACTTTGCAAGCATAAAACCTGCAAATGTTGCACACAGGCCTATTGCAAAACTTGCCAGCATATAAAGCGCACAGTGCAGAATCTTTCCGTCTCTTAAAAAACAAAACGATTCACAACTAAACGTACTAAACGTTGTCAACCCGCCAAGAAAACCGACTGTCAAAAACAACTTTAATGCCGGAGGGAACCCTTGTGCTTTTTCAAGTGTATAGCCAAAAATATACCCTATTAAAAAACAACCGATAATATTAGCGCTGAAAGTTCCCCAGTGTGCAATACCAAAAAATCTGTTTGATATCATTGTAATCAGATATCTGCAAGCAGCACCAATGCCTCCGCCTAAAAATACTGCCAGAATATTTAACATTTAATTTACCTCAATTTTGTCTTTTCTTATAAAATCAAATAAGCTGCAAATAGCTTCTCTGTGCGAAAATATTTTGTTTATACACGAAATATATAAAAGCATTTTTATAAACCATAAATTACTTTTGCTGCCGTAGCATAGTCGAAATAATAAATATTTACTCTTTAAAAATTCAAAATACATTTTTTCACGTTTTTTAGGTGATTTGTTATGCAAGTGTAGGATTTTTGCTTCGGGGTTAATAAAAATATCGTAGCCTGATTTTTTGATTCTGTATTGCAGTTCAGCTTCTTCTGAATACATAAAAAATCTTTCATCAAAAAGTCCTGCTTTATCAAGAGCTTCTTTTCGAAGCATCAGATCAGCTCCTGTAATAAAATCTACACTTTTTAATTCATTCTTTGAATTACATCCGCCATCTTTCATTTTTCTATGACGTTTTGGAAAAAAGTATCGTAAATTGAATGTTTTTAAAAATAAATCCGTCAAATCAAAAATATTTCCATATGAGTGAATATTTTGTCCTTGTTCATCATACAGGTTGCCGCCACAGGCTCCTGTTTTTGGATTTGCTTCCATAAAATCAAAGAGAATTTTAACAGCATTGTTGATTAAAATTGTATCTGTATTGAGCAAAAATGCATATTTTGCATCAAACACCCTCAAGGCGATATTGTTTCCTGCTCCAAAACCTTTGTTTTCATTGCTTTGCAGAAATTTTATCCCGGGAAATTCCTGTTTTAAAAGTTCTTCTATTCCATCGTCAGAGCCGTTGTCAACAACGTAGATATCAAAATTTACGTCATGAGTTTTTTCGTAAATTGACTCAATACACTGTTTTGCTAAATCTTTAGTCTTGTAATTAACAAGAATGATTGATATGTCTTTTGCCATAATGCTCTAAATTTTGTACCACACCATCAAAATAATATCACAAATGTGAAAATTAAGTTTTGTATAAATTTTAAACCATATTTTTACATGACCGGCAAAAAAAATGTTATTAGTGTTTTATAGCATTCAAAGCTTACTTTTTGCCAGATGTTTATTAATAGGGAGAAGAGATGAAAATTAACAGAATAAATAACCTTAATTCCGTATATTACTCAAAAAATAATGCAAAGTCCGAACACTCCGGCTCTGTGAAATATGAATCAAACTCAAATGTATTGTCTCACCAGCTAAATTCTCTTGCATATGCCAATAAATATATGACAGCTTTGAGTTTCAAAGGGGCTTTGGATTCGGAAGAGAAAAATTTCAAACTAAACCTCAACTTTGATGAGCTAAAAAGAAGAACCTCTCCTGACAACTTTGCTGCTTACACTCTTATAGATGAAAACAACGATGCATACAAAAAGCTTTCTCAAGGCGATAAGACAGCTCTTAAACATCTTGTTAAAGCAGCTAAAATACTGGAAGAAGTCTATTTGATGCAGGATAATCCCCATAACATTGAGTTTAAAAATTATCTGGAAGAACAAACACTAAAAGGCAATGAGCAGGCAAGGCTTACTTTACAATTGTTTAACGCACAAAAAGGAATTAATGCAAAAGATATTGAAGGCGGCAGCGTAAACCTTGCACGTGGGATTGAACCCAAGCTGCAGCGCGGTTTTTACCCAGAAGATTTAACAGAAGACGAATTTCACAATATCCTGATTTTAATGATTAAAAAAAATAAAATATCAGAGGTGAAAAAAATACTAAACCAGAGAACAATGGTGGAAAGAGACGGCAAATATCTTAAAGCAACGGATTATACAGACTATTTTAAAGAGCAGTTTGTCAATGCCGCAACAGAGCTTGAGCTTGCCGCACTCACTTCGTCAAACGATGATTTCAACCGCTATTTGATTTTGCAAGCCAATGCTCTAATGATGAACAATCCTTATATGGATGCTCTTGCGGATAAAAAATGGGCAAAACTCCAGGATACACCATTGGAATTTACAATAACAAGAGAATCCTATGATGATAGAATGACCCCTTCTGTGAATAAAAACAAAAAGCTTTCGGCAATGCTCAAAAAACTTGGAATTACTCCATATGCCAAAGACAACATCGGTGTTCGCGTAGGTATTGTTAATAAAGAAGGCACGGAGTATTTGTTAAAAATAAAGGATTATATGCCTTTAATGGCTGATAATATGCCTTTTAAAGAGGAATATGAACAAAATATCACTCAAAACGATAATAAACAAACAATGGTAGATGTTGAGATGGTCGATATGACCGGTCAACTGGGCGCATATCGCGGGGCTATTTCACTGGCATCAAATCTGCCAAACAATGACAAACTGTCCGTGATATCAGGCGGTGGAAAGCGTAATGTCTATCATATCCAAATGCGAGAAGCAAAATATGCTGATAATATAACAAAAAAACTGGATGCCATTCTTAATAAAAGTCAGCATAAATATTTTGACACACAGGCTTTGCACGATTTTACCATTTTGCATGAAAATGTTCACTCACTGGGGCCCAAAAACGGAACCGAAAAACTTGGTATTTACAAAAATACAATAGAAGAAAATAAAGCAGATATGGGCGCACTTGTTATGCTCGATGTACTGACAAAAAAGGGTTTTTATACCCCCCTGCAACAAAAGAAACTACTGGTTTCTTATTTCAGTGCATATGTCCAAAAAGGACCTGACTTTAGCAATGCTCACAGGCTCAGAAACATAATGCAGAACAATTTCTTTATTAAAGAAGGTGCCCTCAGTGTTGACGACAATGGCATAATGACAGTAAATTTTGAAAAAGTTACACCTGCTGCAAATAAAATGCTGAAACAGATAATCAGACTCCAGCTGGACGGTACTCAAAAAGATGCACAGGAGTATATTAAACAAAACGCTGTATGGTCTGATGAGCTCGACAAAATAGCGCATAATATAAAACAGGCAGATAGTACTTTAAACGCAAGGATTGTTTCTCCACTTGCCGATAAGCTGGCTGTTCAATAAAACTTTATATTATCTTTATAAAAAAACCTTAATTTAAAGTGGATTTTGCGCTATACTTGGCGTGTTAAAAAGAACACATATGAACACAGAGGGAAAAACATGTTATTAGGCGTAAATATAGACCATATAGCGACATTGAGAAATGCAAGAGGCGGTTTGGAACCGAACTTGATTCAGGCTGCTATACTTTGCGAAAAAGCCGGTGCTGACGGCATAACCGTACATTTAAGAGAGGATAGACGCCACACCCGCGACAATGATGTTATTGAGTTAAAAGATATTCTCAAAACAAGATTGAACCTTGAAATGGCGCTGACTGACGAAATGCAAAAAATTGCTCTTGACGTTAAACCTGAAAACGTTTGTCTTGTTCCTGAAAAACGTCAGGAAGTTACAACAGAAGGCGGGCTTGATGTTGCGTCGAGAGTGGAGTTTGTAACAGATTTTGTAAAACCGCTTGTGGATGCAGGAATAATTGTAAGCCTCTTTATTGATGCTGATAAAGAACAGGTGGAAGCTGCTGCAAAAACAGGAGCTCAATTTATTGAGCTTCATACCGGAAGATACTCTGAAGCCTGGGGTACACCATTAGAGGACAAAGAGCTTAACCATCTCAAAGAAGGGGCTGCTCTGGCCGCAAAACTCGGGTTGAAAGTTAATGCCGGCCACGGGCTGACATATGAAAATGTCCATAGAATGCACGAAATTCCGGAACTTATAGAGCTTAATATCGGTCATAATATTATAGCCAGAGCAGTGTTCGACGGTTTGGAAAAAGCTGTAAAAGATATGAAAGATTTGATTGTTTAAGATTTTTGTTAAGAATTTTCAATCCGTACTTGATATTACACTGTGTTTACAGTAGGGTAAAATAAGAAACTAATCTTTGAAAGGAATATAGAAATGGCAAAACAATGCGCAGTATGCGGCAAAACAAGACTTAAAGCAGCTAAAATTTCTTTTTCACATAAACAACATGTGCACAGACAAGAAGTTAACCTTCAATCTGTAAAAGTTAACCAAAACGGCACTGTAAAAAGAATTGACGTTTGCACATCTTGCATCAGAGCAGGTAAAGTGCAAAGAGCTGTATAAGCTTAAAAGAAAACTAAAAAGAAGCCTCTTATTAATTAAGAGGCTTCTTTTTTTATGCTTCGAATGATTTTAAGTCTTTTTTCATACCTTCTTCCATTGCTTTTTTAGCTTCTTGCATCTGCTCTTTTTTCATTTCTTCCTGGATCTTCATTAATTGAGCTTTTGTTTCGGCATTGTCTGCTTTTTTTGCTTTTGGTGCTTGATTCTCGGTATTTGTATAATTGCTCTCAGATGGTGCCATAGGTATATCTTTTGGTTGTTTTGCTGTCTTAGGGCCTTGTGTGGGGGCTGTTTCAGGATTCAGTATTTTTTGTTGTGCAATTGGATCTATAGGCATATCTTTTCTCCTTCGTTTCTAACACTAATGTGTATATCGGTTTTGTAAGGGTAAATCTTAATAGCTTTTTAAATAAAATTTACAATTGTTAATAAATTTCACCTATCTGTCCGATAGCCCGATTTCTTTTTGTACTATCATAAAATTATAAAATTGTTTGTAATTTTCATTGCAAAGTGATATATTACAAGAAGAAATCACGGATAGAAAGAGGATACATACTGTGTCAGAAGGTCATTGGATTGCACATCTAGGTCAGTTTAACGTAAACGTGGATACAGTTGTTACGATGTGGATAACAATGGGAATCCTTATTGTTTTTGCCTTTCTCGCAACACGTAAAATGTCTATTATTCCGACAAAACTCCAGGCAGTAGCAGAAGGAATACTGGGCGCTTTTGTTGGCTTGACCGATTCTATGATAGGTAAAAACGGGCGCAAACACATACCTCTTCTTGCAACTTTATTCCTGTTTATTTTAACAGCCAACCTTCTGGGCCAGCTGCCGTGGCGTTTGTATCATTTAAAAACCGGTGAGCTTGCTTCTCCGACAAATGATATCAATATGACAGCCGCAATGGCCATAATGGTTTTGATATATTACGTTTATCAGGGCGTAAAAGTTAAAGGGCTCAAGTACTTTTTACACGAGTTCAGCGCGGTAGGTATAATAATGGCGTTGATTGAGCTTTTAGAAATGGTTGTAAGACCTTTCTCACTGGCTCTCCGTCTTTTTGCCAACATACTGGCAGGCGAGCTTTTGATAGTTACTTTTGTCGGACTTTGTGCTTATCTTTTACCTCTTCCGTTTATGCTTTTTGAGGTATTTGTTGCATTTGTCCAGGCTCTTGTATTTATGCTGCTGTCCACGGCTTACATAGCAATGGCTGCGCAGGAAGAAGAACATTAATTATAAAATAACCAGAATTAGTAAATAAAAAAGGAGAAAATTATGGCAGTAGAACAAGTAGCAGTTGAAGTTGCATCAATGGCTAAATTAGGTGCAGGTATTGCAATCGGTTTTGGTGCAATCGGTGCCGGAATAGGTTTGGGTATTGCAACAAAAGGTCTTTTGGATGCTGTATCAAGACAGCCTGAAATTGCAGGTAAAGCATTGATTTACTTCATTATCGGTGCAGGTCTTGCAGAAGCTTGTGCTATCTATGCATTATTCATAGCTTTGCAATTACTTGGTTAGTAGTAAAAAATAAGAATTTGTATTATGGAAATTAACGCAACTATATTAGTATCAGCAATCAGTTTTATCGTATTCATTTTTATAATGAACAAAATTTTGTACAAACCCGTGCTTGAAATCATGGAAAAAAGACAAAATTATATTGACGCAAATAAAAATGAAGCTGATGAACATCATAAAAAAGCACAACAACTTCTGGTAGACAAAGACGCCAGAGTCGCTGAAGCACAAAGAACTTCGCGTGATATAGTTGCGTCAAAAGCCGATGCAATCAAAGAAGAAAAATCTAAAGTACTAAATGACACAAAAGACAGTGTCACCAGCTACTTTAGCGAACAAAAACAAAACCTTGCTCACCAGAAGGATGAAGCAGCAGCTAATATGAAATACGATGTTGCAGATCTTGCAAACCGTCTCACCACAAAACTTATGGGAGAAGGCATTGCATTCGAACCTGTAGGTGAACAGGAAGTGGAAGAGGTAATGAAGAAAAATGCTTGATTTTAGCTTCTCTAACATATTACATTCAAACGTTATTAACTTTGCTATAATGATTGCTTTGTTTGCTTTTATTGCATACAAATTGAAAGTAGGGCAAAAAATAGAAGATATGACAGCTTCTATAAAAAGCAAAGTGGAAGAGTCTGATGCAATCAAAGAAGAGGCTAAAAAAGATTTTCAAAACATTGCTGATTCACTTGAACACATAGAAGACGAATTAAAAGCTATTGTCGATAAAGCTGAACAAACGGCAAAATCTTTTGAACAAAAAGCAAGAGAAGACCTCGATAAATCTGTAGCTTTGCTTAAACAAAATATTGAAAAGCAAATTGAAACAGAACAAAACCACATAAAAGGCGAGCTTCTTAACAATGTTGCTTCCTCTTCAATAGAAATTGCTCAAAGACAGATTAAAACAGCACTGGACAAAGACAAACAGCTGCACAGAAAGTATATAGAAGACTTTATTAACAGCATTGATAAAGCAGATGTATAACGGATAAGAAAAATGACGTCAAAAACCATAGATAACAAATTAATACCACTTGCAAAAAGATACTCTGATGCTTTGAGCGAAGTAGCAAAAAGCAAAAATGAGCTTGATAACGTCAAAAATGACTTGCAGACCGTGTGTGAGGCAATGGACTCTGTTGCCGAACTTGCAAATTTTCTTGCTCATCCAGTTATTCCGCTTACGGAAAAAAAGGAGATGGTAAAGTCTGTATTCGAAGGTAAAATCAATAACGACGTATTAAACCTTATCTTTATACTGCTTGAAAAAAATAAAATAAATCTTCTCGGCGCGATTCTTTATTGTTTTGAAGAATCAATGGACGAAGCTAATAATATACTCAAAATCGGTGTTGTCTCTGCAGTTGAGATTGATGACGACTTAAAACAAAGATTGAAAGAAAAACTCGAACAAAAACTGCAAAAGTCTGTGAAGTTTGAGTTTGATATAAATCCCGAAATCATTGCAGGGCTTGTGTTAAAAATTCAAGACAAAACCATAGACGGTTCAATGGCTGCAAAACTCGAAGGATTTAAAAAAGTATTAAGATAGAAAGTACAATCAATAAAGGAAAGTAAAATGGCAACAATAAGACCGGATGAAATTACTTCTATAATCAAAGCCAAAATTGAAAATTACGCTTCCGAAATGGAAGTTTCAAATATTGGCTCTGTACTGGAAGTCGGTGATGGTATTGCCCGTGTCTACGGCTTGCGCAATGCAATGTCAAACGAGCTTGTCGAATTTGAAGACGGCAAAGGCACACTGGGTATTACTCTTAACCTTGAAGAAGACAATGTAGGTGTTGTTATCCTTGGTGAATATCAGCATATTAAAGAAGGTATGACTGTAAAAACTACTGGCAGAATCGCTTCTGTACCGGTAGGTGATGGTCTTATCGGAAGAATCGTTAACCCGACAGGTAAACCAGTTGACGGCAAAGGCGATATCCACTACGAAAAAACAAGACCTGTAGAAAGAGTTGCTCCGGGTATTGTTTCTAGAAAATCTGTTCACCAGCCGCTGCAAACTGGTTTGACTGCGATTGATGCTCTGACACCTATCGGACGTGGTCAGCGTGAGTTGATTATCGGCGACAGACAAACAGGTAAAACTGCTATTGCTATCGACACAATCATCAACCAGAAAGGTAAGGATGTAATTTGTGTTTATGTTGCAATCGGACAAAAAACTTCTACCGTTGCACAACTTGCCAAAAAACTGGAAGACTTTGGTGCAATGGATTACACAATCATTGTTTCAGCTACAGCTGATGAGTCTGCTCCTTTGCAGTTTATTGCACCGTTTGCGGGTGTAGCAATTGCTGAAGAATTTATGGAACAGGGCAAACACGTTCTTATTGTTTACGATGATTTGACAAAACACGCACAGGCTTATCGTGCAATGAGCTTGCTGTTGAGAAGACCACCGGGACGTGAAGCTTACCCCGGGGATGTATTCTACCTCCACTCAAGACTTCTTGAAAGAGCTTGCAAATTGAGCGACAAATTAGGCGGCGGTTCTATTACTGCATTGCCTATCATCGAAACTCAAGCCGGTGACGTTTCAGCTTATATTCCGACAAACGTAATTTCTATTACGGACGGTCAAATATTCTTAGAAACAGGCTTGTTTAACTCCGGTATCAGACCTGCAATCAACGCCGGTATATCTGTATCTCGTGTAGGCGGTGCCGCTCAAACTAAAGCTACAAAACAGGTCGGCGGTAAATTGAGACTTGACCTTGCTCAGTTTAGAGAATTGGAAGCTTTTGCCCAGTTTGCTTCTGACCTTGACAAGGCTACTCAAGACCAGTTGAAAAGAGGTCAAAAATTAACAGAAGTGTTAAAACAGCCTCAATATTCACCTTTGAGCGTTGCTAAACAGGTAAGCATCCTGTTTGCTGCAAACGAAGGTATACTCGATGATATCGATAACAAGAATATTCAAAAATTCAAAAAAGAATGGTTTGAATACTTTGATGCCAATATGTCTGATCTTGCTCAAAGACTCAACGATGGTGCTGCTTTGAGTGATGAAGACAAAAAAGCTCTCAAAGAAAACCTGGAAACTTTCAAATCATCTTTATTTAATTAAAGGAAAATCCATGCCAAATTTATTAGACATAAAAGACAGAATCTCAAGTATACAAAATACAAAAAAAATCACTAAAGCTATGAAAATGGTTGCGGCTGCAAAGGTGAAAAAATCACAGATTAAAGTAATCTCTGCCCGTCCGTTTTCAAGGGCTCTTGGTGAAGCATTTGCAAAGGTGCTTGCCAGTACTGAAGGGTTCTCGTCTAACGGTCTAAAAATTGAAAGAGCAATAGACAACTATCCTGTACTTATGCAAAAAAGAGAACAAAAAACCGCAGGTATCCTTGTTGTTACTTCAAATAAAGGGCTTGCCGGTGCTTATAACGCAAACGTTATAAGGTTCACTTTAAAGAGGATACAGGAATATAAAGAAAAAGGCATAGATTCTAAACTCTTTATTGTCGGTACAAAAGGTGTTGCTTCTTTAAAAAGAAGAGCACAGGAACAGGGCTTTGAGATAGTGCAGGCTTATACAAAAATTTCTCAGGAGCCTTCTTCTTCAAACGCTATTGTAATTGCAGAAGATATGGCTCAGGCCTTTGTTGACAACAAAATTGACAGTATAGAAATTATTACTACCCGCTTTAAAAATATGATGTCATACAAGGTTGAGGATTGGAAAATTCTTCCTGTTGATGATGTTGAAAAAGCACTGGGTGATAAACATACGGAATCACACTCAATAGACCCGCTTATGGCATTTGAGCCAGATTCTGACCACATTTTGCAAAAAATTGTTCCCATGTTTATTACAAACATTATCTATCAAGCGTTGTTGGAAGCGGTTGCAAGCGAGCTTGCTGCAAGAATGACTGCCATGTCTTCTGCTACAAACAATGCTGATGAAATGATAAGACTGCTCACAATCGATTACAACAAGGCTCGTCAGGCTGCTATTACACAGGAAATTTCAGAGGTTGTATCAGGTGCAGATGCCTTGAAAAACTAGTACAAATTGGTATACAATACACTAGGTACATTACAGGTAATGAATTATGGGTTATAAAATTTTAAGAAAAAAAGAGTTATGCGCAAATCAGTATGAATTAACAATTCATGCACCTTATATTACAAAAAATGCTCAAGCAGGGCAGTTTATAATTCTAAGGGTTTCAAAAGACGGTGAAAGAGTGCCTTTGACGATAGCTGACTATGACAGAGAAAAAGGCGAACTCACTATTGTTTTTATGGCTGTTGGTTATACAACAAAACAGCTTGCTACGCTCGAAGTCGGCGATGAACTTGTTGATATCGTCGGTCCTTTGGGACAGCCCACTCATATTGAAAAGTATGGCACTGTTGTCTGTCTGGCAGGCGGCTACGGTGCAGCTCCGTGCTACTTGATTGCAAAAGCTTTTAAAGAGGCCGGAAACAAAGTTTATATGATTATGGGTGCAAGAACAAAAGATTTAATTTTCTGGCAGGATAAAATGAAAGATGCCTGCACAGAGCTTTTTATAACAACTGATGACGGAAGCCTTGGAACAAAGGGCTTTGTAACAGGTGTTATGGAAGATATTATGAATAAAGAAAAAGTTGATTATGCAATTGCTGTTGGCCCGATGCCTATGATGAGAGCTGTTGCAGAATTAACAAGAGGAAAAGGTATCAAAACAGAAGCCAGCATGAACCCGATTATGGTAGACGGTACGGGTATGTGCGGTGCGTGCCGTGTTACTGTTGGCGGGGAAGTTAAATTTGCCTGTGTGGACGGACCAGATTTTGATGCTCATCAAATCGATTTTGACGAAGTTATTAATCGTACCAAAATATACAAAGACTATGAAAAAAAACGCAGCGAAAACTGCAATTTATACAAACAGGCAGAATCACTTAAATAATCAGGAGAACGTAGAATGGCTTTAATACCTATTTGTCCGTTAATGAGTGCGGGTAACGATATAGAAATAGTTTGTGCACAGGAAAAATGTGCATGGTATCTTAAAAACTACAAAACTTGTTCTGTATATCTATTGGCACACAATGCCGCGCTGGACATAAAACAAAAACAGTCACAAATGACATCCAAATAACAAAAAAGAGCTTTTTAAAGCTCTTTTTTTTAAATATTTTTTGGTTGCGATCTTTTTATCACTATATCAAGGTTTTCCAGATCCATTTTTGTTAATGTGCCTTGAGCTGCTTTTTTGTTGATGATATAAGATTTTAAATATTCATAATCTGATTTTGCAAGATTGTTAGATTCGCTTTCAGTTTCATACAGTTTTAAAAGATTGTCTATTTGTGAAGCCAGCTCTTTTGTTAATTTTCCCGACTCCTCATCATCTTTTGCTACTGCATTGTAAGGAATTTGCGGATAAGCTCCTATTGTTTGCATTATTTCTTTTTCTTCTTGCGTGTATTCTTCAGGTTTTTTGTACGTTTTGTAAATATCGTTTAATTTTGCTTTGTTTGAATCGTCAATAACAGCGCCTTCTTCATTTGCTTTTGTATAAATTGATTTTGCAAATGCAGCTGTTCTTTCAGCTTCTTGTTTAACTTGAGCAGCTTCTTTTTCCTGTTTGTATTTTTCGGCTTGCTCTTGTTGTTGTTTGTTATATATTTCAACCGAATTCATAAAATCTTGTACCGAAATATTTGACGGATTTAATGTTTTATAATTTCCGCTTGTTTGTGGCGATTGTATGTACTGATTTGCTTTATTTGCATATTGAGCCATCATTATTGTGTTGGCAGAGCTCATGAGGTTTGTCATACTTGAAAAGAGCACTCCTTGCATATCCCAGAGGTTGCCTCCGTTGTATTGCCAAGGTCTGAAAAGAAATGGCATAACTGTATTGAGCGCGCCTGCTCCTATCATCATACCCATATTTATTTTTGACCACAGATTATTTCTCTTTGCGCTTTTTGTTGCACCCTTGTAATCTGTGTTGCCGTGCAATGCTTGTTGAAGACGCTGTTCACGTTGTTGTTCGTTATATTTTGCTGCAATTTCTTCTTCAAGTTCCTGACTTTTTTCATCGAAGCCGTCAACAGGAGCTTTACCGTTTTTGACACTAAATATGTAATCAGAGCTTGCCTGTATTTCTTCATCGGTAAAGATGTTTTGGTTTTTGCCTATTTCAACATCTGTACCAATATCAAGCAATCCGTTTTTATCCTTGTCTGCAATTTCTAGTGTGACATCTTTTCCGTCTTTGCCTTTTTTGGATAAAATCCAGCCTGTCTCTGTTGGTCTAATCTGTATAGTGGTAGTATCTGCCATTGTTTCCTCAATGATTATTACTCTCTATATATTTATAAAGTATATGCAGAGTAAATAATTGCATGTTTTTAACACAATTGTTAACAACTGTTAACAATTATGCCAGAGGAAGTTTTATGATTACACTAAAAACATTGTCTTTGGTAGATTCAAGCTCAATTGCTCCATTCATTGCAAGCACCAGACCTTTTACAATAAACAAGCCCAGCCCTGTTCCTCGTGTTGTTCTTGTGGTTTTGTCATCAATCCTTGTGAATTTGCCAAAGAGTTTTTGGAGCTTATCGTGTGGAATATAGTCATACGAGTTTGATATTTTTACAATGGCGTGATTTTTTTCTATATTTACATTTATCTGTATTGCAGTATTTTCATAGGAATATTTGTATGCGTTTTCAACAAGGTTGATAAATACCTGCTCCAGTCTGTCTGTGTCAGCTATTACTTCCGGTATATTGTCGGGTATATTAACAATAATCTCTCGTTGAGCTTTATGTTTTGTTGAAAGTATTGCATCGTTTAGAGAATCTTCGAGATTAACTTCTTGCAGAATTAAATTGAGTTTTGCCCCTTCTATGTCGGGAATGACAAGGAGATCTTCCACCATTCTGCTTAAACGTTCGGATTGATTTTTGATGATTTTTAATGATTTTTGGATAGTTTCTTCATCCAGTTCAATGTCTTGTCTCAATAGCCTTGAAGTGTAACCTTTAATGCTTGTTAAAGGGGTGCGAAACTCGTGGCTTACGGTGTCAATAAGGTTAGAGCGGAATTCATCCAGTTTTTTAAGTTCTCTGTTAGAATGTTTTAGCTGCCTGTAGGTGTTGTTGATTTCGTCAGCCATTTTGTTGAATTCTTGAGCAAGGAACACAGTTTCATGAGGTGTAAAAACACTTGTTAATAGTCTTACTTTTCTTTTGTAGTTTCCTTTTGATAGGGCCATTATCCCTTTTATCAACTGTCTAATGTTTATGTAAAGGTAATATGTGTAAAGCCCGACAACGAATATGATAAATAATGCTGATACACAAAGAGCGAGTATAATTTTTGAGCGAGCGGTGTTGATTGTTGTTTTTGTAATATGGTGTGTTGTGTTTACTATGATTGTTGTTTCGGGGTCAGACAGCTTGAAATAAGCAAGAGGCTGGTTTTTTACCTTGCCAAAAATAACAGGTCTGTCTATAACCAATTTTTTAGGCAAAGCATATGTTACCCTGTTAAAGTCTTTTTCGTTGTAATTGTGAGCAGCAACGAGTTTGTTGTCTTTGTTGAGGATATAAATCTGTCTGTCGTCTTTTCTGTAAATATTAAAGACCTGCTTTTCAAAGATTTTTACATCTACTTTGGCCATTACAGCGAAATTGTTATCAATTTTTTGAAAAATTTCGATATTTTTATTTTCTTTGTTGTATGCAGAGTAATCATCCCATTTTATATATTTGTCTGTGTCCTGCTTTTTTACAAGATACATTTCTGTTATCAGGTTGGAATTGTTTAAAATATCTTTGAGATATATTTCTTTTCCAAATTCTGACGGAATATGACGCAACGCCAGTACTATCTGATTGAGTTCGTCTTCTCCAGATTCAGAAAAAGTTTCAATATTAGAAGCAATAGATTCTGCAATGCTCAAGGCCGAATATTGCAGTTCGTTTCTTACTGCGTGCTGGTTGATATTGTTAACAATAATTGCACTTATGGTGGTAGGCACAATAACTGCAAGCAGCAGAACAAGAATAATTTGTTCTACAATTTTTAAACGTTTAAATTTTATAGGGTTTTTCATTATTCCTGTCCGTTGTCTGTAGTGTTTGTAATAGGTGTGAGCTTGTAGCCGACATTTGTGACCGTGTGCAAATATTTTGGATTTTTTGTATCAGCTTCAATTTTTTGCCTTAGCCCCCCAACATGGACTCTTACCATCCTCACATCTTCATCAGAGTCATAACCCCATACTTCATCAAGCAAAACAGCAAGAGATACGGAATCATTAAAATGCTGCATAAGACAGTATAAAATCTCAAATTCAGTGGGTGTAAGTTTTATGCGTTTTCCTTCAATTCCTGTTTCTAATGATTCAGGGAATAGCTCAATATCTCCCATTTTGAGTATTTCATGTTTAAAGGCTGTATCGCTGTTGGAAGAATCCGTATTTCTTCTTAAAAGAGCTTTTACTCTTAGCAAAACTTCCTGGATGTCAAAGGGTTTTACAAGGTAATCATCTGCCCCGCAGTCAAAACCCTGTGTTTTATCTGTTATTGTGCCTTTTGCAGTCAACAACAGCACTGGAATGTCGGGTTTTGCTTTTCTCAGGTTTTTGCAAACATCAAAACCGTTCATCTTTGGCATCATTACATCAAGCAGTACAAGGTCATAGGAGTTTGTAACAGCTTTGTTCAACCCATCCATTCCGTCACAGGCCGTATCTACGCTGTAACCACTGTGCGAAAGGTCAAATTCTAATAACTCTCTGATTTCGTCATCATCATCAACAACTAATAATCTTTTTGCCATTTATTGTCACCCCTTTTATATCGTTATTTTCTCACATCAAAAAGGAGGTGACAATAATTTGTAAATATTAAGAAATGTTAAAACGAATTTTTTATGGCTGTAATCCAATTATATTGTGTAAAATCCCTAATAGGATAGGATAGGTAGGGATAATAGCAATTATTTTTAACTTCTCAATTTTATGAATATACAGGTAGGAAAAACAAGGTAGGTAATAATGCAGCAAGTATCATTTGGAAATTTAATGAACTCTATTCCGAAAACATCAGGGATGTCATATGTAAATAATTATACAAATACAGCTCCTCAATGGCAGCAAAAGCCTTATAATGCACAAAAACTGGTACCTATGACACAGGATGAGGTTTCTTTTTCAACTCACTCAACTGAAGTTGAAGAAAAGAAAAAAAGCACTGCAAAAAAATGGGGTATTTTAACAGGTGCGGCGTTGGGTTTGGCAGCAGCAGGGCTGATTATCAGAGGCAGACTAAAAGCTGTAACACAGCTTGCAGAACATATTGACTTTACCCCTGCAAAAACAATGGAAGAGGCAAAAGAGTTTGCAAAAAAACATTTGAAAATCAAAAAATTTGATACAGCAAATGACCTTGATTTGGCAAACTGGGTAAATGAAGGCCTTGTTAATATAAACAATAAATACAAAGGCAAAGGCCATATCCCTAAAGAGGTAATGCCTGTTCCTGATGAATTAAAAGATAAATATAAAACTGTAATTGCAGCAATGAGAACAGGCGCAGGTAAAGGCTTTTATATGGACTCAACATTGATTGTAAATGTTGATTATTTTAACAATGCCCATAAATCCATTGATAAAATGCTAAAAGATTTTAGATTTAAAGCTACACCTCGAAAAGACGGTGGTAATGATATTGCAATGCCTATTCTTCCTTTTTTCAATAAAGACAAGCAATTAGATATTATGCTGTTATCTGCAAAATTTGTTAACGGAGAAGCGTCCAAAATGGATATTGTTGCTTTAAATAAATCATTTAAGGACTATTATGCATACAGTAATGTTCTTGATGCTAATCCTATGGCAATAATCAATGATATTTATTCTCAAAAAGGCGTTGTTGATTTGCTTAAAAAACACATGAAGCAAGGGTCTTTTAAATCAGTTGAAGAACTGGGAAAAATGACTAATAAAGAACAGGTGGATTATCTCTTTGAGGCTTCAGATGCATTGACAGGACTGCCTTTTAATCAGCATCCTTCTTCAAAAATACTCGCTTCAAAACGCTCTGTATTTGATACTTTGTACCACGAAGAAGGTCATCTGTTCCATCATAAAAATACTATACTGGATTATGAAGATATGCACGTTGTTTATAACAAGCAAACAGGAAAACCTGATAAAATCGGTGCACTGGCAAAAGGATTTTTGGAAAGCAAAGAAGAACAGTTTATTGCTTCAACAGTCTCTAGATATGCCAAAAGTTCTCCTTTGGAATTTGTTGCAGAGGTGTATGCAAGAATGCTCAATGGTGAAAAATTCGGCGATGATGTTATGAACCTGTATAACAAATACAAAGGCCCTGTATTGCCTGACTAGAGCTATTCATATCTCAAAGCTTCGATAGGATTGAGCAAAGATGCCTTGTATGCGGGATAATAACCGAATAAAATCCCCACAAGCCCTGCAAAGCCAAAGGAAATTAATATAGGTGCCGCAGAAATTATAACGGTCATATCTGAAAACACACCCACGATTTTGGAACCTAATACACCGACTATTACACCTATTAATCCGCCGGCAAGAGACAGTAATAAAGCTTCTACAAGAAACTGTATCCTTATATCCATTGCTGTTGCACCTATTGCCATACGTATACCGATTTCTTTTGTTCGTTCTGTTACAGACACAAGCATTATGTTCATAATACCTATACCTCCTACCAGTAACGAAACAGAGGCTATAGAACCGAGCAAAATTGCCATTGTGTTAGAAGCCTGTTTTGCGGTCTCGAGCATCTGGGTAAAGTTTCTTATTGTAAAATCGTCTTCTTTTGTCTTGCCCAGATTGTGACGTTCTCTTAAGAGTTCTGTAATCTCTTCTTGCGCTGAGTCAAGGCTGTCTTCATCTTTTGCCTGCACGCTTATATGTTTTACCATACCGGGAAAGTCTGTACCGAACAGTTTTTTTTGTGCTGTGGTAATCGGTATTAAAACAGTATCATCCTGGTCTTGCCCCATACCGTTTTGGCCTTTTGATTTTAGAATTCCAATAACTTTGAAGGGCATTCCTCCTATACGGATTGTGCGGTTAATAGGGTCCATGTCACCAAAAAGGTTTGTTGTGACAGTAGAACCAAGCACTGCAACTTTTGTCGTGTTTTTCAAATCCTCTTGAGAGATTCCTCTTCCTGATTCAATTTCCCACATACGTATGGGCATATATCCAGGTGTTATGCCGTTTACTGTTGTAGACCAGTTTTGGTTTGAATAAACAAGCTGCTGCACCTGTCCGACTGTAGGTGCAACTTCAAGAACCGACGGGCATCGTTTTAGCATAGCTTCAGAATCTTTTATGGTGAGTGTAGGCTGTGTTCCGCTTCCCATTCTCACCCCGCTTGAGGTTGTGGAGCCTGAAAGTACCATCAGCAGGTTAGAACCCATTGAGGCTATATCTTTATTAATTCTTTCCTTTGCTCCCTCTCCGATTGAAAGCATGATAATAACTGCGCTGACACCAATGATTATGCCAAGGCTTGTCAAAATAGAGCGCATTTTGTTGATGTAAAGCGAACGTAGAGATATTTTAAATGTTGATTCAAAATCTATCATAGCGCGGCTGCTCCCTTTGGTGCTTCATTCAAGACATCGCTGATTATTTTTCCGTCACGGAAGGTAACAACCCTTTTTGCATATTCCGCAATATCGGGCTCGTGTGTGACAAGCACAATTGTTTTTCCTGCTGCACTGTTTAGTTTTACAAAAAACTCCATTACCTCTATAGATGTTTTTGTATCAAGGTTGCCTGTGGGCTCGTCTGCCAGTATAATCGGGGCGTCGTTGACTATTGCACGTGCAATTGCCACACGCTGCTGCTGGCCGCCTGACATCTGGTTAGGCATATGTGTTTCTCTTTTTTCAAGCCCTACAATTTTTAGTGCGGCTTTTGCTCTTTTTATACGTTCTTCAGGTGGAATACCTTTATAAATCATCGGCATTTCAACATTTTCCAAGGCTGATGTTCTTGATATAAGATTAAAACCCTGAAAAACGAATCCGAGTTTTCTGTTACGTATTGCGGAAAGCTCGTCCATTGTCATTTTGCTCACATCAATACCGTCTAAAAAATATGTGCCTGATGTGGGTTTGTCTAAACACCCGAGAACGTTCATAAATGTGGATTTTCCCGAACCAGATGCACCCATGATAGCAACAAACTCGCCTTGTTTTACGCTCAACGAAACATCATCAAGCGCATTAAAGGATGTATCACCTGTTGCATAGGTTTTTATTAAGTTTTTAATTACTATTAAATCCGTATTTGACATTTTAGAACATTCTCATAGGCGGTCGTTTGCCCTGTGCTGTTTTATCTTTATTGCCTTTTTTACTTATTATTACTCTGTCATTTTCTTTTAATTCTTTTGAGATAATCTCTGTTCTGTCAGAATCTTTTGCACCTGTTTCTATGCTGATTCTTGTGGGTTTGTTGTTTCTGAGTATCCACAGCCCCTGCTCTTTGTATTTTTTCCCGCCGGTTATCTCTTTGGGGGTGAATTTCAGAGCGTCTGTCGGTACACAAATTACGTTTTCACTCTTGTTTGTAATGATAGAGGCGTTAGCTGTCATACCGGGAATCATTTTTTGGTCTTTATTGTCTACATCAACAATTACTGTATAAGTTACAACGTTGGAAACTGTTGTAGGCGCGATTCTTACCTCTGTAACTTTTCCGTGGAACACCGAATCAGCATAGCCGTCTAAAGTATATTCCACTTCCTGGCCCTTTTTAATTTTACCTATATCTGCTTCGGATACGTTAACTTCAATTTGCATATTGGTTAAATCCTGTGCAACCTGAAATAATGTAGGTGTCTGGAAACTTGCTGCAACAGTCTGCCCGACGTCTACCGCACGAGAAACAACAATGCCGTCAACAGGGGAGACTATTTTTGTGTACCTTAAATTTGTTAAGTTATTGTTTAATGTTGCCTGTGCCTGATTAATTGTGCCCTGTGCTGCTGCAATCTGTGCCAAATCAGATTTGTAAGTTGCTTCTGCAAGGTCAAGGTCGCTTTTTGCAACATAATTTTTTTCGTACAGTCTTTTATATCTTTCGTAATTTTTTTTGTCATATACAAGCATTGCCTGAATTTTGGCTTTGTTGGAACGTGCTGCTTCGAGGTCGCCTCTTGCTTTGTCTACCTGTGCTTGAAAAAGCGAAGGGTCTATTTGTGCAAGCAGCTGCCCTTTGGTAACTTTTGAGTTGTAGTCCACATAAATATCTTTTATCATACCTGATACCTGTGAACCAATATCAACGGTGTTTACAGGGTTTACAGTGCCTGAGGCTTCTACGGCTTCAACAATTGTGTCTACTTTTGCCGGGACTGTAATATAGCCTGAGTCTCGATGCTTGTTGAAATAAAAAGCAAATCCGCTGACAAAAACAACGGCAATAAGTGCTGATATAGATATTAATATACGTTTTTTCATCGTACCCCCATTGATTTTTGGAACTGCTCTTTTGCCACATTGTAGTCAAAAACTGCCTGTACAAAAGCAAGCTGTGCGTTGTTGTAATTTGTTTGTGCCTGCTGCAGCTCAATAAAGTTGCCCAATCCCACTGTATATCTTCCATCGGCAAGCTCAAAGTTTTCCAGTGTTTGTTCTACTTTTTCTGCCATTTTAGGGATTTTTCGCTGCAGTACAACCATATTTATATAGTTATTTTGTATTTCAAAGTATATGTTTTTCTTGGATAAATTTATATTTTCTCTTGCCAGCTCAAGATACTGATGACCCTGATCAACATTGTATTTTACTCCCATAATATTTAGTGTAGGCAAATCAGCAGTGACACCAATATTTAAACCTGTATTTGCCACTTCGCTGTTTCTTCTGTAATTGTATCCTGCGCTCAGGCTTACAACAGGCATGTACTGGCGTCTTATGACTTTTAATGATTCCTGCTGAACTTTTTCTACCATCAAAAGTGATTTTAAATCAGGTCTGTTTTCGTAAGCTTTTTGTATGGCATCGTTTACAGGCAAAATGAGCGGCTTAAATTTGTAATCCTGTAAAATATCCTGTTTTTCTATGCCGGATGTCAAAACCGCTGTTTGCTCGTACTCTTTTGAGCCGCTTTTTTTCGGTACATAAGAAATATTGACAGTGTCTTTTGATGTTTGTGTTCTTTTGAAGTTGAAGCTTTCTGTATTTTTTATGTTATAAGACGGTGCATCAGTCAGATACATTGCATTGTTCAGGTTAATGATGGCTGCGTCATATTTTCCCTGTGCATCAATCAAAGAAACTTCTGCATCTGTCAGATAAACCTGTGCGTTTACTACGTCTATTTTAGATTTAAGACCCTCCTTAAAAAGAGCATTTGTTCTGTCATAATTCAACTGATTAATACGGACCGAGCGCTCATAAACATCTTGATTTGCAAGTGCTGCCAGCGCTTTATAATAGGCAAGTTTTACATTGTATACGGTATTTAAAATAGTGTTTTCAAGGTCATAGCCTACTGATTCTTTGTTGTATTTTTGCATGTTTATTTTTGCAACTGTTTTGCCAAAGTCCCAGATTAGCTGGTTTACTCCAAGGTTCAATTGGTAGTAGTTGTTGCTGCGGGAAGTACTTCCGCCTTGATTGTAGAAGCCTCCGCCAGAGCCCGAGTTTCTGTTCTGTTGAGATGTAAAACCTGTGCTTGCTGTAATGTTTGGAAAATATCCTGATTTTGCAATACCCAGTTGAGAGTGCGCAATACCTTTTTGTGTTGTGTAAATTTTGATGTTAGGGTCATTTTTTAGCGCTATATCTATACAGTCTTCAAGAGAGTATTCAACAATTTCATTTTTTTCTGCTTTGATTTGTACGGCACTTGTTTCTTTTGTTTGTTCAATTTTTTCTGTTTTCTTTTTTTTGAATGGTAAAGAAAATGCATAAGCACAAGGGCAGGTTTGTACTGTCACAAACGACAATACCAGTATTGATGATAGCAATTTTATACGAAGAAATTTGTTCAACTCTTAAAAAAACCTTCTATTTACTGAATATTTTATTAAATAAGGGGAAGTTTTAAATCCTCTTATTATCTTAATTTTTTAAATTGTCAAAATCATTAGCCCTACAGGGCTATTTGAAAGACCTATACAATAATAAGACTCTCTATGTTTACATTAACGATTTGTGATATAATTTGTTCATTATTTTTTATTCAAAGGTGGATTTTTTGACAAAAGAGGTTGATAAATATATTCAAGAGGTGGCCCTTCCTTTAAAACATATATTTAAGGATATGGCAAAATATGCACCTTCAAAAATATTCGGGCTTTTGGGTAATGCAATCATTGTGCCTGTGTATACAAATCTTCTGGCACCGACTCAATACGGGATATATGCAATATCTCTGGCTGTGCTGAGTTTTTTGTGTATACTTTTTTCAGATTGGATAGGCCTTGCCGGGTTAAGGTTTTTCAGGCAGAATCAGCTCTGTGATGAAATACCAAAATATATCTCCACACTGGTTATGATTCTTATCTCAAATCTTTGTGTAATGTATATTCTTACAATTTCTTTCAGGCATGCTTTTTATGAATACTTTAATATCCCGCCAAAGATATTTCTCTTTGTGCTGCTTTTGATTATTCCCGTAGCTGTCAGGGCATTGTTGTTTCAGGTGCTGCGTGCACAGATAAAACCCGGTGCATTTACGGTTTCTACAATAGTTAATCAGGTTTTGACTATTCTTTGTGCTGTTTATTTTATACATTTTTTGCATTTTGGAGCAGCTGCTATCCTCATCGGTATGGCTGTTTCTATAGTTATTATTGATATATTGCTGGTTTTTCAAACAGATTTGCTCTGGTATTTAAGACTGGAAAAGCCAGACTTTAAAACCATAAAATCAATTTTTGCATACGGCATACCAATTGCAGTGGCTTCAATCAGCCTTTGGATTATTAACCAGAGCAACAAATTTATAACGTCTCATTTCCATGGCCTAAGTGATGCGGGATTTGTGGGTGTTGCGTATAATATGACTTTTCCTATATTAATGACACTTTTTGCAATTATTACAATTGCCGCATATCCTCGTATAATCAACCTTTACGAAGACAAAATAGATGTAAGGCCTGTTATTTCAAAACTTACGGGTTATTATATGCTTATTGCACTGCCCATAGTGATTATAATGTGTATCTATGCAAAAGATATTATGGCAGTTTTTGCAAATGAGCAATATCAAAATGCTTATATACTGCTTCCTTATTTTGCTTTTAGTGCATTTTTCTTAAGCTTTACTGATTACACAACATACCAGTATCATCTTTCAAAAAAAACATATATCCTGACAACATTAAAGGTTGTATCCGCTCTCATCGGGCTGGTTTTAAATATTGTATTGATTAAAAAATTCGCCTTAACAGGTGTTGGTATTGCAACTCTTGTATCGAATATTTTGTATTTTTTATTGACGGTCACAGTGGTTGTTCCTTCACTGGAATGGAGAATCCCTTTTAAAAGAATGTTGCACCTTGCTTTGTGCTTTATTCCCACAGGATTTTTGTGGTTTGTGCTTTGCAAAACGTCGATATTTGCAATGCTGCAAATAAATATATTGTTGATATTTTATTATTTACTGTTTTATTTTACAAAAAGATTTTTTAAGGAAGAGCCTGTATAAATATGAAAAAATTTCTTATATCATTGATGGTGCTTTTGGCTGTAAATATGCCTGTTTTTGCAAGTGAAACATTGCTCAAAGGCAGCGTTCTTTATACTGTAGAATCCGCAAGAAAACTTGCTTTTGAAGGATTAGCTCTAAAACTGGACAAAGAAAAAATAAAACCCTACCTTATAGATGAAAACAATGAAGAAAACAGAGCTGCCATAAAAAATAACGTTCAACCTGAAGGCAGATATATAATGTCGTTTTCAATGGCCAAAGGTATGGTAAAAGGCTATGTAGTTGTTTATGTTGATAAGCCGCAATATGCATATTATTATACGACAAGCGGCTATCTTGTTTGTGTGGATGTAGACAACAAATCGCAAGAAGGCGTTTATCCTTTTAAAATAGGTAAATATAATGCTGTGACGGGAAATCTTATTGCAATTGGGCTTTATGTTTCGGAAGATGAACAATATGCATATACAAAAAATGGAAAACTAAAGGCTCACTGGGTTGGTGATACAGGCTATAATGCTAAAGGAAAACCTATTGCAAAACGAAGCGTTGTAAACGAAATCCCTGCTGATTGATTTTTTTGAAAAAACATAAGATAATAGAAACCATGAAAAGAGAATTAACTTTATTTGTATCTTTAATGCTTGCACTTTCGCCGTTAGGCTCTGATTTTAGTGCACACGCAAAAATGTCGCCTGATTCTTACAGGCTTTTTCAAGAGTCCAATATTCTGGAAAAAGACAGTAACTATTCTATGGCCGTAGAAAAGATTAAAAAGGCAATTGAGCTTTCTCCGGATGAAGCTATCCTTTTTATAAAACTCGGCGGAATATATTCCGAAATGGGTGACTGGCAAAATGCTCTTGTGGCTTATAAAAAAGCTATAAAACTCAAGCCAAATGACGCTGTTGTTTACATCAGTATAGGCAATATTCTCCAACAACAGCATGATTATGAAAATGCATTTTCTGCATATAATCAGGCCCTCACTATTTTTCCCGAATACAAATATAATTATCTCAACCTTGCTAATGTTAAATTTTTGCAAGGAGATAATCAAGAAGCTATTAAATACTTTAAAACATTTTTGGGCTATTACCCTGATGATGTCGAAGCAAGAGAAAACCTTGCCTCTACTTATTTGAAACTGGATAAATACCAAGACGCTGCAGACGAGTATGCAACTTTGTATACAAAAAATCCAGCAGGTTTTAATGAATATTCCAACTACGGGCTGGCACTTCTTCGCTCAGGTGATTACACAAACGCCGTAGAAATGTTTAAAAAAGCTGTAAGGATTGACCCTAATGACTATGCATCGCATGCCAATATGGCGCTTGCATATGTAAGATTGTCAAAAGATGAGCTTGCTCTGATAGAATTTAGAAACGCTTTTACTATCAAGCCTGATCTTGATGATTTAAAATTTGATTATGCAAATCTGCTTGCTGATATGGGCAAAACTCAAGATGCTATTAATATGTACAAAGAGTACATACAGTACAAGCCAAAAGATCCAATGGCTTATTTCAACCTTGGCTTGATTTATCAAAAAAATTCACAAAATCAAGAAGCAATTGAAAACTACAAAACAGCTTTGTCTCTTGATCCGTCCAATGCAGATGTAAAAAAAGAACTGGCAAGGACTTATCATCTTTGTAAAAATTACAATGAAGCAATTAAGCTTTATGACGAGCTTCTTGCTGTTGATAAAAATGATTATAACGTGCTTTTTAACAAAGCTATTGCACTGCATGCGCTTTGCAATTATGAAGCCGCTATTTCTATATACAAAAATCTATATTCTCAAAGGACAGAACCAAAAGTCAGAGAATATCTGGGCAAAGCATATATTTCTCAGGGTGATTTGTACATGAAAAATTCACAACAGAAAAAAGCCCTTAACTGTTATGAAGAAGCTGCTGCATTAAATGCAAATGATGCAGACGCTTATAAGGCTCTGGCAGTGGCTTATGATGCTATTGGTGCAAAAACAAAAGCTCTGGAAAAATTTGAAAAAGCTATTGAAATAAATCCGGATAATCAGGATATTGTTGTAGACTACGGCAAAACTCTTGCTAAGTATGAAAAAAATCAAGAAGCTGTTGATGTATTTAACAAAGCTCTTTCTATTGATTCAACAAACGCAGATGCCCACTGCGCGCTTGCTGATACGTATATGAAAGATAAAGAATATAATAAAGCAATTTTAGAATATCAAAAAGCATCTCAGCTGGTTCCTGATAATGAATCGGTTCTTATAAAACTCGGAAATGCATATAAGGCAAAATCAGAAACAAAAAATGCTCTTGATATGTATCAAAAAGTTATATTCAAAAATCTGAAAAATACCGATGCAATGTTTAATGCAGGACTTTGCTATGCGGAATTAAACGATAACAATAATGCAATCAAATCCTTTAAAAATGTTATTGCGATTGACCCTAATTATGCATATGCATATTATGCACTTGGCATGGCTTATGAAAACGAAAAAAACTATCCTGAATCCATTGCAAATTATGAAAAATTTATGACTTTAACCGACGACAACGAGACAAAAGCTCAGGTTAAAAATCAGATTGAATATTTAAAAAATAAAAAATAATGAAACAATCGGCAAAATACAGTTTAGCTTTATTATGTTTAGTTTGTTTGATATTTGTTTGCGGCTTCGGATTCAAATTCAGATGTGGAAAGCACAAGGCATTGCTTTTGTTTAACAGCCAGCCTATAACAAATCAGACAATAAATAATGCCGGCAGGCATTTTAAAGCAGGCGAAAAAATTTATTATATCCTCATTAATGAAGAGGGCTTTAAAGATGAATATATCAGAGTCCAACTTGTTAAAAAAGAACAAAAAACAAACCACTGGGGCTATAAAGTATACTGGGCAAAAGACTATATGGTTGATACGAGTCTCAAATATTTTAAATCTTATATAGTCATTGATGAACCGGGATATTATTTTATGCAGATATTTTCCTTTGATGATTTTGACTGGCCGATTATAAGAAACGACTTCTGGGTTATATAAAGTGATAAAAACCTTTTTACAGTATCTGAAATTTTATTTTGACAAAATTTTTACCTCTAAATACAAAATAGAAGGCAAATGCAACGGCTGCGGAGCATGCTGCAAAAATATTGTATTTATGATTGAAAATGACTATGTTAGAAAAGAAGAACAGTTTGAAGAGCTTAAAAAATTTGATAAAAAATATTTGCATTTTGATATAGCTGGTAAAAACGAAAAAGGCGTTTTGCTTTTTAAATGCAAATCATTGGACGAAAATAACAAATGCCGTGATTATTTTTTACGTTCAATATATTGCCGGGCATATCCCAATGTAACCGACAAGATACGCCTTGGCGGGTGTGAAACTTTTGATACTTGCGGATATAAAATTAAAATAAACAAAAATTTTAAAGAATATTTACGTTAAATTTTTTGTTTAAAAACCTTAACAAAACAGGTTTTTTTGTAAATTTTGAAACTTGTTTTGTTTTACATGACTTGTGAAGTGTAGCCAAAATCTGTTTTATTTAGTAAAATAGGTAAGCTGGGAAAATGAAAGGTTATTCCTGCCTTGATCATTAGTAACAAAATAGTAAAACAAGCCCTCGATTGGACGGGCCGTAAGATTCACTCTCCTGAGCAGCGACTGGTGCTTGGTGCTACGGCTCTTGCTACACAGCCTTTTATTGATTTGAAAAACAAAGATGTCGACGCTGAAACAAGAAAAACTTCCGTTGCAAGAACCCTTGCAAAAATTGTTGCCGGTACGCTTGTGGGCGTAGCTGTCAGACAGGCCGGTATAAGCTTTGTAAGAAAATATTCCCAGTATGACCCAAATTTGTGCAGTGGACTCGTTTCAAGCATTAAACCTAAAAAAGGTGAAAGCTTCTTTGTACCAATGTTTGAAAAAGTTGCGGGAGCATCTTCTACTAACGAAAAATCAATTTTCCCCATAGCTGCTGATAAATTGGAAAAGAAATTTGAACTCTACAGAAAAGCAATGGGCACTTTTGTTGCTACTATTGCAATGATAGGAACAAACTTCTTGCTTGATGCACCTTTGACAAAATACTTTACCGGAGTTTTCCAAAAGAGTCTTGCTAATGTAAAATTAGATGAAAATCCTGTACCCAAAAAAGAAGCGGAGGTTAAACAATAATGCCTGCGCCTAAATTCGTAAATAAATTTATCCAATATATGTTTGATACCTACTCAAAAGACGGAGGCAAGCTCCTTGTACACTTAGGTGCACTGGGATGGGTATTCAGCTCTGCTGCACAGCTTGTTGTTGTGGCAACAGACAAAAACATTGATAAAAACAAAAAGAAATTCCTCCTTCCCCAAGAAGGTGCTGATGCTGCAGTAAACGTTGTTATGTATTATTCAATATGTGACATTATCAAAAAAGGTGCTGACAAACTTGTAGAAAAAGGAAAACTCTTAACAGATGATGTTGCAAAAGCACTTTGCAAAATAAAAGGCTATGACCCCAAAAAAGATATAAATGCCTGGAATAATATGTTCACAGAAGCCGAAAGAAAAATGAAGCTTACAGAAAGGCTTGCTGAGCCCAACAAACTCAACTTTATGAAATCGCTTCCTAAAAGTGAGCAAATAAAAATTATGCCAAAAATAGAAGATGCTCTCTCTAAATTTGAAAGCCACAAAAACAATGTTGGTACAGTGGCTGCAGTTTTGGCATCTGTTCTTGCGTGTAATATAGTTACACCGTATGTAAGAAACAAAGTTGCTTCAAAATCACAACAATATTTGTGCAAACAGGAAGCAAAAGAAGTAAGAAAAACTCAAATTAAAGAAAATATTACAATGAAAAATCCTTTGCCGGCTTCTTTCAAAGCTTTTAATAATTATAACTCTTTCGGCAATATTAAAATATAGTAATTGAATAACCAATTTGTTTTTTATAGACTTAAGAAAAGTATCGGAATTTGGAGATTAGGAGTATGTTATTCTTTAGTTTTTTATACAATCTTGTTTTTATTTTAGCCGCAATAATTTTTCTCCCTGTAATATTAATTGCATTGATACTTGTGCCCAAATTTAGAGCAGGTTTTTGGACAAAATTTGGCTTTTACAATATCAAATTGAATCAAGATAAAAATACAATCTTTTTCCACGCTGTTTCCGTTGGCGAAGTAAACGCAGTCGAAACTCTTATAAAAAAGACAAGAGAATCTTTTCCTGATTCCAATATCGTCCTTTCTACAACAACAAAAACAGGGCAGGAAATTGCACATAAAAAACTCGGCAATACCGTTGATACCATTACTTATTTTCCATTTGATTTCTTTTTTAGTGTAAATTCCTTCTTAAACAGCATAAAACCCGATAAAATTATTATTGCGGAAACAGAAATTTGGCCTGATTTTGTTTATCTTGCAAAAAGGAGAAATATCCCTGTTTATATTGTTAACGGCAGATTGTCTCCACGCTCATATAGAGGTTATAAGCGATTTGCTTTCTTTTTTAAACCGGTTTTTTCCCAGTATAAGGGTATCTTTATGCAAACACACGGTGATGTGGAAAGAATCCTCAATGTCGGTGCGCCAAACGATATAACAAAATTCATGGGGAATTTGAAATTTGATATTAAACCGACCATGAACAGTGAACAAATCACAGAGCTTGCTCAAAATTTGAAATTGAACGGAGCAAGAATGATAGCTGCTGCGAGCACCCATAAGGGTGAGGATGAAATAATTCTGGATGCATTTAAACAGCTTAAAAAAGAGTTTTGTGACATAAAATTGCTGCTTGCACCAAGACATCCAGAAAGATATGAAAAAGTTGAGCAACTCATTGCCCAAACCGGCTTTGCTTACGGAAAAAGAAGCAATAATGATACTTTTGAAAATAATGATATAATTATGCTCGATACAATGGGTGAATTGATGAAAATGTTTTCAGTGTGTCATTTTGCATATATTGGAGGCAGCTTTTCGTCTACCGGAGGTCACAATCCTCTTGAGGCCAATATATGGGGTAAACCTGTTGTTTCAGGTGAGTGTGTATTCAATTTTAAAGATATTTACGAATTTCTTACACGCTCTGATGCGGCGAAGTTATCTGCAACGCCAGAGGAACTTACAAATGACATGAGAAGGCTTCTTACAGATAATGATTTTTATAACAAAGCTTGCGCTGATACCTCTAAGATATTTGAGGAAAACTCCGGTGCTGTTGACTTTGTTATCAATGTTTTGAATGAAGCTTAATATCCAAAATATGATAATATATTTATATGGAACAAAGCTTTTTAAAAAACAGTTTGCTGCTCAATTCTCTTAAATCGTCTTTTTCTGCTGCTGTGCAGCCTGAAAAGCTTGATGAGATGCTGGCTTTTTACAATAACAAAGATAAGCAGATCTGTTTTGTTGAAGGCGATGCCGGCTCTTTTAAAACTGAACTTTTTAAAGAATCACGCCGATTTTTAACAGACAATACGCTTGTTTTTGGTTTCAGGTGTTTTGAAGGAACAACTCTTGATGATATTTTTCTTTCGTTTTTTGAAGATTTGAAAAGATATGCTCAAGAAAAAAAAGTTTCTTTTACAAAAATAGAAACAAACTCTCTTTCTCAAAGGATTATTAAATATCTCAGCTCAATAAATTTGCCGTGTGTAATTTTGATTGATTCACTTGAAGAAGTTTTTAACAAGCAAAATCAATCAGAAAAAGATGAGATAATTAGGTTTATCAAACATTTGCATTCAATGAATAAATTTAAAATTGTTTTGATATCCTCATATTTTACAGAGGAATTTGATGATTTATCAGATGCAAGCGTGTGTATCAAGACAGAACCATATACAAAAGAACAGATTTTGAGTGTTATACCGGATTTGTCACCCGATGATTTGGACAAATTATATGCTTTGACAGGCGGAAACAGGAACTATATTTACATAACGGCTAATATTGCAGTGACGTTGAACACAAGTGCAGGTGCTTTGCTCGAGGAATTTGAAACAAAACGTGTTTCTTTTGTGGATTTTATCTTGCAAAAACTCATCACTTTTGTTACTGAAAAAGTTAAAAAATCTCTGTATTATCTTGCACTTGTAAATGAGCCTATTAGCGGGGAATACCTTATAAAACAGGGCTTTTTTACTCAAGAACAATTAAATTATGTTGTAGAAAAAGGCCTTGTTTCAAACGAATATAATTCTGTCTATGTAAAAAACTATTTAAAAAAATATCTTATAAGGATTATTGCGCATCTTGATAAAATAAAAATACATACCTTCTGGAGGGATTTTTATTCGTCTCAGCTGCCTTTAAAACCCAAAGACAGAGTTATTTTAATTTCAAGAAATACAATGCGTTCTCAGATAGAATATCATTCAGGTTTTATTATTCAACAGCGTCAGGAGGCCGACAATACAGATATGTCGTTGATGAGCTATCTTAATAGCAATCTTACTGCGTGGAACATAAAAAATACAAATATAAAAGATGATACTGAAGAAAAAAAAGAGCGCCCTACTCCCCCGAAAAGTATTTCGGATAAAGAAAAACGCTTTGAAAAATATGAACTGACAAAAGATGAAATCTCTTTGTTGAGTGTGCCTGTTGATTTAAGAAAACAAGAAGAACACGCAGCCAAACAGCAGCTCTACCGTACTTTTGAACAAAAAGAAGACGCTCTTAAACAGGAAAAGAAACAAAAATCTTTACCTCAATTGTACAATTCTGCTAAAGAGCTGGAAGATTCTCACGATTTTGAGACGGCATTTGTTTTGTATTATCAGGCTTGGCAGCTTGTTGATGATACGGATTTTAAAGACTATGAACCGTTGCTTTTGGAACGGCTTGCTGTGTGCGCCAAAAGAATGAACAAAACAATGGAGGCAATAGACTTTTATAACAGGCTGACAGAATTGTACGCATCTTTAGAACAAATTGATAAAATGAATGAGGTTAGGCTCAATATTGCACAAATTTACAAAGAAACCTTTAAGCTAAACCATGCAAGAGTCATATATGAAAACTTTATAAACAAAAAGTCTACTGCATCAAATTCTATTCTAGCGCGTTCATATATCGAACTTGCCGGCATAGAGGAGGATTCTGCCAATACAGAAAAGGCTGTGGAATATTACAAAAAAGCCTTTGCAATAGCTGATGAAATTTCTAATACAAAAGAAAAACTTGATGCACCTATTCTTGCACAGGCATATTTTAAATATGCACTCATTCTGGATGATTTCAGCCAAACCCAGGCCGCATTAGATTTTTACCAAAGAAGTATACGGACTGCAAAAGAAGGCAATATCTATCTTTCTGCTGCGTATACAAATGTCGGACAGATTATAAGAGAGCAGGGCAACCCCAAAAAGGCTGCAGATTATTATAAAATGGCTCTAAAAACTGATATTGCAAACTCTAATTATGAAGGTGTTTATTATATATGTTTAAAACTCGCAAGATTGAGTGAGGAAATTGCGCTGGAATCTGTTGCCGATTGGCTTTTAAAGTCTTTGAGCGCAGCCAAACGCACAAAAGAAAATATTTATATAACAAATGCTTATCTAGAAACAGGTGATTACTACTTTGATAAAGGGGATAATCAAAAGGCGCTGAAAGCTTTCCTGCTTGCTAAAAAGAGTCTTGAAAAATACGAACACTCGCAAGAAAGTGAACAAAGCATAGAACTTCGTCTCAATGATTTGAAAAGCATTCTTCCTCGAAATATAATAGATAAAGTAATACAAGACGTGGAAAATAATGGAAGATAAACACTTTACCCTGATAGAACAGCTCATAGGCGAAGAATTGCCCAAGCTGACAAAAGAGAGATTGCAGAATTTTGAACAGTTGTTTAAAATCTATAATTCTCACACTAATCTGGTGAGCAAAAATGACGAAAAAGTGCTGTTTGAAAAACATATCTACGACTCTTTGTGTTTGGCTCTGTTTTTTAAAAAATTTAATATTAACACTTCTGCAAAAATTCTGGATGTGGGTACAGGCGGTGGTTTCCCTTCATTGCCTCTTGCAATAGTTTTTCCACAGCTGCAAATTTATCCGCTCGATTCTATTGCAAAAAAAATCGGATTTATAGAATTTGTACAAAAAGAGCTCAGACTCGATAATCTGCACACAAAGTGCAAAAGAGCTGAGGAATTGCCACAGGAGATGAAAGGCTATTTTGATGTTGTTACATCACGTGCTGTTGCCTCTTTGAATACGCTTTTGGAATACACAGTGCCATTTGCTTGTTCAACGGGTTTTGTTGTTGCATATAAATCCAAAAATGCTGATGAGGAGCTGCAAAATGCCAAAAATGCAATTTCTGTTCTAAAATGTGAAGCAGTACAACGCATAAAATATGAACTGCCGCAAATACAAGAACATGATAGAGAGTTGATAATCTTTAAAAAAACAGGCAAAACACCACTCTTATATCCCAGGAAGTCAGGACAGGCAAAGAAAACACCTTTGTAAAATTATGACAAAAAAAACCGCTTATCATTTAAGATTAGCGGATGCAATTTTTATAGATAAAGTGTGTTTTTAACAATTAATAATTTAAAAATTTATTATATATAAAATTACACTATGTTTGGCGTTTCGTCAATACCTTGCTATTTTTGTAGTAAATTGTAAAAACAAAAAAATATGCATTTTTTTATGCATATTTTAAAATTTTTACCACACTTCTCTCTAATTTTTGATGCTTTTTTTATAAAAAATAAAAAAGATTAGTTTGATTTTTTCATATTGGTTGTCATGTGTACACTTTATTGTTGTTACATTTCTTTACATTTGAATCTATGCTTCTGCAAATTCCTGTTGGTCTTGCACCTCACTGTTTTCAGATTCTGTTTCTATATATTTGTAATGGCTCATAGATGCAACCTGTTGCCCCCATTGCTCAATCAATTCGTCTTGTGAAAGCTCATAAGATATTGGTTTTCCAATTTGTACTGTCACTTTAGCACCAAATGGTATCCAGTTGTATTTTTCACATCCCGTGATAGAAATAGGCAAAACATCCCATTTTGCAGCTTTTGCAATTACTGCAAAACCTTTATTTATTTTTTCAATGGTGTGGTTTCTTCTTATTCCGCCTTGAGGGAAAATGCCTAATAACCAGTTAGTTTTGTACAATTCTTTAACAGTTTTTATTGTGGAAACCTCTAGCTTTTGACGGTTAACAGCAAACGCTCCCAGCCAATCCATATTTAATCTGAAAATTAGGCCATTGTCTTCAAAAAGTTCTTTTTTGGCCATGTAAGCAATTGGTTTTTTTACTGCAATAGAAACCAAAAACGGGTCAAGGTGAGAAACATGATTTGCGGCACAAATAAATTTTTTGCCTTTAGGTATATTTTCTCTTCCTTTAATCTCAAATCTGTAAAATAGCCAGAATAATGGTATTGCAATAAAAATACACCATAGCGCTTGATATATTAACCTAAAAAGATTAAATTCATTCGCATATCTTCTTGCATAATTTCTTTCCATTCAATACCTCCAGACATCCTTTTTGTAAAAAGAATCTCTATTCTAAAACGTATTCTTTTCCTGTCAGTTCAGAAATAGTACTGCACCATTGACGCATCATGTCATCAATGTCATCACTGTAGGGTATCATTTTACCAATTTTTACAGTAAGTTTTGTGCAAAACGGCCATTTGGGCTTTTCATCTGAACCTATAATTCCGACAGGGAGTATTCCTGTCTTTGTTGCTTTGGCAAATGAAGCAAAGCCTTTTGTTATCTTTTCTACTTTTTGACTCGAATCCCTTGTTCCTTGAGGGAATAGACCCAGCATCCAATTTGTATTTTTTATATTTAATGCAGTTTTTATAGTAGAAACTTCTACCTTGTCTCTTCTGACTGCAAAAGCTCCGCAGCAATCCATTAATGTACGTGAGAAAAATTTTTCAAAAAGTTCTTCTTTTGCCATAAATGCAATGGGCAAATTTAATGCAAAAGGCAACAAGAAAGGGTCTCTACCCGATATGTGATTGGCTGCAACTATAAATCTTTCATCAGATGGAATATTTTCTTTACCTTCAACATTATAGTTGTACATTAGTTTTATGTATGACCCAAAACAAAGGTTGCAGGTAAGCCAGAGACAAAATCTTCTGAATTTGTTATATGTTTTTGTATCTCTTTTAGAAAAAGTGCTCATTTATCTTCCTCAACCTTGTTTGATTCTTTCTAACATCTTAGCAAAAATAGGTTTTAAAAGCCAATCAGTCGATTGGCTAGATTTGCATTGCTTTTAAAATATCATTTAATTCAGAAGATGTTTTTTTGACTTCGCTGCCGGAGTATTTGATAGCAGAATCAGGATCTTTGAGGCCGTTTCCTGTAAGTATACATACGATTTTTTTGCCTGATTCAATAAGTCCAAGTTTTTGAGCTTTTATAACCCCTGCAACAGAAGCTGCACTGGCCGGTTCAGCTAAAATACCTTCTGTTGAAGCGATTAATTTATATGCTGCAATGATTTCTTCATCATTAACAAAATTAATGATTCCGCCTGATTTGTCTCTTGCGTTTTCAGCCTGTTTCCAGCTGGCCGGGTTGCCTATTCTTATGGCTGTAGCAATAGTTTCAGGTTTCATTATTCTTTCACCTTTCACAATTGCAGCGGCTCCTTCTGCTTCAAATCCCATCATTTTAGGGATATGAGTTGTTTTGCCGAGTTTGTGGTATTCTTCATATCCTTTAAAGTATGCAGTAATGTTGCCAGCATTGCCGACAGGGATAAAGTGATAATCCGGGGCATCGCCAAGTGCATCGCATATTTCAAATGCGCCGGTTTTTTGTCCCTCTATTCTGTAAGGGTTAACCGAATTTACAAGTGTAACAGGGTATTTTTCGGATATTTCTATTACTCTTTCAAGTGCTTCGTCAAAGTTTCCTTTGATTGCAATAATTTCTGCTCCGTACATCATTGCTTGAGAAAGTTTGCCAAGTGCAATGTAACCATCCGGAATAAGCACATATGTTTTGAGTCCGGCTTTTGCCCCATAAGCAGCTGCTGCAGCTGATGTATTACCTGTAGATGCACAAATTATTGCTTTTGCGCCGGCTTCTTTGGCTTTTGTAACAGCCATTGTCATTCCGCGGTCTTTAAAGCTTCCTGTAGGGTTTGCGCCTTCAAATTTAAGATAAATTTCGCAATCAAGCCCGATTTTTTTTGCCAGATTGTCTGCTTTTACCAAAGGTGTGTTGCCTTCATTTAGTGTAACAACAGGCGTTGTGTCCGTTACGGGTAAATATTCTCTGTATCTGTTGATTAATCCTTCATAATGACCTGTTTGTGAAAATTGTTTCATCTTATTTACTCCATAACTCTTATTAAATTATTAATTTTTACAATACTATTGTTGTTTTTCAGCTCTTTAACAGCATTATTTATGTCTTTTTCAATACAGTCTTCTGTTATAACAACAATTTCTGCTGTATTTTCTTTGTCAATTCCCTTTTGCAAAACACTGGCAAGGCTAATATTATGGCGTCCGCAAATCTCACCGATGGAGCCTATAACACCCGGTGTATTTGCTGCTGTGACTGAAATATAGTATTTGTTCACAGTATCTTTGATATCAATCTGCTGTGCACTGACACTATGGTGGCATTTCATCAGCGGAAGCAGCTCTTTTGAGCCCATACTTCTGGTAATTGCAAGAATATCACCCAATACAGAGCTTGCAGTGGGGAACATTCCGGCTCCTGGTCCTGCAAACATTACTCTGCCTACAGGAAAACCTTCCAGCACTACACTGTTTGTTACACCGTTTATTCCTGCAAGACAATCTTTTATAGGAACAAGCATCGGATGCACTCTAACATCTGCTTTGTTGTCTTCTGTTAGTTTTGCAAGGGCAATCAATTTGATTTTGTATCCAAGCTCTTTTGCAAATTTCATATCATTTGCACTGATTTTTGTGATACCTTCTCTGTAAACTTTGTTAATATCAACTCTCTGATTGAGCGTGATGGTAGCCAGTGTTGTTATTTTATAAGCTGAATCAAACCCTTCAACATCACCTGTGGGGTCAGTTTCTGCATAACCCAGCTTTTGTGCTTCTTTCAAAACCTCTTCGTATGAGACACCGTCTTTTTCCATTTTTGTCAAGATATAGTTTGTGGTTCCGTTTAAAATGGCTTCAATTGTATGAATTTTATTGCCGGCAAGTGTTGTTTTTATTGGCATGATGATAGGAATTCCACCTGCAATTGCCGCTTCGTAAAGGATGACCACATTATTTTCATTTGCCAGATTGAATAACTCTTCACCGTGTTTGGCCAGCAGCTCTTTGTTTGCAGTTACTATATGTTTTTTGTTTTTTATTGCTGTTTTTAAAAGCTCATATGCCGGCTGGGTTCCCCCAATGACCTCCACAACAATATCAATGTCAGGGGCTGTAACAATTGAAAACGGGTCGTCTGTTAAAATAGATTGGTCGAGGTTTTCAATATCTCTTTTTTTGTTCAGGTTTTTTACTGCAATACGCGTTATTTCTATATTCTCATAGTCTTTCAACACTTTTACTACACCTGTGCCTACAGTGCCCAATCCGATTAAACCTAATTTTACCTTACCGTTTTTATCCATATTTCTCCCGTTTCCACATATAAATTATTATCCTTATTAAACCATAAACAAAGCAGTGTTTTGCGTAGTGACTTAAACATGCTGCTTAATATTACTTAACACTTTTTGTTTTATTGTCAATTTTAGAATTCTAAAAGTTTTTATTTAAATAAGGGAAATTAAGATTTAATTTTTTTAGAGGAATTTTACTAAACGAGGGGAAAATATGAACGGATATTCTGCAATACCTGCAAGCTACCAAAACGGTCTTTACTGGCAGTATTTTATGAAATCTTTTGAAGATGCAATGGCAATGCAGCAGAAAAAAGCTAATGCCTACCAGGATAGCATTATGGCAAACCAGGCTTCTGGTCCTTTGAAAGCAACAAACCAGTCCTATGTTAACAATGCCGATGTTGAAGCAGCTAATGCAGCTCAAGCACAGGCAGCTATGCAGACTCAATCAGTTTCAACCCCGGTTTTAAAAGAAGTAAAAGACGGCAAAGTTTATGTTGTTGCCGACGGCAAAGACGACGGAAAAATTTCCGGAGCACAAAAATTTGCTAATTTTGCAAAAGGTGCAGGCAATTTCTTTAAAGGAATGTTCTGCGGCAAAGATGGTAAATTCAGTCTGCTTCAAACAGCAAAAACTGTCGGCTTAGTTGCATTAGGCTTTGCTGTACCTGCTATCGGTATTGGAATGCTTGCGGTTGGCGGAGCTATGAGTGTCTACTCTCTTGGTAAAGGAATTGTAAAAGCTAATGCTGCTAAAACAGACGCAGAAGCTGAAACTGCTTGGCAAAACATAGGTGAAGGCACAACAGGTGTTGTTATGACAGCAGTGGGAGCTAAGGCCCTAAAAACAAGCAAGGCTGCAACTGCTGCAGAAGCATTAAGATATAAAGGAATTAAAGGTTATGGAAGAGCCTTAAAAGACGTATATGTAGATGCTGGAAAAGGTATTAAGCAAGGTTATACACATGTCAAAGAAAACGGAATCACAAGCTCTATAAGAACAGCAAAAGATGTTTCAAAAGATTACATCACAAGCAGCTGGGAAGGCCGATTCAGATCAACTAATGCCAAAAATAATGCAAAATCAAGAATGGAAGCTGCTTATGATAAACAGGTGTTAAAACATGAAACAAGAATTCTTGAACTTGAACAAAAAATTGCAAACTCCAAAAATGCTAAAAAATCAGCAGAATGGAGAGCAGAAATAACAGAGCTTCGCGGACAGATTGCTGACATTATCAAAGCAAAATCAGAAATTCCTGAAACTCCGTCTACAGCATTTTCAAAAACAAGAATTAAAAATATTAACAAAAACATTAATGAAAAGAATGCAGAAATTGCACAAATAAGAAAAGATAATCCGACAATTGATTCATTAATTCAGCAGCGTGCAGATTTGAAGAGAAACTATCCTGCAGAAGTTGCAAGATTTGATAACAACAACCCTCAAGTTGCAAAACTGCTCAAACTCGAAAAAGATGTAAATACACTCAAAAACCTTAAACAAAGAGTTCAATCAAATCCTGATATAAACGGATACCGTCAAAACCAAATTGACTACTATACAAAACTTGAAGCATATGCAAAGGCTCAGGCTAAAAAATCAAAAGGTGCTGAAAAAACAAAATGGGAATCTATCCAAAAACAAGCAGGCCAAAGAGTTGCAGAACACAAACAATTCAGATATATCGAACAGGCTCAAGAAAACGCACTTCGTGCAAATAAAGAAATCGCAAGAGTTAAAGATTTGCTTAAAAAAGTTGAAGATGAAATCAAAGTTACAAAAGATGCTGAAAAGCTTACAGATTTAAATATCAAAAAAGCAAAATATGAAGCAGAAATCTCAGCAAACAAAATGCAGATTCAAACAGCTAAAAATCAGTTAAGATACGGTTACAAATTTGAAAATATCACTTCTTATATAAAAGAAAATCATAAACCGATCGGTTACCCGACAATGGCTGTAGCCTCAAGAGATATCGAAGAAGTTGCAACATATGACCCTCAAGATATCCAGGCAATGATGTACGGTTTCTCTTCAGCAGCAGAAATGGAAGCAGCACTCAAAGCAGAAGGCTCACAAGGCGCACAAGAAGCACTGATGGCAGCACAAGAATATGCAGCAGCTAATACTCAAGCACAAGCTAAAACAACAGCTAAATCAACAGCACAGACAACATCTAATGTAACAAACCCATACACTCAATACAGCTTGTATTCACAAATGAATATGACTCCTCCGATGGGTACAGGTCTTGAATTCCAAGATGTTTACAAATCACCGTATGCAGGCCTTATTTAACAAATAACTAATACATTACATCTATTACAAAAAAAGGTAAGATTAAGTCTTACCTTTTCTTTTGTATATTACGATTAAAAATATTGAGCTCAATACAATTACAACAGCCGAAACAATTTGTGCAATCGCAATGTTTCCTATGTTTAAAACACTGTCCATTCTGCACCATTCCACAATAATCCGCCCAAGGGAATATAAAATTAAATATGCAAAAAATATTGTCCCTTCTTTTATGTTCGGTATTTTTCTTACAACAAAAAACAATATTAAAAATACAAAAACATTCCATAATGATTCGTAAAGAAAAGCTGGGTGATAATACTCAATGCTCTCATACCCAAAAGGCCTGTGAGCCGGCGGGATATACAGTTTTAAAAACGGAATGGAACAAGGTTTGCCAAAAGCTTCACAGTTAAAATAATTGCCAAACCTTCCTACTGCCTGACCAAGCACAAGCCCGTAAGAAAAAACATCGGCATATTTTAAAAATGAAATTTTTTTTACTTTTGCAACAATAATACCTGCCAACACTCCGCCGATAATCCCGCCGTGAATAGACATTCCGCCTTGCCATACAGCGGGAATCTCTGCCAGGTGTTTGTTGTAGTACGAAAAATCCATTATTACATAATAAAGCCGTGCTCCAAGAATTGAGCACAGAATTATTATTGGCAGTATATCAAGCAGTGTGTCTGTATCTACATCTTTGTAAAACTTTTTGGCAACACAATGCATTACAAAAAGAGCTGTTATTATTGCAAAAAACATAATCAGCCCATAATAGTGCAGATTAAAACCTCCGATATTTAATAATACCGAAGATGGAGGTGATTGCATTAATCTTCGCTGCCTTCCAAATTTGTTGATGTTGATGCATTTTCTACATCAGGCATTGCATTGGAACGCAATGAATTGTACTGTCCGATTTGCTCGTTAACAAATCTGATTTGTTCCTCTACTTTGTCTTTATCTTCTGCATCAGGTTTTTTAACAATATATTTGTTGTAGTTGTCAACAGCACCGTTTAAGAGCTCAATAACTTTATTTTTTTCAGCTTCTGTTAACTCTTTTTTTGCTTTTGCATCTGCTTGTTGCGCAGTTTCTTCTGTTTGTTCGGCATTTAGAGTTTTATCTTCATTTGTTCTGCCGTTTATAATGTCATCGGCCTGATTTTCCATTGCCATTGCAAGAGAATAATATGAGTCTGCAAAGTCAGGTTTGAGTTTTATTGCATTTTCCAAAGATGCTTGAGCCTCTGCGTATTCTTTTACCTCAATGAGAGCAACGCCAAGGTTGTAATGTGTTTCAAAAATACTTGTATCAAGGTCAATACTGGAGCGCAGACGACAGATTGCTTTTTCTGTTTCTCCATTGGCCATATATTCTTTTGCCTTATTGTTAAGCTCTTGTACTGCAAGGTTGTTAATACAAGCTGTAGATATAACAGAGACAAAAAGAATGGTAATTAATAAAACTACTTTTTTCATATTATAAAACTCTAATTCAAATTATAAATTTTAAGCCTAACTTGCTAACATAATAAACAAAATGAAAATATTTGGCAACTCTCTTAAAATAAGATACAATAAACGAAGTAGATAAGGAACTTGAAGACATGTCAAACGATGAAAAAGTAGTGTCGCTCTCAAGAGCAAAACACGAAAATGATACAAAAAAAGAAGAAGATAATAATCAGGGATTTCAGCCTGTATATTGCAGTTTTTGCGGCAGACCCAATACAAAAGTCGTAAAAATGGTTAAAGGCCCGGGTGTAAATATTTGCTCGGAGTGTACAATGATTGCTGTGCAATATCTTATACTCGAAGATAAAATGCCATCGGGCGAGGCGCAAAAAATTCTTGATGCGTTCTGGGCTAAATTAGATTAGCGGAGTTTTGGTAAATGCCTGAAAACAAATTACAAATTAGAGCAAAACTCCTCTCTGCCATAATAAATATGCAAAACAACTCTCAAGACAGAGCTTATATAAAAAAGACTCTTGAGGAATTGAACGCAATTGTGGACAAAGACGCTGTTCTTGATATTTTGAACAGAGAGTTTTTAAAAGAAAACTCTCAAATGCGTGATTATACTATCACATTTTTAATTTCAGAGCTCACAGATCCTCAAAAAGCCGAGGCTGTGATGTTTGAAACTCTGGCTAATCCCAAAATCAAAGATTCTGTAAAAGCAAAAGCAGTAGGCTTTTTAAGAGAAGCCGGAAAACATGTTAACTATGAACAGTACATTAATTATTTTGAAAACCCTGATGAAATAATTGACGCAGACACTGTTAAACTGTTGGAAAACGCCAGGGTCAACCCGGAGTCACAGATTGACTTTCTTGACTTTTTAGAGGCACTCCCGCAGGCGGAAAAAGAAATGCTTGTTGAGTCTTTGACACAGGATTATGACGGCGATAACCTGGCTAATATTTTAATACCGATAATCTATGCCAATCCTTACTGCGAAATCTCTCAAACTGCAATTTCCGCTCTCGGCGAGAGCAAGTCTATGCTTGCGTATCCTGTGTTGAAATGGCTGGAAGAAACTACAGACGATTTAAAAGTAAAAGCAAACGTACAAAAAAGCCTCTCTCTTTTAAAACTCTCCGGTATAAAAGAGGATATAACAAAAGAGTATTATAAGAGGCTGCTAAGCGGCTCTCCTGTTTACAAGTGTTTTGTCAATTTTCCTGACGGGCACGGAAACATCGGCCTGATTTTTTCAAGAAAAAACGAGGCGTCTTTTATTCAAATGTTTGCCCTTGTGCTTAATGATATAGACGGCATTATCGACTGTTTCGGCTTTAACGAAATATCAGAGGGAGAATTTGACAGAATAGTAAATAAATTTTTCTCAAACGACAGGGTTGTACTTGCTGACGAAACCCTGTGCAAATACCTTATGGTCAATGCAGAGAAAATATCACGTCTCAAATTTCAGGAGATTTCATACGAATATGCAGCCTGGGTTAGTATTACAAGAGACATTGACTATGAAGATTTAAACCTGTCAGACGGGTTGAGCAAAATTGAGTTAAACGATTTTCTTTTAAAACAGCTGTATGACAAAGGCTATTTTGAAAAATGGTTCTTTTCCGTTTCTGATAACGAAAAATTTGCTGCTTTGATAGATAAAATTGCTGATGACAAAATCTGTGATATAAAACAAATTGAAACTCTGTTAAATGAAAATATGCCTCAGATTTTTGATGATGCTTTCTTAAAAATATTAAACAGAAGACTGCTTGTTTCAGCGCACTTTGCCCGTTTGAATAATGAACAAACTTTTGCTGATATGCTGTATTCTCTGATTGATGAAAGCGAATGTAAAAACTGTTTTAAAGAAGATATGCTCAAAAAGAGTATTTATGAGTATTTTCTATCGCAAAAAGACAGATATGAAAGCATCAAAAGTGCAACATCAATTTTTGCAAGAAGAGCCAACAAAGACCTGCAAGAAATTGATATAAAATATGTTGAAAACTGCATAAAAGAAATAGAAAAAAACTGGGTGTAAAATGCATAAGGTGATGGGGCTTGATGTCGGTACAAAAAGAATAGGTATAGCTTTAAGCGATTTTTTGCTGCTCACAGCCCAGCCTTGCGAGACAATATCAAGAGAACCCGAAAAAGAAGCGATTGAAAAAATTGCACAGCTTTGTGCTCAAAATAATGTAAAAAAAATAGTAGTGGGTCTGCCCAAAAATATGAATGGCACAATAGGAGAGCAGGCGCACGATTGCGAAAATTTTTCAAATCTGTTAAAACTAAAGATGCCGGAGTGTGAGATAATCTTTGAAGATGAAAGATTAACGAGCCGCCAGGCAGAAAATATCCTTGCTTTGCAGGGCAAAAAATATACAAAAAACAAAGGCCTTGTCGACCTTAAAAGCGCATGTATTATCTTGCAGCAATATTTAGACAGAACAAACTAACACAATAATAAGGGGAAAAATTATGACAAACCATGAAGAAATGGAAGAACAATTAATTGAAACAGTTGATGAAGAAGGCAACATCATAAACTTTGAACTCATCGATATCATTGATATGGACGGACAGGAATACGGACTTTTGCTTCCTAAAGAAGAAAATGACGACCCCGAAGAAGAAAAAGAAGTCGTCTTAATGCGATTAACAAAAGAAGGTGAAGAGTATGTGTTTGAGATGATTGAAGATGATGAAGAGTTTAACAAAGTAGTAGATTACATAGACTCACTGGAAGAAACAGAAGAGGACGCTCAATAGTCATCTTAATATTTCTTCATAATGCATTCCTTATGTGGCAATTTTATATCCTGTAAATACTTTATATATATACGAGGATAAAAATTAGAGACGAGAAATCTACCACACACGAGGAATCACAAAATTTTTAAGGCCGAAAGGTCTTTTTTTTTGCCTAAATCATGAAACTGTCAGTTATCATATCAATTAGCGAGTTTTGTACTGATTGATATGCGCTTGCAGCCTGTTTGTTTTTGAATTCTTCTATACCATTATTTAACTGCTGGGATTGCTGCCCCATCATTGTTGTTCCGTCATCAGAGCTCATTTGCTCGGACATTTTCTCCATCATTTGCATTTGCATGTATTTTATTACTTCATCTGATGTGACCTGCCCGTCGCCGTTTAAATCCATTTCGCTCTTAGAACCGGATGATGAACCTGAACCTCCACTGGAGCCGCCGCCCATTGCGGTTACTCCTGTAGATGAGCTGTCATCAGAGTTGACATCAATCATGCCGTTTGAGACCATGTCATCAAAGCTTATAGCTGTAGAATCAGTTGTTACGTTTGATGTGGATTGCAGCCCCTGATATTGAAATATTGAGGCGGCATATGAACCTATTGAACCAACTGCACTTACCATGTTTCTAACCTCTCCCATGTTTTCCATGGTTATTTTGCTATTATTTGCCATGAATTACATCATGTAAAAAGAGGATAATGTGAAGTTTTGTTAAGCAAAAAATTTAAAGAAAACAAACATGCCTGCACCCGCAATCCAGCAGTAATATGCGAATATTTTCATAGAATGCTTTCCTAAAAATTGAAGAAAATATTTTATACAAAAGTATCCGGAAATGAAGGATACAACAAATCCCATCGCAAAAGCCAACCAGTTGTATTGCAAGAATTCATGAACATCCACTTCAAGAACCGGATAGAAAATAGAAGCACCGATTATAATAGGCAGGCTCAAAAGAAAGGAATATCTAGCGCACGCTACCCTGTCCAGCCCGAGAAATATCCCTGTAGAAATTGTAGAGCCCGAACGCGAAATCCCCGGAATGGATGCAATACCCTGTGCCAGACCAATAATAATTGCGGTTTTTAAATCAACTTTGTCTGTTTTAACGGCTTTTTTTTCTGATGCCCATTCTCCAAGATAAAGAATGCAGCCTGTTATAAAAATGAATATACCTACAATATATGGCAGATTGATTAGACTTTCGGAAACAATCTTTAAAGGAAATGCAACAAGTATTGTAAACACCGTGCCAAGCAGGATAAAACCGGCAAGCTTAGCTTCGGGGTCGGAAAAATCTTTTTTTATACAAGCATTAATAAAAGCCTTTGTGATTTTTATAATATCGTCTTTAAAGAACAAAATAACAGCAAGCAGCGTGCCTACATGCAGTACAATGTCGAAAACAACTTCTTCCGAGCTGCCTGTAACAAACTCTTTGTGTGTAAAATATTTGTATAAACTGGATGTCAAAACAAGATGCCCCGAGCTTGATACCGGTAAAAACTCTGTCAAACCTTGAATTAAACCCATTATTATTGCTTGTATAAGATTCATTTTTTTGTCCTGTCTTTAGTTGTTAGTCCCACTGTTCATAATACATTGAGCAGGAGTTTTCGTTTTCCCATACTCCTACTTTTGATACCTGAGGGAATATTTTGTTCATCTGTTCATAAATGTATTTTGCGAGTATTTCGCTGCTGGGGCTTATGTTTTTAAACTCCGGCAGTTCGTTTATGTCTTTGTGGTCGAGTGTATCGAGCACCTTTTTCAGCTCTTTTTTCAAAACCTTAAAATCCACAAGAATATTGGATTTGTCGAGGTTTTCGCCTTTTAAATACACTTCTACCTTCCAGTTATGTCCGTGCTGATTTTCGCATTCTCCTTCGTAATTTAAAAGGTGGTGTGCTGCTGAAAACGAGCTTATTACTTTTAATTCGTACATCAAATTACTCCTTTGATTCTGTCGTATAATTCTTTTGCTTCGGGCTGTTCAGGGAAAATCTCCATGATTTTTTCCAAATATTTAACGGAATTTTGAGCATCGCCGAGTTCTATGTATGACTTTGCAAGCAGCAAAAGCAGATTTATATTGTCAGGAAATTGCTCAATAAGCTTGTGGGCAAGATTTTTTGCGTTTTCGTATTCTTTAAGCTCATAAAAAGTCATCGCTAGAGCGTTCATTGTTTCAGGGTCCTGATAAAGGCTGTAGGCATCGGAGAGAAACTCTTTTGCCGCATCGAAATTGCCTTTTTGATAGTAAATAAGCCCGATATTAAACAGAATAATATGCTGTGATGGATATTTTTTCATCGCATCTAAAAACAGCTCAAGAGCAGTGTCAATTTCATTGAGCCTTAAATAGTTTATTGCCATGAAAACAGCAATATCCATATTATCCGGCGAGAGTTCATAAGCTTTTTGGTAGAAATCTTTAGCTTTTTGAAAGTCATTCATTGCGTGGTAGAAATTTGCCATTTCAAATACCACTGCAGAATCCTCCGGTGCCATTTTGTATGCTGTTTCAAACTCTTCTTTTGCATAGTCAAACAGCCTTTGAGTAAGATAAACAACACCTAAATCCTTGTGAGCATACGGATTTTTAGGGTCAAGCTGAATAACTTTTTTGAAGATTGTTTCTGCTTTATCTTTGTCATCGGTTTTCATACACAAAATTGCGTAACGATAGTAAACATCAGCTGGTATTTTGCCGAGCCTTATCAAGTTTGTGTATGTGTTTTTTGCCATTTGCAAATTGCCTGTTTTTTCATAACAATCTGCCAGCCTCTGGCCCATTGCAACAGACTTTGGATTTGTGGCGACAAGCTGTGTGAGAAGTTTAATTGCTTCGTTGTACTTACCTGTCTGCTGGTAGGCAGTTGCAAGATTGTATTGAAAATTCTGTTTTTCAGGATGAGCAATAATCAGCTTCTGGTAATAAACTATTGCATTGTGCCAGCTTTCTGCGTTGATTGAACCTACCGCTGCTGCAGACAGATAAAACTCGGATGGTTCAATTTCATAAGATTTTTTAAAGTATTCAAAAGCTTCTTTGTGCTTTTGCTGCAATTGAAGAGCAGTTGCCAGATTGTAATAGCTTGTTGCATTGGAGTTATCAAGCTCAACTGCTTTTTCAAAAGCTTCTTGTGCTTCTTTTATCATCTTAAGCGCAAGATAACATGAGCCCAGATTGTTGTACATCAATGCGTGGTCGGGTTTTAGCTTGAGGCCTTCAAGCAAGGATGCAACGGCTTTTTCGTATTCTTTTTTTGCCGTGTAGGCTGTTCCCATAATGTAGTGGATTTGATAGTCTGTGTTGTCTATCACAAGCGCTTTTGACGCAAACTCCAAAGCTGTGTCGTGGTTTTTTAGCTTTAAATGCACAATTGCAAGATTTTTGTATGCATCTTTGTAGTCTTCTCTTAAGACAATAACTTTTTCATAGGCTTTTTGCGCTTTTTCTATGTCATTTAGCCCCTCGTAAATCATTCCGAGATAAAACCACGATGTAGCATCGTCGTCGTTTACTTCAACAACTTTTTCAAAGTTTTCTTTTGCCTCAGCGTAATTGTCAAGATTGACGTTGCAGAGTCCGAGCGTTTTTTCAACCTCGATATCTGTGTCATTTATTTCTTTTATATAATCTTCAAGCAGTTGTTTTGCTTCGCCAAAGTTTTTTTGTGCAACTGCCTCTCCTGCTTTATTTAAAATTTCTTCTCTATCCAAAATACCACCTCATTGTGTTACATAACCATTTTACAATAATCATAAAAAAATTGTTTTATCTTTACTTAATTCTAAAAAACATTATTATAGAATTATGAAAAGATTTTTGACCTCGGGTTTTATATTGATTTTTTGCTCCTTAATGCTGCCGGCGTTTGCTGATGACGGCGATTTCTGGGATGAACCTATGAAAATCGATTCTGATGCAAAAAACCAGCAGCGAGCTGTCACCGACCAGGAATTTGAAAAGGTGATGAAGTTTTTTGAAAGGAAAAAAAAGAAAAAAGAAGATAAGAATAAACCCAAAGGCGCTCCAATAGGCCCTCAAATGCAAGAAGGCGCTACGCCTGCGGATTCAAACTCTTTTAAAGTTACATACGAAGACTACCCCACTGTTATGATTCCCGTCACTTTGATTACGGCAGACCACAAGGAAATCCCTCCCGGATATTACAGAATACTTTCTGCCAAAAAAGAAAACGGTTATTTTTTGAATTTTTATCAAGGCTCGTCGCTGGTAGCAAAAATTTCTGCAATAGAAACAGGCGATGACCACAACCAAAAATCACTGAATTATGCAAAAGTTATACCTGTAAATGACAGTTTTATGAACGTAATCTACGGCGACATTGACTGCAATATAGAGGCGGTTGTGCGCATTAAACATTAGTTTTTTGCGTGATTTTTGATTTTAATAAATTTTATTATTTATACTTTTGGTTTATTTTTTTCTTCCATAAGTATAAAGGAATTTTGCCTGTAAATGCCTCATAATTGTAGATGAGAGATTGTATCGTTAACAAAATCAAGGATGATATCAGTAAATTCAGACAGCTTAAGTCTGCTTGTAAGACGTAATCTTAATACGGCAACAAGCAATATAAATACCTCATTGGAACGAATGGCCACGGGTTATAAAATTAACAGGGCCAAAGACGATGCGGCTAACATAAATATTGCCGAACATCTCAAAACTCAAATTAATAGCGCCAGGGTTCTTAAAAAAGGTTCTTCAATGGCCATCGATATGCTTTCCAATGCAGAAGGCGCTCTTATTGATATAAACAATTCTCTTTTAAGGATTAGAAATCTCACACTGCAGCAGATGAACGGCATTTATGATGATAAAGCACAAGCTGCAATGGATGCAGAGATTCAGCAGCAGATTGCGCATATTGTGCAAACCGTCAATAAAGCTGAATTTAACGGAAGAAAACTGTTTGACGGTTCTATACAGGATATGCGCATTCCTCTTTATGATACAACCTCGGGTCTTAGCGGGCTGACTTTGGATGAATTGTTTAAAAAGCCCGATTTGGTAGATGTTTTTACCGGACAAAAAAATCTTTATTTTGTGGATGCAAAAGCCGGAGAAACCTACTATGCTGACTTTGACGGAAAGTTGTTCGCCATAACATCTGCCAAGGACCAACAAGTTACATACAACTATAGTGCCGGCAAAATAGAATTTGTGGATTGTACAGGAGTAAAAGCTGTTGAGCTGGGCAGCTATGACAACTCTTATACATCTTTGGGCAATGGCGAAAAATACATGCAAATGGAGGCAAATAAAAGCTATTATATTAAGTCAAATAATAAAGTGTTTGAATTAAAAAATACCTCTACAGTCTCTCAAGTGGTGGTTTTTAAAACTGATAATGCTGGAGCATTGGATATTGTGAGCGGGGATGGTGTTCAAAAGAACTTTCTTTATGATTTAAGCACCTATACCTCTATAAATAGCGGTCAGGCTTTAGAGCTAAAAGCCGGCAGCACACAACATTATATTTTTAACAATAAGCTTTATGAAATAACCTCTACAAAAAACCAGACCTTTATATTTAACAACAAAAACGGAAACCTAAACCCTATTGCCGGAGATGACGGAGTTACCGTTAACCTTGTGGGAAATATGAAAACAGGTGTAACAACAGGTGTTGCTTCTTACATAGAGCTTAATCCTAATGAAACAAAGTATTATGAATTTGGCGGTAAAATTTATCAAATAACAAATAATGCAGCCTCAAAACAAAATTTCATTCTGGATTCAAACAATAATATCAAAGACTCAAACGGAAATATTGTCAGAACACAACTGGCAACAGATGTGCTGGCCTCATTTACTGATTATGCAAATCTGCAATCAATGACGGTCACTGCGGGCAGTGAATATTATCTGAAAAATGAGGATGGAAGCGGTATCACAAAGATTACTGCACAAGAAGACGGTGTTATTTATTTTGATAAATCGAACTCAGGGTTTGATAAATTTGTTGGTGCAAAGGTTTCTGTGACTGATATTATCGATTATGAGCAAGCTTCATTAAATGCGTCCAGCCAATTTGATATCACTGTGGAAGCAGGACAAACAAAATTTATTTCTATAAATAATGAGATTTACACTGTCAAAAACGATACTGCTTCTGATTTCACCAAAACTTTTACCTATGATGCTTCTTTAAAAACAATAGAAGAGTTTGTCGATCCTTCCATCGTACCACAGCCAACTCCTGTAATTGGGTCATATATTGCAGATTTTTCTGCTTCTGTAGCACAGCAAACGGATGATAAACAATTTTTACAAAATTTTGCCGGTACTGCATATGTAAAAAATGGTGATGATATATTTGAGATTACCAACAACGGTTCAGCACAGGATATAGTGTTTGATATAGATGCACAAACAGGCATGCTGGTGCCTGTCAATGCTCCGGGTGTTTCTGTAAACAAAATGTCTACAGCTGTATTTAGCAGCCTTAACGGCAATAATTTTTCTTCTGTTATAAACCCCGGTGAAACACAATACATGATGTTCACAATTAATGGGGTCCAAAGAGTTTACAAAGTTACAAATAACTCTGCTGATAAACAATCTGTTATTTATGAAAAAACTAACGGAGTTTCTATCACATCAGGGGACGGGGTTGTCATTGATGAATACAGTGATATGGTGCGTTCTACGGGGATAGGTAATGATTATTTTTACCTTGATTTTTCAACAGAAACACAAAAAAATATAAACATTAACGGCCGCTTTTATGAAATAACCAATAATGACGGAAGCACTGCACTTTTTAGAATTAACGGCAACAATATTGTTCAGGTTGCAGGTTCTTCTGCGTCAATAACATCAAAACAGGAATCTACGGGGATAAACTCCTCTGCATCGCAATATGAAATTGAACTACAACCAGACGAAACAAAATATATAAAAATAGGTGATTCTGTTTATTCACTTGTTAATAATACATCTTTTAAGCAGACACAGGTTTTTAATACCAATGGCAATACTCTTGATTGTGTAAATGCTAATATTTCGCCCAGAGGATATAATTTGTCCAATACACCTATGCAGCAAATGCTGATAAAAACAGATTGGGCAATGAACAGTGTATTGAACATTAGAGCATCAATTGGTGCAGCGCATAATGTGCTTGAGGCTGCAATATCAAGAAATACAAACCTCGAAATTAATCTGACAGAAGCCCGATCAACAATAATGGATGCTGATTTTGCGCAGGAATCGGCAAATCTTGTAAGAAACCAGATTCTGCAAAATGTAAGTGTATCGCTGCTTTCTCAGGTGGGTAACGTAAAAAGAAATGTTGTTTTGAGTTTAATAAACGGTTAATTTATAAGAATTATTTTAGAATTTTGATTCATTAACTTTTATTTTTTTATCACTTTTAGTAATTATTAACTTTTCGTTTTCCATTGTGTAACGAATCATATCAGTTTCAGGATTGACATCAAGAAAACCTAGTATTGTAGAGTTAATACTAATTGCCCAGCCATTGCCATTTCTCATCAATTTCCTGTCAATGGTCATTCTCTAATTCCAATAGCAGTCTTTGCAAAAATATAATATTGGCTTCTGTATTCTAGATATAGACTTACGATGTATGGTTAAAGGTCAGACTTTATTTTTTTTCCATTTATTTTGAGAATGAAACTAATGTTTAAAGTAATGGAGAAACATATTGAAAAAACTTATTTTATCTATCTTTATTGTTAATGTTCTTGCCCAAAGCGCACACGCAATAGGCATTAATACTTCCGCTTATTACGATAAAGGTGCAATTTTCTCTGGCAGCACCTTTCCACAATCCACTGCAAATGCAGTAAACCTCCCGAAACAACAAAAACTGCAAAAACTTAAAACAGGTTACGCTGCAAAAACTAATTTCTTTGGTCTTGTAGAAATTGGCGACTCAGGCATAGATAAAGCCGCCAAACAAGCCAATATAACCCAAATACACTACGTAGACACAACCGTCAGCAAGGTATACATCCCCCTGCTGTTTATTCCAATCTACGCAAAAACGACACGAACAACAGTTTATGGAGAATAAAAAAGGAGTATTTCCAATGAAAAAATTTATTACAACAATGGCACTGCTTGCACTCACAGCAGTGTTTAGCCAAAACACAGCTAATGCTACAGCCTTATTTTACACCAATGCAACCTATCCCCTGACCGCCACCGGTGCAAAAGCAGAAGACCTCAACTGCCTGAAAAAAGGCACCGCCTCAACAAACAACATTCTCTATTTTATAGAAACAGGTGATGCTGGCATTGAACAGGCTGCGAAAAACGGCAATATCAAAAAAATAACATACATAGATGTTAACGAAAAAACAGTTTTTATCTTCTGGCGAAAAATTACTGTAACGGTTTATGGCGAATAAACTTAGAATAAAAAAAGAGGCTTTTTAAAGCCTCTTTTTTTTATGATTAAACTTCTACGTATTCTCTTAAGCGTTTGCTTCTGTTGGGGTGTCTGAGTTTTCTTAAAGCTTTTGCTTCAATCTGTCTGATACGTTCTCTGGTAACACCGAACAGCTGGCCCACTTCTTCGAGAGTTCTTTGTCTGCCGTCGTCCATGCCGAAACGGAGTCTTAAAACATCTCTTTCACGAGGAGAAAGACCGCTTAAAACTTCAGCAAGGTCTTCTCTTAAAAGTTCGTGAGCAACTGTTTTCACAGGAGCATCAGCGTCTTTGTCTTCGATAAAATCGCCCAATCTTGAGTCTTCTTCTTTACCGATAGGAGTTTCCAATGACAACGGCTCTTGAGCTACTTTGATGATTTCTCTCAATTTTGAAATAGAAATGTTCATTTCTTGAGCGAGCTCATCTTCGGTCGGTTTTCTAGAAAGCTCTTGAGCAAGTTTTCTTGTTACTTTTTTCAGCTTGTTGATAGTTTCAACCATGTGAACAGGAATACGGATAGTACGCGCCTGATCAGCGATTGCTCTGGTGATTGCCTGACGAATCCACCATGTGGCATAAGTTGAGAATTTGTAGCCTCTTTCGTGGTCAAATTTTTCAGCTGCACGAATCAAGCCGAGGTTTCCTTCTTGAATGAGGTCCAAAAAGAGCATGCCGCGTCCAACATATTTTTTTGCAATAGAAACAACAAGTCTCAAGTTTGCTTGAACGAGTTTTCTCTTTGCAATGGCGCCGATATTTCCGCCTTGTATGATTTTTCTTGCTAAATCGATTTCTTCATCAGCTGTCAATAGTTTGATACGGCCGATTTCTCTTAAGTACATTCTAACGGGGTCATCAAGTGAAACACCTCTGGGGACTGCAATTTGCTGTTCGTCTTCTGCGTCCATATCATCAGAAGGCTGCATATAAATTTCGTCTGCTGCTGTAGAGCCTGATTTTCCGATGATTACATCTATACTGTCTGTTGTTATAGTTTCGGGTTCGCTAAATAAATCATCACCTGTTGTATCATCTGTTTGAAGCTCATCTTCATCGATAATGCTAACGAGTGATTTGTCTGACATTCTTTTTCTGCTCATTAATTGTCTCCAGTTCTTAGCTTGTTTTTGTTTTTTAAAAGTTCTTTTAATTGAATCTGCTGTTCAATAGCTTTTATGTCATCATCATTGACTTGCTTGTATTGAGAGCGTAAATGACTCTTCAGTTCCTTTTCTTTAAAAGATTTAATAGTCTCAATATTTTCATTAATAGCTATTTTAAAATCTTTGTCCGACAAATTTTTAAAACTGTCGGATAAATATATCAAATCTGTGATTATGTCTTTGACTTCATAGTCCTCGGCAAATTCTGTGTACAGGGTCTCGATTAATTCTTTAACATTATTTACCCGTCCGACCAATTTGTCAATTGTATCTTTTACAATTATTAACGTATCGTTTGTATATTCAACTTCCTTTAAAATGCTGTTTAATGTTTGGATATTGTAGGAACTTTCATTTATTAAATACATCGACAATAAATTTTTTTGCGCTTTTTCTGAAATATTTAAAGATTTCTTTACAATTGGTGCAAGCTGGGTTTGAGGCTTTGGTTTTTGAGAATAAGTGTTATTCAAACCCTTGCCCGATGAGTTAAGCAGCTCTTTTTGCAAAGAATTTTCCGTAATATCCAATCGGGAAGATACTATTTTTACATACTCGTCTCTAACAATGTTGTTGCCTATCTCAAGAAGATATGGAAGCACCTCTTTAACAATAGCGCTTTTTTCAACCGGTGACATGCCTTTTTGATAAGCTTTTAAAACGCTTTCGATTTGAAAATCCACAAGCAGCGGCGCTTGTCTCAACACCTGGGCGTAAGCTTCTGCGCCGTTCTCTCTGATAAATTCATCAGGGTCTTTGCCCTCAGGCGGTACTACTACCCTAAGCTCGCAAGAGTATCTGTCTGTGTTTTCGGAAGTTGATGCAAAGCTTTCGTCAAACTGTTTTATGTTACCTAGCCCTGAAAACGCTTCTTTGATTACTTCTGCACCTCTTTTTGTTGCCATCTGTCCTGCTTTGTCCGTGTCAAAAGCAAGGTAAATCTTTCTGGACTGGGTGTATCTTGAGATAAGCTTTACATGGCTGTCAGTAAGCGCTGTTCCGCAAGCTCCGACGGCATTTTTTACCCCGTTAACCTGTGCAGATATTACATCAAAATATCCTTCCATAATTACAATAGAGTCTTTTTCTTTTATTGCTTCTTTTGCATGATACAGGCCGTAGAGTACATGGCTTTTGTTGTAAACAAGGGTCTCTGGGGAATTAAGGTATTTGGGGTTCTGTCCTGCTTCTATTGCACGCGCGCCGAATGCTACAATGTTTCCTTTTTCATCAAAAATAGGGATTGTGATTCTGTTGCGGAATCTGTCAATAAAACCGTTTCCATTTTCCCGCTTGATTATCAGTCCGGCTTTTTCTTGAATTTCTTCATTATGTTTTACTTTCAAAAATTTTTGTAAAGCATCATAAGCATTAGGTGCAAAGCCGAGCCTATATGTTTCTATGTTTTCGTCTGTTATCCCTCTGTTTGCAAGGTATTGATAAGCCTCGGACGTTTTATTTTCAAGAAGCGTTTTTTTATAAAACTCCGCAGCATCTTTCATGCAAGAGTATATTTGCTCTTTTATATCTTTGTTATCTTTTGATTTATCAAAGTTGTTTGGCAGCTCAATACCAAGAATTTCTGCCTGTTCTTTTACTACCTCGGCAAAGGACTGGTTGTTTATTTTCATCAAAAAGCTCAAAACATCGCCGCCTTCTCCGCAGCCAAAGCATTTGTAAATTTGTTTTGCCGGGCTTACGCTGAAAGAAGGTGTCTTTTCATTATGAAAAGGGCAGCATCCCCAGTAGTTGCCTCCGGATTTTTTGAGGATTACGTATTTTGAGACAACGTCTACGATATCCAGTCTGTCTTTTATTTGTGCTACAACATCTTGATAAGTTAAACCATTCATCTTGGTAAATATTATAGCATAAGACAATTTTATACTTAACTTTAATAAACATTATGCAAAAGTATAAATCATATTTATCAAAAAATGAATTAAACTAAAAAAAAAAGTGCCATACATATTCGCGAAGCGGCACAAAAAGGGATAAATGCAAAAGAAACAGGAAAAAGGCGGTGAAGCTTATTGTTAAGCATTAACACCGATACACTAAATATATTAATGCAAAAAAATCTGACCACTGCCCAAAATGCAGTGTCCCAAGCATTGGAACGAATGAGTACAGGCTACAAAGTAAACAAAGCCCAAGACAATGCCGCAGGTCTGTATATTGCAACAAATATGACCTCCCAAATCCGAGGCCTAAAACAAGCCCTCAAAAATACCCAAGACGGAATCTCATATCTGAACGTCGGCCTTGGCGCATTCGAAAATATGACAACAATCTTAAATAGGTTAAGAGATCTATCAGTACAAGCCGCAAACGGAATATATGATACAGATGCAAGAAATGCAATGCAAAAAGAATCAGATGAATTGGTCAAGCAACTGGAACAAATATTAACTTCAACAAATTTTAACGGCCGCAAGTTTTTTAATTATGCCTCAAACACAGGCAGTGCGGGTATTTCTACCTTCTCGGGGGGGGGGGGCTGAACCGTTAAAAAATATTCAGCAAGCAGGATTTCGCATTAAAAATGAATCTTTTGCAACAACAAATTCAAGCCCCATAAATACTCTTGCAGCAGCAGATGATACAATAGACGGATCAGTAGAAGTTCAGGGTAATGCCTCTCAAACAGTTATTATTGATGGCGTAGAGTTTTTGGTAAAGAATAAAAAATCATCTGCGCAATCTTTCAGCTATTCAAAAAATAAAACAACCGGCGAAATTACTATTAACTCAAGCTCCTTTGAAATAACAGGGCGCTCTGATGTTGAATATAATCTTATTATAAACGGCTATGGAAATACCGTATCAACAGGCGATAGAAACGATACCATAAGATTAACAGCAGCAGCAAGAGCTACCAATGTTTTAACAAATGGCGGCAACGATAAAGTATACGACGAATCCTATCAGTCTACCATACGACTTGGTGATGGTGATGACTATTTTGAAAAACAAGGAAATAACTCTTTTGCTACAGTTTATGGCGAAGGTGGCGATGATACATTTGTTGTTTCACAATCCGGAACTATCAGAGGCGGAGACGGCAATGATAAGTTTATACTTGGAAATATCTCTTCTTCAATGATTTTTTACTATGGCGAGGCCGGCGATGACATTTTTGATTTAACCAATACAGGTGATAATTCACGTTTCACAATAGTAGGCGGCGAGGGCAACAACACACTGGTTGGACAAAAACCTGCCAATGTAGTAGCTTCTGATATTGTTGGGGGGAATGTTTTTTCTGTAGATTTTGTTGCTAATCAAACAAAAGAGATTTTAATTAATGGTATTAAATATACGGTCAAATCAGATAAAGAATCTTCACTAATTTATTACATTAATGATGATGGTTCCATTACATTACAGGGTGATAGGTTCACTATCTGGGGAGAAGAAGACAAAGCACATAATGTGTTGCTCAATGGTCCATATATGACATTCCACGGCGGAAATCTGGCTGATAAAATTGTTTGCAGCGCTAGTTATGCTTCTGTATTCGCAGGAGACGGAGATGATGAAATTATTTTGAACTACTCATCAATAACCGTAAACGGTGAAGGAGGCAATGATCATATTGTTATAAATTCCGGGTCTAGTTCAACTAATTCTATTATATCAGGCGGGGAAGGTGATGATACTTTTGATATAAAAACGACTGTGTATAATTTGCACGGAGGAAGCGGAAACGATGTTTTCAATCTAGTAAATTCCGCTGCTCTTGATTCTATTATTGATTGCGGAGAAGGTGACGATACTGTTAATAATCAATCCACAAATACCGCCTCTAATATTGCTTTAATAGGAGGCGCAGGCACCAACACTCTTAATGGTAAATTTGATTCCAAAATGATTTCAAGCTTCGGAGATGATGTGTCAGAAGCAAAAGATGTGTCTTTTGCAGCAGGAGAAACAAAAGAAATAACAATAAACGGCAAAAAATATAAAGTTAAGAACACTTCGTCAGAAGGAAATACATTTCAATATTATTACAACCCTCTAACAGACCAAATCACTTTTGGAGGACATAAGTTTGATATTTATGCTCAGGAAGACGTGGAACACGATGTTATATTGAGAACAAATCAGATAAATTTTTATGGCGGCAACAAAAATGATAAAATAGATATTTCGCAGGTAGGCAATTATATTTATGGTAGAGATGGTGATGATACCATTACCATAAATAGTACATCCAGCTGGGTAGACGGAGAAAACGGCAATGACACGATTATTGTGAACAAAGGCCAATGGAATACTATTTACGGCAGTAACGGAGACGATGAAATTTTTCTAAATGGGGTATATAGCAATTCGCTTATTAACCTTGGTAATGGCAATGATACCTATCACATAGACAAAACTGGTACAGATGCAAATATAAATGACCTCGAAGGCAACAACACCTACTACATAAACGCAGACAACACCTCAATAGCATCAGGCTCCGGCAACGATACGTTCATAATAAACGGCTCAAACAACACAATCTTAGGCCAAGGAGGAGATGACTACTACGAAATAAA
>LARD01000039.1 GCA_000980375.1 Clostridium sp. K4410.MGS-306 | reverse complement strand
AGCAGGCTGCCTTCGCAATCGGAGTTCTTCGTGATATCTAAGCATTTCACCGCTACACCACGAATTCCGCCTGCCTCAACTGCACTCAAGATATCCAGTATCAACTGCAATTTTACGGTTGAGCCGCAAACTTTCACAACTGACTTAAACATCCATCTACGCTCCCTTTAAACCCAATAAATCCGGATAACGCTCGGATCCTCCGTATTACCGCGGCTGCTGGCACGGAGTTA
>LARD01000019.1 GCA_000980375.1 Clostridium sp. K4410.MGS-306 | reverse complement strand
CCACATGTTCGTACAATGTAGGCAATCTTATTGATTCATTCATTGTTAATTTCAATGAGATTAATGTGGCGAAGTTTAAAAACCTCTCACCTGTTGTCAACAAAGAGCAAAAGAGTGAATATACAAATGAATATATCAACAAATATGCAACTCAAATGACTGGTGAAATGCTCAAGGCAAATATTGACGAAGCTGTAAAAGCAGCAGCAGGTGATAATAATGTTGATTCCCAGATGTTATACATAAAGGCAGATTCACCTCAACAGCTCCAATCAATTGTTGCTCAAAAGATAGATAACACATATGCTTTATACCAAGAAAGATTTGGTTCTGCATTTAACAACAAGTCTGAATTAAAGGCTCTTTTTGAAGATGCCAAAAACTCAGTGCTAAATTCTTTAAACGACAAAAACAAATGCAACTTAGGGGAAATTTCCTATAACTTGCAAGATAAGTTTTTTGAAAACATCAACACAAATTTGTGGAATAAATACCAGGCTGAAAACGCTGCAAATCGTCAACCAGTGACAAGAAGTCTGTTTTCAACAAATACTATTTCTTCATCTTCTGCTGCAACAAGAGGAATATCATCAACAGGCAATGTTTCAGTTTCCACAGCTAATATTAAATTTCAAGACGGTATCATCATTACTGATCCAAAGAATTATCCTGCAACAATTGATATTACGATAAATAATTCCGATGGCACAAATTCAACTATTAAAGTAGAAGTATCTCCGGATTTATTGGTTTACAAACCTCTTAAAGAAAACAATGATGAGGTAACAGTTGTTGACCCGTTTGAAGACTGGAACAGCAAACCTTTGCAGGACAGAATTAACGAAATTGCTAATAACTTAAAACAAACATTCGAAAACTTACCCGACAATGTACTCAAAGATTTTATTAGTGAGGGCACAAATATTTCGATAAATCCGTCAGGAGATGACATATACTCAAGCAAGAACCTGGGCTTGTATTCTCCAGCAATAAACGAGATATCTTTAACATACGGCCCTGGTCACGGCACAGGATTTTTAAATGGTATAAATGTAAACACATTAACCCATGAAATCGGCCACTCAATTGACGTACAAGAAGGTGTTTACAAGTCAGATTCTGCAACGACAGACATGTCTTCTGTTTACAATGATTTCTTAAACTCATTACCTTCGTCAATGCGTGACAATTATGCATTAAAAAATCCAAAAGAATTTTTTGCAGAATATTATGCATACAAAAATCTTGGAACCTCTGATCACTTTGCGTCATTAATGAATGATATTAAGCAACAAGGATTGTATGACAAAGTAAAACCGATACTTGAAAAAATTGATAAAGAATTTAACGGAATATTAAAAACCGTTGAAGCTTTAAAACAAGCTCAAGATAAAGAGCAAAACGGTAATTTCACTAACTCAGAGCTGCTTGATAAAATCAAAAAAGACTGGGAAAGCGGAAAAATATACACAAGTGATCTTGTTGGTAACAACTGGAGTGATATCAATGACACCTGGAATTTAAATATGCAGACAAAAGATATTCTTGCAGAATATTACAAACACTATTATCTTAACGAGCCAAGCGATTTAATTAACAGGCTCAACAACGCTACAGGCAACACAAAATATGGCGATTCAATTAAAAAACTGTGGGATGAAGCTGTTAACGGCTCTCAATACAGCGATGGCATCAAACAAACTTGTGAAGCTTTCAAAAATTCATTAAAAGATTCTCCCAATATATACGCACCAAACCCGGGAGGCATTCCAACAGTCGATCAAGACCCCAATGAAGAATTATTTGATGACACAATTTTAGACAATTCTTATGATGACAACATCGATGAACCCAAAGTTGATGATAATCCATTTGAATTTCCATCAGATAACAATGAACAAACAGATGACTTTGAACCGGATAATTCCAACAATGAAAGCAATGACATTGAAACAGGAACAGATTCATCTGACAGTTCATCAGACGGTTCAACAAACGACTCAGGTGTGCCGGATGACGTTATCCCTCAACCTGACAGCGATAACACACCGAATGATAACAGTAAGGAAAACACACCTAACAACAGTCTTGATTTCCCTGATAACGCGATAGTCAACGATGATGGCAATATTGTTATTCCTTCAATCAAAGATGATGATACATCAAACAATAACAATTTAACTGACACAGGACGTGAAGATATAGGCCGGCCGGACATTGTTACGGATGAAGAAAAGCAACAAATAAAAGAACAATATGAAGAAAAATACGGTGATGAATATGAAGTCAACGTTCTGCATGACGGTACTGTTTGGTTAAAACCCAAAGAAGATAAAGACATAGAGACAGAAGATACAAATAATAATGAGAACAATATACAGACAGACAACAATGTTCAACCAGACCATTCAATTGATGATACAAGTGACGATACAAGCATTGATGTAGATGATTATTTTAATGATGACGGTTCATTTGATACAGATGATTTTATAGATGATGCTGTAGATTCCGGATGGGATCATTGGGAATATGATGATCCTGATGACATTGAAGACATCTGGGGCGATATACAAGACGCAGAAGAATCCAATGACTGGGATAATTTCTGGGACGACATGTATGACGACGATGACTCCTGGGATAGTTCATGGGATGACTCATGGGATGATTCGTATGACGATGACAATTGGTGGGATACATAACAATTGTGTAAACAAAACCAATAATGATACAATAATTCTGAATGGATAGCATGACAAAAAATATAATACCAATATGTACAATAACAGATGAAAATCTGACATTTACTGTCCCTGCATTATTTATATCAATTATGGAAACAGCCAAGCAATCTACTTTTTGTAAGTTCTATTGCTTTATAACGAAAAATGTTTCACAAAAGGATAGAGAAAAAATCATTGCAGTACAAGAAATGTACAAAAACTGTACAGTAGAGCTTATTGATATGGGCGAAAAATATCTTGATAGTATCAACAGACATGCCACAGTAACAAATGCCTGCCTGTACAAATTTGCAATAGCTCCTGTTTTAACGCAATACGATAAAATCCTTTATCTGGATACAGATATAATTGTAAATGAAGATTTATACGAAATTTATTCTACAGACCTAAAAGATAATTATTTAGCAGGTGTATTCAACATATATTATTATTTTTATAAAAAATATTTGGCATGTTTACTCAATATTCCTGACTTAAATTCATACATTAATGCCGGTGTAATGCTTATGAACACAAAACTCATAAGACAAAACAATCTTACAAAAATTCTTGAAGAAAATATTGGAAAGTTTCAAGGCTCTGTTGATCAGCATATTTTTAACAAAGTATGCTACGGAAAAATATTGAACATTGCACCAAAGTATAATGTAACTTTAAAATATATTGAAATGTGTCAACAACCTGAAGCAAAAATCTTTTATACGCAAAAAGAAATCGACGAAACAATAAATGCTCCGGCAATTATTCACTATACAGGTATAAGAAAACCCTGGAATTATGAGGATCTTCCGCTTGCCGGCAGATGGTATTCATACTATCTAAAATCACCTTATAAAGATATGCCTCTTAAACGAGAAAAATTCTCAAAATTGATAGCTCCAAATCATAAAAATTTATTCTCACAAATGGTTGGATATTTCTCTCATTTTCAATCACAAATTTATAAAATATTAAATACCAAGTTCAATGTTTCTGATAATTATCGTGATTATAAGCAACTTTTTAAATATATAAAAAAACAAAACTCTTTTCCTATATTAATTATGCTCGAAAACCTGGACGATTTAGTAGAAAACAGAATTGTTTTAAAACTGATTGAAAAAATAAATTCAAAATTTGTTGTATTAAGCAAGAAAAATGGTGTTTTATTCGACGAGTTTAACACAGCTAAAGTAAAATTGTTTGTGTTTGACTATATAAACAAAAATATTTTGAAAACACTGAAGTTTTATAAAATTGTAATTCTCAATAACATTGAAAGCTATGCAACAGCCGGTTTATTAAATGAAAATCGCTACAACTTTATGTGGTTATTACATGATAAAAACACAATTGAAGATATTGTTTCCCAAAATGAATCAATACAAAAAATCTTTAACAGTACAAAAAATATCATATATAGTACTGAAATAGATAAAATCATATCTGTTGTTGGTGATAAAAAATGAACATCCTGATTACAGGCGGTGCCGGATTTATCGGCTCAACACTTGCTGACAGACTCCTTAAAGACGGGCACATAGTAACGGTTGTAGACAATTTTAACGATTATTACTCAAAAGAATTAAAGATAAAAAACATACAGCATAATCTCTCAAACGAAAAATATATTTTGTATGAAGAAGACATCAGGAATAAGGCTGCTATAAAAAATATTTTGAAAAATAATAATATCGAGGTTGTTATTCATATAGCTGCACTGGCTGGAGTCAGAGCTTCTATAGAAAGACCTGAAGAGTTTATTGATGTAAATGTAAACGGCACAAAAATTATACTGGACAGCATGATTGAATGCAATATAAAAAAGCTTGTATTCGCTTCTTCCAGCTCGGTATATGGAAATTGTGAAGCCAAAATTTTTAGCGAAAACATAACAAACCTGCAACAAATATCACCATACGCAAAAACAAAATATCAATGCGAAGAACTAATAAAAACATATTTCCAATTATACAATTTGTCAGCCGTTTGCCTCAGGTTATTTACTGTATTTGGTCCAAGACAGCGACCTGATCTTGCAATAAGAAAATTTATTGAACAAATAAAAAAAGATGAACCAATAATAATGTATGGTGATGGAACAATGTCTAGAGATTACACATATATTGATGACGTAATAAACGGATTTGTCAGTGCAATAGAATATGAAAATTCTTTGTTTGAAATAATAAATATTGGCTCGGGTTCACCAGTTAACCTTTTAAAACTTGTCAATATAATTGAAAAATGTCTGGATAAAAAAGCAATTATTAAACAGGTTGCCACACAAAAAGGAGATGTACAAAAAACATATGCTGATATTGATAAAGCCAAGAGTCTGCTAAACTATACCCCGCAAAAAGATTTTGAAAAAGGAATACGGACTTTTATTGACTGGTTAGAAACCAGCAATTGTTTTTATAAAGATATGTAAATTTACTACGTGAGTAGTACGTTTAGATAATGCCGTGCATGCAAAAAAATGTTATAATGTACATGTAAGTATGAAACAAGAAAAGTAACAAGGAGACAAAAGCCGAGTATCAGCCGATCGAAAGGGCATTAAATAATATGAACAAAGTGCAATTTCACAGTGACCTGGATAGGTTAATTGAAATTCTACCACCGAAGATTACTAAATGTCTCAGCCACGAAACATTAGACGATGTAATTGAGCTGGTATTGGATTTAGGCAGACAGCCTGAAATAAGGCATGCAGACGGTAATATAGATTATCTGGGAGAAGATACCATTGTCGATGAAGACATAAAATATATTACCGACAGAGTCCCCGAGTTTACTAAAGATAACCGTTCAGGTATAGCGGGCACATTACACAGAATCAGTGCAATCAGAAACCGCCAGGGAAAAGTTGTAGGGCTTACCTGCAGAATAGGGAGAGTTGTAACAGGAACAATAGCTTGCATAAAGGATTTTGTCGTACAGAATAAAAGTATACTGTTTTTAGGACGTCCCGGTGTAGGAAAAACAACTAAATTAAGAGAAATCTCGCGCCTTGTCGCAGACGAACTCCATAAACGTGTTGTTGTTGTAGACACATCTAACGAAATTGCCGGTGACGGAGATACCCCCCACCCTGCAATTGGTCATGCCAGAAGAATGCAGGTTACACAGCCCGAATTTCAAAAAGATATTATGATAGAAGCCGTTGAAAACCACACCCCTGAAGTTATTGTGGTTGATGAGATAGGTACAGAAGCAGAAGCTCAAGCTGCAAGAACCATAGCTGAACGTGGTGTTATGCTCATAGCAACTGCTCACGGAAATTCTCTGGAAAATCTTATTAAAAACCCTGTATTATCAGACCTTGTAGGTGGAATCCAATCTGTTACACTGGGTGATGATGAGGCAAAAAGAAGAGCATGTCAAAAAACAGTGCTGGAAAGAGAAAAACAGCCTACTTTTGACATTGTAATCGAAATCATTGACAGAAACACTCTGGCAGTCTACCCCAATACATCAGAAGCTGTGGACTGCATATTAAGAGGCTGGCCTATTAAACCAACCATCAGAAAAGTTGATATGACACAGCCAAGCGAGCCTACAATTGTAGAAAAAATAAATCAGTTAGACAGCAAAATTACATCTGCTAACAATGCCTTAAACTTCAGTTTTTCCCGGGAAAAATACGTAAATGAGGTCAAAGGTTATAAAAAGATATACATTTATGCAGTTAGCCGTTCAATAATGGACAAGTCAATAGAACGTCTTAACCTTAATGCTGAGCTCACAAAAAATATTGATGATGCAGACATAATTATTGCTCACAAAAATTTTGCAAAAGGCGGAAACAAAATTCTAAGTATTGCAAACGAATACAGACTGCCAATATATTATGTGCGTTCAAATTCAACTTCACAGGTGCAAAAAGTCTTGAAAGAAGCACTCGGGCTAAAAGATGATAATACAATAGTCTTTCACGATGAGACAGAAGAAGCCCTTGATGAAGCAAAAGAGGCTATTCAAAAAGTCCTTCAACACGGTGAAGATGTGGAGTTGTCCCCTCAAAGCCAGCAGATTAGAAAAATGCAGCACGAGCTTGTAGAGCAGCACAACTTATCCTCCGTCAGTGTTGGTGACGGCAACGAAAGACACTTGAAGATTGTCGGCGGAAAAGAGTTTAAACAGGATATTGTTTAATCACACTCTTTGAACAAATCTGCAAGTTTCAAATCCAGTGCATCCGCTATCTTTTTAAGCATAGTCACACTTGCAAATTTTTCTGCTCTTTCTATACAACCAATATAGTTTCTTGCAGAATTAATAAGAAAAGCTAACTCTTCTTGAGACAAACGTTTTGCTTCTCTAGCCTTTCTGATATTGTCGCCGATTTGTTTAAACACATAGTGATATTCTTCTTTACTCGTGACACCTATTGTGTTACATGTAGGTTGTTCCTTCTACCACCTATAGGGGCGCATGAATGATAAAAAAGGAAATTATTACGATAATAAACAAAATCGAACAAGAAAAAATGTGTTGTACAACTGCATTAGAAAAAGAATTGCTAAGTGAAATTTTATTAAATTTGAGATTACTGCTCAAAATTAAGGAACAAGGCCTCTATAACGGCATATATAAAGATTTAAAAAAATAAAAATACAGGCTCTTTTTAAAAAGCCTGTATTTTTATTTTAATCAAAACCTAACCGATAACAGGTGCAACATAGGTTCTTGCACCGAGTTCCTGATCAATGAGAAGCAGCGCATGTTTGTCATCACCGATGAGTCTTAATTTTTGGCAAATTTCAGAACAATTTGCTTCTTCTTCAACCTGTTCTTTGATATACCATTGCAAGAATGAAATTGCAGCTCTATCTTTTTCTTGTTCTGCAACATCAACAAGTCCGTTAATCAAAGAAGTAACGTGTTGTTCATGTTTATAAACAGCTTCAAAACAATCTAAAGCACAAGCCCATTCATTTTCAGGTTTTTCAATTGCTTCTATAGTCACTTTACCGTCACGTTCAAGCAGATAATCAAACAGGCCCATAGCATGAGCGTTTTCTTCCTGAACCTGGATTCTCATCCAGTTTGCAAAACCTTTGAGTCCGATTTCTTCAAAATAAGCTACCATTGAAAGGTACAAGTTTGAAGAAAACATTTCTGCTTTTATCTGGTCATTAAAAGCCGCATTCATTTTTTCAGATATCATCTTTAACTCCCTTCTTAATTACTTTTTAATTATTTGTGTCAATTTCACCTGATGTCCATAACCCGTGAATATTACACAATTCTCTTGCCTCAACTTTATCGCAAGAACATTTATATTTCAACACAGGTTCTTCATGGGGATAAAGATATTTTCTTTTCACATATCTCTTGTCAGGAGAATTTACCTCTATAAACATAATGAAGTGTTCATCCTCCATTGGATGAGGAACAGAACCTACTCTTACTGTGAGTTCATCTCCTTCTTTAGAAACAACTGGCACATGTTTTTCACCTAGCATTTCTTCACTTTGTGTTTGCTCTCTCATTCTTTCCATAGGTTGTCCGCAACACACAAGCTCTCCTGCTCCTGGCAGCACTACTTCAACAAAATTTCCGCAAACGTGGCATTTATAAAATTCTAAAATTTTTGTCATAAACTAATCTCCCTTAACATACGCCAGCATTATAAAACGGATTGAAAAAAAGTTTATTACCTGTTTGGCTGTTAATGTGTTATATTTAAATTATAAAAAAGGAGTTTAACAATGACCAAACGTAAAGCAATAATGTATTTGATAATATTTGCAGTACTTGTTACTGCTGCACAAACTTGGAAAACCAATTATCTGTCTGACCCCGCATCAAAATTGCCGGATCCTTGCAAAATGGTTATTTCTAGCCAATGCCAACAATACATAAATAAAATTACTGCAGAAAAAAAATACGAAGAAACTGTTGCTATACAAAAAATAAGAATCAGAGAAAACGAACAGCTTTTAAAATTCTTTAAAAAGAAAATACAAGACAAATGCCTGTTTGAAATGACAGCACAAGAAGCTGATGAATCGTTGCAAGCTTGCATAGGTACACCAAAAGGCAAAAGAGATTACTTCCTTTTAAAAACTGCTGATTTCACAATTAGGGATATCCTTGTAGATTCTCTTGCAGTATCACAAATGCAGTATTCTGAATTGCATGACAAAAAAGCTGCCGAAAAAACGCTTAAACACGCTAAAAAAATTATAAAAGATAACAAATATTTTGAAAAAAGAGCTGATGCTTTTAAAATTATAGAAAAAGAAATGTCAGAGTTAAAATAATTCTATATTATAAAGCAGCTTCAATAGCACAAATCATACTGCTTTCATCAGCAATATTTTTGCCTGCAATATCATATGCCGTACCATGAGCGGGAGATGTTCTTATAACGCTTAATCCAACCGTTGTGTTTACAGTATTATTCATTGCAAGAACCTTAACAGGAATCAGCCCCTGATCGTGATAACAGGCACAATAAACATCATAAGGCTGTGCTTCCCCGTTTACATAAGGGTGTGCAGCCTTTGCAAAAAGCGTATCAGAAGGAAATGGCCCAAAAACATTTATACCATCATTGTTCAAATCTTTAACTGCCGGCAAAAACGCCTCGATTTCTTCATTGCCAAGTATTCCGTTTTCTCCGGCATGGGGGTTGAGAGAACAAAGAGCTATCTTCGGCTTTGGTATGCCAAAATTTTGCTTTAAAACCCTGTTTATTCTTTTCAGTTTTTCCAATAGCAATTCTTTTGTAATTTTTACATCTTTTAAAGCAACATGCCTGGTAAGCAAAAGAACTCTTAAATCTTTAGAAACAAAGAGCATTTCAGCTTTTTCATCAGCGGCAGGATTTGCAAGATTTTTTTCAAGAACCTCTGTCTGGCCTGAAAAATTATGCCCGGCTAGATGCATTGCGTTTTTGGAAACAGGTGCAGTCACAAGCGCTTTTATTTTGCCGGCTTTTGCCAGCTCACAAGCTTTTAAAATACAGTTGTAAGAAAAATCGCCTGCTTCTTTTGTTTCTTTTCTTATATTTAGCCAGCTATGCTCAAATGGGAGCTCTAAAACGTTATATTTTTTGTTAAGATCCTTAACCAGCTCACTGCTGCCTATCAGCAGAATATTCTCTTGAGGAAGGTCCAAACGGTTCAATGCTTTTACAACAATTTCCGGCCCTATGCCGTTGAAATCGCCCAGAGTTATTGCAATCGGTTTATTCATGGTGTTCAAAATACTTTATTATATCAATTACAGTGTTAGAGTTTCCTAGATTGCCTGATTTTGTGACTATCCACTGTGCTTTTGTATCAAGGCACAAAGGTATAGCAGGGCAAATCGCATCAATAATTTGCAAACTGCTGCTGTTAATTGCTTTACAACATTTAAAAGATGTTTCGCCGCCTATTGTCACAAGAATAGCATCTCTATTGAATAAAACTTTTTTTGTCACAGCAGCAAGATAATCGCCAATTTTTGAAATAAACTGATTTTTAGACATCTCATTTTCAAACAGGATTTCAGATATTATCTTAGAATCTACAGTTAATTCAGACGTGTGAATAACAACAACATTATCTTTTATCAGATTTTGAGAAACGCGCTCTACAATTTCGTCACTCACTCCTTCAAGAATATCTTCCATTTTCAGATTGATAAAATAGGTATTTTCAATATCATCATCATCCTGTAGTTTTTGTAACTGTGAAGCAGTAAGCTGTGTGGCACTGCCTGATACAATCAGCTTTGGTAGAGAAGGAATAGTTTTTTCAGTCTGATGATTTTCCGTCTCAGGAAGCCATATGTTGCCTAAAACCTGTGCACAGCCAGCAGAACCGCACGGCAAGATTTTGTACGAGCTTTTTTCCATTGCGAGAACAACCTGCTCAATATCAGTAACGGACATGGCATCAACAACAATGAGCTTCACTCCGTTTTCAATCATTTCATTCATTTTTTTCAATATGGGACCGGCACCTTTGATGACGGTACGCAGCTCAATCAAATCAACAAGTTCTTCCTGTTCATTTTGCAGCTCATTTCGTAAAACAGTTGGTATATGAGACTCATAAATAGGGAATCTCGGGTCTCTGGCATATTCAGTTCTTTCAATCGGGATACCTTTAAGCAAATGATATCCGCCCACTGTTGTGCGGCCTTCCTGGGGGAAAGCCGGGATTATGACGGCAGCATCCCACTCAAGAGCATCCAGCATTGCAAGTGCTTCTACTGCGATGTTTCCACGGATTGTAGAATCCATTTTTTTATAAAAGTATTCTACATTTAATTCCTCTGACAGTATTTTTGTAGCCTGTTTAACACGCTCATATGCGCTATGAGCATCACAGTTTCTTGTTTCCGTAGGAATAGCCCAGACCTGTGTGCTTGCTTTGTTCTCCGGCATAATTGAAGAATCCAGCAATATTTGTGTATTAGCACCCCTTAAATGAAATTGAAGCGCTGTATCATCAGCGCCTGTCAAATCATCAGCAATTATCCCTATGTTGTTAGATATAAACATTTTTATAATCTCTATCCCTGATTAAAACCACACTTAAACAAATCACTACTGCTGTTGATCAGCTTTTCCAGCAGAAAGCAGTCTTAAATTAGAAGCTCTTACAAAAAATCTTTCTTTTTGAGAGCCGGAAGCATCATTCCATTTGCTGGATGCAAGTCTGCCGTCTATTGCAACAAGCTTGCCTTTTTTAACATATTCGCCGGCAACTTCAGCCAGTTTGTCCCACAATTCAACATTAAACCAGTCTGTAACTTCTGCTTTGGTTTTGGAATCCCATCTGCTTACTGCAACAGAAAATGTTGTCTTTACTTTTCCTGATTCAAAATATTTCATTTCAGGGTCTTGTCCTGCTCTGCCTACCAATACAACTGAATTTATCATTGAAATGTCCTTTATATTTCTAACAATTACATGCAATTATATTTTAAAGACCAAAAGATTTCCAGCATTAAAGCATAAATGTTAACTTTGTAAAAAATTATTTTTTGACAAAGTTAAAAATAATATTATTATATAATCTATGAACAAGTTTATCCTTACGGCATTATTTATTTTATTGAGTGTGTTTGCAAATCTTAACAGAGCTTATGCTGCTACTGATTATGCAACATTATATGAAAAAGCACAGGTTCCTGATTTTGAGCTTGTCTTTAACATTGACCCCTACCAGAACGAAGACTATCAAAAATATGCCTATGCCCCTTACCCGCTTTTTAGGTTAAGCTCTACAGTTTATTTTAAAAATCAGACTGTACCTGCCGGATACTATATCCTGACACCACGGGTAATGAAAAATCGAGATTATGTCTTTTTTAAAGAAGCAGGAAAAGTCAAATATATTATTCCTGTTGTAAAAAAAGAACTTGTTCCTGTCGACTTTTATCATAACAATCTGCCTACACCAAAATATACAAAGTGGCAAAGTTTTTGTAAAAACTTTAGAGAAAAATTTTATACAGTGTTTCGGAATTCCTCTAAAAAAGCCCCCCCGCCAAAATCATATGTTGTAACGGAAAATATTGAAGGCGATATGTATTTGATTGTGCTCTATTACGGAGAAACAAAATATTATATGGTATTTAAATCAAATAAATACTAGGCTTTACTCTTGTTTTTATACAACAATAACAGCGGCAGGCATACAAATGTCACAATCCCCCAGACTCTGAAAGTTTCCATATAAGCACAAAGTGTGGATTGCTGCAAAAGTTGATTATACAGCATTCCCTGAGCTTTTTGAAAAGCAACAGCGTAAACATCAAACTGGCAAAAAAACGAGGTCATAGATGCTAATCTCTCTGCATAAACAGGGTTATTAGGATCCAAAAAACCTACCATGTTATGCTGAAAAGCTTGAGAATATCTGGACACCATAGTAGCAACTAAAGATGTACCTATTGCCGCTCCGAGGTTTTTTACAAGGTTTTGCACACCGCTGGCGTTTGTCATCTTTGCATTAGAGATTGTTTCCATCGATGCTGTTGTAAGCACTGTAATTGTCATACCAACAGAAAAACCAAAAATAAAGTTTGGAATAATGATATTTATCATAGAAAATTCAAGATTCAAAAACCCAAACATTAGGCCTGATACACCGAGCCCAATTATACCTATTGCAGTAAAAAGCCGAAAATCAAACATCTTGTTCGTTATGCTGTATATAAATATTGCAAGAACACTGCCAAAACCTCTTGGCATAAGAGAATAACCGCTCCAAAATGCGTTGTATCCCATCAAATTTTGTAAAAATAAAGGCATTATGGTAGTAGAAGCATACAAAACCATATTGGCTATTACAAGAATGGTTGTACCCAGCACAAAACTTCTGTCTTTGAATACAGACAGGTCTATAATGGAATCCTTTTGTACTATTTGAGAATAAATAAAAAGTACCATTGCAATCATAGAAATGCCAAAAGTCCAACAAATCCACTCGGAGCCAAACCAGTCAGCATTGTTTCCTTTATCAAGAAAAACCTGAAAAGTTACAAGCCAAACAATCAAAAAGAAAAATCCCACATAATCAATCTTTGCATCTGCCTGTTTTTGAGCATAAGGAGGGTCAAAAATCCATAACTTTGAAGTAACAGCCGCAAGTATACCAAACGGAATGTTAATAAAGAAAATCCAATTCCACGACCAGTTATCAGTCAGCCATCCCCCCAGAATCGGCCCGATAACAGGAGCAACAACAACCCCAAAACCGAATATAGACATTGCAAGCGCACGCTTTTCTACAGGAAAAGCCTCCAGCAAAATGGCTTGTGCAACAGGCAAAAGCGCACCGCCGCCAACACCTTGTATCACCCTAGATACTATCATCATATCAAGAGATGTGGACATTCCACACAACAGTGATGCACCTGTAAAAATCAAAATGCATGCTATAAAAAACTGCTTTCTTCCAAAAAACTTGGAAAACCAGTCAACGGAAGGTACAACAATTCCGCTGGCTATAAGGTAGCTGGTCAAAATCCATGTTGCCTCATCATTGCTTGAGGAAAAACTGCCAGCCATCTGCGGCAGAGCGACATTTGCAATTGTCCCGTCCAAAACAAACATAAAAGCTGCGCTCATTACGGCTATTGTTGTCAGCCACGGGCTTATTTGCACATTGTTATTTGTATTTTCAATCTTTTCCATATTACCGGACACTTAAATTTGTAAGTTTGCGTTTTCGCTAATTTTGTTGGAAATTTCTTCCAGCATTTTTTCCATAATTTTTAAATCTTTTTGATTAAATTGAGAAAGAAAATCATTAAGGTCATTTTTCATTCTGTCAGCATATTTGTCCATGAGCTCACGTCCTTTCGGCGTGAGTCTGGTATATTTTACTATTCTTTTACCTTTGTTGGCCGGCTCTCTTGTTATCAGGCCTTTTTGTTCCAGAATATTTAAGATTCTTGTAACATTAGAACGGTCTTTTAATAATACTTTTGCCAGGTCTCTTTGACAGACATCACTGCTTGAGGAAATTGCATCCAGAGTAATAAACTGTTCAAGCGTGATATCAGCATTTAGCTCGTTTAGCAAAAGCGACCCGCGCAGCCTGATATAGACAGAGGCTTTTTCTATAAGATAGGGAAGGCTTCTTGCATAGCAGTTAAAAAAATTTTCTTCAAAATCTTTGTTACCCATAACAATATTGTTGTAACTCCAACATGTTGTAAATCCAACAATATAATATTAAAATTATTTATTATAGTCAAGTTAGTATTTTTTACGATATAATATAAGTTATGAATAAAGAAGAAGAGTTAAAAATTATAGAAGACATGCAGGCTGTGGTTGCACAGATGAAGGCTGATGACATTGAAGAAAACCCGGATTGTGAGTTCGATATGTTTGACTGCCAGTGCTGCGGCGAAGAAAAACCTCTTGCCGGCTCCGTTGTTTATGACGGAATCAGAATCTGCAATGATTGCGTTTTGTATGCCGAGACAGGTTTTGCACTGGGCAAAATCAAAGACATACAGGATTTAATCGTTAATATGGAAGATAAAAAACTCGAGGCTCAATGCAATTTTATAAAACAAGATGAAATTGAGCACAACAATTAGAAACGTAATTGAGTAAAAACGAATGCACAACAAACTTTTTAACAAGTTAAGCATACTGGACAGATATATATTAATACAGGTTCTTGAAATCTTCATAATGGGGATTGTTATTTTTACCTCTATAATTTTTGCGTCCGATACTTTTATCACTTTAATTAAACAAATCACTCTTTACGGAATCCCTTTCAACATTGCGCTTATGATTGTTTTGTTGAATTTGCCGCAGGTAATCGTTATGGCAATACCAATGAGTGTACTTTTTTCTACAGTTATGACACTCAACAGATTGAGCCTTTCGTCGGAAATAACGGTTATGCGTGCTTGCGGTGTAGGGTTAAACCGTATTGCAAAACCGATTTTTATATTTGCAACAGCAATGGCACTGTTAACTTTTATTGTTAACGAAACTATTGTACCTGTCACAAATTCTCAATCTAAAACCCTTGCAGTATGGGCTTTAGGACAAAAAAATATTCCAAACGGTAAGCAAAATTTTACCTTTAAAGAAATCAAAGAAGATGCTGAAGGCAGAAAATCGATGAAACGTCTTTTCTTTGTACAAAAATGTGAAGATAACACACTCAAAAACGTATCTGTTGTCGATTTTTCCAATGAAAAAACAATCCAGGTTATCCAGTCACAAACAGGAAAAACAAGTCCTGAAGGCTGGCAGTTTAACAGAGGTGCCGTATACACAATGAACAAAGACGGCAAAATCCTTAACACCACGTGGTTCAGCCAGTCTATTGTAGACTTTGGTATGGATGTGAAAGATGCACTGACAGAAGAAGAAGCAACCCAGTATAACGTAATCGCCTTGTGGAAATATGTTGAAAAAAATGCCAAAAAACATGACCCCAAAACACATTCGTTATTTAAAATAGAGTTGTATAACAAATTTGCATTTCCTGTAACAACAGTAGTTCTTGTATTGTTAGGTGTGCCGCTGGCTATCACTCCGCCCAGAGTAAGATATAATAGAGGATTCTTATTCAGTATTTTGATTATTTTCCTTTATTACCTGTTAAGAGCACTGTCTCTCTCGTTTGGTGAAACAATGGCAATATCACCGTTTTTGGCAGCATGGATACCAAACTTCGTGCTTTTTATTCTTGGTTCTATGCTTTATTACAGAAAAGTTTATACAATTACTTAATAAAAATTTTGCCAAGGTTTGTGTCAACAATTGCATTCACACCTATTGGAAAAGTTTGTTTGTCTTTTTCGTGACCAAACTTTAATCCACCAGTAAAAGGAATTTTTAACTCTTGAGCAAGTTCTGTAAAATATTCGTTAAAATATCTTTCGTTATCAATGCCTGAAAAATCACCAAGAACAACAGCAGAAAGATTATTTTTAAAAGCAGGGATATTCAATAGCTGAGTGAACATTTTATCTATTTTGTAAACAGGTTCATTTATATCTTCTGCAACAAAGATAAATTTTTCATCCGGTAAAAAATCCAATCCGCATAACGATTGTATGGTAGAAAGATTCCCGCCCCACAAAACACCAGCGGATGCTCCGTTAAAAAATACATGAGGAGAATCTATGAACAATTCATTTATGCCGTTTGTTAATGCATCAAAGAAAGATTGGGTTGTATATTGCGTTGTTTCGCAACCAAAATCAGAATAAGCCATCGGGCTGTTATATGTCACAAGACCTGTTTTTTTGTAAATCATCAACTGCAACGCAGTTATATCAGAATACCCGCCAAAAAATTTTGGATTCTGTTTTATTGCCTCATAGTCTATTTTGTCAAGAATCCTTATAGCGCCATATCCCCCTCGACAAGCTATTATAGCGTCTATTTCAGGTTTTTTAAAAAATTCGTTTAGCGCATTAGCTCTTGCTATATCGTCTGCACACAGATATCTTTTTCTTGTCACGGCTGTTTGAGATATTACAACATTAAAACCGCGTTTTTCAAATTCAACTTTTGCCTGCTCAAGTTTTGCATAATCTTTGATATCTCCGGATACCGCCAAAAAGCCGATGGTTGCGCCTTTTTTAATTTTTTCAGGTATTATTGGTCTCATATTTTATTTTTCCGATGTTTTCTCGTATAATTATATTACAGGACTTGATTCGGAGCAAAATTTTGACACAAAGATACTTACCTTTATACAGAAAATACAGACCCCAAACTTTTAAGGATTTAATTGGTCAGGAAAATATTGTTAAAGCACTGTCTAATGCTATTAACCTTAATAAAATATCTCACGCATACCTCTTGTGCGGTCCCAGAGGTACAGGAAAAACCACTACAGCAAGAATTATTGCAAAATCTCTGAATTGCGCCAAAGGTCCAACCCTGGAACCATGCGGAGAATGCCCGAGCTGTAAAGATATTACAAATTCAACGCCAATAGATGTTATTGAAATCGATGCTGCGTCTAACAGAAAAGTGGAAGATGCAAGAAATATTCTTGAAAAAATCCAGTTTGTACCTGTTAACGGACGTTTCAAAATTTACATAATTGACGAAGTCCATATGCTCACAACAGAGGCTTTTAACACCTTGTTAAAAACTCTGGAAGAGCCGCCAGAAAATGTCATCTTTATCCTTGCAACAACAGAACCTCATAAAGTTTTGGATACAATTATTTCAAGATGCCAGAGGTTTGATTTTAGACGCATTACTACGGAAGATATCGTAGCTAGACTTCAATACATATGCGAACAGGAAAACATAAGCATAACTCAAGATGCACTTTATACCATAGCAAGAAGCTCTGCCGGCGGGATGAGAGATTCTCTTGCACTTTTAGACCAGATAAGTGTGCTTGATGCTGACAAAGAGATATCTTCTGATGATGTAAATGAAATGCTCGGCAGGCTGTCTTTTGAAACACTCTTTGATTTGAGCAATTCTATTCTCGAATCACAAACACAAAATGCAATAGAGCTGCTTGATAAAGTTTATAACAAAGGTAATGAGCCGTTTCAGATTATCACTAATTTAATACAATTTTTCAGAAATATGCTCGTTGTCAAAAATTGTACAGACAGAAAAATTGCAGCAGAGCTTACCCAGCTAAGCGAAGCACACATACTCAAATTGAGAGAACAGTCCGAAGCCATTGAGCCGGAGCAAATGCTCTATACAATAGAAAGATTGTCCTATTATTCAAAAGAAATAAAAGAAACAACAAATAGATATCTCTGGCTCGAGCTTTGTATTATAGAGCTTTCATCTAACGTAAAATATTCTTCTTATGCACAACTGCTCGAAAGAATAGAGCGTCTGGAGGCAAATGTTGTGTCAGGAGAAATAAAACCGTCTTCTGTTGTACAGGCACCTCCTGTCTTTAAGCCTGCAGCTGCGCCTGTTCAAGCTCCTCAGTCAACGCAGCCACCAATGCCTGCAGCACAACAGCATGTTGAACAGGAAGCTTTAAAACCCAGGGAAACAGAAGCCCCTAAACCTGTTGTATCAGAGCCAAAGCCTGAGCCTGTTGCAGCAGAGGTACAAGCATCTAAAGAAACAGCTGCAAGCTCAAACAACGCTGCTTCGGCAGATATAGCAACAGCATGGCAAGGTATTTTACAAAACATTGAGAGTATTCCTTCAAGAATGTTTTTCTACAATCTTTCACGCCCTGTAGAATTGAGCAAAGACGGTGTTACAATTGCGTTTTTGAAAGAAATATTCGTTAAGCAAGCACAGGATGTTTCCAAAAATGCACCATTAAAAAAAGCTGCTATGAGCTATTTTAATGTTGATGACATAAATATCCACATAAAACTTGCAGATGCATCCGATCCGGAACCACAAAATATCAAACCGGCTCTTGAAAAATTAGAAAAAAAACAGGTTCCCGCTGCACCGAAAGTAAATGAAACAGAAGAAGAGGCAGAAAATGCAATGCTGCTAAAAGAAACTCTCTCGCCTCCAGCAGCAAAAGGTTCAGCTTATTCTACAATGACACAAAGCGAAAATACAAACTCTAATCAAGAAATAGCGGAAAATCTGTCCGACCAATCAAAAATGGTTATGGAGCTTTTTAACGGAAAGTATATCGAATAAAAAAAAGACCTCTTTAAAAAAGAGGTCTTTTTTTTGAAGTTTAATTCTTATGCTTCATATTTTTTAAACAGAATTGAAGCATTGTGGCCGCCAAAGCCAAATGAGTTTGTTAATGCATATTTAATTTCAGCCTTTTGCGGTTTGTGCGGAACATAGTTCAAATCAGCAACAGCTTCATCTTGATTATCAAGATTGATAGTAGGAGGAACAATGCCGTTGTTAATAGCTTCGATACAAACTATAGACTCAGCAGCACCTGTTGCACCAAGCATATGGCCGTGCATAGATTTTGTAGAGCTTACTTTTAAATCAGGATTTGTAGAAAGATCACCAAACACTCTTGCAATAGCTTGAGATTCGGCAATATCACCAAGACCTGTACTTGTTCCGTGAGCGTTTACATAATTAACATCTTTAGGCTCAATACCTGCATCTTTAACAGCAAGTTTCATTGCCATTGCAGCACCGGCACCGTCAGAAGCAGGAGCAACAATATCATAAGCATCAGCTGTTTGACCATAGCCAACAACTTCTGCATAAATTTTAGCGCCGCGTTTTTTAGCGTGTTCCAATTCTTCAAGAATTAACACTGCAGCACCTTCTGACATAATAAATCCATCACGGTCTTTGTCATAAGGTCTTGAAGCTTTTTGCGGTTCGTCATTGTGTTTTGACAATGTTCTTGCGCTGGTGAACGCACCTATACCGAGTTTTGTAATAACAGCTTCAGCACCGCCTGCAACAATAACATCAGCATCATCCCATTGGATAGAGCGGAAAGCATCACCCACAGAATGAGCAGAAGTTGCACATGCTGTAACGACTGCCTTGTTTACGCCTTTTGCACCGTGTTTGATAGATATTCTGCCTGCACCCATGTCTGAAATAATCATAGGAACAGTGAATGGTGAGCATTTTGTCGGGCCTTTTGCCGTAATAATATCATGTTGTTTTTCGAATGTATCAAAACCGCCTGCTGCAGAACCTACAATAACACCGTATCTGTAGGGATCAACATTTTCGCCTGCGACGATTCCTGAATCAGCAATAGCCTCATCAGCAGCAACCATAGCAAACTGATTATATCTGTCCATTCTTCTTGCATCTTTAGGGTCAAGATATTCTTCAGGTTTAAAATCTTTTACTTCACCTGCAATATGCACTGTGTGACCTTCAAGCGAAATATGTTCAATAGTAGAAATTCCGCTTTTTCCTTCCAAAAGACTGTTCCAAAATTTTTCGACTCCAACGCCAAACGGAGAAACAATCCCTAAACCTGTAACAACTACTCTTCTTTTGCTCATTGTTTTGTAAACCTTTTTCTTAAACTCGAACGGGATAATATAAAAATCCCCTTTAATAGTTTTTAATAGTTGCGGGGAGTATTATTCATGCTCCCCGCAATTAAAAATTTTATAGCCTTAAACTATGAATGAGATTCAATATAGTTTACTGCATCTTGAACTGTAGCGATTTTTTCAGCTTCTTCATCAGGAATTTCGCATCCGAATTCTTCTTCAAAAGCCATAACCAATTCAACTGTATCCAAAGAATCAGCGCCCAAATCAGCTGTGAAGCTTGCTTCAGGAGTAACTAAATTTTCGTCTACGCTTAATTGATCAACTACAACTTTTTTTACTCTCTCAAGAACTGTACTCATGTTTTTTCATCCTCATTTTGATTAACTACGTATTTTCATTACTATTATACTATTTCAATATAAATATGCAATTTTGTAAAGCGTTAGTATCGAGTTTTAAAGATTATTTACAAATAATTTAGAACATATTTTGCCCTAAAAAATTAAACAAAAGGCTTTCCATTTATAAAGAAAGCCTTTTGTTTAAAATAATTTGTATGATCCTAATTATATCATCAAACCGCCGGCAACTTCGATAGCCTGACCTGTAACATAGTCTGTATCAAGAGCCAAGAATTTAACAACTTTAGCAATATCTTCAGGTGTACCAAGTCTTTTCATAGGAATAGCTTTTAAGTATTCATCGAGGTTAGCCAATTCTGCAGTCATTGCTGTTTGAATAAATCCAGGACATACTGCATTTACTCTGATATTTCTTGAGCCTAATTCTTTAGCTAACGTTTGAGTTAAACCGATAAGACCAGCTTTTGATGCTGAATAATTAGCTTGACCGGCATTACCGTGGCGGCCTACAATACTTGACATGTTGATAATAGAACCCTGACGAGCTTTCATCATGTACTTAACAACAGCATGAGTTACACAATAAGCACTTGTTAAGTTGATTTTAATAACTCTTTCCCATTGTTCCATATCCATTCTTATAAACAAGCCGTCTTTTGTGATACCTGCATTGTTCAAAAGAATGTCAATTTTACCATGTTCAGATATCATTTTATCAACTGCAGCCTGAACTTGTTCGTCATTTGAAACATCAAATTGATAGAAATATGCATTAACGCCCAAATTTTTGATTTCATCGATAGCCGGTTGAGCTTTTTCTGCATCACAAATATCATTGATAATGATGTCACATCCTGCTTTTGCAAGTTCTAATGCGCAAGCCAAACCTATACCCCTTGAGCCACCCGTAATTAATGCAACTTTTTTTTCTGACATAATTTTCTCCTTAATGTTAATTCTTATCGTTCTTATCGTTTAATTTGAGTTTTGTTATTTTTTTAAAGCTTCAACTGCCGCTTTTAATGATTCTTCGTCAAAAACATTCAGCACATTGATTGCAGGATTTGTCTTTTTTACAAGACCGGCAAGAACTTTGCCGGGGCCGATTTCTACAATTGTATCAACACCATCTGCAGCCATTTTTTCTACAGTTTGTGTCCACATTACAGAAGAATAAATCTGAGCTGTCATTTTAGCCTTAAATCTAATCGCAGCTGTTGTGGGTTCAGCATCAACATTTGTAAAAACAGGAATCTGTGCGTCTTTAATATCACAGTCATCTAATATTTCAGAGAATTTAACACTTGCTTCTTCCATAAGCATTGAATGAAAACCGCCTGAAACAGGAAGAGGAATAACTCTTTTTGCTCCGGCATCTTTTAAAGCATCATTGGCTTTTGCTACGGCATCAGCCTCACCTGTAATAACGATTTGTGAGGGAGAGTTGTAATTTGCAACAGACACCATACCATCAATTTTTTCAATAGTATCAAGGATAGCTTCCTTTGACATGCCGATTACAGCAGTCATTGCACCTTTTGTAGATTCTGCAGCAGCATTCATTTCTTTAGCACGTTTGTCAATGAGTTTCATTGCTGTTGAAAAATCTATAACACCTGCTGCATAATATGCACCGTATTCTCCCAACGAGTGACCTGCTACATAATCAGGTTTTACATCTGTTTTTTCTTTCAAAGCTTCCAATGCTGCAATTGATGTCACAAGAATAGCCGGCTGAGTATTTATCGTCTGCTTCAAATCTTCTTCAGGACCATCAAAACACATTTTGGAAATACTTCTGCCCAAAACTTCATCAGCTTTGTCAAAAATTTCTTTAGCTGCAACAGAAGTTTCATATAAGGATTTACCCATTCCAACAGATTGTGAGCCCTGTCCGGGGAATACAAACGCAACTTTACCCATATTATTTCTCCTTAATATCTATGCAATACCTTCACGTAATCTTACAATAACAGTGCCCCAAGTAAGTCCTGCACCAAAACCGCTCAAGATAGCTTTACAAGGAAGCTTGATTTTACCTTCTTCAATGCCTTCTGCCATTGCAAGAGGAATAGAAGCAGCTGATGTATTGCCATATTTTTGAAGGTTAACAATAATTTTTTCATCACTGTAGTTTAATCTTGAAGCCATCGCCTCAATAATTCTGTAGTTTGCCTGATGAGGTATTAAATAGTCAACATCATCAGGAGTAAGACCTGCTTTTTCAAGACAATTACTTATAGATTCAGGCATTGTTGTAACAACAAATTTGTATACCTCTCTGCCGTTCATCACAATTTTTTGTTTCTTTTGCTCACAGGGTTCCACAAGCGGGCAATTTTCGCCATTCATCGGCATTTTTATGAAATCACCGTCTTTACCGTTTGAGTGCATATCCATTGCAATAATGTCATCAACACCGTCTACAGATTCTTTTAGAACAAATGCGCCGGCGCCATCGCCAAATAACACACAGCTTGTTCTGTCATACCAATCTATAAATTTTGAGTTTGCATCTGTTGCAACCAAAAGAATATTTTTATAAATACCTGAAGAGATAAACGCTTTTGCAATATTCATTGCATAAATCATTCCTGTACAAGCAGCGGTGATATCAAAAGCAGCTGCTTTGTCAGCACCTATTGCAGCTTGTATTTCACAAGCAGTAGAAGGATAAGGATGAGCAGGAACAGATGCTGCGGCAATAATCATATCAACATCTTTTGCATCCATTTTTGCCTTTTCCAAAGCATTTTTTGCAGCTTTAATACCGAGAGTAACAGCGTTTTCTTCACCTGAAACAACTCGTCTTTCTTTTATACCTGTTCTTGTGGTAATCCATTCATCACTTGTATCAACGAGTTTTGTTAAATCATCGTTTGTTATTACCGTATCAGGTACTCCATAGCCCACGCCTGCAATCATAACAGGAATTAAATTTAATGACATAGATTCTATCCTTCGTAAAATTCTGATATTTTCTTATTAACATCTGATTCAACAGCTTCTTTTGCCACTCTGACAGCATTTTTTATTGCATAAGCCATGCTTCTGCCGTGAGAGATAACAGTGATGCCTTTAACACCCAAAAGCAAAGCACCGCCGAATTCTTCATAGTTAATTCTTTTAAAAATTCTTTTCATTGCTGATTTTGCAAGCAAACCAATAATCATAGAAATAGGGTCTCTTTTAAACTCTTGCATTATCATCTTGAACAGCATTGAAGACGCACCCTCAATACTCTTTAACGCAACGTTACCGACAAACCCGTCGCAAACAACAACGTCGCAATCACCGAGAAAAATTTCTTTACCTTCAACGTTGCCAACAAAATTTAAACCGTCTTTATTTTCTTCCAGCAGCTTGTATGCAGCCTGAGCAAGCTCATTGCCTTTGCCAGCCTCTTCTCCGATATTCAAAACACCAATTCTGGGATTTTCCATACCGAGTACATTTTTTGAAAAAGCAGAGCCCATAATAGCAAACTGATAAAGCATCTCTGCAGTACAATTGCTGTTTGCACCTGCATCAATTAAAACAACAGGTGTCTTCATTGTAGGCAAAGTTGTAGCAATAGCCGGTCTTTCTATACCCGGTAATCTGCCGAGGCCAAATAAGCTTGAGGCCATAGCTGCGCCTGTAGAACCGGCGGCAACAACAGCCTGTGAGCTGCCAGTAGCAACCGCTTTAACTGCAAGAACAATAGAAGAATCTTTTTTCTTTCTTATTGCCTGGCCGGGGGCTTCGCCCATTTCTATAACTTCGGAAGCAGGAGTAATCTTGATATCAAGTTTATCAACATCAACTCTGATTCTTCCCTTGGGAGAATTGATATTACTAGTCCTGATACCGTCACGTTTGACTTCATCAATGACCTTTTTAATTTCGTCTTCTTTTCCGACAAGCTCAATTGCGACGTTATATTCATCAGCAGCCCACAAAGCACCTTTTACAATCTCGTGAGGAGCATGGTCGCCGCCCATTGCATCAATAGCTATCCTTGTCATACTAAAACTCTTCTCCCTTATAAACTTTAAATCCAAACACGGGGTTAATTTATTTTATGCGCCGATTTAAGAGTAACCGGCGCATTATAAATTCTTATTCTTCAGAAGATTTTTCTTCAGCTTCTTGAGCAGGAGCTTCTGCTTCAACTTCAGTTTTAACTTCTTCAGTTGTTTCTTCAACTTTTACTTCTTCAACAACTGCTTCTTCTTTTTTAGCTTTTTTTGCAGGAGCTTTTTTAGCCTTAGGAGCTTTTTTTGCTTCTTCTTTAACTTCTTCAACAAAGCCTTCTGCTTTTCTTGAAACTACTTTACCTTTATATTGACCGCAAGCTGTGCAAACAGTGTGAGTCAAAACTAATTCGCCGCAATTTGGGCAAGTTGTAGTTTCGGGAACTGTTGCTTTCCAGTTTGATCTTCTGTGTCCTTGTGCTGATGCACCTGTTCTTTTCTTTGGTACTGCCATTGTTATTTTCCTTCTTCTAGTTTATTAATCTTTAAATTTTTAAAAACTTCCAAACGAGGATCTGAAATTTCTTTTTTCATATATTTTTCCATTTCAGCATCTCCATTACAATTTATATCACAAACACACGGATTTGGAATGTTTAATGTTACAGATTGATAAATTAAATCATCAATATCAACTTCGTCAGTCCCTGTTAACTCTGTGACAAAATCGCCGTCTTTCAGCTCAAGCTCTTGCCCGGAATGCGCGTCTTCATTAGCTATAAGATGCCCGAGCAAATAAGTTTCGTCCACATCAACTTTCATTTTTTTTACAAAATCTTTTAAACATCTGTCGCAAACCAGCTTAACATTTGCAACAATTGTTCCTTGCACATTTATATATTTTCCATATGCTTTTAAAACCAGCTCGGCAACAACAGCACCTTCGGTTGAAAGGTCTTTTACGGTATTGTCAAAACAAATTTTAAGTGACTGGTCTTTAGCGTTTTTTATATCATCTATAGAAATCTTCATGGTTTTTTTATTGTATTTTAGACAAAAGGCATTGTCAAAAATTTTTTAAAAAAGCCCCCTGAAAATCAGGAGGCTTTTTATAAATCAGAAAAATTATTCTTTGCCAACTTTCCAATTCAGACCGCCGGAGAATCCAATACCGGTTCTGCCGCCGTTTCTAATTGTAAATTGCAGATAGCCGGAGAAGGTGTCTTTGAATTTTTTCATTACACCAAGGCCATATTCAAAATAGCAGTGACGCATTCTTACGTATCCTAAATCGATATTTCCGGCTTTACCATCAACACCGCCCATTACATTGTAAACAAGCTGGGTTGTTGCATAAATGCTGAAAGTCTTTTTCTGCCATATGAAGTTCAAACCGGGAGCAACGTTCAATCCGTTGAGCATACCTGAGCTCATACTCATAGTACCGAAGTTTGAACCCCAGTTCTGCTGGCCAAAAGCATTGTATGCAGCCATAAATGCCGGCTGGATAATGAAGTCATGCGGTAATCTGATGTTATAAGCAGTTTTAGAAGCAACACCTGCAAACCAGTTTCCTGTGTTGTCATTGCCGCTGCCATACTGTCCTCTGATGGACATATCATTAGCATAACCACCGCCGTATGCCAACAATGATGTCATAAAGTCACCTTTGTAAGCAGTACCCATCAAACCGAGCTGAGCGCCGTTTTGATACATACTTACACCGTTAAAGTGCTGGTGGCCGCCATTGTAAGCGATATAAGCTGTAGGTACTAATTTCCATCCTTTTTTAAGGTTTATAAGCGGGAAGTCAGCACCGATTAAAGAACCGTATGCGTTATTTCCAACATTCAAACCTTTTGTCATAGATAGAGTTTCAAATGCACCATAAGCTTTATACCAGAGCGTACCGTCTTTTATACTGTACTGATAGTTATCAATAAATGGTATTGCCGCTGCATATTTGTTTGCAGTTCTTTCTTCATCCATAAGTTGTCTTGTAACAAGATTCATATGGTCAAATAACAGATTGTTAACTATCAATTGGTTTTGCCAAGAAGCAATTGTAGCAACCTGACCTCTGTATTGTTGAGGGTTCAAGTTGAGTAAAGCAGCATTAAGAATTGGAGAACCTGCTGAAGAAGCTGTAATATGGTATTGACCCATTGCGCTGTTAGCGATTACACCTCCATCCGGCAAGGCAATCCAATTTCCGTGACCGCCTTGTGAATCAGTTAAAACATTTGAAATATCAAATTGTACATTTCTGTCAATTGGAGATGTAGTAAAGTTGATACCGCCAATTAACATCTGATAAGGATCAGGGCTGCCGTTATTTGTAATTAAGTTATTTGCAATAATCTTATCTGTTTCTTTTGATCTGGGATCAACATCAAACAGAATATTTGATGCGCTGTTAATAATTACATCATTTGCTGTGATTGTGTTAATAGCACCTGACTGCATATTGATTGTCGGGCTGCTTGTTGCACTGCCTTGAGTACCTATTGTTAAGGTATTACCAACCTCAACATTGCCGAGAGTATTTATTGTAGATTTATCGGTAACTGTCAGGCTTGCAAAGTAGGAATCTTTTCCAAATGTAGCAACCGAGTTGTCACCTTTTATTGTAGTATCTTCAAGGTCAGCTTCACCGCCTACTGTTAATACTGTATTGTCTATTATTACACTACCCAAAGACTCATATTCGTTAGTAATTGTTACAACAGAATCTTTTAATACAGAATCTCCGCCTACCGCAAGATAATCACCAACTGTCATGTTAGAGCCTGTAACAGTCAGGTTATCATTGGTTTCTACAAATTTTTCAACAGCCAAAGCTCCGTTTGTTACAGATAGCTTGCCATCAGTTGCTGCCTCATTTTCTACACCAAGTCCGCCGGTAACATTCATCACAGCATTGTTGATTGTTACATTGTTTAATAACTTATCTCCTGATGAAGCCAAGTTTAAAACACCGCCTGTAACATTTACTTTGCCGTGATAGTTTTCCATTGTGGAGGCAATTGTTGTAGAGCCGGCACCTGATTTGTTTATGGAAGCTGTATCAGCTGTTGAAGAGATTACAGGATTGTATGTAATATCTGTTGTTTGATTTTCAAAGTTTAAGGATGCGTTAGCGCCTACTGAAACTGTAGAATTATCTTTTATATAAGCATTGTCTGCATAAGTAAGCTTTGTTGCTTCGTTAAGTATAATACTGTCAGCTTCAGAACCTGAACCGTTTCCAAAAGTCAAATCTCTAACACCAGAGTCTTTATTTAAAGTCAAGTCGCCTTCAACTCTGGTACCATTAAACAACCCGAGGCCGCCTGCCGTTATATTGACTTTGTTTGTTGAATCATCAGAGTTAATATAATCTATTACCGCGTTGTTGCCGTTGGCAATAGAATCTGCAGAGATTCTGTTAATACCGTCTTCTCCAACAGTACCATTTATTGCGTTGTAGATATCAACTGTACCGTATTCAGGATAAATATTTGCATCTGCCTGAGGGTCTCTTGCAGTTACATTAACATCAGAGCTAAGGTCAGCACCGTTTTGTAAAACGAGCGTTCCGCCTTGTACTGTATTAGTTCCGCCAAAGAATTTTGAGCCGGCCTGTGCAATCACTGTACCTAATTTTTGCAGATAATTGCCGCTGAAACCGCTGTTGTCAGAAGCAACATTTACAGTTCCAACACCCCAGTGTTTGTCTATTTTAGCAGGAACATTATAATTAGGATCGTTAGCCGCTTCATCCGCATCATATTCAGGGTTATCTACTTGTGTAACTTTTTCATCAACAAGCACATTACCTGTACCTGTTACATTGTTATTTAATGTCATAGATTTTCCTGAATCCGGTGACAACTTCAAAGTTGCAGGATTTGTTACATCGAAGTTTTTATCTGCAGCAGCGTTATTACTGCCGTTTGACAGGGTTAAAGTATTGGAAGATGTTCCATCACCTATTTTTACTGCATCAGGATCAGCTGTCAAAATTTGAGAGTTACCAGATATCGTCAAATCATCAGTAAGAACATCTTTTAAGGTAATTTCTGTATCTTTTAAGTTAAACGACCCTGTAATATAGCCATTAGTGCTATCGCCGCCAACTAAAAGTCCGTTTTGGTCAAACGTAGCAGAGCCAACATTGACTTCAACAGCCTCTGTTACCTCAACAGAACCATTAATTTTGCCACCATCGTTAACAGTTAAGGATCCGCCTTGCAAAGTAGAGCTTGTTCCAAATATACCACCGTCGTTGACAGTGATTGAAGAATCATTGTTATCCTGGATTACATTAGCTATATAAGAACCGCCATTTGCAATTGTTAGGCTTCCGTTATTGGTAATAGATGCAGTTGATGTCCCAGATACTGTAACATCACCGTTATTGACAACTTGCCCTGCTCCGGTAGAAGTCAAAGAACCGGAGATATCTGCAACCGCACCTTCTTCTATTGTAAGGTTAGAAGAACCGGAAATATCTAATGCAGATCCTGTTTCTGAAACCAAACCTCCGCCAATAGAAACATTATGGGAATCGCCTGTAATCGTAGTTTCTGATCCATTAGCCAAATAAAGGTCATTTTTGATACCATTTGCTTCATTATCTTTAAAAGTAATATCACCTGCTGCAGTATCTAAATTAATATTGCCGGCATTATAAATAGCACCGCCGTCACCTTTTGAAATATTTTGGCTAAATATTGTGTTACCGCTTATATTAACTTCGGAATCTTTTCCGCCATAGTTTGCATTGTATATAGCACCACCGTTGCCTTCAGAAGTATTTGCAGTAAATTCTGCATTTTCCCCAACAGTAGTTTCTGCACCCCAGTTAGAAATAGCACCGCCTGTTTTACCTGCAGAGTTATTTACAAATTTTGCACCTTCTTCAATAATTAAAGAGGCGTTATCTCCTGCATTAAAGTTCATCACAGCACCACCATGAGAAGATGTTGTGCTGTTGTTATAGAATTCTGCATTGGCTCCGATAGTTAAAGATGCAGCTGCACCATCAGTATCCTGATAAATAGCACCACCGCCATAGCCTATAGCAGTATTATTATAAAACTTCGCGTTATCACCTATTTCTGTATTTGCACGCTGATTGTGAACAGCACCACCCTGTCCGGCAACGGCTTTATTTCCTATAAAAATTGCATCATCACCTATAACAGTTTTGCCTGTTGAACCGGTATCAACTGTAGAAATAGCCCCCCCCACAGAATTTGCTGTGTTATATGCAAAAATTGCATTATCACCCAAATTTACTGTAGAGCCGTCTCCAAAATTGCTTATAGCCCCACCTTGATTTGCTGTATTGCCAGCAAAAATATTATTTTCTCCGTTAAAAGTAACGGAACCGCCATCTTGGTTATGTATGGCACCGCCGTTTTGACCCGCAATATTACCAGATTGAGCACCTATAATATTTTTTTGATCATCCAATACCAGCTGACCAAAAGAAGCATTTTCTATTGTCATAGAGCCGGGATTAAAAATAGCACCGCCTGAGCCTGTTGTTGCTTGATTGTTTGTAAAAATTGAATTTTTTATAGTTGAATTTGCACTATAACTAGGGTCGGAATCTGTACTTATATGTATTGCACCGCCGTCGATACCCGCTTTATTGTTATCAAAAGTAACAAGGTTGGTTCCATCTCCAACATTTAAATTTGTATATTGGCTAACAATGGCTCCGCCATAGCTGCCTGCTTCATTGTTTAAAAATTTAGTAACACCGTCAATATTGATTTTATTTCCGGAAATTCCAAAATATTGCCCTGCAAAAATAGCACCGCCCCATGTTCCTGCTTTATTTCCGTTAAAGGTTGCAGAAGTTATATTTGTATTGGAATCACCAACATAAATAGCACCGCCTAATGACCCTGCCTGGTTTCCGGTAAAAGAAACGCCTTCGCCTATAGTCAGCTGAGAAAGATTGACTTGATCAGTGTCAACATAAATTGCACCGCCTGATGCCCAGGCAGCCTGACCATTGGAGTTTAAGCCGTTATTTATAAAAGAAACATTATTGCCAATGTTTACAGAACCGCCATTCCAAGAAGCAATAGCACCTCCGGCAGAACGATAATCTTTATCAGTTGTATCTATTACCGGTTGGTTTAAATAATTTTCTACAAAAGAAGTACCGTTTCCAATATTCACAGTACCGCCATCATTATATATAGCTCCACCGCCATAGTTTTGAGCAGTTGATTGGTTATGTGTAAAAGAAGAATTTTCCTCAACATCAAAGATTTCACCTTTGTTTACATATTTAGCGCCACCATTGGCGTTTGTTCCGCCTTCATAATCTTGCGCCAACGCAGTATAAGGACATGCCATCCATGTGGTCAACAAAGCGGCAATAACCATGCGTTTTGCTAAATTCTTCTTCATTATTTTCTCCTAATTCTAGATAATAATTGATAATTCCACACAAAATTTGCCAGACACAAATTTTTTATTATCCATAATATCATCTAAAAAAAAATAATGGAATAGTTTAGAAAGTGTAACTATTTTCGGCGTTACATTTATTCATCACAATTTTGTAATACTTTTAGATACTGGCTCCGCCGTCGTTTTTCATTTTATCAAGGGCTTTTTTCGCGCCGGTGCTTTCTTTCGCGAGCTGTATAACAAATTCTGCAGCTTGAGCATCTCTTGCTATCGCTTCTTTTAGTGCAAGTATTTCTTCTATGCTCATTTCTTTCACGTCAGAATCAGACATATTATCAAGATTATCTTTAAACAAATCCTGGGCCATCTCATCATAACCGGGTAAATTTTTCTTAAAACCGTACCACTTATGAAACTGGTGAAGCATATAATAAATATTTATTTCACCGTCTCTCATGACAAACATTTCATTCGATTTAAAAGACAGGTGCAGTTTTTTTTGTGCAAAAAATCCTGTAACAAAATTCAAATAAAACGCTTTGAAACCTTTTAACGGAGTAATAAACCCTTCTTCTTCATTAATTTTAGCCAGCAGTTTGTCTGCATGTGCTATTTTGTAAACAGGTGTACCGTGTTCTTCAACAAAAGTAAGAAGTTTAGCAGGGTCTGTAAGACAACCTTTAACAATATTTTTAACTTCTGCATCCATTGATTCAAGAATCTTTTCTGTCTGCGAAGAAAGCGTCATTGTCTCTGATGCATTAATGTGCGTTTTTGTTGTTGTATTTGTATAGGTGCGGGGTTTAAGCTTTTCCATTGTTTGTTCAAGCTTCTTTTTCCGACGTTCTAGTATGTAATTAATGATTCTTTGAATAAATTTGTTGCTCATAATAAAAACATTAAAGCATTTTTAAAGCTTTATAACAAGTCCGAGCACAATAGCTGCCACAATCAAAATCATGGGGTTCTTTTTGAGTTTTAATCCCATTGCACAAAAAGCCATTAGCAAAATAAAAGCTTTGAGAGATATAAAATCAGACAAATTATGAGTTTTTAAAAATTTTGTAAGATTGAACACGGTTGTGTTCATTATTTTTAACCCTGCAACAGATATCAAAGCCACAGCAGCCGGCCTGAGTCCGTACATAATATTATTAATCAGTTTGTTTTCTTTATTTTTCTTCAAAAATTTTGACAAAGAACACACAATAATAAAAGACGGAACCATAAAAGCAAAAGTTACAAAAGCCGCACCTAAGATACCGCCGACTTTTACACCGACAAATGTTGCCATATTAATTCCGATAGGGCCCGGAGTAAGATTGGAAACAGCAATCATCTGGGTTATTTGCGCAACCTCAAACCATTTATATTTATCAACAAGATAATACAAAAACGGAATAACCGTGTACCCGCCGCCTATTGCAACTGCACCGATTTTCATGTATTCAAAAGCAAGAATCAGAATATCATTCATTTTCTTCCTCCTGCACAGGTGTTGAGCTGCAGCAAGCACACGGTGCCTTATCTTTAGGGAATGCAAAATGTCTGAACACACCAAGCATGCCTGCACCAATTACAATAAGAAACGGCGAAACATTAAATACTGAACAAATCAAAGCCGCAAGAAAAATAAATGTTGTAAATTTATCAAATACAGAAAACTCCCACAACTCAAGTACGGTTAACAAAATCAGAACACATACGGCAACATCGAGCACTTCAAAAATATTTTGAATAACAGGATACCCTGTTATGGCTGACAAAAAAGAAAACACAATAACTATAGCAAGATAAGCCGGAAGGCAAACCCCGAATACTGCGGCAAATGCACCCATAACACCGCGTGCTTTATAACCTGTAAACATTGAAACATTCCCTGCAACAAGTCCCGGAAAACACTGGCTCAATGCATAGTAATTTGTGATTTCTTCCATTGTGCAGATTTTTTCTTTATCCACCATTTCCGCGCGCAAAAACGGCAAAATAGCGTATCCTCCGCCAAACAAAACAAGGCCTATTTTAAAGAATATCCAAAATAATTTAATCAGACTTATTTTTTTCATAATTACAATGCGCTGCTTATTACCTGTGCAACTTCTTTTGCGGCTTCATGACGGGATAATATTGCTTTTACTTTGGAAAGGTCGTCTTTCATCGCTTGTCTGTATTCATTATCTTCTAAGATTTTTAGCAGAGCGGTTGAGATAACCTGCGGATTGGAATCCTTTTGTAAAAGCTCGGGTACAATATCTTTGTCCATAATAATATTAGGCAGACAAACTCTGTTTATACACCTTACAAGTCTGTATACCAAATATGCTATCCATGGCCCTTTGTAGCTGATTATCATAGGAGTTGTGTACAATGCAGCCTCAAGCGCGACTGTACCGGAAGCAAGCATCAAAGCGTCAGACACACTCAATAGTGAATAGTTATCATTTTTTATAACTTTTATGTTTGTTTTTCCGAGATATTTTTTGAAAACATCGTCTTTTAAGCTGTCAGCCTGTGCAATTACAAACTGAACATCATCGCGTTTTTGAGCAATAAGTGCAGCGGACTTAAGAAAAGTTTTCATAAGATTGTGCAGCTCAAATGTACGGCTCCCCGGAAAAATAGAGATAAGTTTCTTATTTTTATCAAGTCCGTACTTTTCAAACACCTCATCACGGTTTACACAAGGCGGCATTTGCGTAATGAGCGGATGTCCGACAAACTGTGCGTCTATGCCTTCTTTTTCATACATTTCTTTTTCAAACGGAAAAATAGTCATAACCTTTGAGATATTTTTCTTTACTGTTTTAATTCGCCATTTACGTGATGCCCAGATTTGAGGCGGAATATAATAAAAAACTTTTATGCCGGCTTTTTTTAGAAATTTTGAAATATTAAGATTGAACCCGCCATAATCAATAAGCAGGACAAGATCCGGATTATATTCATTTTTTAAATAATCAACAACTCTTTTGCCGAGTGTTATGTGATCAAAAAGAATTTTAGGCGTAAGCCCCATTGCAGACATATGAGCCTTTGAGTGGTCAACAAAAAGCTTAACTCCTAGTTTTTTAAGGTTTTCACCGCCAATTGCTTCTATTTCAATATCGTTTCTGTTTTCAAGTAAATTTTTCACAACAAGAGAGGCATGTTTATCGCCCGATAATTCGCCTGTGATAATAAATAATTTTTTTGTCATAAGCCAATCGCCTAAATTGCCATTACAATAATGCCTTTTTTATTGGCAAAATCAATAACCTTTTTCTGGTCCACAATAATTGTTTCATTAGCTTCGATAGCCAGAATTTTTGCGCCGTATCTATCCATTGTTTTTAAAGTATTAAGACCTATTGCAGGAATATCAAAACGTTTGTCCTGAGTAGGTTTGCTTACTTTAACAACGGTAATGCCTTTACCGCCAAGCTTGCAACCGCGTTCAATACATTTATCTGTTCCTTCAATAGCTTCTACAGCCATAATCATTTTATTTTTAATTACAACAGACTGGCCAACATCAAGCTTGCCCATTTCTTTTGCAAGCCAATAGCCGTATTCAACATCCAGAGCCTGGTCTTCATCAGGTTCATGCACACCGAGCACCCCAGGGGGAGCCATCAAATTTTTGATGAAAATTGTCTGGTCAAGAACACATATGCCCATTTGTTCTAGCTGGTCTACAATAATGAGCATAACTGCATCATCATTAAGTCTTTGTGCTTCTTTCATAAGACGGATAGCTTCCATATCAAGCTTTGGTCGTCTCAAAAGCAGGCCTTTGTGTACTTTTCCTATAAAGGTTACCTGTGTAATTTTTTCGTCGATTAAAGTTTGTTTTATTTTTAAAACTTCGCCCGGGCCAAAGTTATAAACTTTTGAACAGTATTTTTTTAATCTGTTTCTGTTATCAGAAGATAAGGAAATAGCTACAACATCAAAACCGTTTTTCTGTGCAGATTCTGCCATTGCAACGGGAAGCTCTCCGTCGCCCGCAATCAAACACTGTTTTTTATCCAATACTATAGACAATTTCCTCTCCTTTTTATTGCCTTAAAATCCTTGTTGTAAGTTTATAATACAATAACAAGTTTTTTTTTCAAACTGTTAATAAAATTTGAAATATTATATAATAATTAATATGGGATTGAGTGAAACAACAAAAACTTATTTGAAGCATTTTTTGATTTATCTTGAGGTGGAAAAAAACTTTTCTAAGCACACCATACGTGCATACAACTCGGATATTTTGAGCTTTCTTCTGTGGCTGGACAACACGCCAATTGAACAAACAAACCACACAAAACTAAAAGACTATCTTATTTTTATTCAAAGATTCAATTATTCCAAGACCACATTGTCACGTAAAATAGCTTCAATTCGTACTTTTTACAGATTTTTGTACAGAGAACGAATTATTGAAACAAATCCTGCAAACAGTGTCCATGCGCCAAAGAGAAACAAAAGCCTGCCAAAATTTTTGACAACAAAAGAAATAGAACAAATTTTAAATAACATAAAAATTGATACCCCTGCCGGTTATAGAAACCGTGTAATACTTGAGCTTTTATATGCAACGGGTATGCGTATTTCAGAGCTTAGTAACCTGAACTTTAGCAACCTCAACCTTGCGGAAAATGAGATAACAGTAATGGGCAAAGGTGCGAAAGAAAGAATAGTTTTGATTTCTTCCAGAGCAAAAGATTTTTTACAAAAATATATTGATAATGTGCGTTTTATGGTTGTTGAAGGAGGAACACCTCCGCAGCAAAATGAGGACAGTCCGGTCTTTATTAACAAAACAGGCTACAGGTTGCAAACACAATCTGTAAGAACAGCAATAAATGATATTGTAAAAAAAATACAGCTGCCCAAAAAAGTAACACCTCACGTTTTTCGTCACAGTTTTGCAACAAAGCTCCTTGAAAACGGAGCTGATTTAAGGGTTGTGCAAGAGCTTTTAGGTCACGCATCTATTTCTAACACACAAATTTATACCCACATCTCGACAGAACGACTCAAAGAGGTGTATGATAAAAGTCACCCGAGAGCCTGATAGAATAAGGCAAAATATTTTTAGCAGAGGAGAAAATTTAAGATGTTCGATTTTATAACCATAGGCAGTGCAACAATAGACGCTTTTGTGGAAAGTGAAGCCGCAGATATAGTTTCTGTAAGCACAAAAAAGACAAGTACAGAGTTTATGGCATTTCCATACGGAGCCAAAGTGGAAATCGACAGTTTCAGAACAGCAGTAGGAGGCGGCGGGCTAAATGCGGCAGCAAACCTTGCAAATCTCGGATTTAACACAAGTGCAATTTTTAAAATAGGAGAAGATTTTCAGGGCAAAACAATTAAGCATAAAGTAAAACTAGCCCATGTTGATACATCGAACATTATTGAGAGCAAGACTGAAACATCAGGTTTTTCCATTATCCTTTTGAGTTTTGAAGGCAACAGAACAGTGCTTGCTCACCGTGGAACAAACGGTACTATTAAAGAAAATGAAATAAATTATGAAGCAATCAAAAATTCAAAATGGCTCTATATTGCTCCGTTAAACGGTAATTCCGGTGCTGTGCTTGACAAAATAGCTCACTTTGCAGAAGAAAATAACACAAATGTGATAATAAACCCCGGTAGTTCGAGTTTAAAAAAAGGTTTAAAATATTTTGAAAAAATCCTTGCAACAGCAGAAGTTGTTGTAATGAACAAAGAGGAAGCCTCTCTTGTAACCAAAATAGATGTAAGACCTGATACAAAAACCGAATGCTACTCGGCAGAAGTTATTCACCCTGATATCAAGGCAATGCTTGATAAACTTAAATCAACTGACGCAAAAGTTGTTATTATTACTGACGGCAAAAACGGTGTTTATGCTTATGACGGTAAAAAATATTACCGCTGTCCGGAATTCCCAGCAAAAGTAGTCAGCACACTGGGCGCAGGAGATGCATTATCTTCTACATTTGCAGCTGCGCTTGAACACACAAACTGGAATATTGAAAAATCACTTATGATGGCATCTGTTAATGCAGCATCTGTTGTTTCAAATTTTGGTGCACAAGAAGGATTCTTAACCTTTGAACAAATAGAAGAACAGCTAAAACACGCGCCGACATTCAGAGTTGAGGTTGTATAATCCTTGATGTAAACATTTATTAATCATTCTTGTTTTTATAGCAAATTTTTTTAATTATGATATTTACCTCAATATCAGTCTATACAAATAAGGAAATTAACACATGACATTAAACGGTATTACTCCTTCTTTTGGGAAAACACATATCAACTCTTCAAAAATGAATGCAACCCAGAAAGAGCTTTCCGAAAACATTATTGAACAAACTAAAAATACTGACGAATTCAAAAAAGCAGATAAAAATAATGTTGATTTATACTTTCTTCCAAAAGGCAAAAAATCTGTAAACGTTGTATGCGTTGATAATGACAGCCAGCAAGTATTTAAAAAAGACAGAAATAAAAGAATAATCCATTCTTTCAGCACAGAGTCTTTTGCTCCGGAATTTAATGTCGGAATAAAAAAACTTTTAAAAACATTGAAAGACATCAACAACAGTGAAATTGACAAACCTCATATCTGGGATCACTTAATAGGCACAGCCAAAACAGATGTTGCAAAAATGAGACCCGAAATTTACAAAGGCGTAAAAGATGATGTTAAAACTTATGTTGACAAATTCGGATACGAAAAAGATGAGGCTTTAGAAACCGTTTCAACACAATTCATTGAACTTTTTGAAAAAACAAACAAAAATGATGAGTTTTAATAACTCATCATTTTTTTATTAAAAATTATTTTTCTTGTTATCTTGTACATTCCTGATAACTGTCTTCACATTACCTTCTGCAAAGAAGTTTTTAGGGTTTATGTACATTTTGATTCTATCCGCTTCAATTGAGCGCATTTGTTCAACTATTGTAGAACGTCCGATAAATACAATTTCATTAGGTTTGTTTGTAATCTTGTCCGGATATACCGTAGCTTTAGGGCCTTTGGCATCATAATCTTTGTAAGTAACATGCACCTTGCCTGATGCCTGTAATATATTGGAAGCTTTGTAATATTCCTGACGGTCAGACCACACGTTTATGCGTGTTCCGTCCATATCCACGTCGCTGTGAGCAGAGCCCAGACCGTATGCTATTTCTTTAACTGCGTCATATATAAACTTGTTTGCAGTAATAACACTGTCTTTTTGTTTGATTCTTCCGTTTCCTGTTAAAGTAAGCTTTTGCAAATCACCGTTTTGATTCAGGTTTGCAACAGCAGAGTTTGAGAATGTTTCAACATCTTTGTAATAAATAATTACACTACCCTGAGCTGTTAAAGTTTTTGTTTTTGTATCGTACTCTTGTGTATCTGCTGTAATAATAACAGTCGGCTTCATAGAACCTTTTTCAGTAACTGTTGTTTGAGTATTGCCTTCTGCTCTTAATTTTTTATTGAGCAAAGACATTTTTAATATATTAGATTTAATTTCGTTAGATTTATCCTGTTTTACCTGCACAACATAGGGCTGGTCATACATAACCGCATCTGAAAGCTGTTTTGTTTTAGGGTCAATAAAAACTTCGGCTTTTGCGGATGTGGCGCTAATATCATCCATTTTTACTCTTACATTGCCCTCAAACTTGGCTTTATTTTCTTCCATTTTAAAGCTCTGTTTGTCAGATTCGATAGACAAATCCGAAGCAATGGCAATACCTGCAATTGTAAGCATGATTGCTGATATCAATATTAAAATCTTAAAATTTTTCATCAAAATTCCCCTTACTGTACAGCTCTGTTTTTGAGCGGCCTTTGATTCTTACACTTGTCATCTGATTTGTAAGCACCGCTTCATTGCTGAAAGTTCTTAATTCACCGTTTCTTCTGATTATAACATTCCCCTGTGCAACAATGTCTTTGTCATTGCCCTGCCAAACAAATCTGTCGGCACGCACATCGGTTCCGTCTTTATAAATAAAATACGAATTTTCGTACAGAACTACTTTTTTTGTCTCTTCACTAAAAGTACCTTTTGAAGACTCCATACTCAAAACAACTTTGTCATCATCATAAAAATTGCCAATGACATTATACAAAATGGCAACCTTGTTCTGACTGTCATAATAACCGGATTCGGCATAAAGCTCCCAGTATTTTTTGTCCTCTTTTGTCTCTGTAATAATAAGGTTTTCTATGTTGAGCTTTTGTTTTTCGCCGGCATTATTGATTGCTTCTTTTTTAAAATTCTTTGTAATCACACCGGCACTGATAAATGCCCAGGCACAGCCCAGAACTACCAGCGAAAGTATTACGATATAGGTTATTTTTCGTTTTGACATAAGACAATATTAGCATAAATGTTATTATTGGCGTTGAATAATTAAATACTCATGTTACAAATTATTTCATTTAAAAAATTTTATTACAATCCGGTGACAAAATTTTTTGTTTATGGCTTTATTAATAAACACACACACTATGACGGAATAAAAAAGTGATAACATTAAACAGCTCTTTATTTTCTTTAACAGGAATATCAAAAACACATGCGCTGCCTTTTAAACAGGCAAAGCATGTTAACAGTGCGTCTGTTAACATGCTTCAAAAGGATACTTTTGAAAAGACACAAAATTCTAAAAATGTATCCTCACCTATTTCTATGGGCAAAACTCAACCTGTAAAAAATCAGGAATTTTTACAGACATATGAAACAGTTAAAGAACTAAAAAAGGAAAAAGTTATACCTGAAGAGCTGTTTGCATTTGTTGAGCCTGTTGTAAATGATGCAGGAGAAAAAGAATTCACAGCATTGCAAACAAAATTTATTGATTCTGCACAAAAGAGAATGAATTTTTACAAAGATATTTCTCAAGAGCTTGAAAAAGCAGGTGCAGATGCAAAAGAAGAAGTACTTGATCAGGTCAAAGAAATCTTTGGCGGAGAAGAAGGTCTCGGCCGTTATGTCGTGGCAAGAAGTAAATCCCAAAAGTCTATATTCAACAAACTCGTCAAAGAGTTTAAAGACGAAAGCTTTTATCCTCACATGATGGACAGGCTTTCTACAGAAGCATATAAAAAGCCTTATTCTTTGTTAAATATTGAAGAATACAAAGATATTGCAGATAAGCATTTTAAAGGCAAAACTTTTAATGAAGAACAATACAATCAGCTGATAAAACCATATTCATCGTTGAACAAAAATGACAAAAAACTCCTCTTGATGGCATTGAATGATAAACAAATAGAGTTTAATCAAAAAGAAATAGAAGATTGTATAAAAATCTTCAAACCCACAAGCAAAGATCATGACAAAGCAGTAAACTATGTAAAAGACCTTGTTGGAACAAGGCTTATTCTGCCAAACGGCGGCCTTGTTGAGCTGGAACAGGTAGAAAAATATATTTCAAAAGCTATACGTTATGGCAAAATAAAAATAACAAGAATGAGCAACTACCATGACAACTATATTCTGCCGTACATCAACTATGAAACAGCAAAAAAATGGAAAGAAACAATGCCTGGCATGGTGCTTGTTGAAAATAAAAAAGTAAGAAAACGAAACGGTTACACAACCACTCAATTCAATATTGTTCATCCGTTAAAAAATAAAACTACACACAAATCAAAAGATTCTGCAAAAAGCAAAGTATCAAAAAAAGCACAACATATAGAAGAAAATAAATTAAAACAGAAATATGTTTTCGGTGAGCTTCAAATCAGAACCAAAAAATTAAATGACATCGGTCAGATAGAACATTTAATATATGATATTTTGGAAGGTAAAGATATTTCGCAGGGAATACCTGAGCTGCGCAAATATTATGACTCCACAGGAATTGAAAAAGCCGTAAATGAAGTGTTTAATGACGATGTAAAAGAAGAAAATTACATCAAATATGAAAATTCTATGTACTATTTTATTCGTCACAACGAAACACGTAAAAAGAACGGACCAAAGTATTTGAAACCTTTGCTCTCTATGTATGAGCTTAAGGGTTATGAAATTTTGGGCTTTGATTCACTTGCAAGAATAGATAAAGAAGCCGAAAAAATTAAAGAAAAATTTCGCAAATCACAAGAAAAGGAATAAATAAAATGAAAGTTGCACTATTCACAAATCCCTATTTATCAAGCAATTACAAATATCAAACAAACAAACAGGCTCAACCGTCATTTCAAGGAATGACAAACAAAGTGCCTAAAGAAATTAATGATGCTTTTTCTATACTAAGAAAAAAAGTTGCCACTCTTCCGGAAAGAGGCAGCAATGACGTACTGACAGTAAAGCTCATAGACAGAGCAGATGAAGCTGCCTGTGTCACAGTTGAAAGAAAAAGAAAAAACTGGCTTTTGTCTTTTATCTTTGACAATACAAAAGAAGCAACAAAAGCCGAAGTTACACATTCAAAAGGCGACAAAAAAGCAATACAGGCTCTTTTGAAAGATCAAGAAACAAAAAAAGAATTAAATAACTTCCTAACAGAGAACGGAGTCACTTTTAATACTTTTTAATCTGTAAAACAAAATATTAATCAATCCAGCCGCCGCCTATCAGGTGGCGGTCTTGTTTGTCATAAAAAACTGCAGCCTGGCCTGATGTTATTGAAGCAACCGGTTCATCAAAAGTAATAACACCTGTATTATTTTCATAATCCAGTTTTACAACAGCGCTTTTTGCTTCCATGTTATAACGGATTTTTACCAATGCCTCAAACTCTGTCCTGTCATTCGGGTATTGCATTTTAATATCATGAATAGTCAGAGATTTTTGCATCAGGTCGTCTTGCGTGCCAACATATACAACATTATTTTGCGCATCAAGTTTTACCACGTACAAAGGCTCTTCCCATGCAATGCCTATTCCTTTTCTCTGGCCGATTGTATACTGATAAAAACCTTCGTGTGTGCCAACTTTTTGACCTGTTTTAATAAATATAAAGTCACCTTTTTTTACACCGAATTTATCCGTTATATACTTTTTTGTTGTCATTGGTTTTGTAATAAAACAAATATCCTGACTTTCTTTTGAAGACTTTGACGGTAAATCATTTTGAGCTGCAATTTGTCTTATATCATCTTTTACATAATCACAAAGCGGGAACAAAATACGGCTCAAATGTCTCTGGTCGAGTTCAAAAAGATAATACTGCTGGTCTTTTTTCAAATCCTTTGCCGGATACATCTTTTTAATACCGTTATCATCAACAATACGTGCATAATGTCCGGAAGAAACAAAATCACAACCCAGCTCATCCACCGCAAAGTCAAACAACCTGCCCCATTTTATGGTGCGGTTGCACAATATGCAAGGGTTGGGAGTTTGGCCTTTTTTATAAGACTCTTCAAAATAATCTATTACATCTTTTTTAAACTCTTTGCTCAAATCCATTACATAATGAGGTATGCCTATTTTATCGGCAACCTTTTTTGCATTGTTGGCTATTTGTTCAAATTTTGCGTCATCAACCATTTTGACGGTAATTGCACAAACATCATAACCCTGATTTTTGAGCAAAAAGCAGGTTACACTGCTGTCAAGACCGCCGGACAGGGCAACGGCGACTTTACCCTTATTGGACAAAATATCCCTCACCTTCATCTGTTAAAGTGTATTCAGTATATTCGCTGGTTCCTGTTAAATCCGGTACTATCCTGATAAGATTTTGATTCATTGCATCTTCGATTACAGAATGGTCAACAGGCTTGCCTGTTAACGGAACCAGTTTTGCATTCAATTGTTTGATAGTAAATCTTTCTTTGTTTTCTATATTCAAAATATACAAAGCAGTGACAACAAGGTTGTCTATAGAGTTTTGCGGGTTATAAGAATGCAAATAACCTTCAAAATCGGAAATCATATCCACTTTTTCTACAACTTCTGTTTTAGGGTTTTGCATTGACTCTTCGAGCGCACGCTCAAAGTTAACCTCTTCAACAATATTGGCCTTTTGGGCACTGTCAAAAACAGGAGTTGTCAAATCATTTATGGAAGAAAGATTTTTTACATCAATAAAACCACTGCGTTGAACAGGTTCTTGGACATTGTCATGCTGTTGTTCCTGTGTTTGCGCCGTCGGTTGGTGAGGCGGTTCAATATATGCACCGTGTACAATGCCGTTTATCCAATCCGAGAGTTTTTCTTCAAAAGTAAATTTATCCGTTGTTGAAAATTCAAACTCTAAATCACCTTTTTTAATTTTAAAATAGTATTCGTGCATATTTAATCTTTCTTATATCTCAAATCAAGGTGCCTTGCTGCATTTGTCTCATCCACCCTTTTCACAGGTGTGGTGTGAGGAGCGTCAAGAACATTTTGCGGTGAAGTCTTTACTTCATTGGCTATTTTTATCATAACATCAGCAAAATCATCAAGTCGTGCTTTATTTTCAGATTCTGTAGGCTCAATCATCATAGCTTCCGACACAATTAAAGGGAAATAGACTGTAGGCGGGTGGAATTTATAATCCATTAACCTCTTTGCTATTTCTAACGTGTGCACACCGTCAGCTTTTTGGCGGTCACCGGAAAGAACAAACTCATGCATACAAGTAAAATCGTAAGGCAAATCATAATAATCTTTAAGTTTTTCTTTCAGGTAATTTGCATTTAATACAGCATCACAAGAAGCATCTTTAAGAGTTTTTCCTCTCATAAGAATATAGGCGTATGCTTTCACCAGTACGGAAAAATTGCCCTGAAATTCTTTTACTTTTCCAATTGTGTCCGGCAGATCATACTTTCTATAATATTTTTGTCCGTCAAAACAGATGAGGGGAACAGGCAAAAATCCTTTAAGAAAATCAGCAACACCAACAGGCCCTGCACCCGGACCGCCTCCCCCGTGAGGAGTGGCAAAAGTTTTATGCAAATTCAAATGCACAATATCAAAACCCATTAATCTCGGATTTGTAATCCCCATAATTGCATTAAGATTTGCTCCGTCATAATAAAGAAGCGCGCCTTTTTCATGAGCAAGTTTAGAAATTTCAAGAATATTTTCTTCGAACAACCCGAGGGTATTAGGGTTTGTCATCATCATTGCAGCAACTTCGCCGTCATTTTCTTCAAAAAGTTTTTTAAGATGTTCAACATCTACCTGACCTTTTTCATTACTATCCACTTTCAAGATATCAAATCCGCACATGCCTGCCGAAGCCGGATTTGTGCCGTGTGCAGAATCAGGAACAATTACTTTTTTACGTTTTAAATCGTCTTTTTTCTTAAAATACTGTTTTACAATCATCATCCCGCAAAGCTCACCGTGCGCGCCTGCTGATGGTTGAAAAGTAACTGCATCCATACCCGTAATTTCTTTTAAACATTCTTGAAGCTTAAACATCAATTCAAGAGCGCCTTGAGCGTCTTCATCGGCCTGCAGCGGATGAAGATTGGCAAACCCATCCAATGAAGCAAGGTATTCATTGACTTTTGGGTTGTATTTCATTGTACAGGAACCAAGAGGATAAAATCCTGATTCTACACAAAAATTCTTGTCTGACAGCTCTTTAAAATGTCTCATTGCTTCAAGCTCGGAAACCTCAGGCAAAACAGCAGGTTCTTTTCTTAAAAACTGCGGCCTGATAAAGTCTAAAGAAAGCTCCTCATCAGTTAGAGAAATCCCTGTCATACCTTTTATTGATTTTTCAAAAATTACTTTTGTAGAATTATTCATCCTGTACCTTCTCCTTAATAATATTATGTTAAGGTTTAGCGAGTTGCGTGTCAACAAAGTATTTTATATAATTTAACCTAAGAAGGGGCTTGTATGAAAAATTTAAAAATCATTATTGCAATTTTATGTGTGTGTCTAATTTGTATAGATGCAGTTTATCTTTTAACAAAACCTCAAAAAACAGAGCAAAAAACACCCGCACAAACTACTAAAGAGGTGGTTTTTTGGTCTTTACAAATGGGTACTTTTAACAACTACATGAACCCGTTGATTGAACAGTTTGAAAAAGAAAACCCGGATATAAAAATAAAATGGATAGACGTACCTTACTCTGAAGGAGAAAAAAGAACACTTGCCTCTATTTTGAGCACAACACCGCCTGACCTTGTGAATCTTACCCCGGACTTTTCAAGTGTACTGGCTCAAAAACAGGCTCTTCATTACATTGATTGTAATAAATTGAATGCCTACAATCCTTTGATAATAGATATGCTGAAACAAGACGGCAAATGTTATGCAATTCCGTTTTATGCAACTTCATCTTTGACTTTTTACAACAAAAAAATACTTGATGATTCTGCCATAACCTCTATTCCAAAGACTTACGATGAGATGAATGCACTTGCGCCAAGAATAAAAGAAAAAACAGGCAAATTCGTTACAATGCCAACGCTTACAGAAAACGATACATTGCTTAAAATCTTGAACAAGTACAATATTAATACTCCTGAGTCACTTGTTTCAAATAAGTCGGTAAAAATATTCAATGATTACAAATATCTTTACAACTCTGACCTGATACCAAAAGAATCAATTACACAAAATCATCAGGAAGCTCTTGAAAAATATATGTCCGGCCAGATTGCATTTATACAATCCGGCGCAAATTTTTTAAATATAGTAAAAGAAAACGCCCCACAGGTATTTAAAGATACTGATGTATCAAAACAGCTCACCGGAGATAACGGCAAATATGATGTGTCTGTTATGAATCTTATAATTCCTCAAAGGGCAAAAAACAAAGAAGCAGCTTTAAAATTTGCTCTGTTTTTAACAAACAAAAATAATCAGGTAGAGCTTGCAAAGCTTACCACCATTCTACCTGTTAACAACGAATCTTTAAAAGACCCGTATTTTAATCAATATAATAACAATGACACCATATCAAAAGCCAGATACCTGAGCGCTCAACAACTCAATAATCTGCAAAAACAGGTTAAATTTAAAAACAACCGCAAAGAAATAATTACCTTGCTCAACACAGCTGTTCAACAAATTATACTATCAAAAACAGATACAAAAACATTGCTGGAAAATACGGCAAAAAACTGGAAAAGACTGGAAGACCAAAAATGATATTTGCAGACATAGAAGCTAAAATTAACACAAAAAACGGTAATGAGATATTACTTTTAAAACAAGAACCAAAAGACAGAGACTATGAAAAAACAGTATTGATAGCAGGTGTTATTCACGGTGACGAGCCTGACGGCGAATACATTATTAACCGCTATCTTTCAAATAAAACAGAAACAAAAAACAGGCTCTTGTTTATCCCGTGTCTTAACCCTGATGGAAAAGCTCAAAATAAAAGGACAAATGCAAACAATGTTGATCTCAACAGAAATTTTCCTGCCAAAAACTGGGAATTAACAGAAAAAGGGGATTTTTTCGGGGGAGAAAAACCAGCCAGTGAAGTTGAGACACAGTTTTTAATATACATAATTGAAAGATACGTGCCTGATTTGATAATAACCCTACATGAACCATACAGCGTAGTGAATTATGACGGCCCTGCAAAATCAGAAGCTCAAAAGATTTCAGACATAACAGGCTACAAAGTGGAAGAATCAATAGGCTATCCAACTCCGGGCAGTTTTGGTACATATTGCGGAATTGAAAAAAACATACCAACTATTACTCTGGAATTACCGGAAAAATCTCCCAAAGATAAACTCTGGGAGACTAATAAAGGTATCTTTGATTATCTTGCAAAAGAATACTAATTCTTTTTATTTGCAGCACCGCCTCTGCTTATCATAAAGACTGTAGCTTCACCGGGTCTTAAATCAACATTGATTTTTCCTTTTTCAATACCGGGTGTTGTGGTAAATGCAAGAGGAACAATTATATCTGTTTCTTTAAGCCCTTTTACAGGTACACTGACAGAATTGTTGTACACAAGGTCTTTGTTTATCACAACAAGAATTGATGAAAATCTGTAATTTATCATGTAAGCAAAGATATGAGCATTGTTTGTTTTTAGAAAACACAAGTCACCTTTGTCTATAATTTCAGACGCCATTATCTTAAATTTGTTTGCTATACCAAAATCAGCCAGCAGTCTTTTGTTAACAGATCCTGGTTTTCTTGAAAAATTGAATATATCAAATTTTCCTTTGTGTACATAATAATAATCATCATCGGTGTAAGTTTTTGCAGCTTTTTGATTTGCATATTGATACTGGTATGAGTCTCCGGATTGGAAACCATCAACAAAATAAGAGTTAACGGGCAAAGTAGCCTGCAGCCAGATAATCATATCAGCAAACGGCATCCCGCCTGTGATAATCGGAGACATTTCATCATGTGTTGCAAAACTGCCTATAACGGCTTTTGGTTGATTTTTTGCGTCAAATTCTTTTTTTATGGTTTTGATGAGACTTAACTGTTTTTCAAATTTATCTTGTGTTTTCCAGTCTTTAAAATCAAAAAAGCTGCCATACCATCCGTCAAAGCCTGCTTCAAGCAGTTTGTAATAAGGAGTAAAAGGCGCATTTGGCGCTACAGGCTGACTCCAGCTTTCTGAAGCTTCTGCAAGGAATAAAAACTGCGGGTCATTTCCTCTGGCATAAGAAATAAGCTTCTGCCAGAAGTCAAAGGTTTTGGAGGTTGCAACATCGGCTCTTATGCCATCTGCACCAATTCTTTGAACAAGGTCCACAAATTTTTTGTATTGAATGAATAATTCGTCGTTTAAAGAACCATCCGGATTTGTAACTTTAAAAAGTCTTACATCTGTCCAATCAGCAGGAACAACGGGTTTTCCGTCTGCACCTGTTACAAAGAGATTGGGGTTTGACAAATACAAATCATAAGACCCGCAACTTGGCAAATCAACAATGACTCTTATATTTCTTTTGTGACATTCATTGATAAACTTTTTAGCTTCCTGTTCGACTGTCAAATCATTAGACGGGTCATCAAGCTGAGGATTCAATTTTGTAAAATCAGATATTGCATATAAAGAACCTGCTGTACCCATTGCTTTTACCTTACCTACTGGAGTTATCGGCAAAAGGTGAATGGTGTTTATGCCTTGTGAAGCGATTTCATCAAGTCTTCCAATCGCGTTTACAAAATTACCCGGAATTTCGCCTTTGTCAGGTTCAATAATGTCATTTCCGTTTTTATCTACAGCGTTAAAGCTTCTTATATTAATAGCCAGAATGATTGCCTGATTTCTTGTGAATAATGTTTTTAAGTCATTAATCCATATACCGTTATTCATTGCCGCAAAAGAAGGCATTCCTATAGAAAGACTTGCTGTTACAAGCAATGTTGATAGTATTTTTAAAAATGTTTTTTTCATAAATTTATAAACCCCGTTCCTCAACAAATTAACACTGTAGATTATACAAAACTCATATGACGATTGCAACCGGACAAGAGTTGAGGTATACTTAGAAAGTATCATTATTATATGGAGGCAATACATGCGCATCTACGTAAACGGCAAAAATATTGAAATCACAGACGCAATTAAAGCTTACGCCAAAGAAAAAATAGGTAAAGTGGCTACTCACTATGACCAGATAGAAGGCATTGACGTAATGCTTACGGTTATTAAAAACCCCAGCGTTGCAGAAAATCATACTGCAGAAGTAACCTGCAAACTTACAACAGGTGCTGTTCACGTTACAGAGACTGCAGAATCTATGTATGCCAGCATCGACCTCGTTGCAGACAAACTGGCAAGACAGGTTAAAAAATTCAAAGACAAAAACTTAGGTAAATCAAAACTTGATTCTATCAGAACTGCACAATTAGAAGAAGATGTTGAGGAAGCTGAATCTTCTGCAGAATAATAGATTTGTAAAAGTAAAAAACCTCTCTTATAAAAGAGAGGTTTTTTAGTGCTTATTTTTTGACCATATCTTTGTATAACATGTCTCTTTTCTTTTTCATTTCAGGATTCATCATATATTCTTCATATTTATAATGAGATTCTATCCAGCCGTTTGGAGAGACTTCAATGATTCTATCAGCAACTGTTTGTATAAACTGATGATCTTGAGACGTAAACAGCACTGTGCCGTTAAAATCAATCAACGAGTTATTCAAAGCGGTAATAGCTTCCAAATCAAGGTGGTTTGTCGGTTCATCAAAAATCAACACGTTGGCTTCTGCAATCATCATTTTAGCCAGCATGCAGCGAACCTTTTCTCCACCGGAGAGAACGTTTGCACTTTTTTCAGATTCTTCACCGGAGAAAAGCATTCTGCCAAGATACCCTCTGATAAAACTTATGTGCTGTTCCTCAGAGTACTGGCGAAGCCAATCAATAAGGCTTAGTTTTGTATCAAAATAGGCATTGTTATCTTTTGGGAAGTAAGACTTTGTAGCTGTCACACCCCATTCAACCTTGCCAGAATCAGGCTCAAGCTCACCTGCAAGAATTTGAAACAGTGTTGTTATAATAAGCGGGTCTTTGCTTAGAAAAGCAATTTTGTCACCTTTATACACATCCATGGAAAAATTCTTTAAAAGCAGCTCTCCATCTACTGTTTTGTTGAGTTTTTCAACGTGCAAAACATCTTTACCCGGCATTTTTTGATAATTAAAACGAATGCGGGGGAATTTTCTAGATGAAGGTTTGATATCTTCCAGTGTCAATTTATCAAGCATATTTTTTCTTGAAGTTGCCTGAGCAGCTTTTGAAGCATTGGCGGAGAATCTTGCAATAAATGCTTTTAATTCTTCCATTTTTTCTTCGGTTTTCTTGTTTTGCTCTTCTTTTTGCTTTTGTATCAGCTGGCTTGCCTGTGCCCAGAACGAATAGTTGCCTGTATAAAGCTGGATATTCTGGTAATCAATATCTGCAATGTGCGTACAAACATTATCAAGAAAGTTTCTATCGTGAGAAACAACAATAACCGTATTTTGAAAATTAATCAAAAATTCTTCCAGCCATTTGATAGTGGTAATATCAAGGTGGTTTGTCGGCTCGTCCAGAAGCAAAATATCAGGATTGCCGAACAATGCCTGTGCCAAAAGGACTCTAACTTTTTCACTGCCTGTAAGCTCGCTCATCAGCTGGTAATGTTTTGCATCTTCAATACCTAAATCGCTCAACAAAGAAGCAGCCTGAGACTCTGCCTGCCATCCGTCCAGCTCCGCAAATTCTGTTTCCAGCTCCGACACCTTCATTCCGTCTTCGTCGTTGAAATCGGGTTTTGCATAAAGCGCCTCTTTTTCTTTCATTACATCATAGAGTCTTTTATGGCCCATAATAACAGTTTCTATTACGGGAAATTCGTCATAAGCAAAGTGGTTTTGTTTGAGCACGGCAATTCTCATACCCTTCTGGATATGAACTTCTCCTGAGGTAGGTTCAACATCGCCTGCAATTACTCTTAACAGAGTTGATTTACCTGCACCGTTAGCACCGATTACGCCATAGCAATGACCCGGTACAAATTTTATGTTTACGTTTTCAAAAAGAGTCTGCGAGCCGAATCGTACTGTCAATTTACTTGTTGTTATCATAATTTCGGTTTCCTGTGTATCATAAATAGGTAATAATCCTATTTTTGCATAAATACACAGGAAATCAAAAAGACTGAAAACATTTTGTAACTAAACAATAGATTTCATAGTATTAACTATGTTTTCTACAGTAAAGCCGAATTTTTCAAACAGAACTTTTGCCGGAGCAGAAGCGCCAAACGTATCCATTGTAATGGTCTTGCCGTCTAGACCGGCATATTTGCCCCAGCCAAAAGAGGACAAAGCTTCCACAACAAGGCGTTTTCTTACATTATCAGGAAGCACGCTCTGTTTGTATTCCTCGGACTGCATGTCAAAAAGCTCTACAGAAGGCATACTAACAACTCTTACGTCAATATTGTCTTTTAACAGCTCTTCTCTTGCTTTTATCGCAAGCTCAACTTCAGAGCCTGTTGCAATGATAATTCCATCCGGCATATTTTTTGTTTCTTTTTCTATAATATACCCGCCTTTGAGCGCTGCATCTTTGTTGGAGCTGCGGCATTTTGAAATATTCTGCCTTGTCAAAACAAGCCCCACAGGAGTTTTTTTGCTGGTAAGAGCAATGTACCACCCCGCAGCAGTTTCTGTAGCATCAGCCGGACGATAAGTAATAAAGTTAGGCATAGAACGAAGCATTGCAAGCTGTTCAACAGGCTGGTGCGTAGGCCCGTCTTCACCAACACCTATGCTATCGTGTGTAAACACATATGTCACAGGAAGCTCCATCAGGGAGGAAAGCCTTGCCATTGGTTTTAAGTAATCACTAAACACAAAAAATGTAGCAACATACGTTTTCAAACCTCCATAAAGAGCCATACCGTTAGCCACAGCAGCCATTGCCTGTTCTCTTACGCCAAAATGAATGTTTCTGCCTGAATAGTTTTGTGAGCACAAGTCGCCTTCGTCTTTAAGATAAGTTTTATTTGAAGGGCCTAAATCAGCACTGCCGCCAAGCAAGTTTGGTATCAACGATTTTACTTTATTTAATATATTACCGGAAGTACTTCTTGTTGCCTCGGGTTTATCTTCGCAAGCCCAAAAATCCGCATTGTTAAAGAGAGTATCTTCATCAATTTCGCAGTGGTATTTGTCCCAGAGGTTTTTCATTTCGGGATATTTTATGCAGTATTTTTCAAATAACTTGTTCCATTCGTCTTCTTTTTTAGCTTTTTCATCTGCAATTTTTTTACAGTTTTCGTAAACATCTTCGCTCACAAAGAAAGGTTCATCGTATTCCCAGCAAAGCGTTTTTCTAAGCTCGGCCACATTATCAACGCCGAGAGGCTCTCCATGAGAGTTTGCCTTGCCCTGTTTTGCCGGACAGCCGTATCCGATTTGAGTTTTTACTGTAATAAATGAAGGTTTATCCTTTTGTGCTTTTGCCTCTTCAATAGCTTTGCCGATTTTTTCGAGATCGTTGCCGTCTTCTACGGTAATTGTATGGAAGCCAAAGGACTGCATACGTTTTTCTACATTTTCCGTAAACGTAAGGTCTGTAGAGCCTTCGATAGTGATTTTGTTACTGTCATAAATTACAATAAGCTTATTTAATTTTAAACAGCCGGCAATAGAAAAAGCTTCTGACGACAAGCCTTCCATCATACAACCGTCTCCGCCGAGCACATAAGTATAATTGTCTACAATCGGAAAGTCAGGTCTGTTAAAAACAGATGCAAGATGAGCCTCGGCCATAGCCATACCCACTGCCATACCCATGCCTGCCCCGAGCGGTCCTGTAGTGGCTTCAACAAACGGGGTATGAGCATATTCCGGATGTCCGGGAGTTTTAGAGCCCCATTGTCTGAAATTTTTAATATCATCTATAGTCAAACCGCAGCCAAATAAATGATTCAACGCATACAAAAGTGCAGAACCATGTCCTGCGGACAAAATAAATCGGTCTCTGTTCAGCCATGAAGGGTTTTGATAGTTAAAATTGAGATATTTGCTAAACAGTTCATAAGCCATAGGTGCAGCGCCCAACGGTAAACCCGGATGTCCTGAATTAGCTTTTTGAATTGCGTCTGCTGCCAGAATGCGTATTGCATTGACAGTTTTTTGTTCGATAGTTGTCATTTTTTCCCCTTCTAAAAGTGTAAAGTATCTCGATTTTAACTATTTATAATAATAGCATTTTTTTGAAAATAACACTATAACCTTTTATTTAAAATGAAACCAATTAATTTTAGATGTAAAAATTACAGCCAGAAGAAAATATGTAAAAATCGACAATATTAAAAGATGCAGTATTCTTGTAAAATCAACATAACCAAAAGTAAAACCAGTTTGCGCTTTGGAGAAAATATCACGGATTTCGTTCTCATCTTTTGCATTTGTCAAATCTTCCAAAAGATAAAATAGTTTATCATAATACACTTGTGATTTACCCTCATATTTTAAACGTATTATTGTTTTGTCTTTTGTATATATGACGGGATAATAATATTTCAGACTCATCCTTGCTGTAGCTATTTCATATTTGTCTTTGTAGACTTTTTCTATTTCATCAAAAGCAATTCTTTTTTCAAGAGGTTTTACATAAATGCCATCTTCGCTGATTTCTATACTTTGAGGAGCTCTGTATGCTCTTAAAAGCGGTTTTGTATTTATGAAAACCACCAATCCGAAAAAGATAGAAATAATCATAAGAAAAAAGTTAAAAGTGATTACAGATAGCACGACTAAAACAGCGTAATTAAGTATTATCAATATATTCACAAGAATTGCAAAAACGATTTTTTTCCTGCTTTCCTCAAATTTTAAAAGCATGTACTACCTTTCTATAACAAATACAGCTTCTTCGCAAAACAGGTTTGTCAGAATCCTGTTAATAGGAGAGGGGCTGATTTTTCCGCGCTTTATATAAACAGATTTTGTAATTTTGATATTTCTTTCCTTGCAAAAATCAAAGAAATCTTCGATTGTCAAAAGGTGGATATTCGGTGTGTCATACCATGAAAAAGGCAGCATTTTTGATTTTGGCATTCTGCCGTTAAAAAACAAATAAAACCTTACCCTCCAGTAGCCAAAATTCGGAAAACTCACAACTACTTTTTTACCTACACGAAGCATTTCTTCTATTACATAATCAGGCTTTTCAGTAGATTGAAGAGTCTGATTTAAAATTACATAATCATACTCGTTGTCGCAAAACTCCTTCAACCCCTCATCAATATCCCCCTGTACAATAGAAAGCCCTTTTTGAATGGACGCAATCACATTGCTCTGGTTAATTTCAATACCGGAACCGGTACATTGTTTTTGTACGGTCAGCATTTTTAAAAGGTCGCCTTCTCCGCAGCCTAAATCAAGCACCCTGGACTTTGGTTCTATGCATTCCGTAATAACCGAATAGTTTAAATGAAGGGAGTCTTTTGCGCTACTCATTTATTTCTCCTTTAGAAAGAAAACTTTTTACGATTTTTGTCTGGGTCTCAAACTCTAATAAAAACGCATCATGCCCGCAAGGGGATTCTATCTCGCAGAAAGATACGTCTTTTCCGGCTTTGATTAGAGCCTGCACAATTTCTTTTGACTGCGATGTCGGAAACAACCAATCGGTTGTAAAAGACATGACAAGAAACCTTGCATTTGTTTTTTCAAACGCTTCTTTTAAAGACCCGTGTTTTTGTGCAAGGTCAAAGTAATCAACAGCTTTTGTAATATACAGATAGCTGTTTGCATCAAACCTGTCTACAAAAACCTGCCCCTGATGCTCCAGATAGCTTTCTACCTGAAAATCTATATTAAAATCAAAATTGGGCTTGTCTTTATCTTGAAAACGTCGTCCAAACTTTTTATGCATAGACTCTTCACAAAGATAAGTAATGTGCCCGACCATTCTTGCAATAGCAAGGCCTCTTTCCGGCTGATTTTCTTTACCGTAATAATTTCCGTTATTAAAATACGGGTCTGAAAGAATAGCGTTTCGCCCTACAGCATTAAAAGCTATGCCCTGTGCAGTCAATCTACTTGTAGACGCAATAATAATAACAGCCTCCACCATATCGCTGTGAGCAATAGACCATTCAAGCGCCTGCATTCCTCCCATTGAACCGCCCGCAACAATAAGCTTTTTTACCCCTAAGTAATCTACAAGTTTTTTTTGAACCTTAACTGCATCTTCTATAGTAATAACAGGAAAATCCAGACCGTATGGTTTACCCGTGTCAGGATTAATTGAGCACGGGCCTGTAGTTCCTGAACACCCGCCAAGCATATTGGATGAAATAACAAAATACTTATCCGTGTCAAAAGCCTTGCCTGGGCCGACCATATCATCCCACCAGCCCGGTTTTTTATCATCTTCACTGTGATATCCTGCAGCATGAGCGTCGCCTGTCAGTGCATGCAGTAGCAAAATTGCATTATCCTTCTGGTCGTTTAAAACCCCATAGGTTTCGTAAGCCACCTGGACAGGTCCAAATTGCTCACCTGACTCTAAGCAAATTTTGTCTTGTATTGTAAAATATTTTGTCACCGTAATACCTACGGAGTGTGTGGTTTCATTTTTATGCACAACAGAGTCCCCTATCAGTTCTGAAATTAATGATATCACAAAGTTTAGTACATAACGGTTTCATCAAAAAAAAAGATTGTACTTTTTTACGACACACAATTATACATTGGTCTATTTTATATTTCGAAAAAGGACTTTACACTGACAATGGATATCTTAGAGAGGAAATATTTATGCTGACTGAAAGATATGTTGACGGCGTAAACCAGCGCCATCAAACAGAATTTAACAATATAAGCAAAGACATCCTGCCCTGGCTGGAAGATGTCGCAGCTGAAAACAACTGCAAAATAGAACGCAAAGAATGGAAAAGCAAATACAACAGTTATGTAATATATGACTACGAGCCATTTTGCTCTGACGGATTTGAGATAAATCTTGTTGTCTCTTCATTCAGCCGTGAACACCTTGATTTTCTCAAATACCTTTATGAAAACAAAATAAACACAATAGAATATCTCAACAACTGTGTTATAAATTAAGAAATCATTGCGCAAAAAGGCTTTGAGCCTTTTTGCCGTATTCGGGGCTATTTTAAAAGAATAGCATCTTCTCTGAGCTGGATTGTAAATGGCGAGTCTTTAGGAATAGTAATTGATTTTCCCTTGTAGAATATTGCAAGAACAGGCGAAGCAACAAAATTAACCGCCCATACAACAGTGCCTGTAAGCAGTGAAAACGGGGTTAAAATAATCTCTACACCGCTGTCATTTTTTGCAAGGTTACAGGTAACACGCCACATTTTTTTAAAATATCTGTTACCGGGCTTCATTGCCTTGGGTATGCTCTGGAAGTATTGTCTCTTACCTTTTATATTGTTTAAAAATATATGTTTGCCGTTTGCAACACTGACTTTTGCATCTATTTCATAGGCTTTGCCTTTATAAATCATCTGGTCAACGTTTATAACTATCAACCCTCCGTTGCCTGTAATGTAAGGAGGATGAGAGTCTGAAATTTTGCCTTTAAATATTGTTCCTGATGGTATTGTAATGTAAGTTGATGTTTCAGGATAAACACTGACAAAGCTTATTCTTGTTCCTTCAGGTGTTTTATCAGATATTGTCTGCTGAAGACGGACTTTAAACTTTTTGCCTTTTGGAACAACATAAGAGTTTTTCAAATTATTTTTATAATAACTGTTGTTGGCTGTGTTAACAGGTTTTTGCGGAATAACAGCCGGCTGGGTCACAACTGTTGACGGAGGGGTCGATGGCTGCTTGGAGACAGGTTTTGTTGTTTGCGATACATTATTTTTTTGCACTGTGGAAGGTGCTGGTGTTGTTGTGGAAACAGTTTCTTTTGGGGCAACCTGTGCCGGTGTGGATGACGGTGCAAATGCATCTATTCCGTCAGGAGCCATTACAGAATCAAAATCCGGAAGAGCAGGCAAATCCGGCAACTCATCTTTGGCAAAAGAAAATGGACATTGCACAAACAAAAAGCCGGTTATTATAAAAAATATCAAAATCTTCTTCATCAAAAGCTTTTTCATATTTTAATATTAAACCGACTTTTTATTATTTGAATCCGTAATTAATACGAGATTATATTCTGTTTTGCCATACACCGCCGTTACGGTTTGCAATACCGTCGTAGCAAGACCAGAATCTAAAAATACCTGTTAAACCCAGCAAAGCGTGTGTAACAACTTTATCTGTTTTTTGATCATTAACCATTTGTCCGATACCTGGCCAAATAATCAGTGAAGCCAAACCACCTGCAATAGATTTTCCTGTAACCTGTCTGTCAACACCGTGTGTTCCTGCAAATGCAGCAGGTGCAGACATTGATACCATAGCGGCAAGCAAAGCAACAGTCATAAATTTTTTCATATAATTACCTCCTAACTTATCCATTTAGAAAAAAATTTTTTTAATAAAGCTTTTTTCTTTTAACACCATATTAATATAAATGCGTCCGAAAATATAGTTTGTGACTACATCTTTTACAAATGTAAACGGATTTTTTATATAAGAAAGTCTCACAAAAATATTCTTAAGAGTATATGTCTGTTGCCACAGTGTTTTAAAGATAGACTCCAACTCTTGAGCAGTCATATTAACAGGCTCAAAAACGCAATTTTGGCAGTCGTATAGATTCCAATCATCCTCCACAATACGGCCTTGAGATTTCATCTTTTCATAATATTCAGTTCCGGGATATGGTGTGTTTATAGTGTAGCGGACATAGTCAATATGTGCTTCTTTTACAAAATCAGCTGTGCTCAACAGGGATTCTTTTGTATCAGAATCAAGCCCCAGAACAAAACTGCCTGTAATCTTTATTTTTCTTTTATGCAGCTGCTTTATGCATTCTTTATAGTCATCAACTCTATTAAAACCTTTATTAATACCTTTTACAGAATCTTGATTGATAGATTCAAAACCTATAAGTATTTCTTCACAGCCTGATTGCTGCATCAAATCAAGAAGTTCTTCGTTTTTACAAACAGAAATTGTCAAAGGCGCAAACCATCTTTTTTTAAGAGGTATAAGCTTTTGGCATAATTCCTTAAGATAGTTTTCATCTTTAGCCAGATTAGGGTCAATAAACTCTATGTAATCATCTTCTATAAGCTTGATTTCCGAAATTACATCATCAACAGGCCTTTGGTGATAGCCTCCGCAAACGTAGGGTTGAACACAAAAACCGCAGCGGTTTGTGCAGCCGAATGTAGCATAGACCATATTTAGCTCACTCCCTAAAAAGCTTTTGTCTTCATAAATTTTACGCTCGGGCAAAACGAGGTTTGAATAGGACATATCAGGATTTTGTTCATAAAACGGCTTCAGTGCTCCGTTTTTAAAATCATTTATCAATTGAGGCAGTGTTTCATCAGCAAGCCCTTTTACAACAGCGTCGCAGTGTTCTTTTACCTCCTTAGGATTTAAAGTAGCGTGCACACCGCCAATAAACACAGGGATTCCCTGTTGGCGAAAATAATCCGCATAGGCATAAGCTTTGTTTATACAAGGTGTGATGGCAGAAATACCGATTAAATCAGCCTTTATATTTTCTTTTTTGAGAGTCTCTACAGTCTCGTCATAAATTTCAACTTCTATTTCCGGAAAAGAGTGTTTGATAATCCCGTACAAAGTCCCCAGAGTAAGAGAATCAGGCATATATTTAAAGATAAAAGAACGGTTTTTGAAACCATACACGTTACCTTTTACCATTATCAATGCAATTTTCATAACTTCCTTTTGTAAACTTATATTAACCTGACTTTTCACTCTAAAGTTCAATTATATCAAGGTTTTTTAGAAAAGTAAAAAAATTTATATATAAAAAGCCTAAACTTATAAAAAAAATTGCCGATAAAGATATTAACAGGGAAAAGGCAATAACAATGACAGACAACGTAAGATTTAATCCTTTTACCGGACAGGCATTCAGCTCCGGAGAAATTAAAAAACTCGACACCAACAATGACGGGGCAATCTCTTCTGATGAATTGTGGTCCAACATAAATTTTGTTTCCGGCTATCAGGAGCAAGATACAGAAGGTGAAGTCCAAATCGGTGACAACTTTGAAAACAGCGACAAAAGCAAAGAGGAAAGCGCAATTAAAACGTTTGGAAAAGGTTCGCTTTCTATAGCAGAAGGTGTTGTTGATCCGGCGCTGGGTGTTTTAAAAGGCGGTGGAAATGTTGTGGCAGGCATTGGCGGAGCAGTTGCAGAAACAGCAAAGGGTGCTGTAAACGGTTCCAAAAGTTTTTGGAGTGGCGCAACCAGCCTTGTTACAAATAATGTGTCCGGTATTTGGGGCGGCGTGTCAGGCTTTTTCTCAGGTATGTGGGGCGGTTTTACAAACCTTTTCAGAGGAAATATTTTTAAAGGTATAGGCAGTATATTTGGTGGAGCCGCAAAGTTAATTTACAAACCTATAGTCGGAATAGGTAAAGGCATATTCAACTTTGCAAAAGGATGTTTTGGCCTTGTAGGCAACATTGGCAAAGGCATAGTTAACGGTATCGGAAAAGCAGCCAAAGGCGTTGGAAAAGCGGTTAAATCAATAGGCAACGGAGTTGTTAAAGGCGTTAAAGCTATAGGCAAAGGCATTGCCAATGTGGGCAAGGCCATAGGTAAAGGTATTAAAAAAATATTTAAAGGATGGTAGATAGCAAAAAAATTTATGTTTGTGTTTTACTGCTATTATGATTGATGCAATTTTTATGGGGACGTCAGGATTGCACGGGATAAAACCTTATCACGCGCAGATTTCACCGTCTTTAAAAACACAAAAGAACACAAACACGAGCATGCCTTTAAACAAATTTTTGATGTTTGATACAAACAGGGCCATGCTCAACAGGTCTTTGATTTCGTTTAAAGGATACTACGGAGACAGTCAACCGTTAAAAAAACTTTTTTGGATTTCAACAGGCAGAAATGACGTTTATGAAGACAACTGGACAAAAGAGCATTTATATCAGGTAGGAAACAAAAAATGGGTAAATGCCCACCCTGCAGAACTTTTGAAAAGGACTCCCGAACAGGTGCTTCAATCACTATGCACTTTAACCAAGCCTAATAACCAGTATCCGGGGATTCCGCCTTATATCCCCTCACCGAATTTTGGCGACAAATGGGGCAGACAGGCGAATTATATTGAAATTAACCCTCGTGTGGTTGCAAAATACGACGGCAACAGAGTTACCGAAGGGCTGCTGGGTGTAATGAAACTGCTCCCTGCAATACCAACATCACCAAACTCTTTTGCCAACTGTATTGTACTGTCACAATTGTATCCGGCCATTTATGGTGATGGTTATAAAGATGCCGGTTCACTCTATTGCGCAAATCTTCATGCAGGAATCAGCCAAACTTTGACTTGTGACGGGTTATACGGAAAAATGGGTGCTGACGAACAGGTTAAGGCGTTTAATGACATGGCCCACATGTTAGGTTTTAAAACCGGTTTTCGTATGCCTTTGTCTGCTGATCAGTTAAAGGTCCAAGGCGGAAGATTCAACTGGTATGATCACGAAAAAGCATTTATTGACGCTTGCGTATGGGGAATAGAGCTTGGTTTTGATTCAATATATTTTGACAGCGGAAAACATATAACGGATAAAGACGGTTATTGCGGTATAGGAGAATTGCCAAATAAAGCACAAATGGCTTATATCCTGTATAAAATAAGAGAACAAACCGGACGCAATGATATCTCTTTTGTGGGAGAAAAGTGCAATGACAGTTACGAATATAAAGAAATGGGCTTGACCGCAGGCACAGACTGGGGCAAGGCCGATGATATTAACAGTGTAAAATGGGAATCCAGAAAACAAAAAGCCTCAAGAGAATACGCAGCAGGTCCGGAAGTGTCAAATGACAATGACTACGGCGCAGCAGAATTTGGTACAAGATTGAACAGAATTAATTCTTGTCTGTACGGATACGACAATATTGCAGACAAACTTCCATCTTATATGCAAATGCACGATATATTCCCGCTATCACCATATTCAAACACACATGAGCTGATGATGCACACAAAAGAAATGCAAGGCTCAAATGCCTGGACAGAATGTGAACGCCACTGGGACGGTGCATTCAACACATCAGATGCTGCATCAAATTACCGCAATGATGTTTATCATATTTTTGAAAATGTAATCAGATGTTACGGCTAAACATCTATTGACTAGTGTCTAATTTATATTGCCGTAATCCGGTTTTGAAAAAACATTAATTCTGTTAAGCGGCCAAAAAAGGAATATTGCTTTGCCGATAAATCTTTCTTTTGGAAGAAATCCCCAGAATCTTGAATCCTGAGAGTTGCCGCGGTTGTCACCCATCATAAAATAATTTCCAGAAGGTATTTTCATAGGACCGCAAAACATTTCACTGCTGCAGGGTATATAGTCATCAGGACTCATTATATAGGTTTCTTTAAGAGGTTTGTCATTGATATAAACCTGAAAACGGCCATCCACAAATTCTTTAACTTCGAGCTTGTCGCCGGGCACACCAACTACCCTTTTTATATATGCAACATCTTTGCAGAAAAAGCCCGTTAATCTTTGTATAATAGAGAGTGCATCTGTTTTTATTTCTTCTTCCGGCGGGTAAAAGACCATTATATCACCGCGTTTTGGTGTAGAATAGAATCTCGAGAATCTTTCCACAAAAATTCTGTCGCCTTCAATCAATGTAGGGCGCATAGAGGCAGATGGAATCCATCTTATTTCTCCTACAAAAAATCTTATTAAAACAACCATAACAACAACAAAAACAACTGTTTCGATTGTCTCTTTGAGTGCTGCAATAAATTTTTCTTTAGGCGTTTGCGGTGTTTTTTCAGGCTGCGCCTTTTCTTGTTCTTTTCTATCCATTATCTTCTTTTCATTTGTTTGCATAAAGATTACATAAATCCATAATTGCTCTTTTATATAAATTATCCTCAAGAAAAGATATATTTTCAATAGCCGAGTTCAGGTAATATTTTGCAAGTTGTTTTGTTTTTTCTAAAGCATCCGTGTTTTTTAATTGTTTCAAAACCTGTGCAGGATTGTTTAGTGAACGTGTGCTATCTTTGTATTTATCCCGGACATAGTAAATCAAAGGTGCACTGTAATCACCGTTTTGTATATCTTCATTAATTTTTTCGGGATTATCAAAATTTTCTAAATCATTAATAATTTGAAAAGCAGTGCCAAAATTAAGAGCAAAACTTTTTACCTGGTCAAGATTCGGTATTTCAGGGCTAATTGCATAATATGATGAAACAATGCCGGCTTCAAAAAGTCTTGCTGTTTTATCTTTCGATTTTTCAAGATATTGTTCAATACTCAATATCTTGAACCTGTTAAAGTACTGCTTAATTTCACCGAGTATCATTCGAGAAACCGAATCGGAATAGATTTTTCTGATTCTTTCGTCCTTTGTATCAGCAAGAATCTTGAGCACCTCTGCAAGAAGGTAATCACCACACAAAACCGCCAGCTTGCTGTCATAATCAAAATTGATTGTTTTTTTGCCACGCCTCATGATAGAACAGTCAATTATGTCATCATGAATAAGTGTGGCATTGTGGATAATCTCTGTTGCAGCGGCAATTTTCAAACAAAAATCATCTATTTCTTTATTCAAAGCTTTTACAAAAAGAAATATTAGAACACAACGTATTCTTTTACCCTTATGCGCAAAAAACTCGTTAATGATTGGAAGGATTTCATTATGCTCATCTTGTTTTTTTGAAAAATAAGAAGCAATTTGAAAATCCAACTTTTCCAAATCACTGTTTACAAGAGATGTTATAGCTTTGTATTCTTCGTTAAATGACAAAATGATTCCTCTTTTTGTCTATTATATAACAATGATTACAACTTGTCCTGATTTTCTGCGGGGGGCCCGGCCGGGTCGATTTTGCTTTTCCATGCTTGTATTATTCTATTTTCAATTGTTTTAATATCATTTTGCGAGTATTTTTCATAATTTCTTGGCATATGGATATAGCTCCATGCTGCTCGTATATGTTCTTCATTATCAATAGGATATTTTTTATTGACAGGGTCTGCAAAATCAACATTCCCATACTCGTGCAAACCTCTTTCGGGATATACGTCATCTCTTTTTTCCACAATTATTCTCCTTTTATACTGTTCAAAAATCAGTAGTATTATGTGGAGTTTAATTTATAAAAAAATAAAAAACATTCCCTGATTGTACTATGGATTAAGCTTTAGCTGTTTTAATAATATCATTATTAATTGAAGACACTACTCTGCCCCATCCGCCGTTCATTCCTTTGGGGTCATTTTTAGCCCCTATCGGACAGTATTTTTCGTGTACCTGTGAAATGGTTTTTAAGCCTTCATTTATATAATTTCTTCTTAAATTGCTTGCCATTGATTCAAGACAGTCATCTACGCTGTCAAATTTCGCCAACTTTGTATAATTGCTTGATGCAGTCATTACACCGCCTACATTATTCAAATTAACAGCAGCATTACTTTTCCCATGTCCGCTTTCATTCATTGCAATCGCTGCAAGCACGGATGCGCTTACTCCGTATTTTTCTTGCAATTCCATAAGTTTTTTACCTTTTCCTGCTAGTTTGCCCTCAAGGTGTTTATCAATATCTTCTGCGCTACCTTCAAATTTTTGAGAAATATCATATGTATAATTGCCATAGTTTTTGTTTTTAGCAATATTTGCTGATGGTGTAAAGGTATCTATTGAAAGGTCAAAATCTGCATTTAAAGCGGGTGTAAACAGTGATGTGTCACACAATTTTGTAAATGCAGAAATAAAATCATCTATATAATTTTGAGAAAATCCAAAGTCAAGCGGTGGCACAATTGAGTAATTGGACATTGCAGGCATCTGCAAAAAGCCTGTTTCCAACGGATTAGACATAAATCCAAAATTCATATTTTCATAAAATCCAAATGGATTAATTCCCGTCATAATTCCCTCAATAAATCTCTTATATATATAAAAACATTTTTTGAGAAAAAATTGCTTATATAAAAATTATTTTTTCAAATTTCCATTCAAATAAGAATCTAACTCTTTAATTGTATTTCTAACTGCGCGCAAAATTCTGTGAGAAGGAGGCAGGGCCTCGGTTTTGTCTTGCGGGTTTATTGTAACAATCACAGGTTTTTCATTGATTTTAACGGGTTCATCGTGTATCAATTCCAAAAAGTCGTAAATTTTTTCCATAACAGGATTTTCTCTTGAAAATATATTGATACTGACTTTAGACGGTTCTTTTTTAACAGGGTCAATTGTAACTTCTATGTTTTTTCTTTTGGCGTATTTTCCTAGAGTTTCTTTGATGCCGTTAACATATTCAAAGGTATCTTTATCAAGATTTCGTGAGATTTTTACATATTTGTTGTAATCTACGGTCGGCTGCTTTGGAGACAAAGATGACATAAGCCTTGTGAATGTTGAATTTACGGCAGCAAATTTTCTTAATTTTGATATATTTGATACAGACATACGCTAACTTTCTAATTCTTGTCGGGATTAGATTATACTGCGACTATACATATTTGTAAAACATTAAATTTCCTGCGCAAGCTTGTCGGCAAGAGGAGTTTTTAGCGTACCGTTGAGGGATTTGTCTATTTCTTTGAGTTTTTTAGAAATAATTTCCATCTCGTCTGTCCATACAAAATTGTCCAGCACATACTTTTCACCTGTTGCAAAATCTTTTGACAATTGAACACGTATGATTTCAGCAAGCATTTTTTGTGCTGTAGGAACCATTTTATCCATATCAATTTCAAGCACACCATCTTCATTTAGCCATACAGCTTTATTTTCGAGAAAATATTTTGACTGCATAACTGTCCTGACTCTATGAGCCTGTGATAGGTTTGGTTTTGCTTTAAGAAAGTTGTCTGCAGCATATGTCACAAGAATTTGTTTTTTTTCTTCAGGTGAGTACATACCAAGCTCAACAAGCACATCTAAAAGCGCAAGAGAACCCATGTCAGCTTTGTTTTCTTCTATTATATTTTTATATTTTCCAAGCGCTTCTGTTCCGGACTTTGGCCCCAGTGAGTGAACGTTTTCATGGCCTATTGTAAACCAGTGGTCAGCCTCCTGGTTGTAATATTGATGAAGGTCTTTGCAAAGTGTTGCATCAAGGCGTTTTTGCCTTTTTATTTTTGCTTCGGGACTTGTAGAAATCCTTATCTGACGGTGATAAACATTTCTTCTTCCGCCGCCGATTTTAAGTGAAGGTTTATCGTTATTCGGAAGGTTTTGAGCAAGTGTAATACCTCCTCTGTATGTGCCTTCATCACCTCTTAAAGTAACAATATCAACATCAACCATTGTTTGTTTTTCGTCATCGCCATGACCTATATTTTGTTCATATTCATCTTTATATGGCATATGCTGTGCAAGAACAGGCATATATTTTTTTATTTCAAGCAGTTTAGCAGTGCCTTCTTTGTTTACTATACCTACTCTTATGCCTATAGAATCTTTGGAGATAGGTTCTATGCCGTTTTCCTCCAGCAGTTTGTTGAGTTCTTCGTTTTCAACAACAGTTCCTGTCATTTCGTCAGCATACTGTTCTCTAGAAATTGTGAATTCCAAAGGAGTATCTTGAAGCTCTGCCCATTTTTTATCGGCATAAGCGTCATTTTTGGGGTTATTTTCACAAAGAGCAATGGCTTGCAATTTCAAATATTTATTAAAATCTTCATTAGTAGACACTTCTGCAGCTGCTTCAAGTTCATCTGCTATGTAAGAAAACTCTTTTGCAAAATATTCGGTATAATCAATACCTTTGAGTTTTTGTCCGTCTCTTACAACCATGGAACGCTGATTCAAGATATTTTTTACTTCTTGTATTTCACCGTCTTTTATCATTTTTAAAAGTATTGTATGAAACTCTTCTTTAGTCAGGTCAGCAGGATAAAAGCCTTTACCGGGAAGCTCGTTTTCACCTTTGGCAAGAAAAATTTTATTAGCCTCTGAATCTACAGCATTCATCCCTATCTGGGCATTGAAAAGAGCAAGAGTCATTTTGGCATCTTCGTTGCCGTTATTTACTTCTCTTTCCAAATATGCTTTGAATGCAAGGTTTTTAGGATTGTCCTGTTTCATAAAAACTTCATCAATAGCTTTTGCGGCTTTTACAAGGTGCACAAGCGCTTTTTTATCTCCATCGGCAAGTGCCTCATATTCTTTTGCATCTTCTTTTAGCATTTCTTTAGGAATGAGGCAGTCTTTACTTGTTCTTTTCACAAGCTCATCATGCGAAAGATTCAGCTCAAAATTTAATTCGTTGGTTAAATCATTAGTCATATTTATAAACTCCTGTTAATTATTTATTAAAAATGCGTATCTATCGTTTTTGTACTGCAAAAAATCACTTTTAACAATCCCTTTTTCTTCGTATTTTATTTTTAGACTATCAAGCAGCTTTTTTTGTGCAGCAGCCTCGGATTCGCCCTGATTAATTATAAGCATCTGACCGTTAAGGTTTAAAAGAGACATTGCATGCTCTAAAAGCTCTTGAGGCATAAAGCACGCCATTGGCAGCCCCCATTTTATATGAGGTTCTTTTAAAACAAAAGGCAAAAACCAGACAATAAAATCATACCTGTCTTTGATATTCAAAAGATTTGATGCAATATATCTTGTGTTTTTGAGCCCTCTTGTGTAAAACTTTGCTGTTTCATAACGTGAATAAAAATTGCTATACAACCTGTATGCATCTATCTCGACCCCGTCAAGCGAAAAACCGGAACAAAATGAATCAAAAAAAGAATACTCACCTTTTGCATAAAACCAGTTTTTAGAGCCAATATCAAGAATTTTTGGATTACTATATGCTTTTTTTACAAAACATTGCTCTAAAATATCAAAGGTATAAAGATTTTCCAGATAGTTTCTATAAAGAATTTTTTCATCAGTTTCAACAAAATTTTTGCGTGAAAATTTTGTATTGCTTCTTATCCAAAAATCTATATTGTTTTTTATATTTTCAAACATAAATTAATTATACAGCACAATCAAAACAGCACCCGCTATCATGATAAGAGAGCCCATAGTTTTTTTAAAAATTTCTTTTTCCGCAAAAATTCTGTGCCCCAATACAACACTGACAACAGCACTAAGCTGAAACAATGCCAGTGCATAAGCAACGTTCATTCTTTCAAATATATAGTTTGTAGTGTATTGCATAATCCCCACACATATCGCAATACTGATAAAAAATGCTCCGTTTCTTGTTGATAGCACATCTTTTATTTTTGAAACATTAATATCTTCAAACTTAAGCAAAAATATAGAGAATAATGCCCCGAAAAAACACCACGCTACAAAAACATCCCACACAGATGATAGCAGAATCATTTTTTTGATAAAAACAGCTTCTATTGAACAAAAGAACAATGCCAAAAACCGGTATTGTATTTCTTTGTTTTTGAGCAAAGCAAGAGTAAAACGCTCACCCATTGTATCAAGCACAAAATAGCTACCCCATACAATTAGTATTATGCCAATAATACCTGCAAAACCGGGCATTTCTCTTAATACAATCATTGCAATAAAAAGTCCGAGTACAGCCTTATAAGAATTTATAGGCCCCAAAACAGAAAGCTCTCCTTTTTTAAGAGCTTTCACCATAAATCCATTGCCAAGTGCCCCCAAAAGCCCTACTATCAGCCCGTAATAATAAAAACTTGAAGGAGGATGAGGTCTGCCGTAAACCGACATAAGCGGAATACACAAAAGACTAAGCATAGTATAAGACACAGCTACAATAACAACAGCATTACAGCCTTTCATTGTTAATTTTTTTTGATAAACATACCCCATACTTACAGAGAAAATTCTCAAAAATACAGCACCTATTAAAAGAATTAAAGATAAAATTGTTTCTTCCTTTTTACATTCTTCTTCCGACAGACAGATTTATATTATTATAATAAAAAATAAAAACAATTGCCCACCCGGGCATAAAATTAAATATAGGCAAAAGCTGTTTTTTGAAGTAGAATAATTATTATGAAGAAGTTCTTGGCAACAGTGTTGGTTTTATTGTCAGCTACACAGGCTGTATCTGCTTTGCCTGCAGATACTAAAGACTGGGTGTGCAATCCAAACCATGTTTCAGTCTCCGCCGGAGAAATAGATTTAAAAAGCGATTTAAAAAATGACTTCAGGATTTATCAAACAACACTGACAAATCTGACAAATCAATCTGTAGATGTATCAATACCAACAAATGCATCTGCTGATGAAACGGTTAATAAGATTTTAAACAGCGGCATAACAATAAAAGAGCTCATGGTTTTGCCAAAACAAATTGCCACTGAAAGCTACAAAGAAGACGTTGGCACAGGCAATATAGCCAAAGCCCACAAAGGACTGATTTACATAACAGCATCTGCTGGTGCTATTGCTGCCGGAGCTGGAATGCTGGGCATTTATCCCCAACAAAAAATGGAAGAATATTTTTCGCATAAAAAAATAAGAAAAGAATACAAAAAATTTACAAACCAGCTGCAAGACGAGTTTACACTTGCTCCGTTAGAACAAAAAGATTTGTTAATTATTGTGCCTGTTGAAAATGCTGCTTGCATAATAAATACAAGCACAAGAGACGATGAAAGTGAAGTATACTCTGATTATCACCAGCTTTAATTTAAAAACGAAAAAACACCGTAAACATTAGTGATTCAACGGTGTTCGAATTTGATTTAAATGGTGGAGCGTACGAGACTCGAACTCGTGACCCCAACACTGCCAGTGTTGTGCGCTACCAACTGCGCTAACGCCCCTTTGTCATTATTCTATTTTAAAAATAATTAATTATCAATATTTAATGCTATTGACGATGATTTTTTATAATGTAAGATTAATACATTGATAATTTAATAAAATGGGCCTGTGGCACTCTGCCGAGGAATGATTAAGTATCATTCCGAGAGGTGGTAGACGCACAGGATGACAATAGAATATGGGCCTGTGGCGAAATTGGTAGACGCACTAGACTTAGGATCTAGCGCCTTTGGTGTGAGAGTTCGAGTCTCTCCGGGCCCACCATTTAATCAAGAGGCTTATTTAAGGCCTCTTTTTGACTTTTTTGCCACTTTACCAAATAAAAGTTGACTTAAAGTCAGGTTTTATGAAAAACTTTATTTGAGATTAAGTAAATATTAATAATTTATAAAGAAAAAGCTCTTAAACTACAAAATAATTTATATTAGAATTGGCGGTTACGTCTCTTGACAGGTTTATTTGATTATAGAAATAAGCCCACGTCGTTAAATTACTTGGCGTAGCTGTGCACTAAATATACTTTAAAGCGACCATATAAAAATGGTCGCTTTTTGCATGCAAATTTTAGAAAATAGAAAGGAGACAAACATGCAAAATTCAAACAGTTTAAATACTACAAAACTTGAGACAGTTAAGGAAAAACTGTTCTCAACAAAACATCCATCAGAAAAGATGAATGATGAAATCAGAAATAGAATCTTGAATATGAAAGAAGAACAACTAAGACGATTACGACCGTCACAGTTCGAGACAGGTACTGCGCCTATTTCTGATGAGGACTACCAAAAGATTTCGGAGTTAGCTGATTTTATTGCCGAGCATGTTCGGGAAGTGGGTAATGAACAAACTATTCTTGATTTTCAGGTCGGTTTAAATCTGCTAAACAATTACAAAAAAGAATCTTTGATTGATTCAAAAATCCAATTAATAGAAGATTCTGATTTTGGTGAAAAGACTTATTCGGCTTTATTTGATGTTTTACAAAATTATCCTTTAGAAGTTGTGAAACAATACATCAAGCTAGGAGCAGCCAATAATGCTATTTGGGCAACGAAAAATAATCCGAAAATTAATACGGACAAAAAGGTAGAAAATATTACATTAAAACTTGACGAAAGGAAAAACTAAAATGGGGAAAAAATTATACGGCTATATTTCAAAAGAAAATATTGAGTACGAATGGAAAACAGAACCCGGCGCATGCGAGGTGTGTCAAAGACTGGATGGTACAATATACGATTCGACAAATGATATTCCTGATAGGCCTCA
>LARD01000029.1 GCA_000980375.1 Clostridium sp. K4410.MGS-306 | reverse complement strand
GGTTGTAACAGAAGAATAGTAGAGGAGAGAAAATATGTTTATAAAAAAGGTATTAATGATAGTGCTTGTTAGTGTAATATATGTAATTAATTTAAATATTCCAGTAGCTGCAGAAGAAAATGAACAAGATATTATTTTTTCGCCCAATTGGATAATAGAAGATGGGTATAAGGAGGAGATAGAGGAAAATCAAGAAATATTACCATTTACTACAACAGTTAATCTAAATTGGAAAGTTGGAATAAAAACAGAAAAGAAAACGAAAGCATTTCATAAAAAAGCAGGAAGTAAAATTACTGTGAATGTAAGTGTATTACAAAAAAAGAAAGCATATATAGGGATAGCAGCAAAAAATATAGGAAAAATCTATGTGGATACAACAGATAAGGTAAATAAGACATTTAATATAAAAAAAACAGGGGAATACAGTGTTTTTGTTACAAATAAATCCGACAGTACAATACAAGTAGTCGGAAATTATACAAAATAATAAAGGAAAGGAGGATAAAAATAATAGCAAGAGTTCATGTAATATATTGGGTGGAGCCAGTGTTCATAAAAGAGCATCGTATCATATGAATTCTTATATTATTGCAAATGGTAACTAGAAACGGTAACTAATGATTTGTATGATATAGGAGGTATAGTCATGAGAAGTTTAAAAGAATAACCGCAGCGATAGCAATAATTTGCAGGGTTTGTAATTCTAATGATAATATGGGAAGTAAGGTTAGAAAAGCTAATAGCGCTTACTATCCAGAAGTTGAATGTGGATATATAAAATATTCAGGAGTAAAGTATTTGTATAAAGAGGGGTTAAAAAAGACAAAAGTTGCAACAACAGCAATTTCTCTAATGATATCAGCAGTACCTGGATGTGGATGGGGGCTTTCAGCAGTTTCCTTGGCATCATCCTATGGAGGATATTCAGCTTTAGAGAAGGCGGTTCATAAAGCTTATTATAAAAAGAAAGGAATAAAAGTATATTATAAAATTCATAAATCAGTAATGAGTATGAATAAAGTAAGATATGTTGTTGGTTAAGAGAAAGGAGCAAAAGGATGAAAAAAAAATTGCGATTAAAAACATTTCGTAAAAATATAATTCAATTGGTAATATTTCTAGGAATTGTTACCTTTTTAAGTAGCTCACAAAAATATATTCCGTATACAAGACAAGAAATTATAGTGCAGGATATAGTTCTATTTTTATTGTATTTGGTTTTGAGTATTGTAATTGATATAATCAATGAGAAAAAACAAGGCTAGTTGATTTAAGAATATGAAAAATAGGAGCAATTTGATATGAAGAAAAAACGAAGCATAATTCTAATAAGTATTCTAATCATTGTATCGGCTGTCATATATTTTTACAAACCACAACACAACAAAAACAATTCCTATCAACTTGGAATCATTATCTCAATAGGGAACAAAGATAAAAGCAATATTTTATATTATAATGACCAACTTCAAAAAACAGGACAAAAGAAGTTGAAGATCGGAAATATTGCGAGTCAG
>LARD01000038.1 GCA_000980375.1 Clostridium sp. K4410.MGS-306 | reverse complement strand
CCAATAAATCCGGATAACGCTCGGATCCTCCGTATTACCGCGGCTGCTGGCACGGAGTTAGCCGATCCTTATTCATATAATACATACAAAACAGTATACATACTGCACTTTATTCTTATATAAAAGAAGTTTACGACCCATAGAGCCTTCATCCTTCACGCTACTTGGCTGGTTCAGGCTAACGCCCATTGACCAATATTCCTCACTGCTGCCTCCCGTAGGAGTTTGGACCGTGTCTCAGTTCCAATGTGGGGGACCTTCC
>LARD01000028.1 GCA_000980375.1 Clostridium sp. K4410.MGS-306 | reverse complement strand
AACGCCGCAGCGGTTTGGGTTAGGATTCTATTTTTTACATATTCGGCGCTTTCTTGGGCTATGTCGGCGTCCATTATTGTTGACACGCTTGCTGTGAGGTTTTCTATTTGGGTTGTTTGGAGTTCTAATGTACTTTGCAATCTATTTATTACTGCTCCTAGTGTGGCATTTTGGCCGGATATTTCTTTTTGCAGTTCATCTATTATTTCTATATTTTGGGCGGCTGTTTCGGCACTGCTGTAATCCAATTCAAAGCCTACAAACTTAAAGTCTATTGAGACTTTTATACATGAAGCTTTATCTGAGTTGGCGCCAACTTGGAATCTTAAGTTTACGGGGTCGGGGGTTATATCCAGGACATTTGTATATTTTGTATTTTGTCCATAGTTGACCATAGTATTTTTGTTGCCTTCGTTTCCGTCTATTGTGTTATTTTCACCTTTATTAATTTGGAAGTAGTCATTATCCTGGCCGCCGTTGGCAGTGTTGTTATTGCCGGTTATTGTGACTTTATCTTGACCTGAGCCGCCCTGGTAGATATTTTCATCTCCTTTTATTTTTATAGAGTTATTGCCTTGAGTTGTCGTTACATTATTTTTATTTCCGGTTATATTTATTTCTTTTCCGTACTGTGCGGTTGTGGTATTTGAGTTGCCATAGATATTTATTGTATCTTGGCCGTTTGAGGTTATGGAGTTATTTTCTCCGTCTACGCCTAGGGTATTATTGCCGGAGCCGGATGTTATGGTATTTAAGTTGCCTATGGCGGATAGGCGGTTATCGCCGTTTTCGGCGGTGATATTGTTGTTATTTCCGGTTGCTATTATTGTATTATTTCCGTCATTTCCGTTGACAGTATTATTTGAGCCGATTATTTTTATGTTGTCGTTACCGGAGCCTGCCTGGACGTTTGTGTTGTTGTTTGAGTTCACGTTTATTATGTCATTTCCCGTGCCACCATTTATTTCGAGGTTTGTTGTGGCATTTACATTTATTGTATCGGAGCCATTTTCGCCCATGAGGGAGTTATTTTCGCTATTTGAAGTGAGGGTGTCATTTCCGTCGCCGCCTTTTATTATGTTATTTGAGCCTTTATTTACTGTTATTTTGTCATTTTTATTTCCTCCGGATACAGTGTTATTTGAGCCTTCTATGACGAGGTTGTGGGCGGTGTTGTCGGAGGATTGGATTGTAAAGTTGTCGCCTGTAAATGTAAGTTCGCCTGTATTTTGGTTGTAGTTGTAGTAGAGGCGATTTTGGTTTGCGGGGGAGCTATTTGCGTTATTTGTTATTGTATATTTTTTTCCATCTATTTGGAATTCCTGGACTTCATTTTGGGCGTTAAAGGTGAGGAATCCGGAGTTTGGATTTGTTTGGACGTTTGATATTTTGTTGTTGGAGCCGCCTTTGTCTACTATGTAGTTTGTTCCGGTGCCTCCGTCTATTGTGTTGTTATTTCCGTTTATTTCGTAGTAGTCATCTCCTCCTTGGCCTAAGATTGTGTTGTTTGAGCCGTTTATTATGAACGTATCGTTGCC
>LARD01000017.1 GCA_000980375.1 Clostridium sp. K4410.MGS-306 | reverse complement strand
ACAAACCAATATAAAAGATAAAAAGAGAAATAAATGATAATGCTTTTTTGTAAATATTTTTGTTTTGTGAACCGGTATTTTTATAATTTATTTTCTTTTTGTAAAAGAATTCCGCAATAGCAATTATTATCAATAAATATGCGATAAACAAAAACACAGTATAAACATCGCATATATTTTCAAGTGTTAAATATATTTTTCTTTGTAAAATATCTTGAAAAATATAATGGAATGCATCGTGAAGAACCAAAGTACAAAAGGAAAATACTATATTCAGATATGCAAAGAAACATAAAATTTTTAATGATATTAAATCTTTTAATTTCATTACATAACATTACTATAAAAACGAAAGGATATAAAAATGTCTAATAAAAAAAATAATATGTCTAATAATTACAGTGCTGAAATTTATGCAAAAAATGAAAAAAGGAGACCTAATTACTCATCCGAATGATTTTAGAAAATACAAAGATACAAGATCTTCCAGTCAAAAATTTTCCGATGAAATCAAAAACAAATACCACAAAATGCAAGAGGAAAGAAAAAATAAATACCCTGTTTTTAAAAAAAGTAAATCTACTCAAAATTCATCCACAGGAACGGGCAAATGGGTAACAATAAACGGGAAACATGTTTATATAGCCTGATTTTTTAATTTTCATAAACAAAACCAACCGCGCTAATTGAAAAAGTCAATTGGCGTTATTGTCATGCAAAATTTAAGGAGAAAACACATGATTTTACGCTGTCACAGTCCGCCACATATAAAAATAGAAAATTACAGCTGTTATTCCAATTATCAGGCCAGTTAGAAAAAACCACATAGGAATTTTAGAAAGATATTTAAAATAAATATCTTTTTTATTGTGCTTTTTATTTATATGGAATACAAAAAATTCAAAAATAAAAGCAATAAGTAATATAAAAAATAGTAAAACTGAAATTGTGAAATAAGCACAAGCTGCATTTATGGTGATATAGGGAAATTTAGAAAAAATATCTGTAATAATTTGGTTAAAAAAAATGAAATAAATTAAAACAGAAAAACCCAAATGACCTAATAAAGAAATTAAATTTAAAGAAATATATTTTTTTAGATTTAACAAAAATTTCATACAAATATTATAAAACAAATTGAGGAGAACAATATTATGACACTTAACAAAAAAATTGAAGAATTATGGAACAAATATAGCCCTGAAAAAGAATTTGGCAGAGAAATGTTTAACAAAACTATGAAATACCAGAAAAAATATAATTTTAAATCAGACTCTGACCCGAAAAAAGCAACATGGAACAATGAAGCAGATGCCTTTAAACACACTTTTATGCAAGCAGTGCTGTCTATGAGATATAACGAAACTTTTAGCCATATATTGGGAGATAAACATGAGATTGATGGACGCAGAAGAGGTCAAGACCCTGGAGAAGAAAATATGGACTTATGGAACAACGAAATAGGTCGCAATATTGCCAAAGAAATAAAAAATAAAATTAAAGGCAAAGAAAGGTTATATTCAAAAGAACAAATAGAAGATATGATTGCAGAGCAGGTAATGACCCGCATGAAAAAAGGAGAACTTATAACCCACCCGTCAGACCCCAGAAAATACAAAACACCATCACAAAAACTTTCCGATGAAATCAAAAACAAATACCACAAAATGCAAGAAGAAAGAAAAAATAAATACCCGGTTTTTAGAAAAAATAAGACCTCACAAAGTAACTCTTCAGGCACAGGTAAATGGGTAACAATAAACGGAAATCATGTTTATATAGCCTAATTTTTAATTAAAGGTAAGGCGATGGAATAATTTTCATTGCTTTATCTTTTTTGTGCTGTGGGCGCAAGAGCAGTAAGTTATTTACTTCTGCGTTCCGATAGCTGCCTTCGGCACTATAGTCACTACGAAGCAAACACCTTCCTGCTCTTGCTCAACATGCCTGGTGGAGGGTTTGGAAGCGGGGGCGTTCAAAGCAAAGTATATTGATTTTTCTAGCTCGGTTCACTTTGTTCACAGGCGTCGAAAAATAAATATACTTCACTTTGAACTTAACAAGCTTTTTGCGGCACTTTGTGCCGCGCGCGCCGCAGGCGCGCTGAGAAAGCTCGAAAAGAGAGGGAATAGTGCTTTTACTTTAGAGTGACTGCGGGGGAGCCCCGCAGGGGCGGAGGAGTCGGAACGGCAAAGTGAAAGTACTTTTCCCGAACGAATACAGCTTCCATTTACCTAAAAATAGTTAATTACATGATGTCAAAATTTAATTTTTTTAGAGCATTAAAACCCTCGCAGATAAAGAGCTTGAAACGATACAACCCAACCGTTTACGCTGTGGTAAAACTTATTTAAATATGCTTAAAATTAATATATGTTTGCTAAGCGAACATAAAAAGTAATATAAAAATTTAAGTCTAAACTTTGGTTTAATTGAAGAATTGAATTTAAAGTTATTAAAAGTAAATTCAATATTTACTATCATATTTGTAATATGTACGATATAAAAATAATATTTGGCAGTAATGTTAGAAAACTAAGAAATAAATTAAATTTAAGTCAGGACCAGTTTAGTGAAAAAATAGCAATCGGCCCGACAACCTTAAGTGTAATAGAATCAGGTAAAAGCTTTACAACCTCTGATACTATAAATAATATCTGTACAACATTTAATATACCGGCGTCATATTTATTTGAGATTGATTCACGATACATAACTAATGAATATGGAAATAAAAAAGAAATAGTAGATGATATTAAATTACTGCTTAACACGTTAGATTACGATAAATTGAAGCTTACTGTTAACTTTATTCAAATGTTGGGTGAAAATACTTCTGTAGCTTCAATTAAATCGAAGTTATGAGGTTTAACCAAATGCAAAAAACTAATAAAGCTGCTTACAGAGAAACTACGGAAAAAGAAATTTCAGCCGTTCTTGCTATTGTAAAAGATTCTGTAAACAAACTCCGCGACTCCGGCGTGAATGAAGATGATATTGTCAAATATGCTCAACAGGAAATGAAAAGCGTAAACACAATTCTCAACTCAATAGAACCCTATTACAAAGAGAAAATTGAACAAGAATTTACATTTGACCAGACGGTTTTAAAATATGACCCCATAAAAAACGAACCGGTTGCCGCAGATATTTATACTTGCAACAATGATGACTGTGACGGAATGCTTATTAAAACTGACAGGGCAAAAATAACCGTAAAAAAAGATTTACGCACAAATAAATATAAAATTTCTACAGAATATGAATCTGACGAGCTGGATAATATTAACTAATGTTACAAAAGTAATAAAAAGCTTAAAGTTTTTCTTCCATAAGCCGATACATAGCATGTGACAGAATAAAACCTATCCATCATCCGATAATTATGCTTAGGCATTGCAAAATGCGGGCATGTTATAAATAGCGTATCAGTTAAGAAGAAAGTCAAGGAAGAAAAATGATTCTCGAGTATTCTGTAAACGAAGCACAGGTGCAGCCGGCATGGCTCAAAACGCTCTACGACCTTGTTGAAGAGCTCAACTGCAAATGCCGCACATACATTGATGAATCATACAACAGAAGCTTCAAGCAGTTCACAAGGACGAGAACAATCGAGGTGTATGGTTCTGACACAATGCTGTCGTGGCTAAAATTGAGAATGGAAAGATACTCCCATTTTATCAACGAGTTTAATGACAAGGCCGAGATTCAGGCCAACATGAAAAACGAAGGACGCGACACCGGCTAAAACCTGTTATTCGCCTTTGAGTTTTCTGTTCATCAGCTTGTCCAAAAGCTCTTGCGGGGTAATATCCGTGTACACTGCCTCATAAATCGCTGAAGAAATCGGCACTTCGATATTCAGCTTTTTGGCGAGCTCACAAACGGCTTTAGAAGTTTTTACACCTTCTGCAACAGAGCCCAGCTCGTTTAAGATGTCGTTAATTTTTTTGCCATGGCCGAGCATAGAGCCTACCGTAAAGTTGCGTGACATGGGGCTTGAGCAGGTGGCAATCAAATCTCCCATGCCGGAAAGCCCGTACAAAGTGGACGGTTTTGCGCCAAGCGCAACGCTTACGCGCGTAATCTCCGCCATCCCGCGGGTCAAAAGTGCGCCGCGGCAGTTGTCGCCCAGTTTCATAGCGTCTGCAAAACCGGAAGCAATTGCTATTACGTTTTTTAAGCTTCCGCCAAGCTCCAAGCCGACAACATCATCATTTGTGTAAAGTCGAAATTTTGACGGAACAGTCAATTTTTCTTGCAAAAACTTTGCAATTTCGGGTTTGTTTTCGCAAGCTACAGAAGCTGCTGTGGGGCAGCCCATCAATACTTCTTTTGCCAGAGTAGGTCCGGAAAGTATTGCTATATTAGCATCCGGAAGTTCTTGTTTCACTACTTCGCTCATTCTCATCAAAGAAGGAAGCTCAAGCCCCTTAGATGTGTTAACAAGCACCTGATTGTCTTTTAGGCCGATTTGTGCCAGTTTTTTGCACACGTCTCTGATGCCGGATGTTGCTACTACAAGAAGGATTATATCAGCGTCTTTTACGGCTTTTTCAAGGTCAGAGGTTACTTCCACTTTGTCTTTTAACTGTATTTCAAGCGGTTTTGACGCATGTTTGTTTGTGCGCAAGTCGTCACTTATGTCTGTATCTCTACCCCATACACAAACTTTTTCAAAATTGTCTGTCAAAAGCCAGGTCAGTGTAAGACCCCAGCAGCCTGCTCCCAATACCGTAAGTTTCATAAACTCTTCCTTTTATACTAGCAATACATATAATCTAGTGTCGTAATCTGCCGAAAACTCAACGTTTCCGTCATCTTACTCACCTTTTCAAATGACACTCAAAAAATTTGCTCACGTTCCTTATCGCAAATTTTTCTCGGACAACTAATTATAAAATATTAAGATTCATTTGTAAAACTGTAATCTTTACTGTTTGAAAGAGCCCGCTTTGCGTTAACGGGGATAAAAAACCTGAAAACAGACCCTTTGGACACAATGCTTTCAAAGCTGATATCACCGCCTAAAGACTCGATTATTTTTTTGCATGTATAAAGCCCTATGCCGGAGCCGTCTTTGTTTTCGGGGGTGGTGTTATCAGTCGGGCAAAACAATTCAAAAATATGCTTTTTGTGTTCTTCGCTTATTCCAATGCCTGTGTCTTTGATTTCGAAAAAATAATTTTCGCCTTCAAAATAAGACTTTACCTCTATTTGCCCGCCTTTTTTGTTGAATTTGTATGCATTGCCCGCAAGGTTGTACACTACCTGCCTGAAACGGAGTTTGTCGCAGACAATAAACCCTTTTTCAAGATTGATGTTAAGGGTTAGATTTTTCTCTGTAATTTTTTGGTTGAGTACGCAAAAAATTTCTTCTGTCACCTTTGCGGGTGAAAATTCTGTCAGCTCGAATCTGAAATCGGGGTTTTGTGACTTTGCGGTTTCAAGAGAGTATTTAATTATTTCATGCATGTGATTGCATGCAGATTTTATATTTTGCAAAAATTGTATCTGTCTGTCTCTTGGATATTCCATTTCCAGCATCAATTGCGTAAATCCGTTGACCGCATTGAGCGGGGTTTTAAACTCGTGTGCAATATGTGAAATATGCTCTCTTAATTTACTACTTTCAGACTCCATATTATGGACATTAGCACATCACTTTAAAAAAGAATTTATTATATTTACCGTTAAGGTTAACTTTAACTTTAACTTTGTTTTCTTCTTTTTAATAATTTTATGCAGAAAATTTTTCTCTAATGTATAATATTATCCAATATGGAAAAGAAAAAAGGAAAACTGTTTGTTATATCAGGCTCATCGGGTGTTGGCAAAGGCACTTTATTAAACCTGCTTTTAAAACAGCATCCGGATTTAAAACTATCTATTTCTACTACAACAAGAAAACCCCGCCCCGGTGAGGTTGATGGTGTAAATTATTTCTTTACTGATAAACAGGAGTTTTTGAAAGAAGTTGAAAACGGTGAATTCCTTGAGTGGGCAGAGTTTAACGGCAATTGCTACGGCACAAAAAAAGCCTGGGTTGAAAAAACTCTAAACAAAGGCGAAAATCTCATTCTTGAGATAGAGACAAAAGGTGCGCTGCAAATCAAACAAAAATTGCCTGATACTGTTTTGATTTTTATACTCCCTCCTTCTTTAGAAGAGCTGGAACACCGCTTGAGAGGCCGAAATACAGAAGATGAGCAAACAATACAGGGCCGTTTGCATGAGGCTTACAGAGAAATTGAGTGCTCAAAAAATTATGACTATCGTATAGTCAACGATAGTCTTGAAAATGCTCTTGCAGAGCTTGAAAAGATTTTTGTAAAATAATTATTTTACACTCGAAGCGCTGATTTTTTGTCCGCTGATTTGTTTTCCGATTATGGGGGCAATTTTCTCTAAATCATCCTGCAAATCTTTGTATTGCTGCGGATACAATGACTGTGCACCGTCACAAAGCGCTGTGTCAGGGTCATAATGCACTTCGATAATCAAACCGTCGCAGCCCGCGGCAACAGCAGCTCTGGACATCGGTGCAACCTTGTCGCGCAAGCCTGTACCATGAGACGGGTCAACAATAATCGGCAGGTGGCTCAATTTTTTTACAACAGGAATTGCGCTCAAATCAAGCGTGTTTCTTGTAATTCTTTCAAACGTTCTGATGCCGCGCTCGCACAGGATAACTTCTCTGTTTCCGCCTGACATTACGTATTCTGCAGCCATAAGAAGCTCTTCGATGGTGTTACAAAGGCCTCTTTTTACCACAACAGGCTTGTTTATGTAGCCGAGTTCTCTTAACAGGTTGAAGTTTTGCATGTTGCGTGCTCCTACTTGCAAAATGTCAACGTATTTTAAGCACATTGGAATTTGAGAAATTTCCATTACCTCGCTTGTTACAGCCATGCCGTAGCGGTCGGCAACATCTCTTATTATTTTTAAGCCTTCTTCTCCCATTCCCTGAAAAGCGTATGGCGAAGTTCTGGGTTTGAAAGCGCCGCCTCTCAATATTTTTACGCCCATAGCGCTCAATTGTTTTGCGGTTTGGTCCATCTGCTCATAACTTTCGACCGTGCAAGGGCCTGCAATCATCCCTATATTATCCCCGCCGAATTTTACTCCGTTGACTTCGATTATTGTGTCTTCGGGTTTGAACATACGGCCTGCGAGTTTGTAGCTGGAAGAAATTCTTATTACTTCCTTCACGCCTTCTAAAAGTTCAATGTCTCTGGGGTCTACGATTTTTCCGCCTACTGCGCCGATTACTGTCTGCACTTCGCCTTTAGACACGTGTGCGTCAAAGTTTTTTCTTTTAATAAAGCTTACAACGTCTTGAATCTGTTCGTCAGTGGCACTGGGGTTCATGATTATGAGCATAAATCTTTTCCTTTTTTTTGTGTTATTAATTGCTAGCAAATTTATTTTTTATGTGTTTTATAAAAAATAACCTTTATAATATACATGATGGTACTATAAAAATTATTTTTGTAGTAGTATATAAAATACGCGTATCAAATTCAGTGGAGATTTTATGCTAAATGTTGAAGGCAAAGACAAAAACACATAAGTTCAGAAAAATTGCAGATGACCTGAGAAGCGATGTAAAAGCACCGCTTGTGGAGGCTTTGGAAAAGTTTTATAAAAACCCAATGGTACAGTTCCACATACCCGGTCATACGGCAGGACGTGCTGCTTACGGCCCTTTTAAAAAGCTCATCGGCAACAAAGCTTTGCTTTTAGACACTACAGACGAATTTGATAACCTTGGCACACTCCACCCGTCCACTGGCCCTATCAAAGAGGCACGCGCGCTTGCTGCAAAGGCGTTCGGCGCAAAGGAAACCTTCTTTTTGCTGGGCGGCTCCACAATCGGCAACCTTACCCTTGCAATGTGTATGTCCAAAAAGGGTAAAAAAGTAATTGTTAACAGAAACTGTCACCGCTCTATTTTGACAGGCATGATTATTTCCGGCGCAGAGCCTGTTTGGATTCTTCCCGAAAAACTCAACGAGTGGTCGCTCTGGGGCGAGATAGAACCCCGTGAAATCGAAAAAGCATTAAAAGAAAACGATGATGTTGCGCTCGTGTGGATTACAAACCCCACCTACGAGGGCGTTGTATCTAACGTAAAAGCCATTGCGGATATCTGTAAAAAATACGATGTGCCTCTGGTTGTGGACGAGGCACACGGTTGTTTGTGGAACTTTAACAAAAACCTTCCGGAATCCTCGCTTCATCTTGGTGCGGATGCTGTTGTGCATTCTTTGCACAAAACAGGCGGAAGCATGTCACAGAGCTCTATGCTTCATATTACAGAAGGTTCAAAGTTTGATCCTGATGAAATTGAAAGAACACTCCAGCTTTTGCAGACAACCAGCCCCTCAATGCTTTTGATGGCAAGCCTTGATGCTGCGCGTGCAAACCTTGAGTCAAAACACGGCAAAAAACAGTTGAACCGCGCTATTCAACACGCTAAATACGTTAGAAAAAGACTTCACAAAATTGAAGGCGTTCACGTTTTAGAAGCAACAGAAAACTATAATCAGGATGTTACAAAGGTTTTTGTCCGTGTGGACGGGCTTTCGGGCAAACGTCTTGAAAGTATTCTGGAAATTGATTTTGATATTGAGGTGGAATCTGCAAGCGATATCGGTGTTTTGCTGTTAATCAACATCGGCAACACAAAACAGGAAATTCAATACCTTGTAAATGCTTTTGAAAAAATCGCGCATGCACAGTATTCTGATATTTATTACATAGAAAACAGAAAACACATGCCCATGCTTACCCCGCAGATAGTGATGAACCCCAGAGAAGCATACTACAGCGAAAAAGAAACTATCTCAAAAGAACAAGCTGTTGGCAGAATTTCGGCAGAGGTTATTGCAGAGTGTCCTCCGGGTATTTCGATTTTGCTTCCGGGCGAATTGATTACACAGGAGCACATGCCTTATTTGAATGAATACAAATATCTTGAAGTAATCAAAAAATAGCAAAAATATTTTTGTTGGTACGTTATGTGAATATGTATCTTGTAAGTAATTTTTTCAATGCTTCTATCAGACGCCCTGTTTTTAGGGGCAAAACTTCGGCTGAGAATATTCAATCATCTGAGTTTTCGGGGATAAAGAATTTAGAATCAGATATTTTTGTGCCGCAAAATACATTAAAAAGGCCTACTGAATTTGGCACAGTAAGCTATTTGAAAGACAACAGCTTTGAAGAATTAAGATTTAAAAAACCGCTGACACTTGCTCAGGCTCTTGATACTGTTCAAAAGGCTGATGATAAATACCACCTTTGCAGATACGGGGTTGTAAAAAGCGGGTTTACGCTCAACGAGTTTAAAGAATCGTTTGAGATGAGATTTAAAAATATGAAATTTACCGGTTTTCTTGGAAGCGGCTACAGTGCGCTTGCGCTGGAAAACCAAGACGGAAACATCGTGAAATTGTGCACAGACGACCATTTTGCAATGAGAAACAAAACAGAAGACTTTGACGCACAGGTGCTCAAAAAGGGTACAATAAAAAAACAATATTTTTATTACATCCAAAAAAAATACTCAAAAAAAGGTGTAACACAGCACGATGTTGACCTTATGGAAAAAAAGATTCTCTCAAAAGGTTATATTGCAAACGACTTGTACGAGGGGCAAATAGGCAAAGACAAGGACGGAAAGATTTACCTTATTGACCCCGAGTGTGCTGTTGACCCTGCCAAAAAAGCCGAAATAAACGAAAAAACAGAAAGCTTTATACAAGAATGCATAAGAAACGGCTGGATGTAGTTTTTTTGTGAATTTGTTTTATAATAATTTCTATGAGTAACATTTTAAAGTGGAGTTTTAAAAATGCACTGGTTGGCATGGCGTGTATGTTTTGCGTCGTTGTCATAGCGTGTGCTTTTCTTGCGCCTGTTCTTGCGCATTCAAATTTTGCTCCTGCTGCCAATGTTTTGTATGACTTTTTGCACAGGCTGTGTAAAATGCATGGCACGAATATTTTTACTATTTTGCACCATCCAATCGGAATTTGTGCGCGCTGCATAGGTTCTTATATCAGTGCTGCAATCATTTTGTATACTTATCTTCACAAGTTCAAAATGGACAAGATAATTTTTATTATCATAGGTACACTTGCTTTTGGCGAGATTGTCGCAGAGTATTTTAATCTGTTTGTTACAAACGATTTTATAAGACTAATAGACGGCTTTTTCCTCGGTGCGTTTCTGGGCATGTTGTTTATAAAGATTCTTGACTGGCTCGAAGGCAAAAAGGGATGGTAATTTTTAGTCTTAAGTTTGGCAAACAGTACACAAAAATATGAGTTTTCAATTTTGTTAATATTTTGTTACAAAATTGTGCGTTAATTTCGTATTAATTTTAAATAAACAACTCTAATATTAAAAAAACAATTTACATTTATTGTAGTAATTAGACTTAAGATGTATTCCCTAACCCCAAAAAAATGTTATAATAGAAAAACAGAGAAGAATTAAGTGTTCTCTTTACCCTTATTTAAGATATGTAAAGATATTGTTAACAAAATATGCTAAAAAGTCAATTAATTTTAAACCACTGTTTTTAATATAAATGTAGGAAATATTTTAGTAGGTAATGTCGGAGGAAAGACATGACAATTAGTGTGAACTCAAGAAAAAAACAAGCAAAAAAATCATTTGACGAATTGCTCAATGATTTAAGAACAAGCAATTCTGAAAAAGTCAGATATAATGCAGCTCGTATTCTTGGAGAAATAGGTGATTCACAGGCAGTTGAACCGCTTATTGACGTATTAAAAAATGATAAAAACGGCTCTGTTCGTTTGTATGCTGCAAGAGCATTGGGCGAATTAGGCGATGTAAATGCTACAATTCCTCTTATCGAATCCTTGAGAGAAGATAGAAACGTTGACGTTCGTGTCCGTGCTGCTCGTGCATTAGGACGTTTGGGCGGCAAAGAAGTTGTAGAACCGCTTGTTGAAGCACTTAACGATGAAAACCCTCAAGTTTGTATCACTGCTACAGATGCTTTAATCGAAATCGGCGACGTTGCTACAGATGCTTTGATGGAATCTTTAGACCATGAAAAAGTTAACGTAAGATGCGACGCTACAAGAGCACTGGGTGAAATCGGAAACCCTAAAGCAGTTGATAAAATTATCACTATGCTGAAAGATGAATGGGTAAATGTCAGAATATATGCTGTAACTTCACTTGGCAAATTGAGCGACAAAAAAGCTGTTCCGGCTTTGATTGAAGTTATGCAAAACAAAAAAGAAAATGACCTTGTTAGAGCAGGTGCAGCAGCTGCGCTTGGTGTATTGAGAGACCAAAGAGCTCTTATGCCTTTGAGAGAACTCATCATGGCAGCAGACGAGCTGGGCGAACTCGAAGATACAGCTTTGAAATCATTCAAAAAAATCATGGCAGCTAACTGGCAGGCTATCCCCGGTGCTGCTCCTCAAAAGAAAACAGCAAATGCCTAGTTTTAGGAAAATGTTGTTACTGACATAAACCAAAATTTAAAAAGCTCCTTAAAATTTTCAAATTGATTAAGGAGCTTTTTTATTGCGTTTGTAAAAAAATCTATTTGCTTGTTACTACCCATTTATTATCTTCAAATTTGTAGGTTTTGCAGGCACCTTCTTTTATAAATTTTTTGAGCAGTATTGTATCGTTATATCCTTGCATTGTAAACACACGGCTTTCTCTCACTTTTATATAGTCTGCAAGCTGATATTTGTTAAGTGAGCACACATAAGAGAGCTTTTCTTTGCTAAACTCGTTAATAGTTTGTATAACGCATTTTCCCTGTTTTGGCCCTCTTACAATACTCATTGAGCTGATATTGTTTGGCTGCGGCAGCTTGCCTTTTGAAACATGCGTTTTGCATGTTCTCAAGCTTTTAAGGTAGTCCTGGTCTACGTATGTGTTATAAACAGTAGGTTTGAAAAGTGAATAAAGACCGAAGATGATTAAAAATAAAACAATAGGAAATCCGTATTTGTCCATTAATTATCCTTTATATTTCATACATTGCAGCGTTATAAAGTTCATTTCTTCTTTTGAAATGTCCGTAAACGTCACAGCCGTAAGGAATTTAAAAGAGTTGTTAATTCTTATCGGGTTAGAATAAACCAGCTCGGCATGTGTGTTGATTTGTTTGCCCGCAAGGAAAAGCTCGATATCCAGTTTTGTGTATGCGTTCATTTGTTTGTCCGAGATAAAGGCCAGCCCTTTTGCGCAAATGTTTTTTGTTGTTGCTATGATTCTATCCACCTGTGTGCCTTCGAATTCAACTGTCATAGCAAAATCTGTTTCTATGTCTGCTCTTAAATATTCACGTCTTTGAGAGTGTTTGATATTGGACGGAAAAGAGAGCATGTAAAATGTTGTTTCGTTCAGGTAATTGCTCGATAAAATTCTGCTTGTTGCATTGTATACGCCGTCTTGAGCGTAAATATTTATTTCGATTTCTTTTTCAGGGAGCTCTGTTTGTTTGTCAAAAAAGACTGTCAGCTTATCGTTTTCCACATAATAAATTGTGCAAAAATAGCTTTTGTTGTCCAGAATTATTTCCAGTTTATTTGAGGGTTTTAAGAAATTATAACTATCCAATACTAAACTCCCAAAATTTTTATGTTTCTATTATACCATCATGATTCCACATTGTTGTTAATTTTACACAAAAAATATATAATTAATTTTATGACAAGGCAACCATTTTTTTATGATATTACATTAAGGGACGGAAACCAGTCTCTTAAAAAACCGTGGAACTTAAAAGAAAAAGAATTTATCTTTGACAAACTCGTCAAATTTGGTGTTCAGGCTGTGGAAGCAGGATTTCCGGCAGCAGCTGAAATGGATTTTGAAGCTGTAAAAAGGCTTGCTCAAATTGCACCCCAAAATCTTGTGATAAGTGCTTTGGCACGTGCTGTAGAACATGATATCGAAACTGCAGTCGAAGCAATATCTTTTTGCAAAAGACCGAGATTGCACACATTTATTGCAATGAGCCCGTTTAATATGAAATACGTGCTCAATAAAAAACCTGAGCAGGTGCGAAAAACTGCCATTGAGGCTGTTACATTTGCAAAAGAAAAAATCCAAAAAGTATCAAAACAAGGCGAAGTGCAGTTTTCTGTAGAGCATTTTGGCGATTGCATGGAAAATCTCGATTATGTAATTGATACATTAAAAGATGTTGTAAAAGCCGGTGCGACCGTAATAAACCTTCCCAACACCGTTGAAAGAACAAGGGTAAAAACTTTTGTGGACATGGTAGAAAAAGTTTATCAAGCACTGCCAAAAGACATAATGATTGCCGTGCACTGCCACAATGACCTTGGAATGGCTACTGCTGCAACAATAGAAAGCTATTTTGCAGGTGCAACACAGTTGGAATGTTCGTTAAACGGTCTTGGTGAGCGTGCGGGCAACACCAACATGTACGAGGTTGCGGTGGGGCTGCACAACAGCGGCGTGGATGTGCCGTTGAACCTTGGCGAAATTTATGAGCTTGCTCTTGTTGTGTCAGACATGTCAAAAGTAGAAATACCTGAAAAAGCTCCTCTCATAGGGCCTGAAGCACTTGCTCACAGAAGCGGTATCCATCAAGACGGTGCGGTTAAGACAAAAGACATGGAAAAAGGCGCCTACAGGCCGATTCATCCGACTCTCATCGGTAGAAAAGATGATGAAAAAATCGGATTCACAAGCCAGTCAGGCAAAACAGCGGTGTTTGAGATTATTTCTGATGCCGGTTATCCCATTACAATACAAGAAGCTGTCAGAATTACACCAATTGTTAAAGAAGCAGCGCAAAAGGTCGGCGAACTTCCTGCAAGAAATATTATTGATATTTACTTTAACGAAGTATTCAATGTCAAAGGTGATTTCAGGCTTGTGGCGTTTGAAAAACTCGCTGAAAACATGTTTAACCTCAAATTTTTCCACAAAACAGAATTTTTTGACATGAACGCACAGGGCAACGGGCCTTTGGATGCATGTCTTTCTGCTTTAAAACAGGCCGGTTACCCTCAAAAACTGGTGGATTACGAGCAATATGCTGTTGACGGAAGAATTTTTGGTTCCGGTGCTACAGCCATGACCGTTATTCATTTTGAAGACCTTGACGGAAGGACAATTCTTGCCAGAGGCAAGGATGAAAGCACACTAAAAGCAAACGTAAAGGCAATCTTTAACGGTTTGAATCTTATGAGCAAAAATTAAACAACAAACTAATTGCAAAACTCAAACAGTCCTGTAAAATAGTTGTATGCAAATATTTGTGTATATTTTAAAAAGACTGCTTCAGGCGATACCTCTTTTGTTTCTGGTGTCGATAATAAGCTTTTTTATAATCAGACTAAGCCCCGTAGACCCTCTTGGTGAATTAAGGCTTAATCCTTCAATCTCACAGGAGACTCTAAAATCCGAGCAACAAAGACTGGGGCTCGACAAACCTAAAATTGTTCAATACGGCTTGTGGCTCAAAAGCTTTTTAAAAGGCGACCTCGGTGTCACCGTGACGGGAGAAAAAGTCAGTACAAAACTATGGGAGAGAATCCCTAATACTCTTTTGCTCACAACGGTGGTGATTTTGCTCACGTGGCTGGTTGGCATACCGCTTGGGATTTATGCTGCTTTGAACTGGAAAAAGCCTGTGGATAGGATACTGACCGTTGTAACGAGTATAGGTATGGCAATTCCTTCGTTTTTCTTTGCGTTGCTGCTTTTGATATTTGCTGTAAAAACAGGCTGGTTCCCGACAGGCGGCCTTACTTCTTACAATTTTTCCAATCTTGGCCCTGCTGGTAAGGTAATTGATATAGCTCATCACCTTGTGCTGCCTGTGATAGTTTTGTTTACTATTTCTTTATCAGGATTGCAAAGACAGATGAGAGGCAATCTGCTTGATGTTTTAGGGTCGGATTATGTTAAATTTGCACGTGCAAAAGGCTTGAGCGAGAACAAAGTTGTATACAAACACGCACTAAGAAATGCCATCAACCCCATGGTTACGCTGCTGGGGTTTGAGTTTGCGTCTCTTTTGAGCGGGGCGGCGCTTACGGAGTATGTTTTTCAGTACCCGGGGCTCGGACGTTTGATACTCGAGGCTGTTATGAAATCCGATATCAATCTTGTTATGGCTTCTTTGATGATGGGTACGATAATGCTCGTTTTGGGCAATCTGCTTGCAGATATCTTGTTGAAACTTGTTGACCCGAGAGTGAGTGTGAGCTGATGGAAACAAAAAATTTATTTAAAAAACTTTTTGGCTCACAGATTTTTAAAGACAAATACGCTTCCACAGCGCTTGTTGTACTTTTGATACTGTATCTGGGCATTTTGTTTGCGGATTTTCTTGCTCCGTATTCAAAAGAGTTTTCCGACCGCCACAGGGCATATGTTCCTCCGTCAAAGATTTTTACTATTGACGAAAACGGCAAGCTTTCGCGTCCGTATACATACAACTACAAAAGATACTTTAACCCCGAGGAGCTCAAAATTACTTACAAACTGGACAGGAGCAAAAAGTATTATTTAAAATTCTTTTCCAAGGGTGAAAAGTATAAATTTCTGGGTCTGATCCCCATGGAAAGACACCTTGTAACAGTAGACCCTGACGGGCGTTTGTTTTTGCTCGGCACAGATATAAACGGCAGGGATATATTTTCGCGTATACTTTTTGGCGGAAGAATATCTTTGACAATAGGTTTTTTGGCGCTGTTTATTTCGTTTCCTCTTGGAATGCTTTACGGAGGGATTTCCGGGTATCTTGGCGGAGTGGCGGATAACCTTATGATGAGGGTATCCGAGGCAATAATGTCTATTCCGAGTTTTTATCTTTTGATTATTCTTGCGGCAATTTTACCCACAAATATGACAAGCATTCAGCGTTTTACTCTTATAACGGTAATTCTTGCATTGATAGGCTGGGCAGGGTTTTCGCGTGTTGTTAGGGGTATGGTTTTGTCCATAAAAAATCAGGAGTTTGTCCAGGCAGCCGAATCCATTGGCGCTTCAAAACTTCGCATTATTGTAAAACACTTGCTCCCGCAGACTTTGAGCTATGTTATTGTTGCAATGACGCTTTCTGTTCCTTCTTACATACTGGCAGAATCAGGTTTGAGTTTTCTCGGGCTGGGAATCCAGCAGCCGGATGCAAGCTGGGGGAATATGCTCAAAGAAGCACAGGAGTATGTGAATATAATATACCGTCCGTGGCTTTTGACACCAGGTTTCTTAATTTTTATTGCAGTCTTATCTTTTAACCTCATAGGTGATACAATAAGAGACATATTAGACCCTAAGAGTAAAGTTAGATAACAGGCTCAAGGTAGTATAAAATAGAATTAGTGCATACGTTTTAACGGAAGTGAAAAGAGTTAAAAAATGGAACATCTGGCATTTAACAACCTTATTATAGAAAAAAGTATGCTTTTAGACATACTGCTCGCTATAGTGCTCGGTTTTGCAATCGGTTTTGAGCGTGAAATTACAAACAAATGGGCCGGTTTAAGAACCCACATGCTCGTGTGTCTGGGCTCTTGTATATTTACATTGCTGTCTATCCACGCATTCCCTGTGTTTGCGCACAGCCCGCAGGCAGATCCGGCGCGTATTGCCGCACAGATTTTGACAGGGATAGGTTTTATCGGCGGTGGTACTGTTTTAAGGCATGGTTATTCAATCTACGGGCTCACAACTGCTGCTACTTTATGGATTACGGCCAGTATCGGCATGGCTTGCGGATGCGGGTTTACCTCTCTTGCTATAATCTGCACGGTGCTTGCTGTGGGCACACTTGTTTTAATCAGAATTTTTGAAAAACAATATATCCACAAAGGCACAAAAAACCCGAGAAAGTTTAAGGTAAGTTTTTATTCTCCCATTGAGGCTGCTGACACAATTTATTCTAAAATAATTGAAAAGTTTAACTCTATTTTTGAAATAAACAAATCAAACTCTTCTTCCAACGAAGGAATGATGAAAATAAGTTTCAGATTAGATGTCTTTGACAAAAATCCCGTGCAGGCGCTGCACAAAGAATTGAACACGATTGAAGGAATTGAATCAGTTTCGATACAAGAAATGTATGAGTAAAATAGAAATTCTGGAATACTTGCGAACAATTTTGATTGCACTGCTTGTGGCACTTTTTTTGGCGGCGGTGGCAACAGGTTGTTCAAAAATCGTGGCGGAACACCATGCCAGAATGCTCGCAAGAATAAGCAATACAACAAAAGACAATGAAATGATTGCTTATCTTATTACAAAATACACTGAACAGGCGCAAAAAAATCCAGGAGATTACTCCATCCATGTGCGTTTGGGCAATCTTTACGAGCTCATGTTTGATTACAAACACGCAGAGGAGCAGTACAAAACAGCTATTGATAAGTCTCCGTACGGGGTGTACAGCTCTTATTTGGGTCTGGCTAATCTTTATCTTAAAACAGGAAAGTATAACAAAGCGCTTCGAATTGTTAAAAGGCTCAAAAACACAGACCACAAACCTTTGTTAATAGCCAAGGGTGATTTTTACATGAACCTTGGCGACCTTTTATGGCAAAAAAACAAATACCACGACGCTGTAAAACAGTACAAAATCGCATTTTTCTATTACAAAAAAGTGGATTCTAACAAAAAAGATTCTGCGGTTGTGGGCATATTGGACTGTTACAACAAAATTGCGGATGAGGATTTTAAACACCACAGCGTTTTAAAAGCAATAGAAAGTCTGGAAACTGCGCTGCTCTACAAAGAGACGCCTATCATGTATTACAAACTTGCAATTTTGTACAAAGACGTTGACCCGCTGATTGCAAACAAATACATGGAAAAAACCTATGCTCTGGCCCCCGGTATCATCAACTTTGACATATATGAAGAAATACTCATAAAGCTGGTAAAACAATACTACAGCGAAGGAAAAGATGTTGAGACAGATTTGTATAAACACAAACTAAAATCAATAAAAACTTTCCAAAAAAGATATGTTATTTCAGAAAAAGATGTGACAATAAACATTGAAAAACTCGAAGTAAAAAACAATCTTTTTAAAACAAAACAGACCGTTAAAGTTAAATTTAAAATAGAAAATACATCCAAGCACGATTTTAATACTCTTTTTGTTATTGCCAAACTCCGCTACGACAACAAGAGCAAAGAAATCTTTAACCACAAATTTTATACAAAAAAATCACCGCTCAAATCTCGCAGCGAGTCACCGTCTTATACTTTCAAATACACCTACAGCGACAAAGACGAAATCTACACAGCAGAAAAAGTAAACCTCGATTTTTATGCGGGTAAAAAAGAAAACATGAGAAAAATTCCTGTTTACTCCGTCGAATTGCAAAGGTTTTAGCTTAAAATTGTAAAAAAATTATTAAAACTCTTCAAAAAAATGTAATTAGAAGGTAAAATTACTGTATAGGAGTAGTTGAAGATTGGGAAATTTGCTACATAAAGAGAATCAGCAATTATATTCGGATGTTCCGCCGACAAAACTGCGCAACATTGACGAAAAATTCCGTGCTGCAAAACCCACCCCGTTTTGGAGATGGGTGGCTGACCAGTTCTTTTACAACATGCTCGAAAACAGATTTTTCTCTTTAAAAATTAAAAATAAAGAAAACTACGACAAAAGAGACCCGCAGTTTGCAAATATAATCTATGCTCCTCACAACAACTGGTGGGACGGCATTGTGGGCTACAATCTCTGCCGTAGAATTTTTAATACGGATATCCGTATGATGATTGAGGAAATGAACAGATTTCCGATTCTGGCGAGAGCAGGTGCGTTTCCTGTTAACAAAAAATCACCGCAGGCGTCTATGCGTGCTTTGCAGTATTCGGTGGATGAACTTTGCGACAACAAAAAATCTTTATGGATTTTCCCTCAGGGCATTATTCGTCCTCCTATGTACCGGCCTATCGAGTTTCAGACAGGGCTTGCTTATATTGCAAAAAATGTTGCAAAAAAAGCAGGCGGGGTCAACCTTATACCTGTTGCCGTAAACTATCCTTTCCTTCGAGAAGACAAGCCCGAAGTTCTTTGCGAAGTGGGTGAGCCGATTATTCTGACGGATTATAATTTTGATAGAAAAGAGTTTACCCACCGTGTGGAAAAAAACTTTGAAGCGCTTTGCGACAAGCAGTTTGAAGACATCAGACACGGCAACATTGAAGATTACGAGTATTTGTACAAACAAAAACTCAAATGGTATAAAAAACTCGAAAAACGTTTGAAAAAAATTGATATGCCAAAAGGCTCCGGAGTTTAATCAAAATAACCCACATACGGCAGGTTGCGCATGTAGCCTTCGTAATCCAGCCCGTAGCCCACAACAAATTTGTCATCAATTTCAAAACCGTAAAAATCAGGTTCTATATCTGTTTTTCGTGCTGCTTTTTTGTTTAAAAGCGTGACAACCTTAAGGTTTTTGGGCTTGTGAGTACGGCAGAGCATCTCGAGTAAAAATTTCATTGTGCAGCCCGTGTCAATAATGTCTTCCACAATCAGGGCGTTTTTGCCTTCGAGGTTTGGCAGGGTCAAATCCATTGCCTGTACATGGCCTGAGGATGTTTTTTCGTTTCCGTAGCTCGAAACCCTTATAAATTCCATTTTAACAGGCATTTTGAGGTATTTTGACAGGTCGCAAAAAAACATGCTTGACCCTTTGAGCACGCAGATGATGGTTAAATCTTCTATTGTTCCAAATGTGTTGTTTATCTCGTCAGCAAGCTCACGTGTTCTTTTTTCAATCTGCTGTTGTGAGAATAAAATCTTTAAGTCTTCAACTTTTCTATCTGTCATAATTTTTTACCTGTCTTCTATTTTTAACACATGCGTGGGAAGCTTGTCTGCTCTTAGCTTTTCGCTTACACACACACCGGCTGCCCAGAAGATTTCCTGTCCTTTGCACAGGAGGAGAATTTCGTCCCGTTTAAATTTTTCTATCCCTTTGTTTATAAAAAGTTTTTTGAGCTTCATCGTGCCTTTCATACCAAAGGGTTGAATTACGTCTCCGTGCAGGCGGGTGCGTAAACGAAAATCGATTTTGCCATCAATCTGCACATATGCCGCAGGCTCGCTGGAGCGTGGAAAGACCGGCATTTTAGAATCTTTGTATTCTTCCAGCTTAAAAATTTTGTCATGAAAAACATACGTGCCGCATTTGTCGATTTTTATTTCGTCTTTAATCTTTGCAGGCTCAAGGTCTTCGATTGTGCAGATTTTTTCTTTTGACACAAACAGCCACAAATCCTTTGTTAAAGACAGAGTTTTGCCTGATTTTCGGTTTGCATTTTTTTGTATAAATTCATAAATTTCGTCCACTTTTTTGGAGTCATAATCCAGATTGTGCTCAATTAAAAAATCCAGTATAAACTTGTTTTGCACATCCTGTGAAAGCTCAACGAATTTTTCTGTTACAAAAAACCCTTCTTTTTTGTCCGTGACCTGTGTTTTGATTTTTGACAGGTATTCTTTAATAATATTCTGCTCTGAAATTGCAATTTTAGAGAGGTTTAAAATAACGTCTTCAATTTTGGGGTTGATGGTTTTGAGCTCGGAAATTATCTGATGGCGCAAAAAATTGCGTGCGTATTTTGTGTCAAAATTGCTCGAATCGTTGTTGGGGACGAGTTTGTTCGCCGTGCAGTAACGCACAATGTCCTTTCTTGAAAATGGCATAAGCGGCCTGTAAACATCGCAAAAATCGAGCTTTGAATTCTCAAGAATCCCGCATAGACCTTTCACTCCCGTGCCTTTAGACAGTCTGTAGAGAATAGTTTCCGTGTTATCGGATTTTGTGTGCGCAAGAAAAAGCCCGTCTGCGTTGAATTTTTTGTAGCATTTTTTAAAGAATTCCTGACGTTTTTCTCTTGCAACAGTTTCAGTTTTTGGCGTGCCTAATGGCAGTGTTTCCGTATAAATTTGGATATTGTTTTCTTTGCAGTATCTTTCGCAGTTTTCCTGTTCAATTTCGGCTTCGCGTCCGCGCCAGTTGTGGTTGAGGTGCAGTGCAATGAGTTTGAACCCTGATTTTTCGCTTATGCGATACAGGATATCGAGCATGCACATGGAGTCATATCCCCCTGAAAACCCCACAACAAAAGTTTTGTTACTGTCATTTAAACCGTGCTTTTTTAAAAAATTTTTTACTTTGTTAATCATGACAAAAACAATTATAACGAAATTATTTTTTTTTTGCTAATCTTCGTTAAAAACCCACATTTTTCTTGTTTTCCACTGGATGATTGTCAAAAAGAAAATTATCAAAAACAGAATATAAGCACCTGCGCTGGCCTGACCGATGTTAAAGAATTCAAAGGCGTTTTTGTAAATCCAGTACACAAGCACGTTTGTAGAATCCATTGGCCCGCCTTGCGTCATGAGATAAATAAGATCAAACACCTGAAACGATGAAATGGTGGTGATTACCAGTACAAAAAATATTGTTGGGCTCAAAAGCGGAAGCGTTATTGTAAAAAATATCCTCAAAGGGCTTGCGCCGTCTATTTTTGCAGCCTCGTAGATGTTGTTGTTTATTGCAGAAAATCCTGACAAAAAAATGACCATGTTGTAGCCGATGAGCTTCCACGAAGACACAATAATAAGTGCAATCATCGCTGTGTGCGCGTCATAAAGCCAGTTTATGTGTGCTTTTAAAAGATAATTCAACAACCCGATATTGGGGTCAAAAATCCACTCCCACACAATGGCTGCAACTATCATGGGAGTGATAAAAGGCAGAAAATATGCTGTTTTAAAAAACTCCGTGCCTCTTATTTTGTTGTTCAAAACAGCAGCCAGAACAAGCGGGATAACAAGCGCAATCACCGCAGTAGAAACCGCAAATACAAAAGTATTTTTAATAATCAAAAAGAACGAAGGGCTTGTCAAAAGCTCTTTGTAATTTTCTAACCCTACAAATCTAATGTCAGACAACAAATCCCAGCTGCAAAAACTCAAATAAAACGAAAAAATTACAGGCAGCACAATAAAAATAAGCGTCCCCAGCAATGCGGGTGCAAGAAACATTTTAAATACAAACCTGTCATCAAAAAACTTTTTCACAAAACGATTATAACAGAGTTTGACAAAATAAATATGTGTCGATTTTGGACTTTGGCAGGATTTTATGAAATAATAGGATAAATTGTAAAATACAACTAAGGGGTAAGTATGACTGAAACACTGGATTTTAGAGCATTCGGCAAAAACGATATAAGAGGAATCTACGGCGAAGATGTAACAGAAGAACTGTTTTACTTTGCAGGCAGAGGGTACATAAAATTTATACTCGAAAACCTCAACAAAAATGCAGACGAAAGAACCGACGCAAAAGACCTGTGGGTCAGCGTTGCAAGAGATGCAAGAACACACTCCCAGTCATTAACAGATTCTTTAATAAAAGGTGTAACCTCAACAGGCGCAAACGTTTTGAATATCGGCATGGTGCCGACTCCTCTGGGGTATTATTCTGAATTTGCACAAATCCCCTCAAACGTAATCATCAAAGGCAAAATTAACGGCGCACTTATTGTTACCGCAAGCCACAACCCGAGCGAGTACAACGGCCTTAAAATGACATTTGACAAAGGCTCTTTAACAGAAGAACAGATAAAAGAAGTAAAAAAACTTTCCATGGCAGAAGTCAATGCCAGAGAGACTTCTAACAGACACGGCATTATAAAAAAATACGATATCATTGAGCAGTATACAGAAAGTATTGTAAACAAATTTGCTTCTGTCGGCAGAGGCATAAAAGTCGTCACAGACTGCGGAAACGCTACAGCAGGCGTGGTTGCACCGCAATTGTACCGCGATTTAGGGTGCGAGGTTGTGGAGCTTTTTACGGAGCCTGACGGAACTTTCCCAAACCACCACCCGAATCCCAGCGATGAAAAAACTCTTGATGTGCTTAAAAAAACCGTTGTTGAAGAAAAGGCAGATATTGGTATAGCTTTTGACGGCGATTCTGACAGAATCGGGCTTGTGGACTCAAAAGGCAATGCCCTGACAGGCGACAAACTGCTGTTGATTTATGCGCAGGATATTGTAGAGCCCCTTGCTAAACGCGGAGAATGCCCCTGTGTTGTGTCAGAGGTTAAATGCTCGCAAGTGCTCTACGATACAATCAACGCCATGGGCGGAAACGCAATCATGACAAAGACCGGCCACGGCTATATCAAGTCTAAAATGAAAGAGGAAAATGCAATCCTCGCAGGCGAAATGTCCGGCCACACTTTCTTTAAAGACAGATACTACGGCTTTGATGACGCAATTTATGCAGGCTGCAGGATTATCGAAATTATTGCAAAACAAAAAGCGTGCAATCCTGATTTTAAAATCGAAGACATGCTAAAACCCTTCGAAGGTGTCTGCACATCAAAAGAAGTAAGATTCCGCTGCCCTAACGAGTTTAAAAAATCAGTGCTCGAGGACATGGAAAAAGAAGTTGAAAAAAATCCGGATTTATTCGGTACAAAAATAAAAGATATAATTACCCTGGACGGTATGAGAATTATCCTTGAAGACGGGTTTGCAATGATTCGACAGAGCAACACCGAGCCTGTGTTTACGCTGCGTTTTGAGGCAAAATCCGAACAAAACTGCAAACACTACGAAGACACCTTTGTAAACCTTCTTGATAAAACTGTCAAAAAATATTGTTAACACTGTTTGTTCTTATCTTTTGTTTTGACTATAATTTAGTTAATGAGAGCTAAGTTACAGGTGGATAAAAAGTGATTAAAGAACAATATTTTCCTCAGGAAATTGAGAAAAACTGGCAAAAAGTTTGGGAAGAGAACAAATTCGGGCATACTTACGACGACTCTGAAAAGCCAAAATACTATGCGCTTTCAATGTTTCCGTATCCCTCAGGCAAATTGCACATGGGCCATGTACGCAATTACACAATTACAGATGTTATTGCACGTTTTAAGAAAATGCACGGTTTCAATGTGCTCCATCCAATAGGCTGGGATTCTTTCGGTCTTCCGGCAGAAAACGCAGCAATCCAACACGGCGAAAGCCCTGAAAAATGGACAGACGAAAATATCGGTTACATGAAAATGCAGTTGAAAAAACTCGGCCTGATGTATGACTGGGACAGAGAAGTTGCCACCTGCAAACCGGATTATTACAAATGGACTCAGTGGCTGTTTTTGCAGCTTTATAAAAAAGGGCTGGCTTACAAAAAAGAAGCTGCTGTTAACTGGTGTGACAACTGCGCAACCGTTCTTGCCAACGAGCAGGTAATCGATGGCAAGTGCTGGAGATGTGACAGCGTTGTTGAGAAAAAATACCTTTCTCAATGGTTCTTAAAAATTACCGACTACGCAGAAGTACTTCTTAAGGACATCGACAAACTCGAAGGCTGGCCGGATTCCGTTAAAACAATGCAAAAAAACTGGATTGGCAAATCACAGGGCGCTATTCTCAAATTTAAAGTAAAAGAAATCGAAGGAATGGAAATCCCTGTTTATACAACCCGTCCTGATACAGTTTATGGAATCACCTACCTTGTTGTTGCACCCGAGTACAAAGATATTGAAAAACTCACAACACCCGAGCAAAAACAGGCTGTTGAAGACTACCGTGCAAACGCACGCAAAATGACAGAAATCGAAAGACTGTCAACTGAACGCGTTAAAACAGGTGTACCTCTTGGTACTCACGCTATCAACCCGTTTAACGGCGAAGAATTTCCGCTTTGGACTGCGGATTACGCTCTTGTTGAATACGGTACCGGTGCTGTAATGGCTGTACCTACGCACGATGAAAGAGACTTTGAGTTTGCAAAAAAATATAACCTTCCTATGAAAGTGGTTATTGAAAATCCTGAAAACCCCTCTGACTGCAAGGATGCTGCGTACACAGAACCCGGTGTACTTGTAAATTCAGAAGAATTCAACGGCATGGATAATGACAAAGCCAAAAAAGCTATTACACAAAAAGCTGTAGACGGCGGATACGGCGAATTCAAAACCCAGTACAGACTGCGTGACTGGCTGATTTCGCGTCAAAGATACTGGGGTGCTCCGATTCCTATAGTTTATTGTGAAAAATGCGGCCCGCAGCCTGTACCGGAAGACCAGCTTCCTGTAAAACTGCCTGAAGACGTAGATTTCAAAGTTCAAGGCAAATCACCAATCCTTACATCAAAAACTTTCCTTGAAACAACCTGTCCCGTATGCGGCGGCAAAGCTACAAGAGAAACTGATACCATGGATACATTCATCTGCTCAAGCTGGTACTACCTGAGATATGCAGACGCCAAAAACGCAAACGCACCGTTTGATAAGGCGCTTGCTAACAAATGGCTGCCTGTTGACCAGTATGTAGGCGGTATTGAGCACGCTATTTTGCACCTTTTATATTCAAGGTTCTTTACAAAAGCGTTGAAAGACCTCGGTCTTGTTGACTTTGATGAGCCTTTCAAAAACCTTTTAACACAGGGAATGGTGCTTAAAGACGGCTCTAAGATGTCTAAATCCAAAGGCAACACAGTAGACCCTGATGAAATATTTGAAAACTACGGTGCTGACACTGCAAGACTTTTCATCCTTTCAGACTCGCCTCCGGCAAGAGACTTTGACTGGTCAGACGCCGGTGTTGAAGGCTGTTACAAATTCTTAAACAGAGTATGGAGACTTTACTCAAGCCAGCAGGAAAACCTGATACTGGATTACAAGCTGCCTGATGATGTGTCTGTACTCTCAAAAGAGAACAACGACCTTGTGAGAACCACGCATATTGCGATTAAAGGTATTACGCAGGACATCTCTAACGAGTTTCAGTTTAATACAGTTATTTCAAAATACCGCGAGTTTGTGAATGCTATTTACGATTACGCAGGCAAAAAATCTTCTTTCAATGATGAGGACAAGAATGTATTGAGCTTTGCGTTAGTTACTCTTCTCAAGCTGCTTGCGCCTACAACAGTGCATTTGACAGAAGAAATCTATCACTCAATCGGCGGCAAGGGTTCTATTCACGAGACTGACTGGCCCCTCTACGAAGAAAAACTCGCAAAAACTTCTGCAATTACGCTCGTTGTACAGATAAACGGCAAAGTAAAAGACAAAATAGAGGTTGATTCGGAATCTTCCAAAGAAGAGCTCGAAAAAGCCGCTATGGCAAGCGAAAAAATACAAGATTCAATCAACGGCAAAACAGTTGTAAAAACAATTGTTGTGCCCGGCAGACTTGTTAATATAGTTGTAAAGTAACACGTTTAGGGTAAACTCCGCACCTCCACTGTCACATACAGGTGAAGAAAAGGACAGAAAGGAGGTGAGTTATGAAGAGACAAATAATAAGAAGCGCTCTAGTGGTGCTAGAAGCGCTTCTTAAAGTTTTATTAATCTTCATATAGGGGGTGAATAAACGGTTTAAATGTTAGCGGCATTTAAGCCGTTTCCCTATATTCTTATTATAAACTATTTAATGAAATATTCAAGCTTACTTAATCGTTGTTTATATTCACGATTAACTGTTACAATCGTGGCACTTTGTAACAATTAATATTACAAATGTAAAAATTAATACGAAACTTGCAAAAAAGCATGGCCGATTGTGTTTATATATATGTAAGGAAAAGGTGAAGGTATTTTATGTATAGCCCGCAATTTATGAGATTTTTAATCGGCCGTGACGCAGATGATTATGTAAACGAAGAAAAAAAACAGGAAGAATCAAAAAGTTTTGACAGCGTTATTTATCGTTGTTCAAAATACGCCACTGTGCCTATAGAAATTAAAAAGCATAATTAAAAATATCGAACAAAAGTTTTAATAAAAAAAGACTGCTGATTTATATTTAGCAGTCTTTTTTATTGTCCGAATGTATAATATTTATTCGTTTGCTTCAATCAATGCGTTGATTTCATCAACCATCACATCGGGGTCTACGCCGTGTACTTTTGCGCCTGCTTCAAGATTTTCGAATCTTGCAGCAGCACAGCCAATACAGCCGAGTCCGTATTTTGCAAAAACTTCTAATGCTTCCGGGTGATTTTGAACTATATCAATTAATCCCATTTCTTTTGTAACTTTTCCTGCCATAATAAATTATCCTTTCCAATGTCAATACCTTGACTTTGTTCTAAATTTCGTTAATTAGATTATACATTAAAAAATTAGCGTGTGGAGTGTATCGTGTCATTTTTAAAGAAAATCTTCAATAAACTTAAAGACATTTTTTGTATTCCTCAAGCTCCTGTCGGGTTACAAGCCATGGGCATACGTGCAAAATACCTTAACAAAGTGAACGGCTTCAACTACAGCGCAAACAGGTTTTATACTGATTTGATGTCCCCTGTAAAAGACCCTTATCTGTTGAATTTGAACGATTTGTAATTTGCCCTCGTAATCTCGTTTGTCGTATAATTTATATAAGATTATTAAAACGATTAGAGGTTATATGCTGCAAACTTTGAATAAAATTAACTCCATAAGCGACCTTGCAAAAGAGGTTCTGCAAATAGAAGCTGACTCTGTGCTTGAACTCAAAAACAGAATTGATGAAGATTTTGAAAAAGCCATAGACATTCTCTACGCCTGCAAAGGACGTGTGATTGTTACAGGCATGGGAAAATCAGGCCACATTGGAAGAAAAATAGCCGCAACACTATCTTCAACAGGCACTCCGTCTTATTTTCTCCACCCTGCGGAAAGCACACACGGGGATTCTGGCATAATCACCAGAGATGACGTTGTGATAGCTATCTCAAACAGCGGTGAAACAGCAGAGTTGATGAATCTTCTGCCTTTAATCGAACGATTTGGCGTAAGAATGATTGCCATGACAGGCAAAAAGGAATCCACGCTCGGCAAAAAATCAGACGTTGTGTTAGATGTTTCTGTTCAAAAAGAGGCCTGCCCTCTGGGTAAAGCGCCCACAGCCAGCACAACAGCCACACTCGCAATGGGCGACGCTGTTGCTATTTGTCTTTTGAAAAAGCGTGGGTTCACAGAAGAAGACTTTCTCATGTTCCACCCATCAGGCGCTCTGGGCCGCGGTGTATTGTATCACGTTTCAGACCTGATGATTACAGGTGACAGAATCCCTGTTGTGAACGAAGAAAACAATTTCCATGACACAATCCAGCTGATTTCCGCAAAAAAACTGGGATGTGCAATTATTACAGACCAAAACGGCATAATGACAGGTATCTTAACAGACGGCGATATCAGACGTACCCTGCTCAAGTATGACAATACTTCTACACTCAAAGCAAAAGATGTTATGACCCGCAACCCTAAAATTATTATGACAAACGACCTTGCAGCAAAAGCTCTGCACATTATGGAAAAACACTCTATTACATCGCTTGCCGTGTGTGATGCGGCAGGCAGACCGGCCGGACTTGTCCACATCCATGACCTTTTGAAAGCAGGTGTTGCATAATGTACAGCGAAGAATTGGTGCAAAAGGCTGCAAAGGTTAAAGCAGCGGTTTTTGATGTAGACGGTGTTATGACAGATGCCTCTCTCACTTTTGATGAAAACGGTGTTGAATATAAAACTTTTAACGCAAAAGACGGACAGGGCGTTATTCTGCTCAACAAAGCCGGAATTGTAACTGCAATTATCACCGCAAGAGAAAACGGTACGGTCAGATACAGGTTTAAAAACCTCGGTATGACAAAACTCTATGAAGGCTGCAAAAATAAAATTGCTGCGCTTCGCGATTTTATGGAAGAATTCAACCTTAAGCCGGAAGAAATTGCATACATGGGAGACGACCTGCCTGATATTTGCGTTTTAAAGACCGTAGGCCTGCCCTGCTGCCCTAATGATGCAGTGGATGAGGTAAGAGAACATGCCTTGTTTGTCTCTTCAAAGAACGGCGGCAGAGGCGCTGTGAGAGAGATGTGTAATTTTATCCTTAAATCAACCGGAAAATACGATCAGGTTGTATCTGAAATAATCAACAGGAAATAGTTATGTCAAAAACAATTGCTCTTGTTTGCGGCGCTAAAAACTGCGCAGAGAAAGCTTTTAGGGATTATTTTAAAGACAGAGATGTTGAGATTGTTAAAACAGATTCTCTTTTAGAGGCGTCTGAGTGTGATTTGTGCGTACTTGACGTATACAGCGGGCATTTGAGCCAGCAGATGCTTGAGTGCACACAGTTTTTGAACATACATTATTCGCTTTTGCCCGCATTTGATTGCCGGAACCCTGTTGAAGAGGCTTTTAAAACCGGAGTCAAAGTCACGGGGGTTACGCTGAGCCTGCTTGATGACGACGGTACAAAGGGCAGAATTATTGCACAATATCCTGTTTTTGTTGATTTTTTCACCACAATTGATGAACTCGAAGACGAATTGGGAAAAGTGGTGCAAAAATTGGCCCCTTTTGTTGCGAAGAGCGTGCTGGAGGATAAGGTTTTCAGCTATGCAGAGCTGTTATCAAATCAGGGAGGCTGTTCGGGCTCTTGTTCAGGCGGCTGCAGTTGTTCTGATGAGCAGGATAGGGCATGACTTTTTTGTAATAATTGTTAAAAATACACTTTATTTTTAAGGAATTGGATGCTGATTTTTGGATAAAAAAATAGGGCTTTAGTCTGAAAAAGCCCTAGCTGTCTGGAATTAAGAATAGTTGGAAGTATGAAAAAGATTTAATTATATATAACCTTATTTTCATACAAATAACAATTACCCATGCGGGTATTTTTGAATAATTCTTCTGATTTTTATTTTTAATGAATAAAAAACATACAAAACAGCCGATTAAGTGTACAAAATGCACTTTTTCAAGAATTCAATAAAATCAATACTTTCGGGCGCATATTAAGATTTCTTTAAGGGGGGTTGACAAAGAAACCTTTATAGTACATAATGAAAATGTACTAAATAGTGTAGTTAAAACACTTAATTCAACGGTCACAACATAAGGACAAAAAAAATGAGAGTAAATAATATAACCCCAAACTACTCAAACAATATAAATAACACAAATAAATTATACGCTTCAAAACCTGTTTTCAAACAGAGCCAAACAGACAGTATTGTTCCTACAGCTATTATGGAAACACTCGTTGAAGCTGCTAATGACAAAAAAAATCAAAACGCATTCATGAGCAAAATTCACTTCTTTAGAGATGTTCTTTTCTCTGCTGAAACAACAAGAAAAGCACAGGAACTCAAAGACGCTGTTGAATCTGCTCAAAACATAATGTACCTTGCATAAGGCGCATTATTTAGCCGAGACATAATAACATTTCCCCCGTTATAAAATTTTTAATTTAATTTGAATAGATGCAGTAAATACAGACCAAACGGTCTGTTTTTTTTATGTTTTACATGTTTTGTTTAATCCACTCAATCATCGGCAAAAGTGCTCTGGCGCGGTGAGACAGGGTGTTTTTTTCTTCCGGTTTCAGGTCTGCCATGGTTTTGTTCAATTCGGGTATAAAAAATATCGGGTCATATCCAAAACCGTGTCCTCCGTGGGGTTTTGTGTCAATGTAGCCTTCAATTTTTCCTGTTTGAGTGTGCAGCTTTGTACCGTCAGGGTTTACAAGGGTCATGGTGCAGGTAAAGTGTGCGTTTCTTTTGTCTTTAGGGATGTTTTGCATTTCGCCCAGAAGTTTTTCGATTTTTGATTTTTGGTCGGGCGCGTATCTTGCTGAATAAAGCCCCGGTCTTCCGTCAAGAGCGTCTACGCACAGTCCTGTGTCGTCGGCCAGCGCTGGAATCCCCATTATTTTTGCGGCTTCTGCTGCTTTTATGTATGAGTTTTCTTCAAAGGTTGTGCCGTTTTCAACAGGGTCAAACTCCCCTTCAACAAGCACAAACTCCACGCTGTCAGGGTGTACTTCTTTTATCATTGCGTTAATTTCCTCGAGTTTGTGCGGGTTTGAGGTGCCCAGTGCTATTTTTATCATTGTTCCTCCGTTACATTTGATAATATTTTCTCAAATCAGCGCAATTTTTGCAATTCAGCTTTATTAGTAAATTATGAATGTTTTATGCACAAATAATTTGAAGAATAATTTGTATACAGTAAAACCGCAAAATAAGATTTCTTTCGGTGTACGGCAATCAGCTGCTGACAGCTTTGAGCGCTTTGATAATAAAATTTCTCACGTAACGCTTACCCCCAGCGGGCGCCTTAGCAGCGTGGTATTTAGCGAAGACACAACTCTGGCTAATGCACTGCAAAACCTCGGGTATACAAAAAACAAAACTCTTGAATCCCTTCTTATCGGGCGTTTGCACCCGCTTGAAGAAATTAGACAGATGCATGGCGATATTTCAAAAATCAAAGATATAAAAGATATAAAAATTAAAAGCCTTATGGCCCTTGGCGCGACAGCACTTGTTTTTGAGACGGAAGACGGAAATGCATTGAAACTTACCCCGTATGACCATTTTCCTTCTAAAAGACAGCCTGCTGATTTTGATTTGCCGTGTTTCAAAAAAGGCAAATCAGGTTACACTTATTATTATTTGCAGGAGAAAATCACGCAGGATGATTTGGCACAAGATGAGCTGCGAAGTTTTGTAAAAAATATCAAAAAACAGGGGTATAAAATGAAGGATTATTTGCTTCATTACACGCCTGAAAATGTAGATGAAACCATAAGAACAGACCAGTTTGGCAGGGCTGGAAACGGGAAAATATATCTTATAGACCCGGGTTGTGCAATTCCTTCAAAAGAGTTACACAACACGGATTCGCTTAATATTGTTAAAAAAGCGCTTAAATATTTTGGAAAGTAGTTTTTGCAAGAATTATTTCCCGAATCTTCTATTTCTGTGTTCAAATTCAACTATTGCTTTTGAGAGCTCGTTTTCGTCAAACTCGGGCCAGTAGGCATCTGTTACATAAATTTCAGAGTATGCCAGCTGCCACAGCAGGTAGTTGCTTATTCTTTTTTCGCCGCCGGTTCTGATTAAAAGGTCAGGGTCGGGGATGTCTTTTGTGTAAAGGTGATTTGAGATTGTATCTTCTGTAATGTCTTCGCTTTTCAGACCTTCTTGTATAATGGCTTTGAGCGCGTTTGTGATTTCGTCTCTCGAGCCGTAGTTGAATGCAATGTTGAGGTTAACGCCTGTGTTGTCTTTTGTTTTGTTTTCAGCATTTTTGACAATATCAACAAGGTTTTTGCTCAATTTTGTAAGGTCGCCCAAAAAGCGTATTCTAACGTTTTCTTTGTGCATATCATCGAGCTCGTTTAAGAGGGTTTTGGCCAGCAATCCCATCAAAAATTCCACTTCTTCTTTTTTTCTGTTCCAGTTTTCTGTGGAAAAAGCGTAAACAGTAAGATATTTAATGCCGAACCTGTCAAAAAGGCGCATGGTGCTTCTTAAAGAGTCAACGCCTTTCTGGTGACCCATGGCAGAGGGAAGGTGTTTTTCTTTGGCCCAGCGTCTGTTTCCGTCCATGATTATGGCTATGTGTTTGAGGTTGGTGTTTTTTACGATTGCTTTGATATCTTTTTTTTCGGCTGCTTCCACTGCTCAATCCCTTTTATAGTCTTGTTTACTTTTATATTATAAAGCAAATATTTGACATATTCATAAAACTCATTTTACATGAATGTAACAGAGTGTTAAACGCCTTGAAGCGGCGTAGTCAAAATTTGTGAGAAAGGTACGGCAAATATGGAAAATGCGGAAAATGCAAATCAGCTGGATGAAATAAGAACCTCTTTTGATAAATCTATGGATGATTTTTGTCTTATTTGCAGTTTGTCCAAAATTCTATTAAATATTCTTGAAAACGAGGACAACAATATACAGGAGCGTGACAAAATAAGCCTTGCCACTGTTCTTGATCGAATGCTGCAAAAAGAAAAGCAAAATCTTGATTCAATCAGCACAAAGATTTTCGGTTATTAGACAGTTTTTTTAAAACTGTTTTAAGAATCTGACATCGTTGTTGAAAAACAGTCTAATGTCGTCAATAGCCCATTTGAGCATTGCGAGCCTTTCAACCCCCATGCCAAAGGCAAATCCTGTGTAAACTTCTGGGTCAATGCCGACGTTTTTCAATACATTCGGGTCTACCATACCGCAGCCGAGGATTTCGAGCCAGCCTGTGCCAGAGCATGTACGGCAGCCTTTGCCTTCGCACATAATGCACTGTACGTCAACTTCGGCAGAAGGTTCTGTGAACGGGAAAAAGCTGTTTCTGAATCTTGTGGGTCTAGCTGAACCGAAGTAGAGTCTTAAAAATTCGTTCATAACACCTTTTAAATCAGCAAAAGTGATATCTTTGTCCACAAGCAGACCTTCTATCTGATGGAAAAGGTTGTTTTTGCGTGCACTAACAGACTCGCAGCGGTACACTCTGCCCGGAGCCACTACTCTGATAGGCGGTTTTGAGGTGAGCATTTCGTGAACCTGTGCGCCTGATGTTTGGCTTCTTAAAATTACATTTGGAGCAACTTTTGTGTAAAAAGTGTCTTGCATGTCACGCGCAGGGTGGTCTTGAGGGATGTTGAGCATGTCAAAGTTGAAGTATTCTGTTTCAACCTCGGGTGAGTTTTCATTATGCACAACGGAAAAACCCATTCCTTGAAAAATTTCTACAATTTCATCCACTGTTTGTGTCAGAGGGTGGACTTTGCCGTATGGTGTAAACGAACCGGGAAGGGTTACGTCAATTCTTTCTTTTTCCAGTTTTTCGTTTAATTCTTTCTGGTAAAAAATCTGGTATTTGTCGTTGAGTTTTTCTTCAATGTCTTTTGTAATCTGGTTGGACATTGAGCCTACAATTCTTTTGTCGTCGTTGGACATATCTTTTAAATTCTTTTTGATATTGTTGAGTTCGCTTTTTCTGCTCAAGAATGTATTTCGCACTTCTTCAATATCAGCTGTAGATTGCACTTTTTCAATGGCTTCGAGTGCATTTTTATGAATTTTTTCCAACGTTTCTTTCATTTTTCAACCTCATAAATTAATTTATAGAAATATTATATTATAAATAAACTGATTGGAGTGAGATAAGGTTAAAAAAAGAGTGATTCTATTTTGGAGATTTTGTTGTTTGCTCTTTTGATTTCTTCGCAGAGCACGTTGCATAGAGATTCTGTGTCACGGGTGGAGATGTCGTATTTATCCACAAGGCATTCAAAGAGAATCTTTGAGAGGCTTTCTATTCTTGAGATTTTGCAGCTCAGGGATAGGATTTTGTTTTCAATTTTTGAGATTTTTATTCTTTTTGGTTTGTTCATAAATTTCTCCAAGTAAACTTGTATTATTGACAAGTATGCTTAATTGAAATAAAGCTGTCAATAGACTAGTATAGTATGTATTATGAATAATAAAAAAGGTGAATTGACAAGTAAATTTGGAAAAAAATTGAAAATGGAGAGAACAAAAAAAGATTACTCTCAAGAAAAATTGTCTTCACTATCAAATATAAGCAAAAACTCTATAAGCGCAATTGAAAGAGGAGAAAGCATACCCTCTATTGAAACAATTGAAAAACTTGCCAATGCTCTTAATATGCCTGTTACAGAACTCATTGATGTCAGCAGGGTCGATTTGTAAAAAACAAATTCCCCATATTTATCCTATAATTAATTTCAGAGGAATATTTAATCAGGGATAGTTATGAAGATTTCGATTTTAGGTTCAACGGGTTCTATTGGCAGACAGGCTATTGAAGTTATTCAAAAAATGCCGGGCTTTTTTGAGGTTGTTTCGCTTACAGGCGGTGCAAATCTTGATGTGCTTCGCTCGCAAATAAAACTCGTCAACCCAAAAAATGTCTGCGTAAAATCCGAGCAGGACGCTCTTGCTCTTAAAAAAGAGTTCCCTAAAATCAATGTTTTGCACGGTGATGAGGGGCTTGTTGAAATAGCGTCTGACAAAACAAACGAAAGAATCCTTGTCTCCGTTTCGGGCAAAACAGGCCTGAAACCCACGCTTGCAGCGATTGAAAATAATATTGACGTTGCACTGGCAAATAAAGAAACCCTTGTTATGGCGGGTGATATTGTGATGAAACGTGCAAAAGAAAAAAACGTAAAAATCCTGCCCGTTGATTCCGAACACGGTGCAATCCATCAGTGTCTCTCAAACAGAGATGAGGTGGAAAAGCTTATTATAACAGCATCAGGCGGTCCTTTTAGAGACAAAACCATTGATGATATCAAAAACGCAACAGTGGAAGAAACACTGCACCATCCCAGATGGAACATGGGCAAAAAAATTACAATTGACTCTGCAACGCTTATGAACAAAGGGCTCGAGGTCATTGAGGCACATCATTTATTCAATATGCCGTATGAAAAAATTCAGGTTGTCGTGCACCCGCAAAGCATTGTGCACAGTGCTGTCGAGTATGTTGATGGAAGTGTAATTGCACAGCTCGGATTTCCTTCAATGCATATTCCTATCCAGTACACGCTTACTTATCCGCAACGTTTTGAGGGTATTGAGACTCGCAGTTTTGATTTTGTAAAAGCCGGCCGTTTGGATTTTGATGAGCCGGATTTAGAAAAATTCCCCTGTCTTAAGCTGGCTTTTGAAGCCGGTAAACAGGGCGGAACGCTTCCTGTTGTAATGAATGCAGCTAATGAGGAGGCTGTGTATCTGTTTTTGGACAAAAAGATTTCGCTGTGGCAGATTTATGAAATTACCAAAAAAATGATGGATTCTCACGAAAATATTTTGAACCCGTCTTTGGAACAAATTCTTGAAACAGACATGATTATAAGAGATTTTGTAAAAAAATCAACAGCAAATTAAATAAATTTACATTGTAAAAATTGATACATATTTTGAGATTTTTATTAAAGTTTCATGCTAAATTATACATAACCTAACCCCATTGGTAAAATATTTGAAGAGAAATTAGACAGTTATATTAGTCAAGGAGATTTATTAATATGCCCGATTATTTGACCAAAGAAGAAATCAGACAGTGGAGAAGTTCTTTGGAGAGAATCACTTTAGAGGAGTATGCTAAAAGATTAGGCAAAGTTATTTCAGACGAAAAAGAAACAAACGACATGGTTGATATGGTCTACAAACATTTTGCTCCTGTCAGATACGTATCTAACGACGAATCTTCCGTTGTAAAAAATAATTTTAAAGCAGAGAGAATCAGCTCTTTAGCGCAGCAGTCTTTTGAAAGAGAAAAAGAAATTTCTGTTGAAAAAATGGAAAGAGATTTAAGAAAAACTCTCAACAAAAATAAACAGGCTGAAAAAGCTGCAATTGCAAAAGCAAAAGAAGCTAAAGAATTAAAAGAAGTGAAAAAAGCAGAGGTAAAACCTGCTGTGAAATCTATACCTGCACCAAAAGCACAGGTTAAAGAAGTAAAACCCGTTGTTTCACAAGAAGAAACTGAAGATATTCAAATTACTTTTAAAAAGAACCTTACCCCGCGCGAGCAAGCTGTGTTTGAGCACTTTTTAAACAACAAAAACAGCATTGTTTACGCAAAAGAGCTGGCACAGGTGCTTGATTTGCCAAGAGACTATGTGTACAAATACATCAAAAACCTCAGAGCAAAAATGAACGAAAACGCAATCCAAAATGCTGACAACGGCGGATTTGTTCTCACGGTAAAATAAAAGCTGGAAAAATCATATAAAAAAAGAGGTCTTATTTAAGACCTCTTTTTTGCTGCAAAAAACAAACTACTCAAAAGCAAGCATATCGTGTCCCGGCACTCTTTCCAGAGTGTTGTTTCCTTTTAACGGAGTGGACAATCTTTCTGCTACGCTTTTTCTGAATGATTGTTTTTCTTTGTTCATATCTTCAACATTAGATAGAATTTTTCTGAAAACATTTTTTCCTAACATGTTACCCATAGCGTACCTCTTTCTGCCAAATCTCTTTAAAAGATTCTTTAAGGCGTTAAGTAAATAAAATAAACACAAATAAATAATAAATGACCTAATATATATAATACCTCTTTTTTTGAGTTTTGCCAATACATTTGTAGTAGTAAATCCAAAATTGTTACAAAAACACTTTTTTAAATCGGTTAAATTAATAAATAAATATGGACATTCGCTCATGTTGATACTAATATACAGGTATTATATAAAGGAGAATGTTTTTATGAAATTAATGGAAGGCAAAAAAGGTATTATTTTCGGCGTTTCTAACGCAAGAGGCATTGCTTATGCCATTGCCAAACAAATCCACGAAGCAGGCGGCGAAATAGCTTTCACATATGCTAACGAAGCTATGGAATCACGCGTTCGTCCTTTGGCAGAAGAAATGAATGCAAAAATGATAGCAGAATGTGATGTAACCAACGAAGAACAGGTTAAAGCAGTTTTTGCCGAATATGAAAAAACTTACGGAAAATTGGATTTTGTTATCCATGCCGTAGCTTTTGCTCAAAAAGAAGATTTGATGGGTGATTTTATCGATACATCAAAAGCAGGCTGGGATACAGCTCTTGGTGTTAGTGCTTATTCTTTGGTTACTTTGGCAAGAAATGCAAAACCTTTATTCAACGAAGGCGGCGCTATCCTTGCTTTGACATACCTTGGCTCGGAAAAAGTTGTTGCTAACTACAATGTTATGGGTGTTGCTAAAGCAGCGCTTGAATCTTCTGCCAGATATCTTGCTGACAACCTCGGCAAAATGGGTGTTAGAGTTAACTGCCTTTCTGCAGGTGCTGTTAAAACACTTGCTGCTAAAGGTATTTCCGGATTTGACAGAATGCTCAAAGCAGCGATTTTAAAATCACCTTTAAAAAGAAATGTATCTCTTGAAGATGTTGGCAAAACAGGTTTGTACCTCGTTTCTGACCTTTCTTCAGGTGTTACCGGTGAAATTGTACACGTAGATTGCGGATGTCACGCTGTTTATGCATCAATTGACGAAATGGATGCTACATACGCATATCAAAAGGAACAACATTAAGAATATTCAAAGGGCAATCTCAAAGACTGCCCTTTTAGTTTTTTATGGTATTGAATAGTCGAAACAATATAAGGAATCAAAAAAATGATGAAAAAGAACAAAACAAAAATCGTTGCTACGCTTGGGCCTGCAAGCTGTGAAGAAGCAACTATAGAAGAACTTGTGCTCTCCGGAGCTACAATGTTTAGAATCAACACTTCTCACAACACAGCAGAAGCTCACGCTGAAACTATTAAAAGAATTAGAAACGTAGAAAAAAAATTAAAAACATTTATTCCAGTTCTGGTTGACCTTCAAGGTCCAAAAATCAGAGTAGGTAATCTTATCGAACCTATTGCAATCGAACCCGGCAAAGAGCTTGTGCTCGAATACGGACTTGAACAAACAGACCCTAACATCGTACCTGTAGACTACAAAGGCGTTGCTGACGATGTTCACGAAGGCGAATATATCCTTCTCGATGACGGTAAAATTAAAATTCAAGTTGTTGCAAAAGAAGGTTCAAAAGTACGTGTTAAAGTTATTAACGGCGAATTGCTCAAACCCAGAAAAGGTATCAACATCCCCGGCGGTACAAAGAGCCTTTCTGCTATTACAGAACGTGACGTTGACTTTATTAAATTTGCTGTTGACAACGATGCAGATTACCTTGCTTTGTCTTTTGTCAGAGACAAAGACGATATCTTGCTCGCTAAAAAATATTTGAGTCACTTTGGTGCTGATATACCTATCGTTGCAAAAATCGAAAAACCTGAAGCTGTTAAAAACATCAAATCTATTTTGAATGTTGTTGACGCTGTAATGGTTGCTCGTGGTGACCTTGGTATCGAGCTTGCTCCGGAAAAAGTGCCTATGGTTCAAAAAATGATTGTAGACGAAGCGTTTGCACAAAGAAAAACTTGTATCGTAGCAACACAAATGCTCGAGTCTATGATTGAAAACCCGATTCCGACAAGGGCAGAAGCTTCTGACGTTGCTAACGCTATCTTGGACGGTGCTGACGCTGTTATGTTGTCAGGAGAAACTGCTGCAGGTAAATACCCTGTAGAAGCTGTTAAAATGATGGCTATGATTGCTCATGACGTTGAACAAAGCAACTTCGTAAGCTACAACTTAGACCTCCCTATGAATCCTGACTATGAACCAACTCCTCAAGCTGTTGCGGCTGCTGCCGTTAAAATGGCTAACGATTTGGGTGCAAAAGCGATTCTTGCTTTCACTCATACAGGTTACACAGTTAAACTGCTCTCAAAATTGAGACCATCTGTTCCTGTTCTTGCTATCTCTGACAGCGAAAAATCTTGTAGAAAATTAAATCTGTTCTGGGATATGCACCCTTACCTCAAAGATTGGGATGTTGTTTTAAATGATGATTTATTGAAAAAAATCGATAAACTCTTACTCGAAAAAACAGAATTCAAAAAAGACGACAGAGTTATCATTATCGGTTCTATTCCTAAACTCATCACAGGCAGAACAAACTTTGTACGTGTTCACAGAATGTGCGCATTCTAGAAAACATTTTTGTATAATTCAAAAAGCAGACTTTTATTTAAGGTCTGCTTTTTTTATTAAAAAATGTAAAACGGAAAATACAAAATATAAAGAAATGTTAAGACAAGCTCTTGACCTCAAAATCCAGTTCCCATAAGCCTTTCTGTAAGGTAAGGTAAGTGACCCTGGATTGTGTTTTTAGGGATGAATAATTTTTTATATAGCTTTATCATGAAGAAACATATGCTATATAAGGAGTTATGATGAAAAAGATTTGCCGAAACTTTTGCCCTGCTTTTTCACTGGCAGAAGCTTTGATTACTTTGTTAATTATTTGTATTATTGTGCTGGCTTCTGTACCAGTGATAACAAAAAAAAGAAGGGACATGACAGAAGGCCCCAAGGGAATGTGGATTTGTACAAGAAACAGCCAGGGGCAGTACGTTTATTACGACAATCGCTCACCCAAAGGTGACATTAACAATATCGACAGTTGGACAGCAACAGGCACTGATTCTTGCACGTTTACCTCCGGTTCACGACCTTACAAATATGGTATCACTGTAATTGGCGGTGGAGGCGGCGGCCGCTTTGAAGGATTTATTCCATTATACAGAGGCACTGCCTATACAATGACTGTAGGAGGCGGCGGTACAACGCGCGGTGGTGAATATCACGGCGGTTTGAGCAACTCTGTTAGCCATCCAAGGGCTGACGATGGAGGCTCTTCTTATCTTACTCGTTCAGGCGGCGGTGACTCCAAAACTTATATAGAAGTTGCAGGCGGACAAGGCGGCGACTCTGTAGGTTGTTCCAAATGGAAATGTCGCGGTGGAGATGCCGGCTATGGTAGAGGAGTTGTTTCTGCAAACTATTATTCATCTTTAGAAGTGAACGGAAACACTGTTTCTGCTTTCAGTGGACATGTCACGGGCAGTAACGGACAATGGGGCGACTATTACAAACGCTACAACCCCTACGGCCGCGGTGCAAAAAATTATTACACAGACACTGCCGACAACGTTACAACCTATGGCGACGGTGGAGACCCGGGTGCTTGCCGTTCGTGTATATGGGCCAAAAACGGTGTGAACGGCTATGGTGTTATCTCTAAAACTTGGAAAAAATTTGGCATGGGTGGTACTTCTGCCATTCCTCAAACGTATTTTGTTCCTTCTTTAGAAGGCAAACTTGTTGTTACTATTCCTGATGCGGCCGGTCCGGAAGAAAAAGGCGGCACAACTGTTGCTAAAAATGTCAAAAACAATGTTGTGGGCCGAATATTCTACGGTTATGGTGCAGCAGGCGGCAAAGCTGACGAATCCTTGGAGGCTCCTTCTGCCGGTGAACATTCACAATTTTCTTTAAAAGGAGGAGGGGCTCCTGCGCCTGAATGTACTCCAAGATCCTATATCCCCGGCGGATATGCTCCTGTTACGGTTGCGGTCAAAAAATGTACAAAGGTGGTATGCAATATTGTAGAGGCTAATGAAGATAAAATTAAAGAAGAAAACGTTATGTCTACAGGTGTTGAAGTATTGCCTCAGGGTTTTGTAAAAGTTGGCTCAAAATATGCTCTCAAACAGTCTGTTGATGACAACAAACCGGAAGATATTACGCCTTTTGTTGTATCAACAAGCACTCTTTCCAGCCAATCTTTGTCTGATTATTTTCAATCTATAAAATTATATGAATATATAAAAGGCCGCTATACCACGATTATGAATAACCTTATAAGATGGATAAAAATTTCCGGATGCTTTCCGGAATATAATGAAGGTGATGAAGATAAAACTGAGTTTGCCGGTTATGATAACAAAGATACGGTTTACAACACTTATCGTTGTTTTAGAGATTCTAATATAAAATATGAAAAAATTTGTGCAGAAGATGTTGTAGAAACCAAAGAAACTCAAGGTTGGCACGCTGGTATGATACAGCCTGCAATCTGTAAAGAAAACGCTTCGCCGGGTACATCTTATGGTGCCGGCGGTGGAGTCGGTAACGCTTCAGACACTCCTGGTGTGTTTAGCAAAGGTGGAAACGGCGGCTATGGCGCGGTTATTGTGGAGTGGTAAAAATTATATTTCATATTTATATGAAATGTTTTTCTAAAACAGTACTTATTTGCCCTTGCATAGCAAGGGCTTTTTTTATCTTTTTTTGTTATGAAAAATAGTTTTGTCCGTGGGTTTTACTCTCTTCCTGCGGGTCTTTTGTCACACCTATCTGAAAACAGCTGCGCCCGTATTTTGCTTCAAGATTATCCCAGACCTGTGCTATCTTTTTAGCTTTTTGGGTCTTTTCATCTTCAAACAAAAACAATTGCGAGGCTGATTTTTCAGACAGCTTGTCCGCAAAAATCCCTGATGAGCGGTAAATTATGTTCGGGTTATAAATTTTATCCAGCAATTTGTCCGCATACTGATTTACAAGAAACTCACTGTCAGTCGCTTGAGGAAGAACAATTCTTTCTGTCAGCACCTCAAAGTCTTTTGTCCTTAGCATTACAAAAATAATTTCTGCCTGCAGCCCCAGTTTGCGTAGTTTTGAGCATACCTGATGGCTGTGGTAGTGAAGAGAGCCTTTTATGTACTCTTTGTCACTTGTAAAAGTGCCGAAAGCACTTGTTTTCTGGATAGATTTCGGGGGGGCAATTTTGCTTGTGACAGGGTTGGCGCTGATTCCTGACAACTCCATTTTTAGCTCGAGTCCGCGTTTTCCCCAGATTTTTTTCAGCCAGAAGTCGTTTTGTTTTACAATTTCGCTGCATTTATAAATCCCGTATTTGTGAAACAGAGCAGAGGTGTTTTTGCCTATGCCCCAGATGTCTTCTATATAGGTTTTTTTGAGAATGTCGTCTATTTCTCTATAGTGTATTCTGTGTATGCCGTTTAGAGATTTGTCTTTTTTGGCCTTTTCACAGGCAAGCTTTGCAAGGGTTTTTGTCGGAGCAAGCCCTATAGACACGGGGATTCCTATTTCGGTTTCTATTTCGTTTTTTATTTTTGCAATTATATCGCGGTAAGAGCAGCGAAAGAGTTTTTTTAATCCAGTCAAATCCAAAAAAGCCTCGTCTATTGAATACTGCTCCACATCCGGCGTGTAGCTCAAGAGCTTTGTCATAACGCGGTTTGACACATCGTGATACAGGCCGAAGTTTCTTGAGATATAAATTACGTTTTTGAACTCTTTTTGTGCTTTAAAAAGCGGATACCCCATTGGGATGCCTATTGCTTTTGCTTCTTTTGAGCGGGCAATAATACAGCCGTCGTTGTTGCTCAAAACGCAAACAGGCCGGTCTTTGAGTGCGGGGTTCATGAGCTGCTCGCACGATACAAAAAAGTTGTTGCAATCTACAAGTGCTATCTCTGCCATTGTGCATTACCTTATTAATGTATATTCATTTTGTTGAGGAAAGAAAATAAAGCGGGGGATGTATATCCCTTATCTAATTTGTGATCTGCAATTTATTAACATGAGACCCCCGCTTTTTTGATTTTATTAGGAAGGATATCTAGAGTTGATAAGTTTTCATTTTTAAAAGTATTACAGCTGTCTTGCAATCCCTGTTGCTACACCGAAGATAGTCAAAGATTCTTTTGGCTCGATAATCGGGTATTCGGGATTTTCGGGCTGGAGCCAGACTTTTCCGTCTTTTTGTCTGTAGGTTTTGAGCGTATAGCCGTTGTCTATAAACGCAAGTACAATGTCTCCGTTTTTTGCGTACGGTGTTTTTTTGACTATGACTTTGTCTCCGTCAAAAATACCTGCGTTGACCATCGAGTCGCCCGACACTGTGAACATAAATACTGACGGGTTGTCCAAATCAAAGTTTTCGTCAAGCGAAACTCTTTTTTCTATCGAGTCTTCGGCAACGGTTGCAAAGCCTGCTCTGACGGATGATGTAAAAAGAATCGCCCCGAAGCAGTCCGGATTTATGATAAACTTTCCGTTTTTTTCTATGATTAAGTCACACTCTTTGAGTTTATTAAAATACTGCCAGACAGAATTTTTGTGCTTAAACCCGAAAGCCTGTGCTATTTTTTCAAAACTCGGAAGAGGTTCTTTCCCGTATGCTTTTTTGAGGTTTTCAAAAAAGTTTTTTTGCTTCTCGCTTAGATTCAGATTTAACATAATTATATTATAGACAAATGTCTATAATATGTCAACATGTATTTTTTTTGCTTTAAAAAACGGGTTTGAGCACCTGATTGTGAAGAAATGTAAAATTGAAGTCTAAAAAGCCTAAAGTTTATAAAAACAAATGCCGAGTACATGATTACAAGCAAGGGAAAAGGTTTAAGCAATAAGGAGTAGGTTATGTTAGGAAACATTAATTTATTTTTGAACAAACTGTCAGTGGAAGAAATCGCAAAATTAGACACAAACAAAGACGGACAGATTTCTAATGAAGAGGCTGTAGGTTCTTTATTCCAGTTCAAAGACAGATTTTCAGATGCTGAATATTTATCTTTGACAGGTTCTGCCAAACCTGTTGAACAGCAGCCCGCAGCTAATGTTCCCACAACTTCATCAGAAGTTCCTGAAACTGCTAAAAATGCTGTGGAATTGAGAACATATTTTACAAAAATGAAAGACAGCTTTATCGAAACATATGTTGCAGGTCTTTTAGAAAGCGGCGAGCTTGAAGAAAGCGGCAAAAAATCACTTATTTTTTACATCAACACAAATGCAAGAACCTATATTGAAGATTATATTAAAAATAACGCAAAAACTCCTTACGATACAAATGAAGTTTATGCAGGTTTTGAAACTTACATTGCAGAAAAAATCGAAGAAAGAAAAGCAGCACAAGCAGCTGTTGATACGCAATTGACAGACGCAGTGAACAACACTGATGCAAATTATGAAAAACTCACAGAAGCTACAAAAAAAGCAGACACTGAATACATTACATCTGAAGAGTATGCTGAAATTAAAGGTATTGCAACAGACTACATCCTCGGAATAATGGCAGGAGGTCTGGAAAACGATGAGTTTGACGCATTTATGTCTGCTTTGAACCCTGAATATAAAAATGACACAAATTACAAAGTGGCACAAAAAGCTCTTGAGCTGCTCCAGACAGAGACTGACCCTATCAAAATGCAGGAAATAATCAACAATGCAAAGACAGCCATAGGCAATCTTATCGGAGACATGGACGAATACGGCGATGGCACAACTCCTTTGAGCGAAGCTGTTAAAACAAGAGCTAAATTTATTGACAACAAAAAATATAGTGAGCAGCTTGACGCATACATTGATGATTCAATTGAAGCAAGAACACATGAGCCAAACCCAGAATTATTTGACCCTGAAGCAAGGCTCGAAAGATTAAATGCACTCAAAACAGCATTCCTAAGCCAGTACGAAGGTGACGGCACTGACCTTGAAACAGAATTTGCAGCTTTTGTTGAAAAATCTGACAAAGAGCTTGAAAATGTTTATGCAAAAGAAAATGCTTTAACAGAATCTAATACAAAAAATTATGAAAAAGTTAAAGAAACTCTTGAAGCAGCCGGCCAGTATGCCAATGCAGAAGAAAAAGATGCTATCTTTGATGCTGCAGCTGATTATGTAATGGCAGATATGATACAGGGCACAACTGACAGCCTTCTTGCTTCTATCAACTCTCAATACGTTTACTTCCCGCAGTATATCGAAGCAAAATCTTTGATTGATAACCTCAAAACGTCAGCAACTCCGGAAGCAGACTACACAAAAGCAAAAGAACTCATCAAAGAGCTTCTTGCTTCACAGGGTGTTGATAAAATCGAAAACTTTGTTGAAATCGAAGAGACAAAAAATGTTAACCTTTCTGTTACTGAAATGACTCAAGGTTTGTGGGGTTATGGCACAACAGAAACTCATGGCGGGGATAACTTGGTTTATACACACTTTACTATTCAAAATGGAAAAGTTGTGTGGACAAACGATACAGATAACAAAGACATTAACAAAATGTATGATCAGCTCAGACAAAGAATCCATACACAAATGAAAGAGCAGCTAGGTGACAGCTACAATGCAGAAGAAATTGATAAATACTTTGATCAAGCTATTGTTAATGTAGCAATGAATCTGGAAAATCCTACAGGATTACACTCTATAGAAGAGCTTGCAAACAATGCAGTGGTTTATTTCAATGCAATAGCAACAGCAGGAGTTCACGGACAGGAAACAAATAAAGTGTCTAATAATAAAATTGATATGACTCAAATACTTGTAGAAACCGGAAAAATCGATAACTACTGCAGCGGAATTATTGGTCGCGGCAAATTGTGGATATCAGGCAAATATGTATGTGTTAAAAATGCATTATATGGCATAATCACGCCAATAATGAATAAAATGCAGGAACAATTAGGTGATAACTTTGATAAAGTTGAAATCACAAGAATTCTTCAAACTGCTGTAGATGCAACAGTGAAATCATCAAGCATTGAAAGCGAAACTTACGATGTATATCAATATTTCTTCAAACAGGTAAACACCTTGTATAATGACTATCTTAGTCAAAAAGGCTATTAAATAAACGTCTGAATAAAAAAGGGGAGGCTTGCCTCCCTTTTTTATCCTTCAAAATACGGTAATTCTTCGTTTTTATCCAGTGTTTTGGCATCGTTTCTAAATATTTTTGATTTATAAATACCCCATTTTGCCAGTGCAAACAGAATACTTGTTTTCAAAACCCCGAAACCGTATTTGCAGCTTCTCATAAAGTTGATTGAGGAAGCATCGGGGAAGTATTTTGTGGGGCAGCTTATCTGGCCTATTGTGTAGCCTTTGTAAAAAATGAGCGCAAGCATTTCGTTGTCAAAAACAAAATCGTCATCGCAGTCTTTTAGCGGGCATTTTTCAAGCACTTCTTTTGTAAATGCACGAAAACCCGTGTGGTATTCTGTCAAACGTTCGCCCATCATGAGGTTTTGAAAAAGTGTCAGGCATTTATTTGCAATAAACTTGTATAAAGGCATTCCGCCTTCCAGCGCACCTTTGCCGATAAAGCGAGATGCAATACACGCGTCATACTCGTCAAAAGCAAGCATTGTTGCCATTGCGGGTACGAGTTTCGGGGTGTACTGATAGTCTGGGTGTACCATTATCACGATATCTGCATCTGTTTTGAGCGCTGCTGTGTAGCAGGTTTTCTGGTTTCCGCCGTATCCTTTGTTTTTATCATGCACAAGGGTTGTTATGCCCAGTTTTTTTGCAACTTCTTTTGTTTTGTCCGAGGAGTTGTCATCCACAAGAATAATTTCATCCACTATGTCTTTATAAAGCTCATTGTATGTTTGTTCAAGTGTTTTTTCTGCGTTGTATGCAGGCATGATAACAGCAATTTTTTTATTATTAATCATCCTTAACTCCTCGTTATTATTTAACTTATAGTATAATCAAAAGAGAGGGAGAATACAATTTGTATGGAAAAGTTTATAGAATTTTCTAAAAAATACTGCCTCAAAGAGCTTGGAATAATAACAATAGTTTCTTTGATAATGTATTTTATTTTTTACGGAAAACAGGATGTCTATCTTGTGGATGTGAGCAGAGAGGCTTATATCCCCTGGCAGATGCTCAAAGGCAAGGTTTTATACAAAGATATTTTTAATGTTTACGGGCCTTTGGGGTATCAAATAAACGCCATTGCGTATGCACTTTTGGGGGTAAAGCTCAACACGCTTTATTTAATGGGCTTTTTGAATTCTCTTGTGATTTGTTTTACCACGTTTTTTATTTCCAAACTCTTTGTTGATAAAAAAACATCGCTTTGCATTAGCGGTTTGACGATGTTTGTGTGTGTGTATGCAAAAAACTTTTTTAACTTTATTTTTGTATACTCATACAATGCTGTTTATGCTCTGTCGGGCTTTTTGCTTTCATTGTTGTTTGCTTTGCTTTTTTTAAGGGACAAAAAAACATCGCAGCTTTTGTGTGCGTTTTTGTTTGCGGGTTTTTCTTTTGCAAACAAGATTGAGGATTTACCTTATTTTGTATTTTTGTTTTTGTGTCTGCCCGTGTTTGTCAAATTTAATGAGGAAGGTGCATTTAAAAAATATCTTTTTGCTTTTTTCGCGTTTATGCTTTTTCCTGTAATATCTTTTGGTGTGCTTGTTTTGCAGGGCGTGAGTTTGAGTGATTTTATCAGCAGTTTTGATTTTATTCAAAAACTTGTTAAAGCTCCTGTTACAACTTATTTTTATTACAATTTCGGGTTGTATTTTAACCCTTATATTGTTGCGGATGTTTTGCATTCCGTGTGGACAATTCTGAAAACTCTTGTGCCGTGTGCGGTTGTTTTGTACGGGTTGAATTTGTTTGTTAACCGCTATGCGCAAAATAAATTTGTCAAAGCCGTGTGTAATTTTGCGGTGTTTATGGTTATGCTTTTTGTTTGTGCAAAATCCTACAACTTGCTAAAAATTAACTATTCAACGATTTTTGCCTGGGCAGGCATGGCTGTTTGCGTTATTTTGAAAGTGTTTGTGCTTGTTTTGGTTTACAGATTTTTTAAGTACAAAAAATTAAAAGAGCAGCGCGATATTGCTTCTAATCAGGATAAAATGTTTTTGTTTCTGGTTATTTCGGCTCTGGCTGTTTCTTTTAAAGGGCTTTGTGATGTCACAATCACGTGTTACGGCACTTTTACTTTAGCGGCTTTGTTTATACCGCTGGTTATTTTCTTTGCAAAGTATGTGCCGGATTATGCAAAATATCTCGATAAAACAGGATTGTGTAAAACCCTTCAAAACCTTTGCATTATGATTATGATGGGGTTCTTTTTCTTTGGAATCGACAGAATAACCGACGGACAGCTTTATAAACTCGCACAGCCAACCGGCACGCTGTTTATAAAAAAAGTTTATCCAATGCAAAATGACATGATAAGCTACATCAGAGAATATACTCCTAAAGATGCTGTTGTGCTTACTGTTCCGGAAGGGGCAATTGTCAATTTTCTTGCGCAAAGAGATACTCATAACATGTTTTATTACCTGATACCTGTTAATGTGCAGATATTTGGCGAGGATTTTATTTTGAAAAATATCGAAAAAAATCCCCCCGATTATTTTCTTTACAACACGCTTGTTTATTCGGTTTACGGGGTCGGTCATTTTTGCTCTTATGCACCTAAAGTGTGTGATTTTATGGACAAAAATTATTATGTACAAAGAATGTGGAAAGGCCCTGTGACCTTTATATTGTATAAACACAAATAAAAACAATGGTTGCAATTTGATACTAATAAAGTAAAATTGAGTAATGAAGACGAAAAAACAAACAAAAACAAAACCACAGGATTGCCCCATAGAAGAGCTTTTTTCTCTTATTGGAAACAAGTGGAAAGTGCTGATATTAAGGGATTTGCTGGAGGGTTCAAGACGTTTTGGCGAGCTTAAACAGGCAACAGGGGCTTCTCAAAAATCACTTACATCAAAATTGCGCGAGATGGAAGACGCAGGCCTTGTTGAAAGGAAGGTGTTTCCGGAAGTCCCGCCAAGAGTTGAGTATACTCTTACAGATATTGGCTATTCGCTTGCGCCTGTGTTGGATTCTATGGCTCAATGGGGTACTGATTACAGGGAATATTGCCGCTTAAAAGATAAGTTAAACAACAGGTAGCAAAAAAATTCTTTCACCCGCTTTAACTTATTCATATATGAATATTCAAACCCCGCAAAATTCCGTAAATAACGTCAAACCGCCTTGCTTTAAGGGTATTGAGCGCGCAAGAGCAATTGTGAAATCTATGCCCGATTATGGCGAGATAGTTTTGTACGAGCTTGATAAGAAGGATATTCCGTTTTTAATGGACATGCTAAAGAACATCAGGCTCGAAAAGCTTGCACCTAACGAGGGAAACCTTTCACAAAAAAATGAATGGAAATACCTGATTAAAAAAGCAGCAGGCGGGCTAAAACGTGCTGAAAATGTTTATTTGACAGCGTATAAAAACAAGCCGTGCGGGATAATGTCTTTTATGCCGTTTTTTGATAACGAGCTTTGCTATGTTTCTTACACTGCAACCTGGCCATACAAAACCGGAGAAAATGTAAAATGTGCCGGTCAGGTTTTGTTCAGGCATGTTTTTGAATATGCAAAGTCTGTCAAAAAAGGAGTCTGTCTGGTGCTTGATGACAAAGCACCTGATGGAAAGAAAAGCAACAAGGTATTCTATCGTAAATTGGGGTTTGAAAAAGTAGATCAGCCAAAGCCAGAGCTAAAAATTTTGCCAAACAAGCAAACAAAAGGTGTTATAAAAGATATCCTTGATACGGTTATAGATTACAGGCCCTCAGGCGACGGCAAAGAGCTAAGGCTGGAAAAAGTCCTGGATATAAATTATTAGTGTTATAATTTTCCGGTAAGGTTTTTAAAGGACAAAAAATGAGAAAAACAATATGCCTGTTGCCTCTTGCACTTGGTACATTCGGCCTCGGGCTTACGGAATTTGTCATGATGGGTATATTACCGGATACGGCAAAAGCCATGCAGGTATCTATACCGGCTGCGGGAAATTTTATTTCTCTTTATGCTTTGGGTGTTGTGACAGGAGCTATTTTGCTTGTATTGAGTGCACGTACAAAGCCATTAAAAACAATTTTAATATGGCTCATGTCTATTTTTACAATTGCAAATTTATTGACAGCTGCTGCTTTTAACTATCATGTTTTTTGTACAATGCGGTTTTTGGCGGGGCTTCCTCATGGTGCATTTTTTGGTGTTGGGGCTATTGCTGCCGGCAAAATTGCGGACAATGACAAGGGCAATCAGGCTGTTGCTACCATGGTTGCTGGTATGACTGTGGCAAACCTACTGGGAATTCCTCTTGGTACTTTTATAAGCCATAATTTTTCTTGGCGTATAACTTTTTTGATTATAGGACTATTCGGTTTTGTGATTTTGTATTCCATTTTTAAACTGGTACCAAATATTAAACCTCTCCCCGATACAGGTTTTCGTGGACAATTTAAATTTTTAAAATCTCTAGCTCCATGGCTGTTGATAATGGCTGTTATCATGGGCAACGGCGGTATTTTTTGCTGGTACAGCTATGTAAATCCTTTACTTGTGAAGGTTTCCGGCATTCTGCCAGGATATATTTCGCTTGTTATGGTGCTTGCAGGGGCAGGCATGTGTATTGGAAATTACCTTGGCGGAAAGCTTTCAGACAAATTTTCGCCTTCAAGTGTTGCAGCGCTAACACAGTTGATAGCCTGCGTTGCACTTTTGTTAATTTTTTTCTTTTCGTCAAATGCTTTTGCTTCAGTTGTTTTGATGTGTGTTTGTACAGGTTGCTTGTTTGCAGTTTCAGCACCACAGCAGGTACTTTTAATAGATAATGCAAAAGGTGGTGAGATGCTCGGAGCATCTTTTTCTCAAATTTCTTTTAATCTTGGCAATGCAATTGGTGCTTTTGTTGGAGGGTTGCCTGTAACGTGCGGGCTTACTTACAATTATACAGCAGTGCCGGGAGCTTGCTTTGCCTTTTTAGGTTTTTGTATGTTGTTTTATTTTTATAAAAGATACGTTAGGGTAAAAAAGGCTTAGAGTTTACAAAATAATATTCAACAAAAAAGACTCCTAATGGAGTCTTTTTAATGGTGGGCAGGGGTGGATTCGAACCACCGTACCCTCGCGGGAACAGATTTACAGTCTGTCGCCTTTAGCCACTCGGCCACCTACCCATATTAAATTTTCAAAAAATGCCTTTGACGGGATTTGAACCCGTGGCCTCTCCCTTACCAAGGGAGTGCGCTACCCCTGCGCCACAAAGGCTTTTGGGCTTTATGTTTTTCAACAACTTGCCAGCCCCCCTTTTAGGAGAAAATGCCGAAGATAGGAATCGAACCTACAACCTACGGTTTACAAAACCGTTGCTCTACCATTGAGCCACTTCGGCATAGGATTATAATATTAAGGACATGTTTAAGTGTCAAGTAGTCAGTGAGATTTTTTTTAATTTTAAGTCCAAAATCTTCACAGCTTTGAATTACTGCCTCAATTCTTCATGATAAATGCCGCCACCGCATATTGTTTCTATAACTTTTAAAAGAAATTCTCTTGGCGCGTCCATGTGGTTTATATAAAATTCTTTGTTACCGAGATGGTTGATTTTTATGATGCAGTTTTGTCCGCGTTCTGCCGGAATGAACAAAGAAGCAACTTCCTGTTCCAAAACTGTTTGCAGCTGGTCTTCTTCTTTCACATCTTTGATTATTTCGTGGAAATTGCCTTTTAATGCAATGATTCTGTTTGAAATCATAGGCATTTCAACGCCTCTGTACAGAGCCTGGGGCTGGTTGTTCCATCTTGTGGTAAAGCTGATTGTATGCCACAGTATGTGCAAAACAAGCACTGTATTAGTTTCATCTGTTTCAAAAAAGATATTGTCTGTAGCAACCCCGCGTGCGCCAAATGACTGTTTAAGATATTCGACCGTAGATTGCATGTTGTCTGTGATTTTAACAAAAGTTTCTGTAGCGTTCATTGTAGAGCGCTGGTATTCCAAAAACTGTTTGTACATGTGAGTAGACACAAGATTAATCCTCTCTTGAATAACAGAGGATTTTCTAATCGATGTCTCGAGGTTATCAAAGCTGTTAAAATTGTTGTCCAATATCTCTCTCTTCTCTTGATAATATTGTACACAAAAATTTACATTACTTGTACAGTTTAGTAAATTTTTTTTACAATCCAACACACTTATACAATTTATTTTTATCTGTTGTCAAGATGATTTTACTTGCTTTTTTTAGATAGTTTAGCTAATATTTTACTATCTAAGTTAGGTTAAGAAGGTAGGATTATGGCTAACGTAGCTAATTGTAAAAAATGCGGAGCATTATTTCTTCAGTCAGGCAAAAGAGATATTTGTGATAAATGTTTTGAAGAACAAAATAAATTAATAAGCGAGATAAATTCTTACGTTACACTTTCCGGTGAACAGTTTATCCCCGTAGAAGACATCATGACAAAGTTTAATATAACAAGAAATGAGTTTGAAGCATTTTTCCTTGCAGGTAAATTTGTAAGAATCTCTAATAAAGTTACTATTAAATGTGCAAAATGCGGAAAAGTTATTCCGATAGAAAACAGAACAAACTTCCTTTGCAATGAATGTGCAAAGAAATTACAAAACGAAATTTGAAAGCAATTTGACTCTTTGCTGGATCTGCTTGTTGCAAACCATTTTAAAAAATAATGAAAATAGTAATTGTCGGATATGATAAAATGTTTTCCAATCTTATTTTAGGGACACTGGACTCTAAAAATAAAATTGTGGGTGTCTTCCGGCATGAAAGGGTGGCAATACATCCGTGGCTGTTGTTTTTTAAAGATATTTTTGCCCCGGGAAAAGACCTATCTTTTATCAAAAGTTTTAAACTCAAAGAAATCAAAGCAAGAAGCGTAAACTCAAAAGAGTTTCAAAAAGCTGTGCTCAAGCTCAATCCTGACATAATTCTTGTGGGGTCGTGGAGCGAAAAGTTTAAAAAACCTATAATTGACCTTCCTAAAATCGGCACAATCAACTGCCATCCGTCGCTTTTGCCTGCATACAGAGGCCCTAACCCTTATATGAGGGTGATAATGAATGAAGAAAAAGAAACAGGCATAACCTTTCACCTTATGGATGAAAACCTAGATACAGGCCCGATTCTGCTGCAAAAGAAAATAGATATTGTGCAGGGGTTTAACGGTGATACGGGCGAGACCCTCAAAAACAAATGCTGTGTGCTTGCGCGCGAAGGGATAAAAGAGCTGTTATGCTCCATGGAAGATGAGATAATCGTGCCGGTCAATCAAAATGCAAAAGACGCTTCTTATTACCCGCAGATTAGCGAAAAGGATATACTCATAGATTTTACAAAAACATCAGCACAGATAAATGCTCTTGTTCGGGCGCTCACCCCGTGGCAGCCTGCTTATATTGCTCATAAGAATGCGTTTTTGCAGGTGGGTAAAATTAAATTTTTTGAAAACAAAACAAAATTTCATACAGACAGATACAAACCGGGTCTTGTGTTGAAGAAAAATAACAAAGCCATGTGGATTTTGACAGGAGATGACAAGATTGCCAAAATACAGGGCTTAAAGCTTTTTGGCAGACTGGGGCATATTTTTACGCCCCTTTATCTGCAATTTTTTGTGAAGTCCGGCGATATTTGCCGTTAATTATTTAAACTGTTTAAGATATTTTGCCGGAGCGACTATGGCAAATGTATAGTCAGGTCCGAAGTATTTATTCGCCACCCTTATTATATCTGAAGGTGTTACGCACTGTATAAGCTGCGGAAATTCGTCGATGTACTGGTATCCTCTGCCGGAAGTTTCAAACCATCCGAGGGTGGAGGCTTTTTCCATATTGGTTTCCTGTGAGAGTATAAAGCTGCCCAGAATTTTGTCTTTTGCCTCTTGAAGCTCTTTTTCTGAAACAAACTCTTTTTTGAGTATATTGATTTGTTTTAAAAGTTCATTCTTGGAATGAAGTGCTGTTTGCGGGTTTGTGCCGATGTAGAGCGCAAAAACACCCTGATTAACATTTGCCGCAAAACTTGAGCCGACCTGATAAGCCAGACCCTGCTCTGCTCTAAGACCTGTGAAGAGTCTTGAGCTCATTCCCCCGCCGAGGATAGAGTCTATGACCTGAAGCGCTGCAATGTCTTTTTGGTTTTCCACACCGTCTGTCAACCAGCCCATGACTAACCAGGCTGCTTCAACGTCTTTGTCTTTTTTTACTGTTTGCTGCTTTTGTGGATGTTTGAACAGGTTTTTGTATTTATTGTATTCAAACCTTTGGACATTTTTGTTATCGGCTTTGTTTGCGCCAAAAATATCTGTAATGCTGTCTATTACAGCTTTGTCATCCACATTTCCGTTGATTGAAATCACAAGGTTTTGCGGGCAGAATACTGTGTTGTAAAAATCCAGCACATCGGATTTTTCTATAGTCGGGATGGTTTTTTCAAGCACTTTGCCTGTCACTCCGTAAGGTGTGCCTGCCCAGATTGCGGTTTTGAATTCTTCAAATGCACTGCTTGCCGGCATGTCGCGGTTTTTTTGTATGTTTTGTATTTGTTCTGCCTTTACTCTTGCAATTTCTTGAGGTTCAAAAGAGGCATTATTTATAATTTCATTTAGCAAATCAAATGTTAACGGAAGGTCGTTTCTGGTTGTTTTTACTGCAATCGAGAAATAATCCGAACCGTTGGCCGGTGCTATTTTTATGCCGTTTTGCTCCATAACCTGTGACAGGTCTAAAGAAGAGTATTTTTTTGTGCCTTTCATCATTGCAGAGGCTGTTATAGCGCCTGTTCCGGCTTTTTTTTCAATATAGTTTCCGCCTTTGGCAATTATCTGCATTGCCACAATATCGTTTAGATTGTTGTGGTTGATGATGAGGGTAATATCACCCGGAAGCAGATATTTTGTAATGTTTTTGTCCGTGCTCACAACAACAGGCTCTTTTTTCATTACAGCACTGATTTTTTTAATATTCTCCTGCGGGATTGAATCTGGCAGCATGACGGAAATAACTGCGTGATTTGGGTTGAGGTATTTTTTTGCAACCCTTATGATATCTGCTTTTGTTACTTTTTTGATGTTTGAGATGTACTCTTCGTAGTATTTTGTGTCACCATACACAAGTGTTGTGTAGCCGAGTTCATTGGCTATGTTCGAGGCGGATTCTCTTGAGTAGAACGTGTCTCTTTCAATGATATTCTTTGCTGTTGTAATATCCTGTTCGTCAAAGTTTCCGTTTCTTACCCTGTTTATTTCGTCAAAAATTGCTTTTTTAACCTTGTCTTTGTTTGCGGGTACAAAGTTTGCACGTACAAACAAAATGCTGTCGTCTTTCATGGAAGCATGGCCTGCTGAAATGCTGTAAGCAAGCTGTTTTTGCTCTTTTACTGTTTGATACAGTTTTGAAGAGCGGCCGTCGCCTAATATTGTTGCAAGCACATCCAGCGCGTAGCTGTCTGCTCTGTTTTCCTGCGGCACTCCGCGAAAACCTATCATCATGTAGCCTGTTTTTACTTTGTCTTTGGCTGATATTTCGATTTGTTTTTCTATATTTTTGTCTGATTTATATTTGGGGTTTTGGGCAGAATTTTTGCATTTTCTGTTAAAGTTTTGTTTGATAAGATTAAGAGCGTCTTGTGTGTTTACATCACCCACAACAACGGTAATCATATTTGACGGGTTGTACCATGTGTTGTAAAAGTCAAGAATTTCTTCTCTTGTGATGTTTTCAATGATTTCTTTTTTGCCTATTACTTTTCTTTTGTAAGGATGGTTTACATAAAACGCATTAATCATGTTTTCATAGAGCTTTGTTTCAGGGTTGTCGTTTGTTTTTGAGATTTCTTCTATTACGACTTTTCTTTCTTTTTCAAGCTCTTTTCTTGGAATCTGCGGGTTCATGAGCATGTCTGCGTGCAAGTCCATTGCAGTTTGAAAATATTTTGAAGGGAGTGTGATGTAGTAGTGCGTAAAATCTTTGCTTGTTGCAGCGTTTGTTTCAGCACCTTTTGAGTCCATTATTCTGTCAAACTCACCTGTGGGGTGTTTGGGTGTCCCTTTAAAAAACAGGTGCTCAAGAAAGTGAGCAACGCCGTTATTTTGGTCATTTTCGTTTATGGAACCTGTTTTTATCCACGTGTCGATAGTCACAATCGGGTTGTCGTGAACCTCTTTTATGATAACGGTTTGGCCGTTGTCGAGTTTGTAGCTGTTATAATCCTGTGCAAAAACACACTGGCACATAGTGACAAGCGTCATCACGGAAAGGATTAAAAACTTTTTAAAACGTGTTGAAAAATCGAGCATTTTATTAAAATCTCCCTTTGTCTTTATAATTTTATTTGATAACAAATTATACTATATATTTTAATATTGGCGCATAGTCTTAATGAGGGGGATATCAGGCTATATTGTAATTGCTCGTTTAGTCAATGGTAATGCTATTCATGTTGTTTAAAATACCGGTATGAATATGGATTACGGAGAAAATATGTCATACAACGATTGTGCGGTCGACGGCTATTGCAGTATAGACCCCATCATGTACTCTTTGATGGAGGTTTTGCTCTACGAGTTAAAACAGATTACGTATTATTACATAAAAATGCAAGAGCTCGGGTACGAAAACAAAGCTCTTAAAAGCAGAATTATCAACTATTTGTCCTTGATATTAATCGGTTATGAGTTTAACAGAGAAGAATTCCAAGCTCTGTTAAAGGAAATTCATAAAGAAAAAGAGTCTGTCAAAGAGGCTTATACAGCATTTTGTGATGAAAAAAACATGGACTGTCAGATTTTGAAATCAAACATAAAGTTTGAAAAATTTGACCTGAGCTCTATTGTAAATCAGGGTGAACAACAGGCCATAAGACGAAACAGCTCTTTGAGTGCGGATGTAAAAAACCTTTATGAAATTATACTAAACCTTATCAAAAGCGCCAGTATCAGGTTGATTGAGCTCAAATGCTATACAGAAGACTATTTGCCTGAAGAAGACGGAATCTTAAAACTTTTCAACAACCTTAATTTTTCTGCTATGACAGAGTCAAAGCTTATTAAAAAAGTCAATGATTTTGCACAGATAAACTATCAAATCCATAAAAAGCTCCATGTTTTTAAAGAGGAATACTACGGTGCAATCGGTTTGCATGACGTTTCTATAGGTGTAGAAAAAGGAAAATCGATTCTTGTTTCCGGACAGAATTTAAAAGATTTGGAGAACCTTTTAGAAGCCGTTAAAGATACTGATATCAACGTTTATACGCACAACGGGCTTATTGTTGCACATGCATACCCCAAGTTTGCAAAATACAAAAATCTAAAAGGCCACTTCCAGATGTCTATGGACAGCGTGCAGTATGATTTTACTACATTTAAGGGGCCTGTGCTTGTTATAAGAAATTTTCAATATCTTCTTGATAAGCTTTACAGAGGGCGTCTTTTCACCACAAACCTTATTGCCGGCAAAGGCATGACAAGGATAGAAAAAAACAATTTTAAACCTCTTGTGGATGCGGCAGAAAACTCTCAAGGGTTTGATCGTGATCACAGCATTGCACAGGTCAAAGTCGGTTACGACGAAGAGCTTGTTATGCAGAAGGTGGACAAAATTATTGAAAAAATCAAAAACAAAGACATAAAACACCTTATTGTAGTGGGGCTTTTGAACCATGCTGCCATGCATTCTCAGTACTTTGATGTGCTTGAAGAAAACTTGAGCGACGACCATTACGTAATCACAACGGTTATTCCTTCAAAAAAAGAAAACATTTTGTATTTTGATTCATTCTTTAACTCGTCTTTGATTTACAAAATTCTTTCTCACATAAAAAAACATGTTGACCTCGACAAATTCCCAGTCAGTGTGTTTATAACTACATGCAACCTTCACACTATGTCTCATATTTTTAATTTAAAATATCTTGGCATAAATAGCATATATCTGCCTGAATGCACGTCAAACATCATCACTCCTAACATGCTCAAGTTTTTGAAAGAAAAATTTGACATCAAACAGGTGTCTGATGACCCGAAAAAAGATTTGAAAAATCTTTAAATTTTACATTCCTGCTTGTGAACCAAAATAACAGTTGTATTTTTTTTCGTAACCTATGCTGGTTTTTGAGTCATGACCGGGGTAAACATCGATGTCGTCATCAAGCTTAAAGAGTTTTTCTTTTATAGAATTGCTCAACTGAGCAAAGCTGCCGCCTTCAAAGTCTGTTCTTCCCACTGAAGTGTAAAACAACGTGTCACCCGAGAAAAGATGCTTCCCGACAAGGAAACAAACACTGCCGGGTGTGTGGCCGGGTGTGTGGATTACTTTTATTTCGTTTTTGCCTAAAGAAAAAGTATCCTTATCAGTAAATGTGTGAAGGTCACAGGGGGCTTCAACATTTTGTACAAACCCAAATCTTTCCAGCTGTTTTGGCAGATTTTGTGCGAGGTATTTGTCTTCCTCATGGATATACACAGGCGCGTCTGTCATGCTTTGTGCGTCTTTTTCGCCAAAAATATGGTCAAAATGCCCGTGAGTGTTAAGAATATATTTGAGCTTTGCGCCCTGTTTTTCTATCTCGTTTTTTACAGGCGTAAAATCACCGCCAAGGTCTATTACAGCGGCTTCTTTTGAGTCTTCGTCAATCAAAAGATACGCGTTTGTGCCTATAAGTCCCATTGGAAAAGTTTTTATAATCATTTAGAAATTATAACCGATATTTGAAGTTTGGTAAAGAATTCGATAAATAAACATATATAGGCTATTATTTAATTGGGAAAGAGTATACAAAAACAGACAATGAACTTAGGCGGTTTAGCAAGCTTACTTAAGAATAACGATATATTGATGGCAATAGGTATTGTCATTATCGTTGTCATGATGATTATTCCGCTCCCTCCCATGGCTTTGGATATTTTGCTTACGCTTAATATATCTCTTTCCGTAATAATCTTGCTTGTATGTTTGTTTGTAAAAGAGCCTCTGGAGTATTCTTCTTTCCCGATTATACTTCTTGTTGCAACGATTTTTCGTCTGGGTTTAAACATCAGCTCAACAAGGCTTATTTTGCTAAACGGCTCTGCGGGCGAGGTTATCCATTCATTCGGGCAATTTGTTGTAGGCGGCAACTACATTGTCGGGTTCATTATCTTTATACTGCTTGTTGTTATCAACTTTATGGTAATCACAGGCGGTGCAACAAGGGTTGCAGAAGTATCAGCAAGGTTCACGTTGGACTCTATGCCCGGTAAACAGCTGTCTATTGACGCAGACCTTAACTCTGGTCTGATTAACGAGGAACAGGCAAAAGCAAGAAGACGTAAACTCGAGAGAGAAGCGGATTTTTACGGTACCATGGACGGTGCTTCAAAGTTTGTAAAAGGTGATGCCACAGCAGGTATCATCATCACTGTGGTGAACATTTTTGCCGGTATTGTTATTGGTTTGTGGCAGCTCAAGATGGACATCATGACAGCTTTGAGCACTTTCACAATTTTGACTGTCGGAGATGGTCTTGTTTCTCAATTGCCTGCACTTTTGATTTCTTTCTCCACAGGTTTGATTGTGTCCCGTGCAAGCGGACAGGAAGAGTCTTTGAGCGATGATATCAAAAAAGAAATGTTCTCAAACCCCATGGTGCTTGGTATTGTTTCTGTACTTTTGTTCTTATTGGGTATGGTGCCCGGTATGCCTACTATTCCGTTTTTGCTTGTAGCTGCTTCACTCGGGTGGATGGCATTTAAAAAAGACAAAGCGGACAAAGTGCAAAAAGTCGAAGAAGCAAAAGCAGCGGAAGAAGCCAAAAAAGAAGAAGCCGGCCTCGGCAAAGTTGCCAAGAAAAAGAAAAAAGCTACAAGAGAAAGTGTCATGGAGCTTTTAAACGTAGAAACTATCGAGATGGAAATAGGATATCGTCTTGTGCCATTGCTTGATGTTGAGCAGGGCGGCGATTTGCTCGAAAGAATTGCACAGATAAGACGACAAACTGCATTAGATTTAGGTATTGTGCTTCCATCCATACGTGTGAGAGACAATTTGCAATTGCCGCCAAACACTTATCAAATCAAATTAAAAGGTGTGCCTATAGAATCCGGAGAGGTATATCCTGACAGAAGCCTTGCCATGAATGCAGGCGGTTCTGACAACGACCTTGGAATTAACGGTATCAGTGCAATTGAACCCGCATTCGGGTTGCCGGCAATCTGGGTTGAAGAAAAAGATAAAGAAATTGCAGAAACTTACGGCTACACTGTTGTGAGCCCGTCTGCCGTTATTTCTACCCACCTGACGGAAGTTATTAAAAAGAACTCTGCAGAGATTGTGTCGCGTGCAGATATACAGCAGCTTATCGACAATTTGAAAAAAGAAGTTTCGGAAGAATACGTAAGCGACTTGATGAAAGACCTTACCGTGGCAGAGGTTCAGCAGATTGTGTACAACCTGTTGAAGGAAAGAGTATCCGTAAGAGACCTCAAGACAATTCTGGAGGTATTGAGCTTGCAATCACGCGTGAGTAAAAATGCAGATTATCTGACAGAACAGGTCAGACAGGCGTTATCAAGAAGTATTTGCAAACAGAATCTGGCAGATACAGGCGAGCTTCTGGCTGTTACGCTTGCGCCGGAAGTTGAAAATACCATTGCTCAAGGTGTTAGCCCTGATGGCTCCAGCCTTACTCTTGACCCTGAATTCACAAGAAAGCTGTTGGACAACCTCAATTACGAGCTTGAGCGTGCTATTTCATCATCCGGCAACCAGCCTGTATTATTGTGCTCTTCACCCATAAGGCTTCCTTTTAGAAGATTAATAGAAAGAACATACCCACAAATTGCGGTTATGTCGTATAATGAAATCAGTAACAATGTGAAAGCTAAATCAATAGGCGTAATCAGGGTTACTGCTGCAAATGTTTAAAAAAATAAGGAAAATATAAAAGAGTATGAAAAAATTATTAAAACTTGAGCAAAAAATATCTATGGTGCCGCAGGATATCAAAGGTGCACTGTCTTCAAAAATCAAAAAAATCATGGGCAGCTGTATTGATCTGGAAGTAAAAGATGCTGATATGCCTTATTACAAAAAAGGCGACACTGTTGAAATGTTCACTATCGTGGATGACGGTATGCTGTATTTTAAACCTGTTGTAAAAGAGATTGATGAACTGAACAAAGTTATAAAAGTTGAATTTAACAGAGAAAAATATGAGCTTTTACAAAGGCGTGAATTTACAAGAATTGATTTTCAAAAAGAATTTACACTCAAAGACGATACAAAAGAATACGTGTGCGTGGGTATTGATATTGGAGCAGGCGGCATGAAATTTGCAACAGAAGCTGCTTTGACAACGTCACAAGACTATCCCATAGAGTTTACGCTGGAAGGATCTATCCCTATACAATGTTTTTTTAAGCCCATCAGAGTGGACAGAGAAAAAGGCAAAAGCACAAAAAATATTGTATCCGGACGATTTATTGCTTTAAAAAATATTGATAAAATAGCAATTGTCCAATTCTGTTTTAAAAAACAAATGGAAAGTACAAACAAATAAGAAGAACCTGATTAACAATGGCAGCAAACGGAATTAAGTATGCATATAAATTGGGAGGCTTGGCAGCGAGCCTTACGGTATTTTTATGCAGTGCGCTTATTTTCCTTAACAATCAGGGGCATATGAATATCAACACCTTGATTTATGCTCTTGGCATTATTGTTCCGGCCGGGCTTGTTGTGGGTTATCTCGGGTTTCAAATAGGCAAAATATTTGATTCCGCTAAAAAGAAAAAGAAGTTAAGCAAATTTAAATAACGAAGTGAGAAATATGAGTTTTTTGGGTAAAAATTTCAGGACAAAATTGAGTACACAATTTGCGGCATTTACAACAATGCTTATTGCAATAACGGTATTTTGTATAGCGTGGTATTCTATAGCTACTGTTAACAACCTTGCTACTCAAATAACCGCGCAGTCAAAAGACTTGAATGATTCTATTTCTATTACACTTTTCCAGCGTTTGGGAGAGCTTATCTCTGCAGAAGACTACAAGGAGCTTGATTCTGCAGCTCAAAAAATGGTAGACAGCAACATAGTAGCAACGGTTGTTGTTAAAGATAAAGCCACAAAAAAAGTTATCCTCCATACACAACCAAGTGAAAAGCTAAGAGAAGTTTTTAAAGAAAACAAAATATCAGACAAAGCTTTGAGAAAAAAAGGCAAAACTCTGGATGACGCTATTTATAAACAATCTGTGACAAAAGACGGAAAATTAATAGAGCTGGGCTTTTATAACGAACCCATTACTAAGCTTTACCTTGACATGTTGAGAGACAACATGCTTGCAATGGTATTTATATTTATCTTTCTCGGGTTTTTCCTCTCCAATCTTATTTCCGGAATATTGATTAAACCAATTAACATACTCATAAAGAGTTTGGGCGATTTTGCAAAAGGGAACTTTTCCCATCGTCTTGAAGAGACAAATTATCTTGAAATAAACCGGCTTATACGTTCTTACAATGAGATGGCAGAGTCCTTGGAAAAACTCTACCAGTCTTTGGAACAACAGGTAAAAGACCGTACAAAAGAGTTGGAAGCTGCTTATTCAGAATTAAAAAGCACACAGGCAATGATGGTTCATTCGGAAAAAATGAAATCATTAGGCGAGCTTGTGGCAGGGATTACCCACGAGATTAACAACCCCGTAAACTTTATCTACGGAAACCTCATCCACCTCAAAAACTATACTGCTGATATGATGTCTGTTATCAACCAATACAGCGAGTTTGATGCTGATCTCACAGAAGAGCACAAACAAAAAATCAAAGAACTAAAAGAAGAAATAGATTTAGACTTTTTAAAAGACGACCTCCCTGAACTAATCAGAAGCTGTCAGGAAGGAACCGAGAGAACAAAAAATATTGTGTTGGATTTAAAAAATTTCTCTCGTTTGGAAGAAGCTGTTATCAACAATGTTGATTTGCCCAGAGAAATTGATACAACGCTCAATATCCTGCATAACAAACTGAAAAACAGAATTACCGTCCACAAAGAATATCAAGAAAACATGCCTCACGTAGAAGGCTTTGGCGGACAGCTAAATCAAGTGTTTATGAACATTTTGGACAACGCTGCTTTTGCTATACAGGATAAAGGCGATATCTGGATAAGGTTAAAATCAGACGGAAATAATGCTATAATAGAGTTTGAAGACAACGGTTGCGGTATGGATGAAACCACACGCAAAAAAGTTTTTGACCCGTTCTTTACTACAAAAGAAGTCGGGCAAGGCACCGGCCTTGGTATGGCAATCAGCTACAAGGTTATCAAAAACCACAAAGGCACAATAGACCTTGTTACAGAGCCCGGCAAAGGCAGCAAATTTACAATTACATTACCTTTGAGAATGAAAATTCATAATTAAGATAACGGAAGTATATGATGGATAAAAAATACAATATTTTGCTTGTAGATGACGAAGAAGATAACCTCGCGCTTTTATTTAGAACTTTAAGAGGAGCTTACAATCTCGAAAAAACCACCTCTCCTTTGCATGCGCTTGAGATTCTTAAGGAAAAACCTTTTGAGCTTGTTATCTCTGACCACAAGATGCCTGAAATGGACGGGGTAGAGTTTTTAAAACATGTACAGGTGCATTATCCTTCTACAATGAGAATCCTTTTAACAGCGTATTCTGATGCAAATATTCTTATTGATGCGATAAATTATGCCAAAATATACAGATACGTTAAAAAGCCGTTCAACCCTGAGGAACTTCAACTCATTGTTTCTTCTGCTTTGGAATATTATCAGCTCAAATATGACAACGACAAACTCATCAACGATTTAAAAGAGCTGTTCTCCGGTACAATCAAAGCGATAATGGAGGCACTCGACGCTAAAGACTCCTACACATCGGGCAGAAGCAAAAGAATTACTTATTATTCTATTATTGTTGCAAAACAACTGGGGCTTTCAACCATTGATACAGGCAAGGTAGAGCTTGCAGGCATGCTGCACGATATTGGTATGATAGGTGTATCTGACGAAATTTTGTATAAAATTGATGCCCTTTCTCAAGAAGAGTACGATGAGATTAAAAAACATATCACATACAGCGTAAAAATTCTTGAGGATATAAAACAGCTCAAAGATGTTGTTGAAATTATCAAATACCATCACGAAAAATACGACGGAACAGGATACCCCTACGGCGTTAAAGGAGAGGATATACCGCTCGGTTCCAGGATTATTGCGGTAGCTGATGCATTTGACAGTATCATTTCCAACAGAATTTACAGGAACAAGATTGAGCTTCAAGATGCATTAAATGAGATTAAAAAAGGTGCGCTCACGCAGTTTGACCCTGTGGTAGTAAAAGCTTTTGAAGACAGTTTTGACGCAATATCCGCTGCAGTGTCGGAATCAGAGCTGTCATCGTACAAAGATTAATCAAATAATTGCTCTTTTTGACAATGTTTTTAAGCTTGCTTCTTTATATTATTAAATTGAAGGAGCAAAAATGCACGAAAACCTTTTGAACAAAAAAGATACGAATATAAAAACTGCTGAAAAATATGTGGGCAGATATTTGCAAGATTTGCAAAGACATTTTGCTCTTAGCGATGTGCAGCTGCAAAAAATTTTAAAAAACCATCTGGATTGTCTAAGAAAACGTGAAAAACAAAAAAAATGGTGGCAATTTTTCTAAAATACCTTTATTATTATATTAATAAGTAGTAAAAAGATAAGACGAAGTATGAGTGAAGAAAATCAAAGCGCAAAACGTACAATTGAGGTAGATACAGAATTTTTGGAATCTCTATACGGGCTCGTAGGCAAAATTCCGCCCGGAGAGAAAGGTATCAATGTTGATTTGTTAAAAGATTTGATTCTTGATATCAAACGCAAGATGGAAAAAATCAAGACAGAAGCTCTACAAGAGGCTTCTGCTCCAAAGGCAAGGAAATCAGACAATATCCAAACCGCAGATGAAATGCAGGAAGAAATTGCTAATGAAAAAGCAGTATTGATTGTTGATGACCTTGGCGTAATCACTTATCAGCTGGGCGTTATGTTCAGGAATCTCGGCTATGATGTTACTATTGCCAAAGAGATTTATGATGCCATTACAAAATACAAAAAACAGATGTTCAAACTGGTAATAATGGACCTGTTTATCCCAACTGACAGAGAAGGTTTCTTGCTTTTAGACGAGCTTGTTAAACTTTCTAAAATGAATGACTGCCAGACAGTTATAGGGGTTATGACAGCTTCATCCAAACGCGAGCACCGTCAGCTTTGCATGAAAAAAGGTGCGGATTTTTACATAGAAAAGGTTGAAGACTGGCAGCAGGAACTTATTGATTACTGTGAAAAAAATTAAAAAAACGGGGTCTATTTTATTTAAGACCCCGTTTTTGTTTTAGATTATGTTTTCTTTTATCGCTTTTACGGCTGCCTGTACACGGTCATCTACGCATAATTTTTGTAAAATACTGCATACATGAGCTTTGGCCGTGTGCACTGAGACAATTAACTCTTTTGCTATTTCAGTGTTGCTTTTGCCTTTAACGAGGAGTCTTAAAACTTCAAATTCTCTTTCAGTAAGCTGTGCTCTTGCATCAGATACTTCTGAACCGTGCTGCAGGTCGGTATTTTCAGGTTTCGGGAAAAGATTTAAAGCAACCTGTGCAACGGCAGAATCAAGCCAGCAAGCGCCTTTGGAAACGTTTTTGATTACTGATGCCAGAGTCTTTGGGTCAATATCTTTGAGGCAATAAGCTGATGCACCGGAACCCAGTGCTGCCAGTACTTCTTCTTCTCTGTCGTGTGAAGTCAGGATTATAACTTTTGTATCGGGAGAAATTTCTTTAACCTTTTGTGTTGCTTCAATACCGTTCATTTCAGGCAAACCAAGATCCATCAAAACTACATGCGGTTTTTCCTTTTTAATAATTTCAAGACCTTTGATTGCATCTTCAGCTTCTCCGATTACGGAAATATTTTCAAATTCATTTATTGTTGAACGCAGACCTACTCTTGTTAGTTTGTAGTCTTCAACAATAACCACATTAATTAAATCTGTACTTTCTTCTACTGTAGTAAGCATGATAGTCTTTCCTTTCACTTTTATGCAGTAACATGTTTTCCCGATTGCATGTCATTATCTGTGAATATGGAATTAATAGATATTAACCGACTCGGCTATATTTTGTAAAAAATTACTCTTTTTTAATATCTGTCCTATCATATAGAATGAGCCCGAAATAATAATAAGTGCCTGTTTGTTCTCCTGTGAGAGGTACTCCAGCTCTCTTAGGCCTATGGGGCTGCATATAGCGTCTGTGTTGTTTTGTAATTCTTTAAAAGAAACCGCATTTGGGTAGTCAAAATCGTAAAAGTATACTTCGTCCTGACGATTGAAAAGAGTTTGCATAACTGTTTTGTAATCTTTTGTTGTCAAAGAGCCGTAAACCCACACTCTTTTTTTGTCAGGGAAGTAATAATCAAGGCTCTGTCTCAAAACTCTTGCCCCGTCAGGGTTGTGCGTGCCGTCAATAAGAATGTTGTACTTTGGAATATACTGCATACGGCAAATCCAGTTTACTGTCTCAAGCCCTTTTTGCACTGCGGAATCAGGTATGTCAAAACAGTGTCCGTATTTTGCATTTTTTAAATAGTCTATCGCACCGAGCGCAAGCTCTAAATTTTCTTTTTGCCACAACCCCAGAAGATTGAAGGTATATTTTTTGTTGTGGACAACAGCGTAATTTTTTCCGTTTTCAAAACACAGCTCCACACTGTTTTGCGGGGTCAAAACAGGGCTGTTTTTTTCTTTTGCGATTTGTTCTATTGTATGAAAACCTTTATTTTCACCACTTATCAAAACCGGTGCATTGCTTTTTATTATTCCTGCTTTTTCATATGCAATTTTTTCAATCGTATCACCCAGTCTGTCTGTGTGGTCAAGGCTTATTGATGTAATAACAGAAAGCAGATTTGTGCTAATGGCAGAAGTTGCATCCAGCCGTCCGCCCAGTCCTGTTTCTATTATGCAGATGTCAGTTTCTTTGTATGCAAAATATTTGTACGCAGCAGCAGTCAGAATTTCAAACTCTGTAAGATAGATATCATGCTCTGAGGCTATAGCACTGATATCTGTAATAAGGTATGCAAAATCGGTTTTTGAAATATCTCTGTTATTTATTTTTATGCGTTCAGTGTATTCTGTGATGTGCGGGCTTGTGTACAGCCCTGTTTTAAAACCCGCTGCAGTTAATATTGAAGAAAGTATTGCGCAAACAGAGCCTTTTCCGTTTGTGCCTGCAACGTGTATAATATTCAGCCTGTCTTGAGGATTGCCAAGAAGCTCAAGCATTTTTGAAATCCTATCAAGCCCGAGGCAGATGTGGAATTTTTCTCTTGAGGTTATCAGGTTTATTGCATTAAGATAGTTTTCATTCTCCATAATATAATTTTACGATATAATCATTCATATGAACATGATGGAAAAAATAAGTTTTTACGGCGCACTTTTTGGTGCAAAAATGATAAATCACGGTCTGCATCTTTTTAAAAGCGCGGGTACATCATTGCCGGGTGTGGTTGCATTAAAAATTTCGAGCAACTTTTTATCTTTTTTGTCTAAATATTGTAAAAAAGACATTGTGACAGTCACCGGCACTAACGGAAAAACTACCACATCAGGGCTTTTGGCTCATATTTTAAAAATGAGCGACAACACTGTGCTGCACAATGAAAAAGGCGCAAACATGCTCTCCGGCATTGCCAGCTCGCTCGCTGTGAATTATAAACCGTTTTCAAGCTTTGATTATGCTGTTTTGGAAAGCGATGAGGCTTATTTGACAAAGCTTTATGATTATCTAAAAGCTGATTATCTGCTTGTGACAAACCTTTTTAGAGACCAGCTCGACAGATACGGAGAACTTGATACTACAGCAAAAAAAATTCAAGAAGCTGTAACAAAAAATCCACAGCTAAAGCTTTTTATCAACGCTGATGACCCCATGCTCTTAGAGCTTGGCAAAGATAACAAAAGGATTTATTTCGGGTTTGATAATATTACCTACAAAAATTCCATACAGGAATCTCAGGCTCCTGCAGAGGCTGTGTATTGCCCGTGCGGGTCTGATTTGTTCTATGAAAAAAGATATTACGCACATATAGGCCGGTATTGCTGCCCTGAATGCAAAAAAACAAGACCGGAGCCTGATTATAAAGGTTATGCGGTTATTTATGATGACTTTTCAGAAATTTATCTCAAATTTAAACAGGATAATCAGGAGAAAGAGCTCTGTTTTAAAACAAACCTTGTGGGGCTGTACAATGCTTATAACGCACTTGCCGCAATAAGTGCAGCGCTCGAGCTTAAAATTTCGCCGGATATAATCCAAAAGGGGCTTGATACGTACAAATCGATTTTTGGCCGTGCGGAAAAGTTTAATGTAAAAGGCAAAAACGTGCTTGTGCAGCTGATAAAAAACCCCACAGGCGCGTCAGAAGTCTTGAGAACCGTTAACAGCAGCACATGTGCAAAGCTTTTGATAATTATCAACGACAATTACGCAGACGGCAGAGATGTGTCATGGCTGTGGGATGCGGATTTTGAGATGCTCAAAGACTATCCTCACGATATTGTTGTAAGCGGGGTGCGCGCTTATGACATGGCTGTCAGGCTGAAATATGCGGGGTTTGACGCTTCAAAAATTGAGGTAAAAAACAATATTAAAGAAGCTTTTTACTATTGCCTTGACAGTATTGAACAGGGCGAACAGCTTCTTGTTATGCCAACTTACACTGCGCTGTTGGAAATGCAGAAGTTTGCCAGAAAATAATCTGTTTTGTTAAGTTTTGTAAAGCAATATAGCCCTTGAGAATCAAGGGTTTTGGGAATTTGTATATATTTTTTAGATAAGTTTTAGCAATTAATTATCTAAAAAATACTTTATATAAGAGTAAGGAACAAAACTTCCAAACACAAACCACAAAAGAGATTACAAGATTTATAACTGGAGGAATCAACTATGGCAAGAGTTTTAATTTCAATGCCCGAAGAATTTTTAAACAAAATTGATGGAGTTGCAGAAGTAGAAAATCGTACAAGAAGCGAACTTATCAGAGAAGCACTCAGAACATATATTCACAAACAAAAAGTAAGAGAAAACTCACTGGCTACAAAAAATGCAAATATCTTAGAAGCATTACTGGACTAATCAACATAAAGAGGCAAAGCTATTCGATTTGGGGAAATTGAAACAAAGGCTGACAGACTAATAGAGAAAATATAAAGCAAAATATCATTTAGGCAATGCAATTAGATTTGGGGAAATAAAAAACAGGCTCAATTAATGAGCCTGTTTTTTATGGTTTAAAAAGCTGGTTGTTGATAACAAGCGCAGCGGATAACAAAGGATCAACCGCTGTAGAAAAAGGCGGTGCATAAGTCATGTCAAGGTGTAGAAACTCGTCAATGGTCTGGTCTGCCTGAATTGCAGATGCGACGGTGTTTACCCTTTTATCTGCGTCGCCGCTTCCGATGGATTGGGCACCGAGGATTTTTTTTGTACATCTGTCTGCAATCAGCTTTATGGTTATGTTTTCTGCCGAGGGCATGTATCCTGCTTTATCCTTCTTTGTCATGGTCGAAGAAATTACATCAAACCCGAATTTTCTTGCTTCTGTTTCGCTCAAACCAGTCATAGATAGTGTGAGCCCGTCATATCTTGTCACAGCAGAGCCGAGAACCCCCGGGAAAGAGTCATACTGTCCCGATATATTTATTGCAGCACAGCGTCCTTCTTTATTTGCAGAAGAGCCAAGCGGTATCCACGCATAATTTTTGGACACGAGGTGGAAATTTTCTATACAATCACCTGCTGCGTAGATGTCTTTGATATTGGTTTGCATGCGGTTGTTGACCCTGATGGCGTTGCTTACACCAAGCTCTATTCCAGCTGCTTTGGCAATTTCAGTGTTAGGAGTTACGCCAACAGCTATTATTACCATATCAGCTTCTATTATGTGGCCGTTGTGGGTAATGACTCTTTCTACTTTTCCGTTGCCTTCAAACGCTATGACAGCATCGGATGTGGTGATTTTTACTTTGCCGTCACTCATGCGAAGTATTTCTTCTTGAATCATATCACTGATTTCGGGGTCAAAAATTGAGAGAATATGCTCGTTCATCTCAAGCATATGCGTTTCGATACCGTTTAAATAAAATGCCTCAAGCATTTCGATACCTATATAACCAGCGCCTACTATTACTGCTTTTTTTGTTTCAGGGTCGCGCATTTTGTTTCTTATATTAATGCCGTCTTGCAGTTTTCTTACAGTAAAAATGTTAGGCAGGTGGATATTTTTTATTGCAGGCAAAACAGGTCTTGCTCCTGTGGTGATTGCCAGTTTGTCGTATTCTACTTCTTCTATTTCACCTGTTTTTATGTCTTCTATGCGTATTTTCTTTTCATCAGGCATAATTTTTATGCATCTTTTGTTAAGATGTATGTTAGCACCCAGTTCTTCAAACTGTTCGGGTCTTCTTACAATAAGCCTTTGGGGGTCTTCGATAAGCCCTTCTATAAAATAAGGCAGCCCGCATGCGGAATATGAGATCATATCTTCTTCCGTATAAAGGTCTATCTGGCATTCAAACTCTTTTGTTCTCAAGAGTTTTGCCATTATTTTGGGTCCTGCGGCAACACCGCCTATTATTACAACTCGTGTTTTCATAGTGTCATTTTAAAAACCGCTATGGACTTTGTCTATTGCCTGCGGGATGTACCACGTGACGACTTTTTTTAAACTACATCATTTGGAGGATATTACAACTTTAGTTGTAAAGAAAATTTTTCATGTATCGATATACTCACTGTAAGAGGTATGAGAGAAAATGATAAACAAAACAACAATACTCTTAATACAAAATGATATTCAGGCATTGTCAGAGCTGACACAAAAATGTCTTGAGGCGGGAATTTCTGAAAGAAATATTTTTTCGGTAACAGAGACAGAATCTGCTCAAAGATATCTTGAGATTGCCGGAATCTCTTACGTTATTATAGATGCTGACATGTACAATTATGTTATAGCTTCTACAATAAGCGAATTCTCCGAATATTTCCCCATCCAAACCGTAATTACAAATGCAAAACCCGAACAAAAAACATTAAGAATGATGAGCGACAAGTCTTTGACTTTCTTAAATTGTGTAGACGATCTTCCGGCATTGCTGCAAGAGCGTTCTTTCAGAGGTGTTTCTTACACATCTTCTAACGCAATAAATTTTCAAAATTTATAATTTTATTTTATCATCCCTGTTTAGACTGTGCTGTTGAACCCCTAATTCAACAGCTTTTTTTTGTCTGTTTAATATTTAAAAAACTAATTTTTATATTCCTTGAGCCCTTTAATAAATTTGTATACAAGCTCTGCGTCTTTAAGTGTTGCCGTTTTTAAAAAACTGTTGATTTTTTTGACAAGTTCAGATTTGGATTGCAAGTGTGCATATTCAAAAAGCTCTTTTATTTCAACATTCAATATCTCTGCCAGCTTAACAAGGTTTTTTGTTTGTGGAAAATGCGTTCCGTTCTCCATTCTGCACACGTTTGGTGTATCCATGCCGAGTTTCTCGGCCAGCTGTTCCTGTGTCATATGTGCGGATTTTCTTAGTTCTCTGACTCTCAAACCGAAATTTCTTTTAAGTGAATCCATTTTCGCCTCCTAAATAAGGATATAGGTATATGGCTTACAAAATAATGACGAAATTTAGCAATTTTTCTTGACAAACTTGATAAATCATGACATGTATTAAGTTGTTTATTGTAGTTAAATATCAAAAAATCTTCAAAAAATTAGCATGTTACATCAATGGAATAAAAATAGTGGGTTTTAAAAATTACAACAAAAAATTACTGATTACACTTTTCAGCATTCTTGCTTTTATAGTAATGCTTAATTATCTTGTTAATCCGTATAATATTTTTCAACAAAGAATTTTTAAAACGACTCTTCTCAAACCGGAAGCAAAGATTCAAGAACGTGTAACAAAACCAATAGGGCTAAAAATCAACAAAAGAAAAATAGATGCGGTCTTTTTTGGAACCTCGCGGGTAGACTTGGGGCTGGACAGAGATTATTACAAAAAGCTCACCGGTAAAGAAGCAGACAATATTGCAATAGGCGGACTTCTATTTTATGAGATGTTTGATGTAATTGATATCGCTTTAAAAGTACATCCTGAAATAAAGCATATCTACATAGGCGTTGACTACGGCACATTTTTGAAAGAGGACAAAAGTCAGTACAAAAACAGGGCTTTAATCACAAAAAATCCAAAACTGGAAACAAGTGAAATAGGGGTGGCTCTTTTATGCTTGAAAACATCTGCAAACAGTGTCTGGTCAGTAATAAAAACTCTTAGCGGAAATAAAAAACGCATGTTTTATTCAAGCGGAAAAAAATATATTTTTGTAAATAAAAAAATGAAAAGAGAGTTTGAAAAAACATGGCTAGAATACAACATTGCTTATGGTAACAACTCGATAGACACGGAAAAAATCCGGGCTTTAAATGATTTTTACATTTGGCAAAAGTCGCTCGGTAGAGATGTTACGTTATTTACTATGCCTTCTCATGTGAGCGAATTTTATTTGATTTACAAAAACGGCTGCCGCAAAGATTATGAACTGTGGAAAAAAGAACTGTCTCAAATAGCACCGGTGTATGATTTTCAGTATCCGAACAAATACACAACAGACAAAATTGCACCGGATATGCAAACGTA
>LARD01000037.1 GCA_000980375.1 Clostridium sp. K4410.MGS-306 | reverse complement strand
CGATGGATAGGGGTTCTGAGAGGAAGGTCCCCCACATTGGAACTGAGACACGGTCCAAACTCCTACGGGAGGCAGCAGTGAGGAATATTGGTCAATGGGCGAGAGCCTGAACCAGCCAAGTAGCGTGAAGGATGACTGCCCTATGGGTTGTAAACTTCTTTTATAAAGGAATAAAGTCGGGTATGGATACCCGTTTGCATGTACTTTATGAATAAGGATCGGCTAACTCCGTGCCAGCAGCCGCGGTAATACGGAGGATCCGAGCGTTATCCGGATTTATTGG
>LARD01000027.1 GCA_000980375.1 Clostridium sp. K4410.MGS-306 | reverse complement strand
GTACACAAAAATTATTAAATATATTCAGAGTAAAAAATATCCGGAAACACAAATCAAAAATTTAAAAGTCGGTAACAGGACATTTACACGCGAAGATATTCTCGGAGCTTTTACATATTCTAGAGATCAGTTGATTGAAGTAAAAAAGATGAAAACTCACGGTGAGCATAATGAAATAGTAGCTTTAAATTCAAAAGTAAAAGGTCTTATTGCAAAGGTTAATTCTCTGGATGAATGTCCTGAATGGTTCCTTGAATTTGCTAAAGACAACAATCTTCCTATAATCTTAATCGGCACTTAATGTAACGAATTGTAACAATATTCTAAAAAACCCTAAAGTTTTCAAAAAAAATGCCGATATACATAACATAAAGAAAAGAAAAAGGAGTAGAAAAATGGCAGACGGAATCGGAAGACTTTCAGGATATGGAAATTACGGCGTAGGCGGTTACATGCCTCAAAGAAGAGGAGATGTTTCAAAAGAGGAACAGCCTCAAGAACAAGTTTTGACAAATCAGCATGAAGAAACTCAGGTAGATCCCTCAAAAGTAATGGAGTTTCTTGCTAATAATAATTTCTTTGTAGCAGCTCCGGCTGCCGCTGAAGTAGGTGAAGTAGATGCAGCAACTCAGGATAGAGTGGCAGGCTACATGGAACAATTTGAAATGATATACGGCATAGTACAGGAAGAATTCGGCGAAGAATTGGCTCCTGCTGTTATGGATGTAGTGATGGATAAGTTAATGGGCATGTCAGAATAAGATTTCTCAAACATTTTTTCTACACTTAATTTAAAAAGGCTGATTAAAATAGCCTTTTTTCTTTTGTTTTGAGGGAATTTTAAGTTTTGTAAAAGAAATTTTAAAAAAGGTGTTGACTTTTAAAATTGATGGCATATGATAGTAAATGTCGGTTGAGAGAACCGGGGCGAACAAAAGAAATTAGTTCGCAGGGTCGAAAGACCAGTGTTGATGAAGTATGAAAATATACAGCTGGAGGAAATTAAGTAATCCGGTCATCCTCACAAAATAAAAGCCTGAATTTAAATTTATAAATAGCAAAGAATTAAAATAAAGGCTTGTTGTTTATTTGAACCTTGACAACAGAATAGCTGAAGACGAATAAACTTGTTAATTCGTTGAATGATAGGACAACAAAAGTTAAGCGTGAGCTTAGCGTTAATGAGCTAGAAAGCACCTTAGGTGTTTTTAATAACTTTCTGACAATGGAGAGTTTGATCCTGGCTCAGGACGAACGCTGGCGGCGTGCTTCATACATGCAAGTCGAACGCGAATCGGTAGCTTGCTACCGAGGAAAGTGGCGGACGGGTGAGTAATATGTAGAGAATCTGCCCTAGAGAGGGGGACAACAGCTGGAAACGGTTGCTAATACCCCATATGAGCGTATCTGAAATGGTATTCTTGAAAACTCCGGTGCTCTAGGATGAGTCTGCATCTGATTAGCTAGTTGGGGGTGTAATGGACCACCAAGGCGACGATCAGTAGCTGGTTTGAGAGGATGATCAGCCACAATGGGACTGAGACACGGCCCATACTCCTACGGGAGGCAGCAG
>LARD01000025.1 GCA_000980375.1 Clostridium sp. K4410.MGS-306 | reverse complement strand
TGCTTGTGATGCTGCTAAACCCATTTTCGTTGCTCCTTGCTTACTTACTTTTTCTTACTTACATTTATATAAAAACATTTTAATATATCCAATTTCAATACATTGTATATATTGTTACATGTCTTAACATTTCCTTAAAATGCTTGTTGTGTTACAATAAACAGGTAAATTAAGGAGACAAATTTCATGAACACAGCCAACCAATCATTAAAACCTGTTACAACAAAAATAAATGACAAAAATCATTTAGAAATAGGCGGTTGCGACCTAGTTGATTTAGCTGAAAAATACGGTACTCCCTTATATGTGTATGATGAAAAAACAATCCGCACTATAGCAAAACAATATAAAGAAACATTTTCTTCTTATCCAAAAGTAAGTATGCTCTATGCATCAAAAGCTTTTATGACAAAAGCTGTAGTGAGAATACTGGACGAAGAAGGCTTCGGGTTTGATTTGGTTTCCGGAGGCGAAATCTACACAGCATACACAGCCGGCGCAGATATGAAAAAATGTTTGTTCAACGGAAACAACAAATCATTTGATGAATTGCAAATGGCAGTGGAGCTTGGTGTTGGCTTAGTTTCTGTTGACAACTTTTTGGAACTTGCTCTTTTAAATGATGTGGCAAAATCAAACGGTAAATCAGTGGATATTCTTTTAAGAGTAACACCGGGTATTGAATGCCACACGCACGAATACATACAAACAGGACATCTTGATTCAAAATTCGGTTTTGATCTGACACAGGTTGATGACGCAATCGAACTTTTACAAGAGCAATATAACAATTTAAATCTTGTTGGACTTCACGCACATATCGGGTCACAAATTTTTGAAACATCCATATATTATGATGAAGTTGAGGTGTTGTTGAAAGAAATTGCCCGTATACAAGAAAAATTTGGTATAAAGCTCACACATATAAACCTTGGCGGCGGGCTTGGAATTAAATATACAGAGGCAGACTGTCCTCCTTCCGTGGCTGAAATTGCACAAAAAATTATTACATCAGTAAAAGAAAACTCTGCAAAATACAATGTAGAAGAGCCTGAAATCCACATAGAACCGGGCAGAAGCATAATAGGCACATCAGGAGTAACACTATACACTGTAGGCAGCTCAAAACAGGTGCCTCATGGTAAAAAATATATAGCTGTAGACGGTGGTATGGCAGACAACCCCAGACCCAGCCTTTATCAGGCTGTTTATACGGCAGAAGTTGCAAACAGACCTGATGCTGAAGCTGTAGAAACTGTTACGATAGCAGGAAGATTCTGTGAATCTGGCGATATTTTAATAAAAGATGTAAAAATGCCGGAACTCGAAGAAGGAGATATTCTGTGTTTCTATGATACAGGTGCATATGGATATTCAATGTCCAGCAATTACAACCGTGTATTAAAACCGGCAGCAGTACTTGTAAATAACTCACAATCTGATATTATTATAGATAGAGAAAATTATGAGCATCTGGTTTCATTAGATGTAATTCCAGAAAGACTGAAAAAATAAGGATAAAAAGTGCTAGGAGAGATAAAGGATATACTGGTTAATCAGCTAAAATTTCTGCATTTGACCTTTAACTGGGTAAATGTTGTAGAAGTCCTTATTATTGCGGCATTTTTATTGCTTGTTTATCAAAAATTTATCAAAGGAACGCAGTCAGAAAAACTGGTAAAGGGTATTTTTATACTTCTTTTTGCCTGGTTATTCTCCGAAATACTCATTAAATTTAATCTTCTTATTCTCGGTGTATTTTTAAGAACAATGGTAAGCGTTATTATGTTTGGTGCGGTTATCATATTCCAGCCCGAGATAAGAAAATTTTTAGGATATTTGGGGCAATCAAATTTCTTTCATGCTCATTTCAATAAAAAGAATCTGAAAGAAGAGCAAAAAGTTAACGTAATAAAAGAACTTATTGAATCCGTAAAATATCTTTCCAAAACAAGAACCGGTGCATTGATGGTGCTGGAAAGAGAAGAAGATGTTAACAGTTACTCTGATGTTGGTATTCAGCTTGATGCTGTTTTATCAACAGAACTTATTTTAACTATTTTTCACCCGAACACACCATTGCACGACGGAGCAGTCGTTATTTCAGGCGATACAATAAAATCGGCAGGGGTTTTGCTCCCATTAACAGAAGATCCAAAACTCAGCTGGAAATACGGCACAAGACACAGAGCAGCTATTGGAATGAGTGAAGTGTCTGATTCAGCTTGCCTTGTTGTATCAGAAGAAACAGGTGACGTTTCAATTGCGCTTGATGGTACTTTGAGAAAATATGAAGATATTACAAAATTAAAAAAAGATTTAGAAATTCTGCTTGGATATGAAGATGAAGATATTGTTGAAGAAAACAAAACAGTATTTAATTTTATAAAAATAAAAACAAAAAAACAGGCGTCGCAACAGGATAAGAAAAACGACAAAATGTCAAAATAGTTGAGAATTATGAACCCTATTGAAGCGATTTATAAAAACAAAATAGTTGCAGTCATAAGAGCACAGGAGCCCGAAGAAGCTGTTGAAAAAGCACAAGCAATGATTCAAGGCGGCATTAAGGTGTTTGAAATAACTGTGGAAAAAGGGCAAATTTTGCCTGCGGTCGAGCAGTTATCGCATAACAAAGATTTGACAATAATGGCTGGGGGGATAATTACATCAAAACGTGCACAAGAAGCTATTTTAAAAGGCGCAAAGGTTATCGTATCACCTGTTTTCCAAATCAATATGCTGAAATTTTGCACAGGAAGTAAAGTCCCGCATATAGCTACAGTATCAACACCCAATGAGGCTTACAATGCCTGGAAATCAGGAATACCGATTATTAAAATTTTCCCTGCAAAATCAATGGGAGAAGTGGAATATATAGAAGACGTTTTAAGACCTATGCCATTTTTAAACCTTATGCCTGCCGGAGGGATTTCTATTGATGATTTTACATGTTATTTAAAAGCAGGCGCAGTAGCTGTCGGAATGGGCCGTTGTTTGTATAAAGACGCAGGCCTGAAGGAAATTACAGAACGTTCTAAATACGTTGTTAACAGGCTTAACGAATGTCTATAATATCCATAATGCTTTGAGCTCTGTCAGACCATTTGTGTTTGGCTTTAACTATTTTGGAAGCATCAAGTGCTTTTTGTTGTCTTTCATCCTCATGAGTAAGGAAGTAATCGGCTTTTTGTGCAATATCCTCATACGTTACAGGATTGCAATATGCAATAGTATCGCCAAACTCTGCATTCACAGTTTTTTCTCTGCCACACAGCAGCATTGTCTCAACAGCAGAAGCATTGAGCACTCTGTCGTGTATACCGCCTGCAAGATGGAAAGGATGAGAGTTGAGTGTAATTTTGGAGCGATTCATAAGGTTGACGGTATCTTTTACATCACCGCCTGATACAACGTTTATTTTTCCTTGTGCAAATTTTTCCCACGGTCCTTCGCCAAAAATAGTAACATTAAAATCTTTAAGAGCCTGTATCATTTTTATTCTTTGTTTGTAAGTAATGATATAAGATATGCTCTTAGAGATTAAATGGTACTGCTCCATATCCAAAACAATATCAGCCTGTTTGTTAAAAATTTGAGAAATATGCCACAAAGACAGATCAGGATTGGCCAGAGCAACATCACAAAAATTCATCATCAGTTTAAAAACCAGATCGGGCATTGTGTCTTTAAGCTTTTGAATCATTGCATCCGGATCATCAATTGAGCCAAAGAAGGTTATATCAAGGTCTTTTTCAACATCCTGTTTTTTCCAAAAATCAAGATCCGTACCTCCGGGAATATAACCGTGTACCAAAGAAGGCAAATAATGCTGCAAAGCTTTTGTGTCGTCAGAACAAGAGTTAAACAAAATAAAATTTTGATAAGAGCTAAACTGTTGCACAAGCTCTAAGTTTTGATAAAAAACAGAGTCACAAGCCCACATAATGTTAGGAATGTTGTTGTTAAGTATCTTTTGCCACAAAGGAAGCCCTGACGCATTGAATGCTATTGCAAGATTTGGTGTTTTGTTATTTTCAACACACTCCTGTGTTGTCATAGCATTAACACCGATTTGCCTGAAACCTTGAGTAAGAGCATGAACAAAAGAGGCAAGCACATTGTATCTGCCGCCAACTCCGTTATCCTGTCCGTGTATTGCAACAATAATATCTTCTCTATTCATCATTTTCCCCAAAATATAGTCTTATTAATATAATCCTATAATTTGAAAGTTTTGTCGAATAGGAAATGTTTGTTAATATTTCGGCCAATAGTTTACGCACTTTTAAGAAGTTTTAAACGCCTGTATACAATACAATGTTTGTCTTCATAAAAATCATTTTCATTTAGATAGATATTTACATATCTATCCGTCTTGGAAACAAAAAGCAGAAGATAAACTTCATTGTTTGCATTAAAAAGAGACAATTTTTGCTTAAACGATGATTCTTGCAGAAAATTCAAAAATTCATGCTCTATGTTCAAAACTTTTTCAAGATTAATGCCAATGCGCCTTTTAGACGCTTCTTTCTTGAAAAGCCGTTTTAATTCTATTAGGTCTGATTGTGATACAGTTTTCCCTGCTATATCGACAATACAAACTTTGTCAACATCCCTGATTTTCATTTGCGTCCCTGACTGTTTGTATACGTTGTCCCTAACATTTATATGATATCAGGTTGTGAGTTTAATTTAATTGTAAAAAAGTTGTTTGTACGTATAACTTTAGTTGGATATATTTTGTCCCTTATCGTTATACATGTTTTGACGAATATCTTTCAACGCCTCTATCTGTACGGAATAATCATCTCCCAGCAGTTGTTTGACAGACTCCATAAGCATAATTATTGATTCAGAGATATTTTGACTGTTCATCGCAGCCATATCTGCTGCCATTTGAGTATTTGAAAGAGCAAGACGCGTCATATCTCTAAATCCGCTTGCAGCAAGCATTTTGGCAAGATGTTCGTCTTTAACTGTCTTTACAAGTGCCTGTGCAACAATCATTGGCATATGGCTTATCAAGGCAGCAGCCCTGTCATGTGATTTAGCATTAGTAATAACAGTTGTCGCTCCGGTTAAGGCAATTAAAGAAGATAGTTTATCCACAGCATTGGACGGTGTACTTTCAAAAGGTGTAATGACCCACTTTGCGCCCTCAAAAAGTGCCTCAAAAGAAGCGTCAAAACCACTGTGCTCTGTTCCTGCCATAGGGTGAGAACCGATAAAAGTATACTGTCTTTCCTTTTGCATTACAAAGCCCTTAAGGCTGCACACATCAGTAACAATTGTATCTTTACAAACAACTGTTTCCAGTTTATCAAGTATTTCTAATGTTTTGCTCATAGGTGAGCAAACAAATATAATGTCACACCCGCTAAGTGTGTTAATATCATCCGAAACAAAAGGAGTGTAGGCTTTTGCTTTTTCTATAGAATCTTTGTTTCTTGTAACCGCAACTGTTTCAATACCTTTAGCACATAGCACTTTTAAAAGCGAACCGCCTATTAAACCTAATGAAATAATACCTGTTTTCATAAAAAATTCCTTTATTTAAAACAATTATACACTAAGTTTACAATTGTTTATAAATTTGCACAGCATGAAAAAAGTTGTAATAATAAACCTATTAATAGTCTAACCATTCCTTTCTTGACTTATGCGGCCTTTAATTCAAAAGCCGCATTACTTTTTTTAACTTTTTTCATTTTTCGCAATGATTATGATACTATAAGTATATCTAAAGGGGAGTTTTACACGATATGAATCTATTATCATGGTTATTTAATAAAAAATCTGACAAAAACGTACTGAGCTACTATCCGGAAGCGGTTTTAATTGTTTCTCTTTCGGGTGAAATATTATATGCTAACGAAAATCTTTTAAAACTTTTTAAACTCACAAGTGAAGAGCTTTTTAACATGGAGCTGCTCGACATGTTTGATGGTGGGTTTAACCTTGTAAGCAGCCTGTCAAAATCAGATGACTCTGCTGTTGTGCGTTCAAAATTGAATCTTGAAGAAGATTTGTTTTTTGAAGTAAAAGCCAATGAATATGAAGATGATGAAGAAAAAATTATAGTAACAATAAGAGACGTGACTCACAGCCAGAAAATGCTAAACAAGCTGCTGTTTGAACATGAATACTTGAACAAACTTACAAAAAACAAAAATACATTTTTGACCAAAATTTCAGGAGAATTGACTTCACCAATCCACTCAATAAACGGTTTTTCTCAGGCCATACTTGAAGGACTCGGTGGAGAGGTAAACGAAAAACAAGAAAAGTACCTGAAAATAATCAACAAAAATTCCACCCAGCTGCTTGAACTTGTTAACAGTGTGGTTGAATACTCAAAGCTGGAATCAGGACTTTACGAGTATGAGTTTAAGAATTTTGACTTTGTAAACCTTATGACAACACTGTTTACACAATACAAAGTCAAAGCTGATGATAAAAAAATTATCTTAAACTTTAATTTAAACAGCCTTGGCAGAAGAAATATTTATTCTGATGAAAACGTTCTTAAAAGAATACTTGATATTCTCCTTGAAAATTCTATAAACAATACAGATTCCGGCTCTATTCAATTGATTGTAAGTCACCCTGACAATGAATTTTTAGAAATTGCAGGTTTCAGTGTAAATGCTAATTTGCCTGAAAAAGCATATATGATGATAAAAATAATTGATACAGGTATGGGAATTCCCGAATCTGATTTGAACAATATATTTGACCCGTATGCCAACATTGACAAATATATTGCTAAAAAAGCCGTATCAAAAAGTCTTGAAATGGGAATAATTTACAATCTGGTCAGACTCTTGAAAGGAAAAATCTGGGTTGAATCTGAGTCAATGAAAGGCTGCAGTTACACTTTTATTATTCCTGTTGAAAGAATAAGCCTATAATTTAGCGGAGTAAACACATGGCAAATGTCACCTTAAAAAATGTGGTAAAAAAATACGACACAAAAACAATTATCAATGATGTGTCGTTAGAGATACAGGATAAAGAATTCCTTGTGCTGGTTGGCTCATCAGGATGCGGAAAATCTACAATTTTAAGGATGATTGCCGGCCTTGAGGATATTACGGACGGCCAAATATTTATTGGAGATAAATGCGTAAATAACGTACATCCAAAAGACCGTGACATTGCTTTTGTATTCCAGAGTTACGCTCTTTATCCGCATATGACGGTTTATGAAAACATCGCATTCCCTTTAAAAATGCGAAATCTAAAAAAAGATGAAATTGATAAAAAAGTCAAAGAAGCAGCCGAAATACTCGATTTAACAGAATATCTCAACAGAAAGCCCAAACAGCTTTCGGGAGGACAAAGACAAAGAGTTGCGCTTGGACGGGCTATAGTGAGGAATCCTAAGGTCTTCCTTATGGACGAACCCCTGTCCAATCTGGATTCAAAACTCCGTGTACAAATGAGGTCCGAAATCAAAAAACTACACGAAAAATTGCAAACAACTTTTATATATGTAACCCATGATCAGACAGAAGCACTTACAATGGGTGACAGAATTGTAGTACTCGACAAAGGAATCATTCAGCAGGCAGGCAAGCCTGAAGAAATTTACTACAATCCGGCAAACACTTTTGTTGGAGGATTTTTAGGTTCTCCTTCAATGAACTTTATCCCTTGCAAAGTACAAGACGGTACCGTAAAGCTAAACAATGAATATATTGTATACCTATCAGAAGAGCAAAAAACAATCATCAAAGACCGCACAGAAGTCTTGATAGGAATCAGACCGGAAAAAATGGATGTAATAAACTCTAATTACAATTTCACTGTGCCTGTAGATATATCTGAAATGCTTGGCAGTGAAAAGATTGTTTACTTTAATGTAAACGGAGCAAAATGCTCAGCAAAAGTAGACACCCAAAAACATTTTGACAAAGAGATTACGCTGCAATTCAACACCAATGACTTTTTGTTCTTTGATGTTGAAACAGGTAAAAGAATATAACATAAGTTATTAAAAATTTTTTTAATAAAAAACCCGCTGACTTTCATCAACGGGTTTTTCTTTGAGGATCTTATTTCACAATAAGAATTATATTCTTCCGTAGTATGCATCGAGGTACATTTGTTTGATTTCTTCAAACAACGGATATCTCGGGTTTGCACCTGTACATTGGTCGTCGAATGCAAGTTCAACAAGCTCATCAAGTTTAGCAAGGAATTCAGATTCTTCGATACCGAATTCTTTGATAGACATCGGCAAGCCGAGGTCTTTTTTCATTTGTACTAAAGCTTGTTGCAGCAATTCAACTTTTTCATCGTCGTTTTTGCCGCCCAATCCTAATTCATCAGCGATTTGGCCGTATTTAGCCTTAGCGCAAGGGAATTTGTATTGAGGGAATGCTGTTTGTTTTGTCGGTTTGTCTGTAGCATTGAATTTGATAACCTGGTTAATCAACAATGCGTTAGCCATACCGTGAGGTACGTGGAACATAGCACCCAGTTTGTGAGCCATAGAGTGGCATATTCCTAAGAATGCGTTAGCAAATGCCATACCTGCAATTGTTGAAGCATAGTGTACTTTTTCTCTTGCAATAGGATCGTTTTTACCGCTGTCATAAGAGCGTTTGAGGTATCTGAATAACAGTTTCAAAGCTTCTAAAGAGTTAGAGTTTGTAAAGTTTGTTGCCATAACTGATACGTAAGCTTCGATTGCGTGAGTGATAGCATCGTAACCGGAAACTGCTGTTAATCCTTTAGGCATAGAGTCAACAAGGTTCGGGTCGATGATAGCAACGTTCGGAGTCAATGCGTAATCAGCGATTGCGTATTTAACACCTGTTTCATCATCAGTGATGATAGCGAACGGAGTAACTTCTGAACCTGTACCTGATGTTGTCGGTACACAAACCATTTCAGCTTTTTTACCGAGTTCAGGAATCATGCAGATTCTTTTTCTGATATCCATAAATCTCATAGCAATGTCTTCGAACACTGTATCAGGCTGTTCATACATTAACCACAAGATTTTAGCTGCGTCCATAGAAGAACCGCCGCCCAACGCGATGAATACATCAGGTTCATATGCTTTAACCATCATCATTGCATCGTTGATTGTAGACAATGTCGGGTCAGGTTTTACATCAAAGAAGATTTGATAATCAACACCGATTTCATCCAGTGTGTTTGTAATCGCTGTTGTCATACCTGAATTGAACAAGAATCTGTCAGTAACAATGAATGCACGTTTTTTGCCGCTGAGTTCTCTGAGAGCCAAGTCCAAAGCTCCTCTTTTGAAGTATACTTTTGCGGGAACTTTGTACCAGAGCATGTTTTCTCTCCTTTCAGCAACTGTTTTGATGTTCAATAAGTGTTGAGGACCAACGTTTTCGCTTACTGCGTTGCCGCCCCAAGAGCCGCAGCCCAATGTCAATGACGGATTGAGTCTAAAGTTGAATAAGTCACCGATACCGCCTTGAGATGAAGGTGTGTTGATTAAGATTCTGCAAGTATGGAGTTTAACACCGAATTTTTCAATTCTTTCAGAATCTCTTTCGTCTGTGTAAAGTACAGATGTGTGGCCTGCTCCGCCAAAATCAACAAGGTCATATGCTTTTTGTACAGCATCATCAAAGTCTTTAGCTTTGTACATAGCCAGTACCGGAGAAAGTTTTTCGTGAGCAAAAGATTCTTCTTCGCATATATCTGTAACTTCACCAATAAGAACTTTTGTATCTTGAGGAACAGTTACGCCGGCCATTTCAGCAATTTTGTATGCAGGCTGGCCTACAATAGCAGCGTTTAATCTGCCGTCTTTGATGATAGTAGCGGCTACTTTATCTTTTTCTGCTTTAGAAAGGATGTGAGCACCTCTTAAAACAAATTCTTTTTTAACTTCGTCATATACGTCTTTTACTACAACAACTGATTGTTCAGAAGCACAAATCATACCGTTGTCGAAAGTTTTTGACATAAGTACTGAAGAAACAGCCATTTTAATATCAGCAGTTTCGTCGATAACAGCAGGAGTGTTACCGGGGCCTACACCAAGAGCAGGTTTGCCTGAAGAGTAAGCTGCTTTAACCATTCCCGGGCCGCCTGTTGCAAGAATCATATCAATGTCTTCGTGGTGCATCAATGCAGCTGAAAGCTCAACTGAAGGTTCGTCAATCCAAGCAATAAGACCATCCGGAGCACCTGCTTTAACAGCAGCTTCCAAAACAATTCTTGCAGCTTCGATTGTACATTTTTTAGCTCTCGGGTGTGGAGAGAATACAAGAGCGTTTCTTGTTTTTAAAGCGATTAATGATTTGAAAATAGCAGTTGAAGTCGGGTTAGTTGTAGGGATAACTGCAGCAATAACACCGATAGGTTCAGCTACTTTTTTGATTCCGTTAGCTTTATCTTCAAAAATAACACCGGCTGTTTTCATATCTTTATATTTGTTGTAGATATATTCAGCAGCAAAGTGGTTTTTAATAATTTTATCTTCCATAACGCCCATGCCTGATTCTTCAACAGCCATTTTAGCGAGAGGAATTCTCATTTTGTCAGCGGCAGTAGCAGCTGCTTTAAAGATTTTGTCTACCTGTTCTTGAGAGAAAGTAGCATAAATCTTTTGAGCTTTTTTAGCTCTTTCAATGATTAATTTCAAATCGTCATGAGTCTTAACTTCACTTGATTTGTTGAAAGCTTTTTCGAGCTTTTCAGTTTCGGCTTGTTTTTTAGTTGCCATAGTGTAACGTCTCCTTTATCGTGAAATTATTCACTATTAATATAACCCAATCAAAATAAAATTTCAAGTGTTATTTTTACAATTATTAAAAATATTATACATTTGAAATACGCTGTCAGAGAGACTATGCGTATATACAAATTATATTGCAATATAACAGAGAACCTCAATTACAAATGTGATTTTTTTCACGATAGAATATTTAACAAATTGATATGATAATCAGTTTTTTATATAATTTTTAAAAGACAATCTACTAATAGTAAGGAATATATGATTAATAAAAAACTTTATAACGGGCTGGAGAAATACAGAAAAAACTTTGCAGAATCAAATTTAAACACGGTTTCTATTGTTTGCTTTGATTATGAAATTGAAACAGCCGTAAAAGTTTTTCAAGATAAATTTGGCGCCAAAATTGAAAGAATTTTGATATCCCCTTACTTTCCAAGAAAAAATGATATTTCCGAATATGAAAACATCCCCGTAGAATCATTAGAATACAACTATGACAAAAACAATCTTGCGGTTTATATTGATTTTTACGAAATGGTCGACAATCATTGGATTGCAACAATGAATATGATTGCCCAAAACAGAAAAGGTTTGTATTACTTCTTCACACCTGCTGATTATAAAAACGGCTGTATGTTGACTTTTCCGCCGCTAAAAAGCTTTTATGAAGCACATAAACAAGAAATTGATAAAGTATATTCACTTTTATCTTCAAAAAAAAGTAAAAAAGTTTTTCTTCAGCGTCTAAAATCGCTAACAGAAGGTGATGCGGGTTATTTAGCTTATAACGGAGAAATGGATTATTTCCCTCAAGAGCTTATGCCAACGGTCAAAAAAGGTGCTGTTATTGTGGATGCCGGTATCTCTTCAAGCATTTTTGAGCTTGAAAAATATACAGAACTTATCGGAGAAAAAGGCAAGATATTTGCGTTTGAAGCATCACCAATAGAATGCGAAAAAGCAAAAAACATAATAGCAACGAAACCTTTGCTAAAAAATATAGAATTGCTTTGTCTCGGGCTTTGGAACAAGCACGAAAAATTACAAATGGCAGTAGGAAACGGTGGTTCTTCTGTTTTATATCCTATTAACGGAGACGCTGTAGAGTGCGAGCTGGTTGCATTGGATGATTTTGTAAAAGACAACAAAATAAACAAACTCGATTACATAAAAATGGATATAGAAAGTGCAGAGCCTAACGCTTTGAGAGGTGCACAAAAAACCATTAAAAAATTCAAGCCTGATATGGCAATATGTATTTATCACGCACCTTCTCATCTGTGGGATATTGCATTGTATTTAAATTCACTCAATATTGGATACAACTTTTACATTCATCATCACAGCTCTACGTGTTGCGAAACTGTTTTATATGCAGTGCGTCCGGTTTTCATAAAAAGGGTATTCAACATTGTTAGAAACTTCTTATACGACATATGGCATCTGCGTATTGGCAAGACAATCGAAAAAGGAATAAACAGTATTGAGCTCAAAAACAAAAGAGTAGTAGTTTACGGAGCAGGCAAGCATTTTGAATCACTTTTGCAAAACGGTGTTTTTAAAAATATAAATGTTGTGGCCTTAAGTGACAGAAAGTTTGAAAAAACTAGTGAGTACAAAGGTTACACAGCCATTCCCCCGAATGAAATATTGAATTACAAACCTGACATAATCTACATCGCAATGCAAGAAGGTATGGTTGCTCACGCGTTTTTAACCGAGATGTTTAAAGAGAAAATGCAAAAAATAAAATTTATTAATGTTTAGCTGATTTTTGCTCCATTATTTTCCTGATTTTTGTATTGTCACCATATATACAAGGAGAATCGTAAGGACGGGACGGATATTTTCCAAAATCAGGTTTTATAGAGAGGTTGTGCAGTTTGATAAAAAACTCTACCTGTTCTTTAATGGAAACAGGTTTGCCTGAACAGCAGTTTATAATACCCGTTACTTCTTTTTGCATAGCCACTGCAGCAATTTGTTTTGCCAATTCATTGATTTCTATGTAATCAAATTTATTTTTGCCATCAGTAAATGGGAATGTCTCTTTACATTCTGCAGCCATTTGCAAAATTTTAGAAAAAACAGAGCCTGAGCTATGCATATCATCACCATAAGTATAGAAAAATCTCAAATGCTGGTAGACGACGTCTTTGTCTTTTGTATAAACTTCAAGCAATCTTCTCAAAGTATCCTTTGATATGCCGTAAAAAGACATTGGGTGAGGCTCCACATCTTCTTTTACTTCACCTTCATAATAGCCGATATCGTGCATTGAGCCTACTGTTATAACTTGTTTTAATCCGTTATCAACAAGATTTTTTATAAAATCAAAGTTTTTTGAAATCGATTCAATATGGTAAAAAGAATTGTGAACAGGCACATCTTTGCATGCAAGATGAATCAAGACATCAGGTTTATTAAAAAAGTCAAAATAGTTTTTGTTCTGTGAAAAAATATCTGTATCAAACTTTTGCGCTCTGTCGTCAATATAGTCGTGGTTTATATCAACAGCAACAACTTCTACAGACTCATCGAGCAATGCCTTAACAAGATGAGATCCTATATATCCGTTTGCTCCTGTTACAAGTACCTTCATAAACACTCCTCTAGTCTGATAATTAAAACCACGTATATTTGAAAACTTTTAATGCTTTAATTATATGATTTCTTATATTATTGATAAAAGAATCAGGCTTTACAATATCAACACAGACTACTTTATCAGACCCGTAATATGACTCCAGTTTTTTAAAATCTAATGCGTTTTCTTTTATATAATCCCTTACACTCCTTGCAAGAGGATTAAAAACTAGCTCACCTTTGTATTTATACAAGCAGCCGGGATTGATTACCATATTTGTCAAATATTTTGATATTTTTTTTGCATCTCTTTTGTTTTTTGAAATTACTACCCAGTCTGTTTTTTTGTCAATAACACAGTCCGCATCATCGGCAGAAGTTATTTCAAAAGAACGTGGATAGTAATTTTTGTTATCAGTTGTTGTTCTTATATTTGAGCCTGCCTGCATATAGTCATCGCAGTGTGTAAAAGATTTGTAAGAATCTTTATGTTTTTCATAGTCTTCTTTATCGTGCAGACAGTAATTCCCTGCTTTAATTTTTGGAGAGCCTACTTCTTTAAGTTTTGCTAACAAAGTAGGAGATATGTCATCTATATCCTCACAAGAAATCCTCTGTGGTACATCAAGACACAAAGAACAAAGCTCGCACCATTGCAGCTGTTCACCAAATTCTTCCGGTGTGCGGTTATACCAGCCTTTTTCAATAGGCCAACCGCCAGGGCCGTCAAAAAGCATATCAAGAGCAGCAGCAATTTCACAGAAAAAAGCACCTTTAGGCGTAATCGTTGCAGACCAGGTGTTTTGAGCAAAGCAGTTATCTCTTTTATTAATAAATTCTTCATCACTAATTCCAAGATCTTTTCTTGCCATCAATATAGCCTGATGCAAGCATTTGTTGTTGTGGTCATTTAAAAGCTGCCAGTCAAAAGTATCATTAATAGTTTCAAAATGTCTGTAATAGCCTTTGTTCAAAGAAGACCAGAGCCCTATCTGTGCACAGGTATTGTTTAAATTTTTATAGATATGCTCTTGCATATTATAAATAGGCTTTCTTGAATTGTATAGAAAATGACCTACTCTTTTTTGCCTCATATAATCCACAAATTTTTCAAATTCCGGATGCAGCGTAGGTTCGCCACCGATAATGCCGACACAGCCTTTCCAACCGTCAAAGGAATCTACTGCTTTTTTAAAAGTTTCAAAATCCATAAAAAAGGGTTTTGTATGATGACCGCAAAACCTTGTACAGTTAGAACACCTGTTTATGCAGGCATTGGTAATATCTATCTGTATTATTTTCATATCCTTAGGACTTTTCATTAGCGCCTCTCATCTTTATGTTCAAAACCAATAACATTTATTTATCAACAGACACAACCTAAAAGGGTTCAGCCTTTTATACAGCCTTTTGTAAAAACAGTGATAGTTATACTTTTTGTAATCCAAATACTGTGCATTTTTTACAAAATCATTGTACAGACGTATTATAGTTTCCTTATCGCCAGGCTCTTTGTTATAAGAAAACATATATATGAGCTCGGCTTTTGTTCTGTTTTTAAAATATTCTTCCTGAGAATCAAAAATATCGTGTTTTATCAAAAAATCATACATATTTTTTATGATTTTTATTTTATCAAATTTTTTCTCCGCAGCTTTTGCTCGGCCTATTGTATTTGTGTAAGAAGTTGTGCGAAAAAGATGATTGTACAGATAGAGCTTTAGCCCGCAGTATTTTGATATAACACTAACATATTGCATAATAAAAGCATCATCTTCTGCCGAAACGCCGTCAGGAAATCTAATATCGTATTTGTCTATGATAGATTTTCTATATATTTTATTCCAGAGCAAAACATTTATAGAATGTTTTATGCAATCGTTTAGTTTAATATTTCCCTCAGGGTTAGAGTTAATATAATTGGCCAATTCTTTATCAAGTGAGCTGTTTTCTATATTGGATTTACAAGTAACAAGCTCAGCATCATATTCCTTCGCGGCGTTAAGCATCAACTCGCACATATTTTGAGAATAGGTATCATCATTATCACAAAACATAATAAAATCGCCTTGTGAATTATCCAGCCCCATATTTCTTGCAGTAGCCGGGCCGCTATTTTGACCTGTTGAAAAAATTTTTAAACGGGAATCCTTTTTTGCATAGTCATTTATAATATTCAAAGATTGGTCAGTAGAACAATCATCAACACAAATGATTTCAATATTTTTGTAACTTTGGCAAATTAGAGAATCCAAACATTTAGCAATATAATCCCGGGCATTATACACAGGTATAATAATTGAAATCAAAGAGTTTTCCGACATTTTAACTCCAAATTTCCTTCCATACCTCAACAAACGGTTTGTTAATCAAAGGTTTAATTTTTATTTTTGAGCTTCGAAGGCAAGTCTCTTCCAAATCCTCGATAACACTGACAAAATAAAGCATACTGACAAGTACATAATCAGGTTTTAAAGAAGTAATTTCATCAGGTGCACAAGCCTTATAGCCGGCAAATTCGAGCCCTTGTTCGTGGTTAATAAATTTTCTGTCTGCAATTGCAATTATATTCAACACGGATAAATCATATTTTTCATTGAGCGCATTAAAGAAAGCACCTGCGCCATATATTATTATGGTTTTATCTTTGAGTTTTTTTGCAAGTTTATTAAGATGTTTTTGAAAATTTATACGCTCAAGATAGTTAATAAAATCCTCATTATCCCGCAAAGTCTTTTTATCCATCTTTCTCTCATCCAACACTATATATTACATTAATGCTAGCATTTAGTAATACTTTAGTCAACGAACTTTACTCCATATAGCAGTTTTAAATCTGAAATTCATGTTATAAAATAAAAAAATGAACGAAAATAATCCGGACATTATCGACAGATATTTTAAATCAATGGAAAAATGCTTTTCTATTGCCTGTCAAAAAGTAATTTTTGAACCGTCTTCAAAAAAAGAATGGTTTTTTGAGAATGACAAATGGTGTTATTTTGAGTTTTATTGCGATGACAGTTATTATCGCCTGGTTTCTTCAGAGCAAAAAGATTTTTCTGCCGAATGCATAATCAAAGACATGAGCTACGAGATAAAAATGCTGCTTGGTTTTGTCAGACTAAGAGGTGTGGTGACCATAGAAAAACAAATGTTTTCAGACTATGTAACAAAATACGAAAAAGAACATTCTTTAACTACTGATTTAACTATAGAAAAATTCAACTTTGATTTGAAACAAAGAGAAGAAAAAGAGCTTGAAAAAACAGATAAAATTGCCAACCGTATTTTGACCGGCTGTCTTGGCATAATATTTATACTTATCATAATTTTCGGCCTGTTTGCTTTATCGGTTTTCTTTGCGCCCAAGGCAAAAGCAGCCTCAAAATATTCACAGGAATTTATCCAAAATTTTTATTTGTGCAGAGCTTTTTCAGAATCAAAATATAATGTTGCATACAACTCAAATTCTACATACGAAATAAAAGGTTATGCCCCTGACGGCAGCGGAAAGTGTGTTTATGTTGAAACAAACCGCTGGCAGCGAGGCGCCAATGTCACCACTTGCTATTTCAATCAAAAACAGATACAAGAATATTACACAGCAATGATAAACCCTGACATAAAAGGTTCCGTGCTGGTTAAAGGCATGCCTGTTGTAGGCAAAAACGAAGAAGTTGTATTTTTACAATACTTTAACAACCCCGAGGTCTGCATCACAAAGACCATTCGCTAACTTTTTTGTACCCAATAATTTATACAACAATTTCATATTTGAACAAATTTTATAAATAATCGTTTATTATTTATGAGTACATAAAAAGGAGAGATTATGAAGAAAATTTTATCTGCAGCACTGGTTGGTGCTCTGGCAATAGGTTTTATAAGTGCCGGCGGATTGAAAGCCGCTGCTGATGTGATAGAAAGAGGTTTTGTTTCAGTTTCAACCACTGCCAACACAGAGCTTCCGCCTGATGTTGTGGAAATAAGCATCGCTGTGCAAACCCAAGACACAAAATCCTTGCAAAAAGCTACTGCCGAAAATAAATTAATATCAGACAAAGTTTACTCATCTTTGAGTGCAATGATAAACAAAGACAACGGAGATTTTATCAAAACAACTAATTTTAACGCAGCTCCCGTTTATAATTACAAAAATAACAAAAAAGACCTTGTCAGATATGAAGTGTCAAACAGCATTATTGTTCATACAAAATCCATAAAAGACGCAGGAGCAATGATAGACAAAGCAATATCTCTGGGCGCAACAAATGTAGATAATATAAACTTTTCCGTATCATCTTATGACAAACAATGCGACCAGCTGCTTGGCATAGCTGCTAAAAAAGCTTTTACAAGAGCAGGTATTCTTGCAAAATCAGCCAACAACACTCTTGCCGGAATTAAATCAATGAACGGCAGCTGCTCTACATCCAGCAATATACCTCAATACAGACTCCTTGCTAAAAATATGGCAATGAGTGCATCCGCAGATTCTTCCTTGGAAAGCTCAAGCCCTATCCAAGGCGGTGTTATCAAGCTGTATGCAAATTTAAATGCTTCTTACTTTGTTAAATAAACACTTATCTCATTTAAATTCCGAACGCATTAAAACCCAATCGGTGACAGATTAGTTTCTTTCACCGATTTCTTTTTCCCAGCAAAAATAAAAATAAACAGCAAGAATAAAATATACAACCCACATGATGAAGGTGGCGTAAGTTTTGGCACCGTGTATAACAAGATTCAGCCACATCAAAGACGACAAACCGTTGACGACCATCCAGATTATCCATTGCTCAATGCATCTTTTTACTGTCAAATACATCCCAAAAACAGACAATACCGTAGTGATACCATCAAATACAGGGCTGGAATCTTTGAAGTAATATAACAGCACAATGGCACAAATACACGCCCAAAGGGCTGCCAAAGACAATTTTAATCGTTCATAAAAAGTTAGTTGCTTTTTGATAATCTCTGCGGTTTCTTTTTTCAGATGTTTTCTCCATGCAAAAATACCTATTATTTGCATGGGAAAGTAATAACACATATACAAAGCAAGATTTCCCCAAAGCCCGTTATCAAATGCAAGCCAGCTGTAACAACAGGTGCCTGTTAGCCCAAAAATATAACAAGAAACCTTTCCTTTGCCTGCAATAGTTGAATATAAAATTCCACATACAGCTGAAATCACTGCAATAATGCTATCTTTTACAACAATCGCATTTACAAAAATTATTGTAAAAACTATACAAAGACCGATTACTTCAGCCCTTTTCCAACCATTTAATTCAGCTTTTACAAATTCTTTTATGCTCAATATTAATGTACTCTGCAATTTACTTTTTATTATGTATGTTATCTAATAAAAATAAATGAAAGTAAATTTTAACGGGATATACACTAATAAACTTTTGTTAAAAAGTTTGAAATTTGCCGCCAAAAACGGCACACTTTTTAGTGCAACTGCATCTCTTTTTCTATCAACTGCAGCAAGACCTATTGCTATTATGTCAACACCTAAAACAGACAGGGAAAACAAAAAAATTGCCTGTGCAAAATCACTTTCTTCCAGCATTGTAGGCTACTTAATTATGCTTGCATCTTCTCTGCCGGTCTCAAAAGCAATAGAAAAAATCGATAAAAACCCTTTAAAATATCTAAAAAAAGAAACAATTAAAAACCTGCAAGGCAGTTCAAAATTTTTGAATCAATCAAAAATTTATTCATTTGCGTCACAAATTTTTAAACTTGGAGTTGGACTTATAATAGCCGCTCCCAAATCAGCACTGACCTGCGTAATGATTCCGTTTATTGCCGGTGTTTTTCCCGGACAAAAATCTCAAAAACAAGAATCTGACAGTATTAAAAAATCCAAGGTAATTTCTTTCAAAGGAATCTACAATAAAGTTTCAGAAAAGCTTGCTAAAGGAATCGGAAAAATAATTGATAAAAAACTGTTTCAGAACTTTGCAAAAAAATATTATGATACGAATTATGCCCAGCATATAACATCGCTTACTGATATTGTGCTTACATTGTCTTTTGTCCAACAGACAGCAAAAAACAAAAAAATTGAAGAAAAACGAAAAAAACCGTTAATTTACAATTCGATTATTTCAACAGGACTCTGCTTAACTGGAGGCTATGCAGTTAACAGTGCAACAAATAAGTCTACTGAAAAATTTATAAATAAATTTCGGGCTATAAACAAAAACCTGCCGGAATTGGAAAAGTATATTGAAGGCATAAAAATTGCAAAACCGGTGTTAATTCTAGGTGCAATATATTATATGTTTATTCCTGTTATATCTACTTTTCTGGCAGACAGAACAGAGATTAAAGGAAAACTTGAAAAACCGCGTCTGTTAAAGTAATTCAGATATTTTTAGTGTTTAAAATATAATCTTTTAAAACAACAGCATGATTGATTTTGGAATCTTTTGCTGCATAAAGCAGAGTAACATTATATTTTTTTAAAAGTTGTTTAATCTTTTGTACAAAATCATTTCCTTTAAGTTCTTCTTTATAATGTATAGAAAATTCCTTGAATTTATCAGCCTCATGGTTAAACCATTCGCGAAGATGAGGGCTTGGAGCGATATCTTTGTACCAGTCATCCAGATGAGCCTGGGTCTTTGAAACACCTCTTGGCCATAATCTGTCTACAAGTATCCTCTTTCCGTCATCAAAGGAGGGTTTTTCATATATTCGTTTTATTTTTAATTCGTGCATAAAATCAATATAAAACAGGACAGCTATTTTTTTAACTGCCCTGTAAAATGAATGATATTACCCGCAATATTTAGCCGAGTATTGCTTTTAAATCCTCTTGAGGTGTTGTAACAGGTTTTATTTTGAATTTTTCAACCAGAATATTTAAAACATTAGAGGATACAAATGCCGGAAGGGTCGGTCCGAGTCTGATATTTTCTATACCGAGATAAAGGAGTGTAAGTAAAATACAAACAGCTTTTTGTTCATACCAGGACAATACTAGTGATAATGGAAGCTCATTGACAGTACAGTCAAAAGCTTTTGCAAGCTCTATTGCAACTTTTATTGCCGAATAAGCATCGTTGCACTGCCCCATATCAAGCAGCCTTGGAATACCGTCTATATCACCCAAATCAAGGTCATTAAATCTGAATTTACCGCAAGCAAGTGTCAAAACCAAAGTATCGGAAGGTGTTAATTTTACAAAGTCTGTATAGTAATTTCTTCCCGGTTTTGCACCGTCACAGCCACCAACAAGAAAAATATGCTTTAATTTTCCGGCCTTTACAGCATCAATAACATTGGAAGCAACTGACAAAACACTATTATGCGCAAAACCCGTTGTCAAAACGTCACCGCCATTGATACCTGTCATTTTTTTATCTTCTTTATAGCCGCCAAGCTCAAGCGCTTTTTCTATTACCGGTGAAAAATCCTTATCTTCGCCAATATGGGTACATTCCGGATACTCCACAACAGAGCTTGTAAACACTCGGTCTTTGTAGCTTTCTTTGACAGGCATTATACAATTTGTTGTAAACAATATAGCACCGGGAAGATTATCAAACTCTTTTTGTTGGTTTTGCCATGCAGTACCAAAATTTCCTTTTAAGTGAGCATATTTTTTAAGCTCAGGATATGCATGGCAAGGCAGCATTTCGCCGTGGGTGTAGATATTTATCCCTTTATCTTTTGTTTGTTCCAATAAAATAGCAAGATCTTTTAAATCGTGGCCAGTAACAACTATAAATGGGCCTTTTTCAATATTTGTTGTTACTTTGGTGGGCACAGGTGTTCCATAAGATTCTGTATTGGCTTTATCAAGGAGTTCCATACACTTCAAATTGATTTCACCTGTTTTTAACACAAGTGCCAAGAGTTCATCTACAGACAAATCTTTTGATATTGCACGCAAAGCCTCATAAAAGAAACTGTCCACATCATTGTCTCTGTACCCCAAAACACGAGCGTGATGTGCATATGCAGCAATACCTTTTAAACCGAAGAGAATGAGAGATTTTAAACTTCTGATATCTTCGTTGCAATCCCACACACTTTTTATGTCGAATTCTTTTGAGCCTGCTTTTTCTATAACTTCATTGATATCCTCTTGTATAGATTGCGCATCAAAATTAACATTAGTTATTGTTGTAAATAATCCCTCTATCAAAATATTTGTATTTTCTTCTGTTTGAGGAAGTGTATTAGCCAATTTTATCAGTGAGCTTGTTAATTCATCTTGAAGATTAGATACCTCTGCTGTTTTACCACACACCCCAATTTGTGTACAACCGGTGCATTTAGCTGTTTGTTCACACTGAAAACAAAACATTTTATTCATTATATTTCTCCTTTGTTTAATAATTGCATTATAAATTGGCTGTACTAAATTATCTGTTGCACATGCAACGGATATGTTAGGATAGATCTATGAATATTTTTGAAAATATATCCAAACAAGAAAAAAATGAATTGCAAAAGTGTTTGCAGGCCGTTTTAAAGAGTTATAAGAAAGATGAAATTATATTTAATGCAGACGAAAAAGTCTCTTGTATTTATTATGTACAAGAAGGTGCAGTAGAGCTTATAAAAGACGATTTGAACGGTAATGAAATCATTATTGGCCGTATTTTTGAAAATGAAACATTTGCAGAATCCTTTGTGTGCACCCAAACACCTTCTATGGTTTGTGCCAAAGCGCTTACTGATACAAAAATACTAATGCTAAACTTTAACAGAATTTTAAATATATGCTCAAATTCTTGCCCTTTGCACAAAAAGCTTCTTAAAAATTTGTTGAAAATAATTGCATTTAAAAATATACATCTTCAAACAAGGCTTGAACTATTATCAAAAAAGACACTGAGAGAACGAATCTTGTGCCTTCTTTCAAAATACAAAAAAAGTACAGATTCAGAAATCTTTGAAATACCGTATTCCAGAGAAAAAATGGCACAATTTTTAGGCGCCAACAGAAGTGCACTTTCCCGGGAGCTTTCTAAATTAAAAAACGAAAACTTGATAGATTATCATTTCAATTCATTTAAAATAAATTTATAGGCACCAATCAAGCCCTGCGTTTTTTAATCTTTCCTCAACATTAGCAAGATAAGGCATAGCAGGAATTGCTCCGGCTGATTCAACACAAAGACTTGCAACAGCATTTGCAAAGTATGCAAAAGAAGATAATTCATTATCTGTTAAATTATTCAGATTACCTTTATCTTTTGACAATTTATACAAAAATCCGCCCCAAAAAGAATCTCCCGCGCCATTTGTATCTTTTACTGTGCATTTAAGTGGCGCAACATATTGTCCGCTATTATTCGCATAGATATAAGCACCTTTTGAGCCTAATGTAACAGCAATTACTTTAACACCCTGTTCGTAAAGTTTTTTTGCGGCTTTTTCTATATCTGATTCATCTGTTAAAAGAACAGTTTCTTCATCTGATATCTTCATTACATCAGCGTAGGGTATTAAGCTTCGCATTCTTATTTGTGCAATTTCCTCGTTTTCCCACAAAGCGGCTCTATAATTAGGGTCATAAGATATCAGGCTTCCGTTTTCTTTTGCATATTTTACCGCATAAAAGGTTGTAGCACGGCTTGGTTCATCCGTCAAAGAAAGAGAGCCTACATGGAATATCCTGGTATCTTTTAAAATATCAAGATTAATATCTTGCTGCTGCATTTGTGTATCTGCACCAGGTTTGCGTGCAAATGAAAAACTTCTTTCACCATTTTCGTTTATATTAACAAAAGCAAGTGTAGTAAAATACCTGTCGTCCAGAATCAAACCTTTAGTGTCAATTTTCTCTTGCTCAAGGGTTTGTTTCAAAAAGCATCCATGCATATCATTACCGACTTTGCCGAGAAATGCACAACGTGCACCGAGTCTTTGCGCACTAACTAGTACATTAGCTGGAGCACCGCCGGGATTTTGCGCAAACAATCTTTGACCGTTCGGGCTTATGCCCTGAAAGGTAAAGTCAATTAGCAACTCCCCGAAGGATGCAATGTCAAATGTTTTTAAATCATTGTTCATACTATTAACATACCAACTTATCCGGATTTTTAATCTAATTGCCAAATTTGTTAATAAAACTGTCTGTATTTGTAAAAAACATAAACTCATCTGTATTTTCTTTATTGAAATTTGTATCAAATTTGAATGAATTAAGACCGTTAATTTCCAGTTTATATTCGTTTCTTGCGCCTTCTAACCTATAGTAGCTTAAAGGTTTAAAAGAAGCCTTTTTATCAAAGATTCGTCCATTGCAGCCAAGAATCTCCAACAAATCGGATTTTTGGTCTGCCAATTGTAGTTTTTTAAGAAAGATTGGATATTTAATTCTTTCATCTTGTATTAAATTAACAAACATACGCGCAGGCCAGCCAAAAGAAAAACTTTGATTCACAATATCTTTTAACTCTTTTGCTGTATGATTCAGGTCTTTGCCGCTAATAATATGGATTGCATCCCCGAGATTATTAATTGCAGTATTTAAAACATCACTCAAGAGTTTTGTAGAGGTTGTTTGTTCCTCTATTTTTTTAACTGTTTCAAAATTCCAACCCTTAAAATTAAGTGCTTGTTGATTAAAGTTTTTTTCTTTATTTAACTTTAAATTAACTGTAGTTTTTGAATTTCCTGATGCAATTTTCATCCAAACGATACCTTTAATCACCCTACGAAGATAATTTAACATATTGTGCAGTAATTATAAAACTATTAAGTTTTTTTTAAAAGCAAATTTTTCTATTTTGCTGTTTTATATCAATATGATTAAAATAGAAAAAATTGCAAGATATCCTCTCGAATTTACAAAAGGCACATCTGTTCAAAGAACTGAGCTTGCACGTGCTCTTAATTATAGATTTTTTCAAAATATTTCTAAACAGTTTAAATCTAAAGATGTTAGTTTTGATGTCTTTCAAAAAACATTAGACGATGCTTGCCCTTTTCATAAAAATATAAGCCTCATAAAAAGTCCAAATAAAGGAGGGGCAGTAACAATTAAAGTAAATGATGAAAGCAAAAATATTATCGGATACAATATGCTGATACCCGCAAATCAATTTTCAGGAGAAATCCCTCTTACAACAGCTGATACTTTTATGCACGAAACAGCTCATTATTTCTCTTTTATGACAAATCCAAAAACAATTGCAAGGATTGCAAAAGTATACGAAACAGAGCTCTACCTAAAAACACAAAATTTTTATAACTCAGTATTATATTCAAAAAATGCTTTACCAAAGCAAGAAATTGCTGCAAAACTTGATGAATTACTTTCTAAATTAGATCCAAAAGAACGTATTGATTTTTTACAAAACTCCAGATATCGCCTGAAAGATGAACTCCTGGCATTTTCCGAAGGTGAAAAATACCAAAGCCTGATACAAGATATTCATTCAGACAAAATTTGCTATAAAATTGAGGCGATGAAATACTCAGATTACAATTTTGAGATGAAAATTGATATTCTTGAAGAAAAACTTGCCAAAGAGTTAAAGGATTATAGAAAAAATATATCTTTATAAAATGGCAAATTGCACCCTACCTGCTAATATGTGTTGAACAGGGTTCTTAATTTGACTTTTTCTACAAGAATTGATAAATTATACAAATGAAAAATGTTTTCATTTATAATAATGCAGCTTTTATGCTCAAAAAGATTTATTTTATTGTTCTGTTTTTTTGTGCATTGTTGCAATTATTTTATCGATATTGTTGAATAATCCCAATATTCTTTTGGTTATGCCGCCTTGTGTAATAGGTATTTTTATATTTTACTACAAAGTCCCGCTGAATAATTCAATGTACTATAGTTCAATTATTATTGATAATACAAAAAATCAACTATCGTTTGTCACTATTTACAACCAAAAAAAGTTTTTGAATATAAAAATATTCAGAGCATAATGTATGATATAAATTCGGAACCTTTTAGAAGAAGAGTTGATATTAATTTACATATTAATATGAAAAATGGGGAAACTGAGAATATCTTTTTTACAAATTTGGAATTCGACATAAAAAATGTTTTGAATAATATACCTTCTGATAGTGGTATATTTATTGATGCTCCTATAAATGATAACCGTCTTGGACAAGGAATTATGTACATTGTATTAGTAATGATTTTGGCATTTTTCATGGCGTTGATACAAGGGTAAAAATCGATATAGTCGGAGCAATATGGACTATAACCATCTTTTCTTTAATGTTTATTATTAGTTACAAAATTACGTTGATGTAACTAAAGCTCGCTACTGCTCATTCAATCTGTTCGCTATCCGGCATGAATAGAGCTCTCGCCTTGTGTGAGTTCTCAAATCCAAAATCTCAACAAAATAAAAAGCCCTGTAACAAAAGTTATTGGGCTTTTTATGGGGCGGGTAATGGGATTCGAACCCATGTATATCGGAACCACAATCCGAGGTCTTAACCACTTGACGATACCCGCCATAATTTATTGGATTTAATAAAAATATATCAAATAAAAATTCTTTTTCAAGTATTTAATTAAAAAGGGCAGAAAAACTGCCCCCATTTTTTATTCTGATAAAAATCTAATTACATTTAAGGACTTGTCCCAACCGTTAGATTGTTTTGCTGTTTTGTATTTTTCCAGCTTTGCTATTCTTTTTTCTTTAAGTTTAGCCTGTTTCTTTTTAAACGAAGCTAGTTTTTTAGGGTCAGCATTTCTTTCTTTTACAATAGGCCCTGCATATGCCATGAATTTTTTATAAGAGTCAGATGTATATCCCAGCTTGGCTTTTGCGGGATAAGTGTATGTTATATAGTCATAAATATACATAGTTCTCTTGTCACCTGATGGATGAGTAGATGTAAAATCTGCATAGTTTCCGCTTATCTTGTAAAGTACCGAAACCATTGCAAGCGGGTTGTAGCCGGCTTTAGTCATAAGGTCCACACCGGTAACGTCAGCTTCGTATTCTTCAGTTCTGGACATTTTTAGCATAGTCAAATTATTGGCTGCATTTGCTCCAGCTTTAAGCCTTGAGTCCATATTTGCATTGTATATCGCAGTGGCAGTTATTGTACCTAATACGTTTTGTTTTGCGACGTGGTTGTTCACAATGTGACCAATTTCATGAGCAATTACTCCAGCTAGTTCTGCATCGTTCTGGACGAATTTTAACATTCCTGTGTACACACAAATTTCTTTGTCGGCGTTAGCGAATGCATTTACTTCATCTGTTTCGATTACTTTAAAATTGATTTTTGTGGGTAGATTATTCTTTGCAAGCAAGGCTTTACCGATTCTGTTTACTCTTTCAACATTTGCTTTAGTTGTCCAGTTTGTGGTCGCTGCATTTGCGCTAAGCTGTAAACCAAATACCAGAGCTAAAAAAAGCCCTAAAATCTTCTTCATAAATTACTCCAATTAGCTAACACTATTAAATTATAATATACTTTGCTATTTTTGGTAGTGTAAAATCTCGTAAAAAATGATATACTATTATCAATGGAAATTATAATAAAGGAGAAGACACTAATGTCAAAAGAGGATAATTCTATAAGCTTTGGTATGGGTTTGCTTGCAGGTATTGTCGGTGGAGTGGTTGCCGCTATTTTATATGCCCCTAAATCAGGAGCAGAAACAAGAGAAGACGTTAAAAATTACGTTAATGATTTTGCTCAAAGACACGCTCCGGAAATCAAGGAAGCTAAAAAACAGGCTCTGGAATCTCTTGATATGATGAAGTATAAGCTTGAAAAGCAATACAACAAAATAAATGAACATATTAAAGCAAAACAAATGGCAAAAGCCAGAGAGATGGAAGACCAATCTTACGATTTCAATTAAAGATAAATTACTATAATTTAGGAGAAAAACATGTCAACAGCACTTACCGTAAGCCTTATACTTTTAGTATTTGTAATAATGGGTGCAATTATTGCAACCACCGTTTACTTTGTTAAATTGTTAATAGAGCTTACTTTGCTCACAAAAAACCTTGATGAGACAACAACAATTGTCAAAGGCGAGCTTGAGCCGATTCTTGGAGAATTAAAAGAAACAATGACAAACGTTAACAACCTTGCAAAAAATGCGGACAATCAAGTTGCAACTATCAGAAAGATTTTTGCAACAGTTATTGGTTTCTTTACTATGTTTGCAGGGAAATTCAAGTTTTTGCAGAGCAGTTTCTTTAAAGGTTTTATTTCTTCATTCAACCTTTTCAGAAGAAAATAATAAACATTTGTAAATATTGTACAATATACACCCGTACTATAGATTAGCTTGATGACAAACGGGGTATTTTATATAAATAATCAAGAAAATATCTATTAACAAAAAAGTAAATAAGTCCAAAGGAGAAAGATTATGTCAACAGGAAAATTTTTAGCAGGTTTCATAGTAGGCGGAGTAGTTGGAGCTGTTATGGGTCTTTTACTTGCACCTCAATCAGGTGAAGAAACTCGTGAAATGCTTGCAAGAAACTCTGAAGAATTGAAAAACAAAGCTGAAAAAACAGTTAAAGAAATTCAAGGAAAAGCAGAAGATATTGTTTCCGACATGCAGAAAAAAGGCGATGATATCATGGAAAAAATCCAGACTATGATTAACTCTAAAAAAGAAGAAGCATAAGCCTGAATAAAGTTTCAAAACCGCTCCGGATTATTACTTAAAGAAGGAGCGGTTTTAGTTTGCAATTTATTATGATTAACCTCTGTGTTTTATAATATATGCAATTGTTTTGGGGAAGTTTTCCTGTAGCTGGTGAGCTCTTTTTAGCACCCACAACGGTGCCTTTGCACTGTTTATAAGAGCTTCTGTCTCGGCAACAACCTCTTCAAGGCCGCCATTTTTAACGTCGTGAAGGTATTCATTAATAAAATATCCGGCATAAAGTCTTATTCTACGGGGTAAAGAGTTTAAATACTCCTGTTTTTCCTCTTGAAAAATTTTCATCAATTTTTTATCCGAGCTAAAATTGTTTTTGTTGCTATCAAAAAAGCTTACGTTTCTAAAACCGTTACTAACAAAGGATTTTCCATTTTTATGACTTAGAAGGTGACCTTTTTCGTGATGGAGGATAAACTCATCAGGAGCAACATCCAAACGTCCTGCCTCATATATACAAGAAGATTCAAGCGGAGTTGCCTTATAAACAGAATGAACAGTGTCATTCAATTCTTCTAAAGTAGCACCACACAATCCTTTAAAGAATTCTTTCAATTCTCTGTCAGAATCTTTGATTATTTCATTTAAATCTATTTGGGTAATTTTTCCCGTAGATTCATTCACAACACGAATTTTGTCATTGTTGGTATAAACTTTATGGACTTTGCCATTTACAGAAGAAGTTGTGCACAAATTATTTAAGCGAGAAAGTGCGCTTTCCCTTTTAGCAAGCTCATTTCCATCTTTGTCATAAATAACATAATCCATTATTTGTGCCTGAATATCACCGTTTTTGTCAGGTTTATTTTTGTATCTTACACGTGTCATAATACCTTGCGGGCTTTTTAAATTTTTTTCTATATAAACAGAACCATCCGGTTTTTTATAAGCAAATGAAGTGGTATGCAACCTGCCTTTGCTGTCCATAACTTTTATATTGTATGTGCCCTCTACACCGGAAAGTTTAATAAATTCTCTTGATATCATTTTACCGGCAGCATCTTTTTCTTCCTTTATTTGAGAATCCAGAATCCATTTTTTCGTTTTGGAGTCGTAAAATTGATGGATTTGATATGTAGTATTCTTTCTCAAATCCTTAAGATTTGTATTTTGAGTACGTATGTTATCTTTGTTTACACCAAATGTTGAACCTTCTGTTGAAAGCATATTAAAATACTTGTCATAAACAAAAACCTTTTTATTATAAAAATCCTTGCCTATTTCATCTTTTATTGCAATAACAGCCTCATTTGTTTGAGGGTCAATAACAAAATCCAACTTTTCAGAGGGTCTTAACTTGTCATTATAACTTTTCAACAAATCAAGAAGCTTGTTTATGTCACCATTAAAACTAATAATATCAATGTCAGGTTTATCCAACGCCGTGATAAATGCATATTCAGGAAGTGCAAGCTTTTTAGTCAGTATATCAATATTTTTGCTTACAATGTTAGAGTTTTTGTCCTCCGTAAGATTTTTAATAATAAGCTCAGGCGATATTTTCTCCAAAAACTTTTCAAAAACCGTATTGTTAAAAAGTTTTGTATAATTGTTTAAAGTCTTTTTTTCAAATTTACTTACATCATCACTCCCCATAAAAATGATACCCGCAAGTAAATCATCGCCTATTTTTTTTAAAATATTTTTATTAGCAGGGTTTGATGCAAATTTGTCTAAAGACGAAATACATTTTTTAATCTTTTTAGATTCCAAATGTATATCATAGCCATGTTTCAAGCCTTCAAAATAATCATCACACAAGTCCTCAAAAGTTGCCAAATCTGACAATGATTGAGATTTAGCTATATGTTGTGACAGGTCATAAAGAGCGGAGATATTATCTTGTACTTTTGCTACAGTCAAATTTTTATCCAAGAAATGTTCTTGAGAATTTAGGTCAATAAGTACTTTAATTTGTTCCGATATTGCTTTGCTTGCTTGTTTTGAACATAACTCTTGAGACTCAACAAATTGAGGCAGCACTGATTTAAACGAGGGCTCATAGGGTTTCGTTTTACAATTGTTATTGGCTGCTATTAGAGGATATATTGTATTGATTTGTGACATAAAAATAGTTCCTGCAATTTATTAAAACGCAGGAACTATTTTTTTTACCATATTGTTAATTATCTGTTACAAATTATACGTGCAGCGTGCACACCGGAAGCCGAAGCCTGGATAAGACCTCTTGTAACACCGGCACCATCGCCTATTGTAAAGAGATTTTTGACCTGTTCTGTTTCCAGCTCTTTTGTCAATTTAACTCTTCCGGAATAGAATTTAACTTCTATACCATAAAGCAGTGTATATCTTGAAGCCACTCCCGGAGCAATTTTGTCCAAAGCCTGAAGCATTTCAATTATCGCTGTCATTTGACGATAAGGAAGAACAAGGCTCAAATCACCAGGTGTAGCGCATTTTAAAGTCGGAGTAATGATGCTTGATTTTATTCTCTCCGGTGTTGAGCGACGGCCATCTAACAAGTCGCCAAAACGTTGAACAAGAATTCCGCCAGAGAGCATATTAGCAAGCCTTGCAACGTGTTGACCGTATGCAATTGGTTCTTTGAACGGTTCTGTGAATTTTTCACTAACAAGCAGTGCAAAGTTTGTATTTTGCGTTCTTTTTTCAGCATAGCTGTGACCGTTAACAGTGGCAATACCGCTGTAATTTTCTGCTACAACTTCACCGTAAGGGTTCATACAAAAAGTTCTGACTTCATCCCCGAAAGTTTTTGAATGATAAACGAGTTTTGATTCATAGAGTTTATCAGTAATGTGAGAAAAAACAGGAGCAGGGAGCTCAACTCTGACACCCACATCCACAGCATTGTTGACCATACCTATTTTGTTTTTTGCAAACTCTTTTGTAAGCCAGTCAGCGCCTTCTCTTCCCGGTGCAATAATAAGGTACTCAGAGCGTATTTCTTCTCCATCTGTTGTAACAAAACCTTTTACCTGTTCATTTTCAACAATAAGGCTCGCTGCAACTGTTTTATTTAAAATAGTAACGTTTTCATTAAGGTAATCCTGCATGTTTTTCAAAACACCAAGACTTCTTTCAGTACCAAGGTGTCGCACTGGAGAGTGAACCAGTTTTAATTCAGCAAGAGTGGCAGCTCGCTCAATATCGGCAAAATCATCTCTGTTTGTACCAAAAACCTCTTCGGTTGCCCCAAATTTGAGATAGATATCATCTGTATATTTAACAAGTTTTTCAACTTCATCTCTAGACATATAATCCAACAAGTGGCCGCCAACATCAGGTGTAAGCGTCAATTTGCCGTCAGAAAAAGCACCTGCACCTCCCCATCCGCACAACAAACCGCAAGTACGACAGTTCATACATTTAGGTACGCCTTCTCTTAAGGGACATTTTCTTTCTTCAATTTTCAAACCTTTTTCAACTATCACCACTTTCCAATCAGGTTTTAGTTTCATAATTTCAAGTGCAGCAAAAATCCCCGCAGGGCCGGCACCAATAATAGCCACGTTGTAGTTAGAAGCAATGTTCATTCAGACAGTTCCTTATTTTTCCCATACATTCTGATTGTAGCTTAAAAATATTTAAATAATACAAAACATAAATATTTTTCTAAAAAATTTACAAGTGCTAACAGGCAGCCCGATTTTGTGGTATAATTTACCCCAAAAAAAGAATTATTTAATTAAGGAGTATCTATGGAATATTTGCAAGAAGTGTTGAATGGATTAAAAACAAAAAACAGTAACGAACCCGAATTTTTACAGGCAGCATACGAAGTTTTAACAACATTAAAACCTGTGATTGAAAAACATCCGGAATTTAAAATCAATGCACTTCTTGAAAGAATAACAGAACCTGAAAGACTGATATCTTTCAGAGTTTCCTGGCTTGATGACAATGGTCAGGTACAGGTACACAGAGGATATCGTGTTCAATTTAACGGAGCAATAGGACCTTACAAGGGCGGTTTAAGATTCCATCCGAGTGTAAACCAGAGTATTATGAAATTTCTTGCTTTTGAACAATGCTTCAAAAATGCACTCACTGGCCTTCCCATAGGCGGAGGTAAAGGCGGAAGCGATTTTGACCCCAAAGGTAAATCAGACAATGAAATTATGCGTTTTTGCCAGAGCTTTATGAACGAGTTATACAGACACATCGGGCAGGATATTGATGTTCCGGCTGGTGATATCGGTGTAGGCGCAAGAGAAATAGGATACCTTTTTGGCCAGTATAGAAAAATAAGAAATGCGTATGAAGCAGGTGTGCTAACAGGAAAAGGCCTGGAATATGGCGGTTCGCTTGCAAGAAAAGAAGCTACAGGCTACGGATTAATTTATTTTATGAGAGAAATGTTAAAAGCTAACGGCTCTGATATAAAAGGAAAAACCGTCACTATTTCAGGCTCGGGAAATGTAGCAATATATGCTTGTGAAAAAGCTCAGGAATACGGTGCAAAAGTTGTTGCTATGAGTGATTCCAACGGATGTATTTATGACCCAGATGGTATTAAACTGGATGTTGTAAAACAAATCAAAGAAGTTGAACGAGGCAGAATCAAAGAATATGCAAACCGTGTGCAAGGTGCTGTTTATACAGAAGGAAAAGGAGAAGAAAGACCTATCTGGAAGATTAAAGCAGACATTGCACTGCCCTGTGCAACGCAAAATGAAATTAATCTGGAAGACGCAAAAATTCTTGTTTCAAACGGAGTAAAAGCAATCGGTGAAGGTGCTAATATGCCAACAAACCTTGAGGCAATAGAGTACTTCCTGGCTAATGGAATTCTCCTTGCACCGGCAAAAGCTGCAAATGCAGGCGGAGTTGCAACTTCAGCTCTTGAAATGAGCCAGAATTCAATGAGATACTCCTGGACATTTGAAGAAGTAGACGAAAAATTAGACAGAATTATGACAAATATATTTGATGCATGTCAAAAAGCAGCACAAGAATACAACCTCGGCAACAACTATGTTGCAGGTGCAAACATAGCAGCTTTTGACAAAATATCAAAAGCAATGATTGCACAGGGAATCATTTAGTTTTATTTAAGCTCAAGGCTCATATTTTCATCAGTGAGAGGATTTACAAAAACAATCCTCATTGATGGTGCATGCCTGTGAAGAGCCATTGTTTTAAGCTCAATTTTTTCCTGAGGCTTTAAAGTCACAGGTTCAGTTTGCATTTTGTCATAACGATGGGCTTCCTGATTGGCACCGACATTGCCTATTTGATTTCCTGCAATAATAAAAGGCACAGCTACAGCAGCCCCCACAACAGACAGACAAAGCGTAGGCAAAGCCAGTGCAATACCAACGCCCATAGTTTCTGTGGCAGCTCTCATACCTGTCCTTTTTACGGAAAGATAAGCCACTTTATTATTTGCGTTATCCCATACACTGACACTTTGTATTGTTACAGGGGTTTTATAAATATTTTTTATGGTGTAGTCATAACCTGTGTATTTTTTAGAAAGTCTGCTATGCAAGTGTCTTGTTGTCTGCTCAATTTTTATGTAATCGTTTTGTTCAGACTTGGTTTTACACAATGCAGGAATAAATGCATTATAAAACAACATTAATAATACAAAAAGTGCAGATACCGGCTTTTTCATCAAGCCCCTCCTTTTTAGCTTTTTCTTATTTTGGCTGTATAAATTGAGCCATTGAGTTTTTTACGTATTCTATTTTTTGATTTAGGCTTTGAACAACTTCTTGAGATTGCTGCCCTGACATAACAGTATTATATATAAACAGCAGCATATCTGCAATTTGAGGCAGATATATGTTTAACTTATATTTTAAAGCTGTATCAAATGCCTGTTCTGCACAGAATAGAGCCTGTTCTATATTTGAATTTGTTTTAAGCATTATTTCTGCAGACAATGATTTAAACATCACAGCAAAGAACTCTGATACATTGTTGTCATTTTCCATATTTAAAATAGAGTTATTTACAATGTTAACTGCCATTTGAGCATTGCCTGAGTCAAATTCTAATTTTGCTATCAATATCCAGCTCAAATATGTAATATTTTTGATTCCCTTTTGCTCTGACAAATCCAGAACATTGTAAAAAATCTGTCTTGTCTTTTTGGTATCCCCCAGATTTTGATAAGCATAACCAATCATCAAATCACAGAAGTATTCTACCTGATGCAGATGAAGAGCAGCTGCCTTGAGTTTGGCATTATGCAGATAATTACCAAAGTTTGACCAGTCGCCAAAACGCCAGCTCACAAGCCCCTGAACAACAGGGAACAAAATATCAGAATATTTGTCATTTAACCCTTGCTGTACGAGTGTTTGCATTGCAGGTAAAATATCTTTTCCTTCAAAAAATTCTTTTATCAGCACAAGCAGCCTGAAACAAGAATAAGGCTTATGCATTCGAGACTCAAACTCTTGTACAACTTCGATTGTATCCGGTTTGAGCTGTATTACTCTCGATGCACAGATGAAAAAGACAGCATCCAGTATAGCGTCTTCAAACTGTTTTTCTGAAAAACCTTCGGGCAGAATATGTGTAGTAACAGTTTTTAAATTAACATGTTTAAAAAGCTCGTCCCCAAGCTCAATGCACTCATTGAGTCTGCCAAGGTTAAAGTAAATTTCAAGAGTAACCATATTTACGAGGAAGTAATTAAGGTTAAAGTTTTTCTCTGAAGGGTTAAATGAACTTCTTTGTGTTCTGGAAATGATTTTTCCGATATACTCAAGTGCATTATTGTAATTACCGCTTATAAGGCAGCTTTGCACAAGCTTGTTAGCAACTTCCTTTATACGTGCATCATCTTTTTGATGCTCAAGGTTTGTTAAAAGCATTTGTAAAAACTTCAATATTTTATCGGGATAATATTTGTAAAGCATTGATGCCAGCTCTGCATAGACATCCATTTTTACCTGCTCTACAGTTTGATCTGTTTGCACATCTATCACGTTATCCACAAGAGAAAGGAATTTGTTTGTGCAATTTAAGTAAGCACAAAAATCACCTATCTGGCTTGCCACCATTGCGAGCGAATGCCATTGAGCAAATGCCTCTTTTTTTAATTTTGCAAATTCTAAAAGCTGCGCTTTAACATTATTTATAACAGGTTCGTTTATGTATATTTTTTCGAGCAGCATTTGAGAAACGGTCTGCAATTTTTCCTTGTCGCACACTGTGATAAAGTTTTCTCTGAAAAGATTATAATTTTTTATAACTATTTCTTTACCATCAATTATTTTTACAAAATCAGATTCTTCCAAATATTTTATTATTTTGGCATCATCTTTTATTTCAAGCATATGGATATCTTTAAACAAGAGCCTTTCACCGGCCAGAAGCATTGCACCAAAAAGCTCAAAGGCATTTTCTTTTGTTTGAAGATGTAAAAGACGCTTTTGCAAAAGCTCGTTTAAGTCTTTTGGTATAACAATCATGCGGTCTTGTGCAATTTGATATTTGCCCTTTTTTTCTTCCAGCACATTGTCGTCTGCTAAATAGTCAAGTGCCTGGCGGAAGTAGAATCTTGAGCCTTTTGTATTTTCTAATACTTTTTCAAAAAAGAAAGATTCCTGAATATCTTTAATTTTTTTGATATTTTCCGCAACTATATTTTTATTTGAAGACGGCCTTATTTCTATTTCAAAATAATTAGGCGATGTCATTAGTTTGTATATTTTTCGATGAAGAGAATACTGCTCATTACACGAGACAATAAAACCGACATTACGGAAACCGCGATTTTCGCAAAGGTATTTGATTATCTCAAGTGAGCCTTCATCAACATTGTCAAAGTCATCTATCACAAATATTGTTTTGTCGGGTATTGCAGAGATAAAATTAGTAAATGACTCAAAATATGTATAGCGTAAATCCTCAGGGTGGACTTTTGCTGATATGTCCATTTTGAATAAATCAATAATATTAGAATCCTGTGATAAAACTTCAATCAAATCTGAATTCAACAGGACATTGAGCTCTCCGTAACCTCTGTAGGAAAGAATCATCTGCTTAAACAGACCGTAAGGACTGTATTTATTTTGCGCCGGGCACGAAAACCTCACAACATTATAATCTTCAAAAACTGTTTTTATATTTTCAGTATCTACAAGAGAAAGTGAAGAGTTTCGTAAAGATGAACGCACCGATATTATAGGGTTTGTGACATCTTTTGATTTTATTTTTTGTATTTCTGAAAGAAGATTTTCCCCTCTGGTTTTTACAAATGTGCAATTGAGGCTAGAAAAATTAATAAGGTGCTTTTCTTCTTCCTCTTCTTCCGGTTCATAGTCAACATTTTTGGGTAATTTTACATTATTTATATCAAAATCGTCATCTTTATTTTGTTCAGGTTTAATTATCTGATGCAGCATCAGCTCAAAGAACATAACCATCTGATTTTTGACATATACCGCACTCAACGACTGGAAAGGATATTCGAGCTTTGTTTCCTGATAAATGTAAGAATCAACAACAACCTCTGTATTGTTAAACAGATGAGAGCGGCCGCTTGAGGAATAAACCACATTAATATTAAGCCCTGCTTTATATTCTGACGGTTTTGAGTACACATCCCTTTTTTGTACAGCCATCTGCACTTTTAGCTCAACACCTTTTGCGTCAAAAAGTTTTTTATTAATTTCGGTTACTGTTTGCGCAACGTAGATAGAAAAATCCAGAGCAGATTTGCAAGATTCTAAAAATGTATAATCTTTGCAAAAACGTATAATAAAAGTATCTTGCAAAAACTGAACGCGCAGCTTTTTTTGTGCTGCTGTTTTTCTTATTAGAGTGTAGAGATTTTTTTTAAACTGCTCTACTATTTTATCGCTTTTAAAAGCATTTTTGATATCGTCAAAGTTTGTTATCTCGATTGTTAATACCGCAAACTCTTCTATCACCGATTCTCTAAGTCCAATGCTGGCATTCACATTCAACCCGCATTTAGGACACTTTTCTAATGCAGCGGAGTTTAATTTGCCGCATTTATAGCATTTGTTTATAATTACAGAACCGCATTTTTCGCAAACAGTATTTTTTGTAATCGCACCGCAGGCAGGGCATTGAAGCCGCAAAACCTTTTTGCAGTTAGGACAAACAAGATCCTTTTCTCCGATTACGGTATTACACTTGGGGCAGTTCATGGGGTACTTTCGTGCATATTAATACATCTTACTCTTTATAATTATAATATCAGGATTAAAAAAGTAATCATCTTAATTGTGTATAAACTGACTTGAAGCAAAAATTTCCCCGCAAAAAAAATCATTTACGGGTTTTAAATAAATATGAAAATTTTAGGATTAAACACAGGCATAAATCGTACAAAAAGCTATCCAACAAGCAATAAGCCATACAACTTATCATTCCAGGGCATTGACGATAAGTTTATAAAAGATTTGTCTGCAATAAAAACCGGCGACAAAATAACAGGAATAGGGCTTGTAATAGATACTCCCATAATACGCAACAACAATACAGGCAAAACAGAAGACTGCCTTATAACATATCAAAATGACTACAAAAACGGATGTTTTAGATTAATAAAAAATGACAAAACAAAGATACAAAAAATTGCCGGATTTTTTAAATCAAATAAAGAATTATATAAAAGCTATGAGAACAATAGTTTTTCATTTTCTGATGAGTTGTTATCACATATAAAAAAAATATCCCCCGAAACAGCTGCAGATATTGAGGACCTGTCTATATCTGAAATTGTCTATACATCCTTATGCAAAAAACAAGAAATTCAAAGAGCGCAAGAGCTCGGGTATAAAAAAATTGATAACAACAAAGACATTGTGTGTATTCAAAATTTTATAGTTTATAAAAAAGAATACAATAATGCCTCAAGATATGTCTCTGTTCCTGTTTTAAGGTCTTTGTATCAAAATAAGGATAAAAATATTATTATAAAAGCAAATGCCTTTGGCAAAGACAGCGCCTCACCTGTTAATTTGTATTTGAGATACGGTTTTTTACCGCTCAAAGTGAGCCTTGAGGATATTGAAAAACACAAAATAAAAACAAGCAAAGGTACTAGAATTGATCCTTCTTATCACGTAATAATGTATCTGCCTAAAGATGCGGTTTTATACGACATTTTAAAAAAGATATGCCCTAAATATGAAATTGATGCAATATCACCAAAATGGTTCAAAAGAATTGACTAGACTTTTATAAAATCCTTAAAAACTCTGTTTGTTGGTTCCTTTTTCTTATTTTCCCGTACAATAAAATTTTTGGGGTCGTGTAAATCATTTGCCGCAGTCATCACACCTATTTTACAGGCTTTCTTTTTGATTTCCGAGCCAACAACAGATATGCCGAGTATAAGGAGTCTTGTCACAAAAAACGGTGCAATAAAAATAAGCGCTAAATCTTTGAGTTTAAGGTTGCGTGTGAGTTTCAAACCTTCCATAAAACCCGGCATTTTTTTGTTGCTTGTGAAAGCTGAAATTTTATTTCCAAACAGTTTTAATGTCAAAAGGTTTGCAGCTGTACAAATTGTTCCGGTAATTGTTCTTGAGATTGATTCAACAGCAGCGTCTGTATCGTCAACAAAGCTTTCTGATTTGTCATCTATGGTTTCAAAAGCTCTAAAGACCTGTTTTTGTAGTTTCTCTGCATCTTCCATCTGTTTTTGTGTGACAGGAATGTCTTTTAATGCAGCTCTTAGTTTCAACTCTTCCTTAAGTTGTGAATTTTTGTATTTGTTATAGTCTTCAAAATCTTTTTTAATTTTGGTAATATCGCAAAAATCCTCTGCAACTGTATTTATTGCGGATTTTTTCTCTGGTTCTTGTGATGCGGTATCTTTTACACTATTTTTTTGTGAATCCGAAAAGGCAATAAAATTGGAAGCGTCTTTTAAAAGCTCTGTTTTTTCTTTATGTCTACCTATTCGCGCAGATTCTTTGGCAATTTTGACAAGTGGCCCTGCCAAAAAAATCATACTCAATATACCTGCCGGCACAGACAGTTTGGACATATAATCAAGAAAAGCTGTCTTTTTAGAATATTTTGCAGCATTTTTGGACAATCTGCCCAAAGCCCACCCCAGAGTCAAACCTCCTGCAATTGTAAACATACTTGCAATAACAGATATTGTTCTAATACCAAGATCCGTATTAATTTCATAGTTGTTTGATGAAATTTCCAGACGTTTTATTACTTTTAAGATTTTATCCCTGTCTTTTTGTGCAGCTTCGAGCTGCTCTTGTGTTGCCTCCATATTTTTGAAATTTTGAGTTTTATTTTTTTCTTCCTCAACAAAGGCCTTATGCCATTTTTTATAGTCAGCATAGTCTTTCTTTAAATCTTTCACTGTTGCAATTGATTTTTTAAATGTCTTTATGGGATTAAAGCTTTCTTTAAAAGAAGAATCCTGTGTTATGTCATCAACATCTTCCATCTTTTGAGCTTTTTGTTTTGCCTGTGTAATTTGAGCATCACTGTATACAATAAAGTTTTTTACATCCTTGAGTTCATTGTTTCTTGTCTGAAATCTGGCAATTCTTGTAGCCATTTTTTCATAATGTGCATTCAAAAAATCTATTACACATATGCTCAAAAGTGTAGTTATGCTGTATCCAACAAAAGCAGCCGTTTTTGGAACATTTTTATAAGACTTGCTAAAATAAGAAAAAACAGATCCTAATGCAGCACCGACAACACCAGACAGTAAAGCTGCTGAAGAAAAAGCAGCCCTTATTGAAACAAGAGCGTTTTCAGATTTATTGATACTCACCTGATCCATTATGTTTACTGCATTTATCAAAGTTGAGCCGTAATTTTTAGCATAATTAAGCTCTTGCTCTGAAGCCGGAGATATTTTTTTCAGCACATCAATGCAGGCTTCTTCATTTTTTTGCTGTTGTTCCCAGCTTTTATAAGGAGCCCAGTTATTTTTTATATGTTTAAGGTTGTTTAGTGCTTCCATGTTTACCTTCGGAAATACCTGACAGCTTTAAAACATCAGATAGAAAATTTTTGCTATCTTTTCTTTATTTTGCATAAACACATAAACCGTCAGGAGCATTTACATTGCCATACGTGCCGAATGCCGACCCCATACAGCCCCCTGTGCAAAAAGGGAAATACTTGCACTTTTTGCATTCAGAAGCTTTTGCTTCTCTTGGTTTGAAAAAAATATTATGTTTTCTATTCTCCCAAATTTGTTCAAGCGAATCTTTCGGAAAAGTCCCCAAACACCCCTTCTCATTTTCACACGCAAAGCACAGATAAAACTCGCCTTTTGCGTTTATATAAATCGTATTGTGCCTGTGGCAGGAGATATCATTGCACAAAGTTCTTTTCTTATCAGTTTTTTTCAAATATTCATCAGCATAAGCTCTCAATGTTTCATCTGAGACAAAATCATAGAATCTGTAATTCATTTCAAAAAAGGTTTTTGAAATCAAAGATTTATCAATTATGGCCGATATTGAAGGCAAAACAGAAGAAAACTCACAAGCCAGATACTCCTGTTCTTTATAACAAGGTACAAATCTGGATACAGAAAATTTCTTTACACCAAGATTATTGCAAAGGGTATACAAATCAGGTAAATCAGAAACATTAAGACTCAACGCAGTAGCATTAACATTGACTTTTATACCTTTTTCAATAAGCAGATTTATTCCGTTTAATGCTTTATCAAAAGTTTTTTCGCCCCTTATTTTGTCATAAATTTCAGGTTTTGAGCCGTCAAGACTTACCTGAACAAAGTCTGTATCAACGTTGAGAATATCTGAAAGCAATTGTGCCTTATTTTTATCAATCAAAGTACCGTTTGTCTGAAGAGATATTGCAACGTTATTTCGTTTTAGTGTTTTCAAAAGCTCAAAAATATCTTTTCTAAACATGGTCTCTCCGCCTGTAATACTCAAAGACACCACACTGAATTTATTATTTAATTCATTAGCTAACTGCAATAATGTATTGGAATCAAGGTCAAAATCAGACTTATACAAGTCTTTGTTCCCTTCAAAAAAACAGTGTCTGCACCTCAAATTACACTGCGAAACAACCTGCCAGGATACTGTCCAGGGGATAGAAAACAAAAAATCTTTTTGGTCAATAGAGCCAGTTACAGCTTCAAAAAATCTTCTGTTTGGTGTGGGAAATTTTTTATTCTCAAAATAATAATCTAAAACCTTATCATACTCACTTTGTGTATACAAAAGTCTTATACCTCAACAATCATACCCTTTTGAATAAGTTCTTGCAAAATGACATCAACACTATGATTGATAGCATTGATGTCATCTATTTGCAGAATATTTTTAAATTCTTCTTTTAATTCGCCTGTGTTTTTTTCACCGTCTAACAAATCCAACAACAATTTACATGAATAATTTCCCGCCCATAAAACATCGTCAGTGACATTGTATAAATAATATGTTCCGCTGTCATAACCTGTTTCAAAGCGTTTTAGTATATTGTTGGCAAATTTGTAAACAGTTTTACTTGCAATCATTATAATGCGCAGCAATCAATACCACAGGTAGGGCCTTTTACAGCATCTCTTTTAACAAAGCTGTCTGAAGCCTGTGAAGTTAAATTTTTAGCAAACGGTAAATCAAATTGTTTTGCATTAGAATGTTTTGCATCTACTGCCTTACAGTTAACTTTACCGACATTTGAAAATGCAATAGGATTAATCATCACTAACCTCCTTAAAAATAAAGTTAAACCACATGTTTATTCTTTATTATGACAATTTTAGCATTTTGTACGCTGTTGTCAATAAGACAAAGAAAAAGCCGCCCGATTTACACATCAGCCGGCAAAGTTTTCATCATGGAGAAAAGGAGTGGAAGAGAAAGTATAAAGAGAATTGGCTACATTAATATAATTCCCGAAACATGATTTACAAAACATATATTTTATATATATTTACATATATTAACATTGTTGTGCAAATATTATTACTGTACAAACAGTGCTTTAATTTGATATATTAAATGTGGTATTGGAGTTTAACGAAAAGAGATAATCATATGGGTCAAACAATTGCAGAAAAGATAATTTCCAAACACGCCGGCTATGACGTAAAAGCAGGCGAACTGTGTATTGCAAAAGTAGATGTTGCAGCAGTACAAGACGGCACAGGCCCTTTGATGGTACAGGAATTTAAAAAACTGGGCAAATCAAAACCGGCTAATCCGCAACGCTGCATATTGTTTATTGACCACGCTTCTCCAAGCCCGAGAAAAGAACTCTCTAATACACACATGGTGTTAAGAGAATTTGCAAAAGAAACCGGCGCAGTGCTCTCTGAAACAGGCTGCGGCGTATGCCACCAGCGTCTTGTAGAATCTTTTGTAAATCCCGCCGAAATCCTCGTCGGAGCTGATTCTCACACCTGTACTTCCGGTGCATTAGGTGCATTTGCTACAGGCATGGGCTCTACAGATGTTGCTGTTGCAATGGCTCTTGGCAAAACCTGGCTCAAGGTGCCGTCTACTTTCAAAATTGTTGTGGATGGAGAATTTCAAAATGGCGTTTATGCAAAAGATTTAATTCTGCATTTGATAGGTCTTATCGGAGCAGACGGTGCAACATACCGTGCCCTTGAATTTCACGGTTCTACCATTAAAAATATGACAATGGCAGACAGATTTACTCTTGCCAATATGGCTGTAGAAGCAGGTGCTAAAGCAGGATTGTTTGTAACTGACGAAAAAACAAAAGCATATCTTAAAGAAAAAGGCAGAGAAGACAAGTTTGTTGAAATAACACCTGACCCTGATGCTGTATACGAAAGGGTAATAGAAATAGATGCTTCAAAGCTTGAACCTACTGTATCTTGCCCCCACACTGTTGACAACACAAAACTTGCAAAAGATTTAAAAGACGTTAAAGTAAATCAGGTTTTTGTAGGTACCTGTACAAACGGCCGTATTGAGGATCTTCGAGTTGTTGCCGATATTTTGAAAGGCAAACAGGTTAATCCTGATGTAAGAATGATAGTTGTGCCCGCTTCAAAAGATGTTTATAAACAGGCAATTGAAGAAGGCTTGATAACAACACTTGTAGATGCTGGAGCACAGATTCTTGGCCCGGGCTGCGGACCTTGCGTTGGTGTACATGCCGGCATTTTAGGAGACGGTGAAGTTTGTCTGGCAACCCAAAACAGAAATTTTCAAGGCAGAATGGGCAACACAAAAGGCTTTATCTACCTTTCTTCTCCTGCTGTTGCGGCTTACAGCGCAATTTCCGGCTGTATAACAGACCCTCGCGGTATTTAGCTCATATAAAGATTTTATTAAAATTCACCTCATTTTATTGACATGAAATAAAAATAAAAATATGCTAAAAAAGCCAGACAAATAAGGTGAATTTTTGGAATATGTGCAGAATAGGTGCAATTAAATCAAAGAAGTATCTACACCCCTCAAAAGCCCTTGAGCTTATGCGTTCTCAGCAAAAAGGCCACGACAATTCAGGCTTTGCGTTTGTAATGCAAGATTTAGGCGGAGTGTTTGAAAATTATAAAGACTTGCCGATTCTTTCTATGGCCTGTACAAATGAAGGTATGCACATAGCAGAAGACATCCTTCACAGCATAGGATTTGTACGCGTAATGCAATGGGCACCCGATGTACACAATGATATGGAAGGCTTGAATATTGAGCCTATGCCCAATTATGTATTCGAAGTATTTAACTACCCGCATTCATACAAATATGCTCCTAAAGAAGAAAAAGAAGCTCTTCTTTTAGATACCCGATTAAAACTAAGAAAAGCATTGGAGCAGGCAGATGAAGGCTATGTATACTCCTTCTGGCCGGATGTGCTTATGCTCAAAGAAATAGGCGACCCCAGAGATATCGGAACATACTTTGGACTTTGGAAAGAAAACAAAGATTTTTGTGCAAAAATAATAACTGCACAGTGCAGGCAAAATACAAACTATGACATTGTACGCTATGCAGCACATCCTTTCTTTTTGCAAGGCTACACAGCACTGGCTAACGGAGAAAATACTTTTTATGAAAAGAATAAACTTTTTCAAAAAAAGCTTCATAAAGGTTACATAGGATTTGAAAGCGATTCTCAATGCTTTTTGTACACTCTGCACTATGTGAACAAGATACTTAAATGGCCGTTAAAATATTTTAAACACGTAATCACACCTCTGCCTTATGATGAGATACAGGCAAGAAAAGATTCTGAAATTCTGCTGAGAATTAAAGCCTCACTTGCTCACCTAGAGGTAAACGGCCCGAATTCTATTATTGCAGTAACACCGGATGGAACGCTTTTTACAACATGTGATTCAAAAAAGCTGAGACCTGTTGTAGTGGGTAAAACAGATGATACGGTTATTATCACATCGGAAGTTACAGGCGTAAATGAACTTATGCCGGACAGAGATATCTCACAGGATATATATCCTAACGAAAGAGAAATGGTTGTTGTAGATAACGACCTCAATATTGAAAGGTGGCACCAATAGATACCCGTGTAATAAAAACAAATGACGTTGCCAAAAACGATTTGAAATGGCAGATTGAATATAATCCGCAAAGATGTACACTGTGCGGAAAATGCTGTGCAGCGTGCACATTCAATGCAATAGAATTTAAAGTCGAAAGACGACGCAGAGTAAAAAGTACAGGCGCCTTGCCAAAACCTTCTGTTACGTGGGAAGCAGAGCCTGTGGTAAAACAGATTATAAGAAAAAACAAAAACTGCGTAGGCTGCGGAATGTGCCAGAAGGTTTGTCCAAACGAAGCAATCAAACCGGTGTATAACGAGCATAACAGAGTAAATGTTATTCACAGAGCTGAAAATGCAGAATCACCCAAAAGAGGCGGTCGTTCAAACCTTCATACAGAGGGTAGGACTCTTGATAAAATAAAAATCGGCCGTATCTCTCAAATGACAGACCCCTCGCTGGATGCAATGCGCCATACTTTTGACATACTTGCACCTTTCGGACGTGTTTTACCTCCGGAAAAATTGCCGTTTACCGTTGATGAAAACGGTGATTTACAGATGAGTGACGCTGCTCCCAATACACGGTGGATTTACCCGATAATTATAGGGGATATGTCAATAGGTGCACTTTCTACACGCATGTGGGAAGCAGTAGCAATGGCAGTTGCTTACCTCAATGAAGTTGTAGGTCTGCCTGTCAGAATGTGCTCAGGCGAAGGAGGTATGCCTTTAAAACTGTTAAAATCAAGATATCTAAAATATATGATTTTACAGATTGCATCAGGACATTTTGGCTGGGACAGAATCATAAATGCAATGCCCGAAATGATTGAAGACCCTGCCGGAGTCTTAATAAAAATAGGTCAGGGTGCAAAACCCGGAGACGGAGGCCTTTTAATGGCCAAAAAAGTTGTACGCCATATTCAGGAAATCAGAGGCGTGCCAAAATCTGATTTGCTCTCACCTCCAAATCATCAGGGATTATACTCTATTGAAGAAAGTGTTCAAAAAATGTTCTTGTCCATGAACTCTGCTTTCAAATTCAGAGTGCCTGTGGCAATTAAAGTAGCGGCTTCAGTTACAAGCGTAAGTGTTTACAACAACCTTCTTCGCGACCCTTACAATATTGTTGGGGGCTTTTTCTTGGACGGTATTGCCGGCGGAACAGGTGCAGCGCATGAGGTATCACTTGATCACACCGGACATCCTATTGTGTCAAGGCTCCGTGATTGTTACCTTGCTGCGGTACATCAGGGCAAACAAGGTCAAATACCGCTTTGGGCAGCCGGAGGTGTTGGTATGAACGGGACACTTGCAGCAGATGCATTTAAAATGATTTGTCTTGGTGCAAACGGTGTGTTTACGGGAAAACTTATCTTACAGATTGCCGGCTGCATAGGCAATGACTTTGGCAGATGCAATGCCTGCAACACAGGCCTGTGCCCTGTCGGAATCACAACACAAAACAAAACCCTTGTGGACAGGCTCGATGTGGATAAAGTGGCTCAAAATATTGTTAATTACTTTATTGCAACAGATACAGAGCTCAAAAAACTTCTGGCTCCTATCGGAAACAGCTCACTGCCTGTCGGCCGCTCGGATGCACTCGTAACTGTAGACAAAAATGTTGCAACAAGATTGGATATTCAACACGTATGTTAAAAAAATACACTATAGACAGTTTAAAAGACAATAAAAGACTTTCGACAAGAGAACTTTTGCAAATCATCTACGATAAAATGGCAGAAGGCTATACCTCTTTCGAAATTACAGCCTCAGGCCAGCACAACATTGGCGGGCCTTTGTGGACAAATGACGGATTGCCGCTTGAATTTAACGTCAAAAATCCCGGTCAGAGAATCGGCTCAATGGGTATGCCAGATACAAAAATTGTAATTGAAGGCTCTGCTCCTGCTGATGTAGGCTGGTTAAACTCCGGTGCGGAAATCATATTAAAAGGAGACGGCGGAGACACAACCGCACACTGCGCTGCAAGCGGAAAAATTTACGTAGCTGGAAGAGTAGGAACCCGCTCCGGTGCATTGATGAAACATGACCCCAAATTTCCTGCTCCGGAATTCTGGGTGTTAAAAAACACAGGCTCCTTCTCATTTGAATTTATGGGTGGAGGAACCGCAGTAATATGCGGATTGGACTGCGAAGGGTTTGATTCCATAATAGGTTCTCGCTCTTGTGTGGGAATGGTTGGCGGAACAATCTATGTTAGAGGCAATGTTAACGGCCTTTCAGATGATGTTTACATTGTAGATATTGATGATAATGACAAAGAGTTTTTAACAAACGGATTAAATGAATTTTTAACAAAAATAGAGAGAACTGATTTATTTGATACTCTGACTGATTTTTCACAGTGGAGAAAAATCAGTGCAAAAACTTTTGAAGAAAGAAAAGCCAACCATCTTATTCCAATGAAAGATTTCAGGCTAAATAAATGGTTTAAAGAAAATGACGGCGGCATTTTTTCAGATGTCTATGAAGATGATTTTAAAGTTTATTCTATTGTAAACAAAGGAGACCATCGCTTGCGTTATCCCAGCTGGGACAATTACACGCAGTCTGCACCCTGTGAAAGCCACTGCCCTATCGGGATTCCGACACAAAAAAGAATTAACCTTATAAAAAATGACAAGATAAAAGAAGCATTAGAGATGATGCTTGATTACACGCCGTTTCCGGCTTGTGTATGCGGAAAACTTTGTCCAAATCTTTGCATGGAAGAATGCAGCAGAGGTTATGTGGATGAACCTATCAAGTTTGATGCCTTGGGTATGATGAGCAGAGATGTAAAAATACCGCAGTTTGCAACAACAAAAGACAGATCAGTTGCCGTAATAGGTTCCGGTGTGGCAGGTTTATCCGCTGCATGGATGTTAAAAAAGCAGGGATATCGGGTTACTGTTTTTGAAGAAGACAAAGAAATAGGCGGCAAACTAAGACAGGTTATTCCATACGAAAGATTGTCAAAAGACTGTCTTGATGCAGAATTGGAAAGAATCAAAGAATCCGGCATAAATTTCAGCGTTAATACAAAAATAACAAAGGAACTGTTTGAAAACATCAAAAACGAATACAATGCTGTGATAGTCACCTGTGGTGCACACAATCCTGTTGTAATTCCGTTTGAAGGACATGAAAAACTTATCAAAGGTCTTGATTTCTTAAAAAATGTCAAAAATGGAATTAAACAAAATATAGGAGAAAAAATCGTTGTAATCGGTGCGGGTAACGCAGCAATGGATGTAATCATTGAGGCATACAACTGCGGTGCAAAAAAAGTTACTGCAATAGACATTCAAAAACCGGCAGCTTTTGATAAAGAAATTGCCCATTGCAAAGCACTGGGTGCAGAAATTTTGTACCCTTGTTTTACAGAAAAAGTGACAGATAAAGGCGTGCTGTTAAAAAATGGCACTTTGCTTGAAGCAGACACGGTAATAATTTCCATAGGCGACAGACCTAAGCTCGATTTTGTAGAGCCTGATTGGTTGAATGAACGAGGAATGCTCAAGCTGAATGAATTTAAACAAACAATAGATGAAAAGGTTTTTGCAGCTGGAGATGTTATAAAACAGGGGCTTTTCACAAATGCCATTGCAGACGGCAACAATGCAGCCAAAAACGTCATCAATTTGCTTGAAGGTAAACCTTTAGAAACTTTTGAAAAAGCACCAATGCTTGCTCGCGATAAGGTTAAAACAGAATACTATCAAGGTCTTTCTCCAATGAAGGTACAAGAAATTGATGCCTGGGATGAAAAAGAGAGATGTTTGTCCTGCGGATTGTGCAGAGATTGCGAGATGTGCCTGGAAGCTTGTCCTCAGCAAGCTATCAGCAAATTCAAAGACATAAACGGCAATACAATTTATGCGTCAAACGAAGAACGCTGTATTGGCTGCGGTATATGCGCCGGAGTATGCCCTTGCGGTATCTGGCAGATGAAAGATAATTTTGAAAATATCGACGATTTAGCAAGTATTTAAAAATATTTACAAAAAAATTATCCGTTGATAGCAAAAAATGCTATTGACGGGTTTTTCTTTTAGCTGTATAGTGAAAAGCATGAACAACATAAATAACGTAAAATTGAATAATCGTTGGTGGCGCCTGTTTTAATAGTGCAGGCTTAATGTTTTTCGCGAAAATTCATTTTTAATTTATCCGATTTTTATAATTTAGACCTGTACTTAAAAATCAGTCAGAGTTTAAGTTATAAGGAATCATCAACAATGTCTATCAATTTAATAAATACACTAGCACAACCTTTAAAATCAGCAGCAAAATTTGTAAACCACAACGAACAGGCATCAGGCCTTTCTACTACCAGGTTTATACAAGACACAGGCACATGTCTTGTACCAAAGGCTGTATTCGCAAGAAGCAAAGAGGATCTTGCAGAAAATACTTTTCTTGAGCTTTCAGAAAGTGCTCTTGTATATTTTGCACCGGCTCTAATCGGCGAAAATATTGCAAGAAAAGCTTTTCAAAGAGGCTTAAGTGATGAAGGCAAAAAACTTGTCGGTGAATCGACCTCAAAACTTTTAAATTCAAAAAATCCGCTTGCAAAAAAAGTTCTTTCCGTAAAAGCAGCTATTGCTTTGTGTGCTTTATTTATTCCTTTGACCGAATTCACATTGAATTATTTTAAAAACCTTATGACGCTTAAGGTTTTTAAAAAAGGTGATTTTAACAATATAGCCAGTCTCGATAACAAAAAAGAAGATAAAAAACTGCACGAACATATTAAAAACAATGCATACAAAAATATAAAAAGAGCCGCAGCTGCATTAGCTGCAAGTATAGGGCTTGGTATACTGATTGCAAAAAAAGGTGCAAATTCTAAAACCTTACAACACATTAGTGAAGCTGTTCTTGAGCCGGGAACAAAATTCTTTAAAAAGAATGAAAAAGCAAAAAACTTTTTTAACAAATACCTTTCACTTGACCATGATGTAGAAAACGGAAAACTTGTTTTGAGCAAAGGGCAGCTTACTTCGTGCGTGCTTATTGGAATGGGCGGATACTTTGGTGCTGCAAAAGACAGAGGCAAACAAAATTTTCTCGAGACCCTTTTTAGACTTCCGGTTGTTGGTTTTTACATAATCACAGGTTCAGAGCTTTTTGAAAAAGGTTTTAAAAAATTACTGAAAAAATCGGGAAAATGCAAAGAAACAATAGGGAAAAATTTAGAAGTTCCATCTTTTGATAAGCTAGAAACAATGGCAAAAGAGCTGGCTAAAAAAAATAACACAAAGGCAGAAGCAGAATTTAAAAAACTGGCAAAACAAAAAGTGCTCATATCAGGTGTACCGTTTTTGTTCAGCATAGGCTTTATGGGATTTTTTGTTGCTGGAATCTCCAACCTGTTTACAAAATACAGATACAACCATGACAAAAAGGTGAACGCAATGTCACAGCAATTTTTGTCGGACAAAAACCGTGTACAAACATATAAGACATTCTTTTGTTAATAAGAATAAATATGGTTGTGGTATTATAGTTACAGTCAAAAAAACGGAGTTTAATATATGAAAAAGTTTTCTGCTTTCCTCGCTGTATCTATGTTTTTGGCAATGCAAATCAGCGCTGTTGCCCATGAAATTACAAAATCAGCATATTATCCGTCTTTTCATTTTGCCGCACCGGCAAATTGGATTAATGACCCCAATGGACTTGTGTTTTTTAAAGGAGAATATCACCTGTTTTATCAGCACAATCCACAAAAACCCGAATGGGGCCCTATGCATTGGGGGCATGCAGTAAGCCCTGATATGGTTAACTGGCGTCATCTGCCTGTTGCACTTGCTCCGTCAAAGCCGTATGACAAAGACGGTGTATGGTCCGGCTCTGCAATAGTAGAAGATGATTTATTATACCTTTTATACACAGGTAACGCGCAAATAAAGAACAACGATAAAACAGAAGTGCATCAAACACAGAACCTTGCTATGAGCAAAGATGGAATAAATTTTGGCAAATCAGCCAACAATCCTGTTATCAAAATGGCTCCGCATTATTCCAATTATGTTTTTTCCTCTGAAAATTTCAGAGACCCGTTTGTGTGGAAGCAAGATAATAGTTATTTTGCACTTGTCGGCACACAGTATGAAAAAACAAAAGATGGTGCTGTTTTGTTATTTAAAAGCAAAGATTTAAGAAACTGGGTGTTTATCAACATCACGGCAATAGGCTCAAAAGGCGAAATGGGTTATATGTGGGAATGCCCGAACTTTGTCCATATAGGAGGAGAAGATGTTTTAATGATTTCGCCTCAAGGCATAAAACCTCATGGAAAAATGTTTCTAAATAAATATCAATCCGGCTGGTTTGTAGGCAAGCTTGATTATAACACAGGAAAATTCAAACAAAAGGGGCCTTTTGGCTTGTTTGACCATGGTTTTGATTTTTACGCGCCACAGGTAATGAAAACACCTGACGGCAGAAGCGTTATAATAGGCTGGCTGGACATGTGGGATACAAAAATGCCGGAAAAAGCTGACCAATGGGCAGGAATGATGAGCATACCAAGAGAGCTCAAAGTTGTTAATGGAAAAGTCATAACAACACCTGTCACAGAATTAAAAAGTATGCGATATGACAAAGTCTCTTATACAAATCAGGCCTTTAACGGAGAAAAAGCCTTCAACAACGTAAGAGGCGATGTCTATGAATTGGAAACAGAGATTGATATGACCAAGGCTCAAAGCTTGTGTATAAAATTACGTTTTTCTCCTTCACAAGAAACTGTTTTGAGTTATGATAAAAATAGCAAAATACTGAAATTGAACCGTGACAAATCAGGACAAGCTCTCACCGGAGAAAGAGAAGTCACACTGCCGTTAACCGACAATCTTCTTAAATTACGCATTTTCTCTGACAAATCTTCTTTGGAAATTTTTGCAAATGACGGACAGGCGGTTATGAGCAGCAGAATTTATCCGGATAAAAATGCAACGGGTATAAAATTCATTGCACAGGGCGAAGCAAAAATAAATTATTTAAATTTTTATAAGTTGAAATCAATTCACGAGAAATAAAATCCAAAAAGCCGGTGTAGCTCAGCTGGTAGAGCAGGTCATTCGTAATGATCAGGTCGCAGGTTCGAACCCCGTCACCGGCTTTTTTTACTAAGCTATTTGGCTCACCTGCGACTTTTCGCAGGCTAATCTGAATCGCAGGCTTACGCCCGCTCAGCCCCGTCACCGGCTTTTTTACTAACCTTTTTGTAAAGAAAATTTCATAATTATTGATTTGATTGTCAAAAATTATTATTTAGACGCATTCGTTCAAATATATTGGTCCAATATAAGGGAAAAAGAATGGGAAGTTTAATTAACGATGTTTATAGATTACAAAATGCTAATAATCAAGCTCAGGCAGCAGTAGCCAAAACACCCGCAGAACCAAAACCGGCAATTGTGCCCGCAGGCGACACTAAAAATATCAATAGACCCGACTTCAAAGATGAATTTTTAAAACAACATCGCAAAAACGGGCTGATAGAAAGATTTTATAACTTCTTAAAAAATTCCACAAACTTTGGCACAGGCTCAAAGAAAGTTTTAGAGAGCATAAAGCTGAATGAAGAAGGCAAAAGAACAGACGAGCAAGTTAAAAGCGATATACAAAAATACAGAATTTCTCAAAAAACATCACAACAGCTTTTAGGCGATACACTTTCTGCCGTTGCAGGCATGAGCGTGTATTCTGCAATCAATAATAATATAAAAAAAGAAGTAGCTCTGAGAAAAACAGGCGGCAGCTTTATTAAGTTTCTCCTTGAAAGCAAAACAGATAACAAAAAAATAGATGCTATTATAAACAATCTCCAAGAAATAAGTCCGACAAAACGTATCGGAGTAACGGTCGGAGCAGCTATATTCACCGGCATGTTTGTTAAAAAATTAGCAATGTCTATCAACCGCATTGGCTCAAAAGAGTTTAAATCTCAAAAGAAGAAGAGTGAACAAACTAAACAGGAAAGAAAGCTTGAAAGAAAACAATTAAGAAAAGCTAAACGTAAAGAAGGTTTTAAAAATATTGCCACAGGAGCCCTAAATGGTGCATTAGCACCGTTAATCGGAGTTGCTGGAGGTATCGTCGGTATACCTGCGTTTATTGCAATCAACCTTGCAACCCGTTATTTATCTTCTCAAAAAGGTGATGATAAGGCTTCATTAAAAGATTTTGCTCAAAAATTTAAAGATAATGCTGTATTAAACTCTGCATTTATTGCGTTAACAGCTCTTCCGCTGGCAAAAAAAGCAAGCTACAATAAAGTGCTAACCGAAAACCTAAACAAAGTGGCATCAAAACTCAAAAAAACAAACCTTGCACAACCTTACAAAGAGCATAAAACAGCATATCAGCAGCTTGAAGAAAGCCTTTTAAAATCTGACAATATAAACCATATACTTTCTGATCCACTACTTCCTGTTGCTGAGCAAATCCAACAATTAACAAAAGAAAATATTTTCGCTGTTAAATTCATACAGATATCAGATCACTTTGGCTTACTGTCAACAACTCTAAGAGAAAACTGCCCGACAAGCAGAACAATCGAACAGGCAAAAGATATTATAGCCAAAACTTACGGAAACAGATTCCAGCTATCAAAACAACTTGGAGTAGGTACTATTGCAGAAACATACCTTGCCAAAGATGCTGAAACAGGCAAAGAAGTATGTATAAAAATCTTAAAAGACGGTATTACAGCTGCCAAAATAGATGCTGACAAGCAAAAAATGATTAATATAATAAAATCAACAGTAAAAAATCAAAAAGAACAGGAATACTTAATTAAAAACATAGAAGATCTTGCCTCTGGCATACGCAAAGAAGTAGATTTTGCCAATGAAATGGAATCAGCACAAAAGCTGGCCAAAATAACAAAAGAAGCCTTTGTGGTCAAGCCTATGGAAGTTAAGGATAATATTTATGTAATGGAAAAAGCTAACGGAATAAGCTTGAAAACATTAGAAGATGTAGTTTATCTTGAAGCTGAAAAGAAAAATATAGTCGCTTATGACAAGAAATATGGAAAAACTACCAATATTGAACGTTTAAAAGATATTGATGAGAAAATTGAAGAAATCAAAAAGAAATCTCCTGATTTTGCAGAGCTCAATATCACACATGAAGAAATAAATAAAATTCTTTCTAATTATATAAAAGTTGTCACAGAGCAATTTGACAGCATTTATAAAAACGGAAAGACACTTCACGCAGATATTCACCCTGGCAACGTATTTGTGGACATTAAAGCGCTTAAAGAAGGTAAAAACAAAGTTATCACCCTGATAGATACAGGCAACACTGTTGATATAACAATGGAGCAATCAAAAACCGCATTAAAACTTTCACAATATATCAAAAACGGCAACATCAAAGATCTGTCTTCTTATATCATGGAAGGTGCAATATTGCCCGAAGGAATGACAAAACAACAATCCATTGAAATTATGGAATCAGAGCTTAAGAAAATGTTCTTTGATACAAAAACAAAAATCAATTATATGAATAATAATGAGTTCTTTATATTAACATCAAATATAATGAGAGAACACAATATCATACCGTCCACAACACAGCTGAATCTGGAAAAAGCCAAACATTCCGCAATGAAATCAGCAAATGCTGTGATTGAATCACTTATGGAATCAAAATATGCAGGTATTACAGAACTTTCTCCTTTGGTCTTAATAAAAATTTCCAGTGATGTTACAAGCTGGATGAGACGATTGATAGTTGCAAAGAAAATGCAGGATGTTAAAAATCTGTCACAATTTTCACTAAGCGAAGTCATAAAAAACAGACACAACCCTAACATGCTAAAAACAAACAGCGAAGAGCATCTTATATATCAATTTAAACAGAATCTTGAAAACACTGATATTTCTAATGTAATACCTGAAATTTATAAATAATAATATAAACAAAAAGCCGGTTTGCAACCGGCTTTTATTTTGAATATTTAATTATTTTCGTGTTTTGAAACAAGTTTTTTAAGCTCTTCAAGCTGTTGGACACCTGCTTTTTGCTCCACAAGCTTGCCGTTTTTAAATACAAGTATTGCCGGTATTCCGCTGATAAAAAACTCGGCTGCTTTTTCTCTGTTTTCATCGACATTTAGCTTGGCAACTACGGCTTTACCGTCTAATTCATCGGCAAGTTTATCGATAATAGGGCCCTGTGTACGGCAGTGGCCACACCACGGAGCAAAAAAATCAACAATAACAGGGTCTGTTGTATTTTTTAATTCAATATCAAAATTCTCATCAGTAAATTCTTTTACATTAGACATCATTATCTCCTTAAATCTAGTTGTTACAAATATCACATTCTTCGCACAACAATTTTTCTGCTATGTCTTGTTTTGGCAGTTTTTTAAAACACAAAAACCAGTCATAACACTTTACACTATCCATACTTTCAAGACGTTCTATGGCTTCTTCCTTATTGGCCGGAGGGGGAATAATAACCTCATCGCCGGCTTCCCAGTTGCACGGAGTTACAACATTAAACTCATCGGTTGTTTGCAATGCAACGATTATGCGTTTTATCTCATCAAGATTTCTACCGGTAGATTGAGGGTAATACAAAATAGCCCTTATTATACTTTGCGGGTCTATAATGAATACAGCTCTAACCGTTTTTGTATCATCCGCTTTTGGCTGAATCATTCCATATTTTCTTGCAATATGTCCGTTCAAATCATCAATAACAGGAAAGTCCACATCTACTTCATTCATTCCGTTATAATCGATATTGTCTTTAATATCCTTTAGCCACGCCAGATGCGATGAAAGGCTGTCTACTGAAAGCCCCAGCAGTTTTGTGTTAATTTGCAAAAATTCATCTTTCATTGCCTCAAACGTCATAAATTCCGTAGTACAAACCGGTGTAAAGTCTGCCGGATGAGAGAAAAATACTGTCCAGCTTCCTTTATAATCACGTGGAAAATGGATAAACCCTTTCGTACTTTTTGCGTGAAAAGAGGGGGCTTTTTCTCCCAACAACGGCATATTGTTTCTCTTTTTATGATTCAAAATTTTATAAACAGCTGCAGCCAATAATGCAGGCAGCAAAAGTTTTTTTAACATATGCATTCCTTTCCCTGTTGTAAAAGATATAAGCATATATTCGTATGACAACAATATTTTTTCATTGCCTTTTAATCTAATATTTAAAAATCAGGCATTGTATAAAAATATAATTTTTTCTTGACAAAAAGTTAGCCTAGACTTACATTTATAATATAAGAGTTAAATATCGGAGTTATATGAGTATACAATCTATTGGAACAAACCAATTTTTTACAAAAAAAAACGTAATAAATACAAACAAAAAGGTGGTTAGTTTTTCTGCATCTGACCGGCCCAATACCAGACAATTCAACGAATTAAGAGTATTTTATCACCATATTTACGAATATAAGAAAGGTTTAAGAAATCTGGTTCTTACAACAGAAAAAGCAGCGAATAAAGAGATTATTGAAAATCGGCTAAAAAAAGAAAATATTCCCTATGTCATTAACGAAGTAAATGGAAAAAATATAAACGTATTTTTTGGCAATAAAGATTGTATCAAAGTAGTTTCTACATTTGACAGCAGACTATACAAGCTCACACCGGAACAGGATTTTATGCTTGGCACAATGCTCGGATACGATAAAATACAACAGTGCCAAAGATATTTTGATATGAAAGAAAAATATATAAAAAATCAAAGAATATAAAGCGGACTATAAAAGTCCGCTTGTTGTTTATTTTCTAGGCTGTCCGGTGTGGGCTTCGAGTCCGCCTGTGACAGGCAAGTTTGTACCGTTAATAAAGCTTGATTCATCACTTGCAAGAAAATATATAGCCTTAGCCGCTTCTATCGGTTCTCCTATTCTTTTCATAGGATTTACCTCGATATGAGGCTCTAATGGGCCTTTAATCAGAGGTGTCCTAATTGCGCTGGGACAAATGCTGTTAACTCTTATACCAAATTCAGCATAATCAAGTGCCATTGCTCTGGTCAAATTAACTACAGCGCCCTTTGCTGCGTTATAAATCGGCATTTTAAAATCACCGAGCAATCCGGAAATTGAAGCTGTATTTACTATAGTACCGCTGCCTCTTTTTATCATGTCAGGAACAAAATATTTTGTTGTTAAATATATTGATTTTACGTCTGTATTAAAAATCTCATCCCACTCATATTCATCTGCGCTGTGGAGATATCCGTGCTGGATAATACCTGCATTATTTATAAGAGAATCTACTCCTGCTGTTTTTTCCAGCACAAAATCATAAAGAAGCATCACTGTATCATTTTGAGAAATATCGCCCAAATAAAAGTATACGTTATCTTTGTATTGTTTTTTCAAATCAGCATTGAGCTGTTCATCTTCTACTTTATCAACCATTATTACTTGCCAACCTCTTTCTAAAAAAAGCGTGCTGGCAGCCTTACCTATGCCTGAGGAAGCTCCTGTTATCAAAACTCTTTTCATAAAAAATCCTTTCTTTTTTTATTAAGAGTTTTAACAGGAATTGTCTATAAATTAATCCCCAAAAAGTGTATCAAGATATTGAACAATACTACAAGCTTTTAAAAACCTTCCACTTTGGCTTATTTTCATCATAAAATTTCATTTTAAGGTAATCGCCTTTTTTTATTTTTAGCTCATCGCCCTTTTCAACGTATACAAGGGGAGAATTCTTATAAGCGCACCTTCCGCCTGAGGCAAGTCTGGTTTTGCCTTTTTCAGGATTGTTATAACCTTTGCAAAAATAATAAACTTGAGAAAATCCAGGTATTACAATTCCCGTTGCACTTACTGCCCCTTTTTGTGCTGCCTGCTTTTTGTTTAATTTTTTATGGGGTGTAACTTTTGCCATAAGGTGCACACTTTTAAAAGCACGTTTTTGTTTTTTGGCCGGAATTGTGAGTGTAGAAGGCTGGACAACTATATAAACGTTTCTTTTACCGCGTTTTGGTTCGGTAATTTTAACAACCTTTGAATTAATAACAGTGCCCTGCTGCAAAGTAAAACCGCTTTTAAACTTATGTGTTTTTGCAACTTTTACAGAAATTGTGTACTGTGGATTCATGCTGGAAAAATTACTTAAGCTTTGTACAATTACAGTACTTTTGGCAAAAACCGGAGAAGAGACCATAAGGCTCAAAAATAAAATAAAAATCTTTTTCATCACATTCAGCCTCCTTATTGATATAGTATATCTTAAGATGGCTTAAACACGCAATGCACGCAATGAATTTATTACAGCGATAAGGGTAACCCCGACATCCGCAAATACAGCACCCCACATTGTAATAAAACCTGCTGCACCAAGTATAAGAAAAACAATTTTTACACCTATAGCAAAAGCTATATTTTGTTTTACAATGGCCATAGTTTTTTGTGCTATTTTTATTGCAGTCGGGATTTTTGAAGGCTGATCATCCATAATCACAACATCTGCAGCTTCAATAGCAGCATCAGAGCCAAGTGCTCCCATAGCTATGCCAACATCTGCACGTGTAAGAACCGGAGCATCATTAATACCGTCACCAACAAATATGACACTCTTAGAGCTTTGCCTATGGTTCATTATTTCTTCGAGTTTTGCTACTTTATCCACAGGTAAAAGCCCTGTATAGGCTTTTCCAATGCCTAATTTATTAGCAACTGCTTCTGTCGCATTTTGAGTATCTCCTGTTAACAAATATGTTTGCTCAACAATAGGATTAAGCTCACAAATTGCAACTTTTGAATCATCTTTTATTTCATCGGAAATAACTATATAACCTATATATTGACCATCCTTTGCAACATAAACAGTTGTTCCTTCTTCGCATACTTTTTTATATGCAATATCAAATCTTTCCATCAAAGCAGCATTACCCGCAAGAATATGATGATTATTTACGTATGCGCTTACTCCGTTTCCGGCAATTTCTTGCACATTTTTAATTAAAGATGTATCAATTTCTCTTGCATAATATTGTTTTAGAGAAACGGCAATAGGATGATTTGAGTAATTTTCAGCCATTGCTGTATATTCAATAAGCTCTTGTTCTGTTACGTTGTTACAAGGAACAACCCCGGATACAGAAAATGTTCCTTTTGTCAAAGTGCCTGTTTTATCAAAAACAACTGCATAAGGTTTTGAAAGAGCTTCCAAATAGCTGCTTCCTTTTACAAGTATACCTTTTTTAGAAGCACCGCCAATACCGGCAAAAAATGTTAACGGAACAGAAATTACAAGAGCACAAGGACAAGAAATAACAAGGAAAGTCAAAGCTCTTGATAGCCAGATTTCAAAACCACCGCCAAAAAGTAACGGGGGCACTAAAGCCAGCATAACTGCACCTATAACAACGGCCGGTGTGTAGTATCTTGCAAATTTTGTAATAAAATTCTCTGCTTTGGCCTTTTTTGAACTTGCGTGTTCAACAAGCTCAAGAATTTTTGAAACTGTAGACTCGCCAAATGCTTTTTCTACACGAATTTTAATAACCCCATTGGTATTAATACAGCCGCTTATAGCCTTGTCTGCACAAGTGATTTGTCTTGGAACAGATTCACCTGTAAGAGCAGATGTGTCAATAAAAGCAGTCCCATCTATAACAGTTCCGTCCAGAGGGATTTTTTCTCCTGTTCTCACAACTATTGTATCACCTATATTAATACTCGAAGGTGTTTTTTGGATGATTTTTCCGTCTGCTTCAATATTGGCATAATCAGGCCTGATATCCATCAACTGAGTAATAGAATCTTTAGATTTTTCAACAGCCTTGTCTTGTAGATATTCTCCAATTTGATACAAAATCATTACCATAACAGCTTCCGGATATTCTCTAATTGCAAACGCACCGATTGTGGCAATACCCATCAAAAAATTTTCGTCAAACACTTTTCCTCTAAAAATATTTTTGAGAGCCTTAAAGAGCACATCCCCACCTGCAATAATATATGCTGTTAAAAACACAATAAATTTTGCGTAACTTGATAAATCAATTAATAAACCTAAAACAAAAACTGTAATAGCCGCTAAAACTCTTATTCTGACGTCAATCAGGGCCGTTTCATGGCTGTGGCAATGGCCGTGTTCATGATGGTTATCGCACATATTTATTACCTCATAATTGAATAATTGTTCAACTGTATATTTGTAGTATAATTGAACAACCGTTCAATTGTCAACCCTAAAGCAGACAATTTGTTTATAAACTTAACATAATTGAATAATTGTTCAATTGTGCTATAATAAAACAATAAAAAAACTTTAATTAAAGAGGCTTTTAAAATGGAAATTAAAAAATCCGATTGTGAAGCAATTAACATAGACATAGTCAATAAAGTTAAACCTAACATGCCTGAAATGAGCCTTTTATATGAGCTTTCAGACTTTTTTAAAGTAATGGGTGACGGTACACGCATACAACTATTATGGGCGCTGGAAGAAAGTGAAATGTGCGTTGGCGACCTTGCAGTACTTTTAAATATGACAAAATCAGCGGTATCTCACCAGCTCAAAGTTTTAAGAACAGCAAAACTCGTACGTGCCGAAAAAAAAGGCAAAAATGTTTATTATGCCCTAAACGACCACCATGTAAAATCAATACTTGAAAAAGCTCTGGAACACGTATGTGAATAAAGCAACGATTATTCTTTATATTTTCCGTATTTATATTTATCAGCTTCTGTCAATTCTCTAATAACTTTACACGGGTTTCCTGCAGCCAGTACGTTTGAGGGAATATCTTTTATAACAACACTGCCGGCACCTATTACTGTATTATCACCGATTGTTACACCGGGCATAACACAGACATCTGCGCCTATCCAAACATTGTTGCCTACGGTAATAGGCTTAGCATATTCTATGAGTGTATTTCTTTCCTGTGCATCAAGGGGGTGTCCGGCGCAGTAAAAACCGCAATTAGGTGCTATAAAAACATTGTCGCCAAATTTTACTTTTGCACAATCCAAAATTGTAAGGTTGTGATTTGCATAAAAATTATCACCTATTTCTATGTTATAGCCGTAGTCGCAATATAATGTAGAGCGAATGTAAGAATTTTTGCCGATTTTTCCAAAGAGCTGTTTTAATATTTCGAGCTTTTCTTCATTTTTTGAAGGGGGAAGGTTGTTAAATTTAAAATATAATTCCTCAGCAGCAAAACGTTCTTTTTCAAGCTCTTTATCAGTTGCGTCGTACATAAGTCCTGCAAGCATTCTTTCTTTTTCGTTCATATACACCTCGTTTTCATTTTTAATTTATATCTTACAATAATACCCTTTTGTGCAATGAAGATATTTTCTCATATTCATAAAATAAATTATCAATATAAGAATATAAATTATAACGCAAATCAGAAGAGGAGAAAAATGCTTAATATCAAAAAAGCTCTGGCCGTATGGGCCGTTTTGTTATGCCTAAATTCCAATAACGTAATTGCATTGGAAGCTGGAGTACAAAAAAATAAATATCCTGATTACGGCTATGAGTTTGTCGGTAATGATAAGTTTGAAAAGTTTAACAGAAAGGTTTTTACCTTTAACGGAGGGTTGAACAAATGTGTTTTGCGTCCTGTCCATACAGTTTGGGCATCTGTAATGCCGCAGTATGGAATGGACAGAATAATGAGCGCAACAAACAATATTGAATACCCCATAAGACTCGTGAGTACGCTTGTTCAAAGAGATTTTAAAGCGTCAGGCACAGAAACTGTACGTTTTTTAACAAATACTACTATAGGGCTTGGCGGTCTTTATGACCCTGCAAAAAAAATTTTTAAAATTGAACCTGTACAGGAAAATATGGAACAAGCTCTTGCAAAATGTAAAGTGAAACAAGGGCCTTATCTTGTCATTCCAATACTAATGTCAACAAGCCCCAGAAACATTGCGGGGAGAATTCTGGACGCAGGACTTAACCCGTCATCATACATAGCAAGTCCTGTGCTGGCGGCAGTAAAAGCAGGCATTCTTGTGAACAGAACTTCTTATATGCAGCCAATAAGCAAAATGATTGAATCCACATATGCTGACCCCTATGACATAATGAAAAAACTTTACGGCATAGAAAACCATATCAAAACAGCAAATCTTGACAGGGCTGACGTTATAGAAAAAACGCAAAAAGCATTTGACGAAAATGAAATTTCTCATACAGAGGTTAATGAAGAAGAGCCAAATATCGTAAAAGTAAAAAATACAGTAATCGAAGGAAGTGCTCAGGCGCAAAAGGTAATTATTCAGCCGGATGATTTAAAAGCAGATATGGTATTAGAAGACTATAACCCGCAGGACCCCGTTACAGACTCAATGAGAACTGCACTTTTTGATTTACCTGGCATAAACGACTCTATTTGGAATGAACTTTCTTTGTGGAACAGGTGTTTTGCAAAAAGGATAAGAACCGGATCTGTAAATATAGATCCTGATAAAGAAAACTACAAATACAGATATATTATGCAAAAGGATAAAAATTCACCTGTTGCCATAGTTTATCCATCAACAGGTGAAGGCATAACCTCCCACCACAGTGTGGTGCTTGCAAAACTCTTTTTTGACGCGGGTTATTCTGTAATTATACAGGGCAGCCATTTTCAATGGGAGTTTGTCAAAAGCATGCCTGACACCTACAAACCTGGTATTCCATCAAACGATGCGAAACATTTGAGAATGGTTACAACTCAAATAATTGATTCGCTTCAAACCAAATACAAATGCAAATTTCAGGACAATATTCTTATTGGCACATCTTTTGGTGCGTTAACAAGTCTTTTTGTAGCAGCAAAGGAATCTCAGGAAAACACACTCAACATATCAAAATACATTGCAATCAATCCTCCCATTGAGCTTTTATATGCGATGAACAGCATGGATAAAAACAGTGAACAATGGAGCGAAAATCCCTCCAATCTAAAAGAACGAGTTGCTCTCACAGCTGCAAAAGTAATTCAAATTTATAACAAAAAAGACGAAAAAAACTTCAAATTTGAATCTTTGCCGTTTTCACAAGAAGAAGCCAAGCTTATTACCGGCTTTATCATGCATCAAAAACTCTCTGATTTGATTTTTGCAATTGAAAATAGCAAATCTCCTGATAAAAAAGAGCTTTACGCAAGCATCCACAATACAAATTTTCAAGACTATGCAAAAAAATATCTTCTGTCAGACGATATGACATTGAAATCTCTTGCTTATGATTGCAGCTTGTATTCAATTTCAGATTATCTTAAAAAAGCAGAAAACTTTAGAATCTATCACACTTTAGATGATTATTTGATAAACAAAAAACAATTGCGCACACTCAAAAACTACACAGGTAAAAAAACAGTAATTGTGAGCAACGGAGGACATCTCGGATACTTATACAGACCGGAGTTTATTGAATCATTAAAAAAAGACATTACAAAGAGCAATGCCTTAATTTCAGAAAACAGATAATTTTATTTTACCTGAATATCAACATCCATAACTTCTGCACCGTCTTGAGTGGGTGACATTCTGGCAGGTGCACTGTTATCGGGTGTATCATAAATCACTTTGGAATAATGTGTAACCTCAGGATCCATTGCAGATGCCATCTCCATAAAGAAATCAGCATACTCTTTGTTTTTTGCATTTGATTTATCATCAGCACAATTTTTTGCATAATCTCTCAGTTTTTTTGCATTAGGTTTATATTTTGCAAGCAGCTCAGGATGAGACACGGGTTTGAGTTTATACTCAAGATCAGAATGCTGGTTAACAGTATCCATCATATCTTGCAAAAGCCTGGAATTTCCACCGTATGCAAGAATTACCTCATACATATCATCAACAGCTTCTGCATATTGTCCCAGTTTCTTTTTGCAGTTGATACGAAACTCATAATACACAGTCGGGCCATAGTTCGGTTTGTTATAAAAATAATTAAAATCCTCTAATGCTTTAGCATACTGTCCTGTAAAATAATACAATTTGCCTCTTGCTACACGCGCTTCCACATAATCAGGGTTTAATTTTAAGGCTTCAGTATATGAGTCAATTGCCCCGAGTCTGTTATTTTTCCACTCAATGTCGTTTCCTTGCTTAAAATAATATTGAGCATCTTTTACCTCTGCACAATATGCAGCAGAGCCCATCATGATAACTGCACCCAAAGCAGCAACAACAGCTGTTAATCTTTTCATATCTATCCTTTCTTTTTAGTAAAGAGTTCTATAATTTTACTATACCTGATTTGCTTATGGAACATTGTGTAAAGAAATTGTAGAAATAATTAATAATGCGCAAAAAATTTTTTTGATGGATTTTAAAATAAACACATGGAATTAATATGAAAATCACAAGCCTATCTTACACTGTTAATAACAACTACAATGTTAAAAATAAAAAAACCGTGCCTGTAAAGTATGAAGCAAATAACTTTGCACTATCACACAAGCGGGATAAATTTATAACATTTGGCGCACTGCCTAATATCAAATTAAAAAAATTTGACATTGCGGCAGAAAAAGCCAAACTTCTTAAACAAATTGATACAATATTGCAATCAGATACACCTGAAACTGACCTTGAAGACAGACTGACTGATATAATACAAAAATCACTGGCCAGAGCTCGCAGCATTCTTAAACGAAAAAAGGTTCTACTTGAAGAAATACAAAAAGTCAGTGAAAGCAAAATTCTGACAAAACAGCAAAAAAGTGACCGAGCCAGAGCCATTCAAAAAGAATGGAATCTTGTTAATAAAATTAAAATTGATAAAAACAACATAGTCAAACCAAACCAAAAGCAAAAGGATGAAAACATTGATTTCAGGCTCATTAATAGATTTAGAAGAGCAATAAGTGAAGATAATTTTAATCTACATTCAGTATTTAATGATTTTTACAAAGAACTTGAAAATATACAAACAATAGAAGAGCTCAATAAAAAGTACCCCAAAATAAAAACACCGCAAAATCCAGCCCACATTGTTGCCAAAAAGCTGGAATCATCTTTAACACGAGACTTCTACGAAAAATTTAATGACTTATATGACAGCGGACAAGACGTGCTGCTTTTTAAGTATGTTGATTCAAAGCTCAAAGAGTTGATAAAACCAATCGCACAAAAATACAAATTAAGCGAAGTATCTTTGTATGAAAAAACAGCACAAAGCTTTAATAAAAGAATAATTGACAGGTTTGCAAAAGCAAAGGTAGAAGTTGGATTTTCTTTTATCCCAGAACAAAGAAAAAATAAAATTGCGCAAATTACAGACAATGATATAAAACTACTGTATACGGATTTTGATGATTTTGTAATCTCTGTTATAAAAAAACACTACCTCAATGCCCAAAAGCTGAACGAAATACAATATACTAATGCTAATCAAACATTCAATATCTCATCGATTCATGAACCAGAATATAAATTTGAAAAGCTTCCGGAAAAAATCAAACAGCTTATGGTATCTTCAGATGCAATAGAAAAAGCACAAAGAGATTACGAGCATTTTAACGTAGAACAGTTTAAAGAACGTTTGAATTATTTTGCAAACAAAGAACCCGGAAACAACGAAACTATCTTTGAGGGTATTGTTGCATTCGATACTTGCAAATTTGAAAAAGGAGATATTGAGCCGCTAATAAAATTTTTAAAAGAACTTGATGATTTAAGTGATGGCAAAATATCTGTAGAACAAGCGATAAACAATATAAAAAATCAAAAACTAAGCCCGCACGAAACAGAAAAAATCAATGCTGTTGAAAAACAAAAGGCGCAACAAATTCTTAAAATAGAACAGAAAAAAAACGCAGAATTGAATGTAATAAAAAACAGGTTTGATGCAGCAATTGATATATTGTATGCTAACAACCTCAACAACATTGCAAACTCCTGTCTCAAATACAGGCCGGAATCTTTGCAGCAAGATGTAATAAGTGAAGCAGAGACAGTGATGAGTTTGATAAATCAAAACACAAAAGAATTGTCTATCAATAAAGCAAAGCTTGAATCAGGACTCTTGAGGTGGGATACATTCAATTTGTATAAGAAAACAGAAGCAGACAACCCTATATATTTAAAAGCAGTCAAGTATGCACAATTACCCGGGGGAAAAACTGATATAGATAAAGCGGGACAATATATTATTAATGCAGAAATTGTTGAAAACTATCCGCAAAGTCTTGAATATGTAAGAAATAGTGATGTTCTTTCAAAAATAATGGAAAAAGCCGGAGATGATAAAGAAGCTGCAATAAAATGTCTTTGTAAGTTTGATGATTATACAGAATTGAACGACACCGACAAAAACTCTCTTGCCAAGTTTCAGGATTTGTTTGATATCAAAGACACAACACAAAAGTATGTTTTAAAACATATTATAGAAAATATGTATGTAAAAAATGATACTACTTTGTTGATTAAATCTGTTAAAAGCGATGTTGCAAAAGGAACAGAGCTAATAAAAGCTACAATTACAGCCCGGGCAAAACAACAGATACTTGATAAATATAAATATCCTGTTTGTCTTGAATACATGCGTTCTTTTGAAGAGGCTTTAACAAACTTTGCGTCATTGCAGGGAAGTGCTGGTGTAAAAAAAATAGGAAGAAACAATAAATCAGCACAATATCAAATGGAATTGAAGCTTAAAGACCACGATGACAGGCTTTTTTCGATAGAAAACAATTATTATTTTGATATATTTTCAGAAAAAGGCAAGCATTAATGCTATTTTGGGGTTAAAAAAAATTTTTTAAAAAAAGGGTTGAAATCAGATTTTTTTGATTTAGACTAATTGTGTAATAAAACTGAACATTAATAACAGATAGCGTAATACAAATGACACTTTTACATAAATTGTGTGAGGCTCTGGGAAAAAACAACAAGCCTATTTACACAGTAATGGCAATAGCCTGCGGGAAAGGTACCGTAAGGCCAATTTTGAGCATAACTGATAAAAAAGAATCTCCTGACGCAAGAAAATATGCTGCGCTAAGAGAACTAATGACAGAATTTATCGGTGTGCCGACAACTCTCGGGCTAGGTTTAATAGGCGAGGGGCTTGCCGGAATGATTGCAAAAAAGGGCAGCACAAAATACAAAAATGCCAATTCTGTTTTATCTTTTCTTGGTATTTGTTGTGCAGCTGGATACTTTGTTCCAAAGTTTTGCAACATTGGTATGCCGCCAATAATGAAAAAGCTAATGCCGTCATATGACCCTAATGCACCCGCACCCGGAGAATCAATGCAGCAAAATAACCTTGACACTATATCAAAGGCGCCGGATGTTATTGCACAACCGTCAAAACCCGCTTTTAAATCAAGCAGCTATAATATATATCGCGTATCAGAAAATTCTGCTTATTTTCGCGCTGGAATGAGAGTGTAGAATATGAACGTCACACCTGTACAAAAAACTTTAATCAATATAAGAAAAGTTGCAGCAAATCCTAAATTTGCAGAATTTGCAAGAAGCACGGTTTGTGCAATTGCCGTAGAAACAACTCTTAAAGCATCAGGAAGACCGGCTTTTATTTATTATGACAAACACGCAAACAAACAATCTAAAAAATATGCAGCAACAAAAGAATTGCTTTATCAAACTTTTTGTCTCGGTTTATACCTGAGCCTTATAAAACCATTTAGCAAAAAAACATATGGCTTTTTGAGCAAAAAGCTTGCAGCTAAAAACCCTGAAGATAAAAGAAGATTAGATCTGTTCGACAATTTCCAAAACAAAATTAATACAGCCAAAGACAAAACAACAAAAAATAAATTGGAAAATCAGTTAAGTCATCTTTTACACACAAATAAAGATTATCATTTTGGAAAGGGGTTAAAAGAGTTCAGCTCTATTGCTTCAACAGTATTCATTCTTGCTTTGTGTGCACCAATACTTTCGCAAATAATACTCCATCCGGTAATGGATGCTATTTTCAAAAATCCAAAAAAGTAAATTGCCTCAGTCCTACACCTATGCAATAATAACTAAAGGTTATTAAAAAATAAGAGTGTATTATGCAATATAAGACTTTTTATGATTCTCCTTTAGGCAAGATAACCCTGGTAGCAGATGGAAAAAATCTTGTTGGGTTATGGCTGGAAGGTCAAAAATATTTTTGTGCAACAGCCGACAAAGAAATGCAAGAAAACAATTCTCTGCCAATATTTAAAGACACTATAAACTGGCTTGACAGATACTTTAAAGGAGAAAAACCAGACTTAAAAGAGCTTTCATTAGCACCTTACGGTAATGATTTCAGGCAAGAAGTATGGAAAATTCTTTGCAAAATACCATACGGAAAGCTCACTACCTACGGTGCAATTGCAAAAGAGATTGCACTAAAAAGAGGTATATCAAAAATGTCTGCCAGAGCAGTCGGAGGTGCAGTAGGACACAACCCCATTTCAATAATAATCCCCTGTCACAGAGTAATAGGCACTAACGGTAAACTTACCGGTTATGCCGGAGGATTACATTTAAAAGTAAAATTACTGGAACATGAAAAGGTTGATATGACAGGGTTGTCTTAAGAGTAATAGTAGATATTTGGGAAAAATAAGCTTAATAATATTAAGGAATTTAGCAATTTTCGTGTAACAAAAGACTTGGTTACAACAAAACCTCCTTCTCAAGTTAGTGGTACGGAGATTTTAGCTAGTAACAACAGGGCTATGCTGGGGAGGAATGTTCAAACAACAACTATAAGAGGTGTCAGTTCTACTAATCCTTATTTTCGTGAATATTCTCGTTTATGTAATAGTGGTAATTTTACTATAGAAGAAGCTAAATTACTGGCAAAAACATTTCATGACGATACTGGATTGATACTTCATTGTCCTGGTAATGATGTACGTAATTTTAATATAGCCTTATCTTCAATAGCAGATGCTGTTAAATCTCAAACTTTTCCGAAACAAATAAAACATGTAATGATTGGTCATGGTTCCGGTAGAGCAGAAACGGAATGGATTACGGCAGGCAGAGGTAAACCCATTAATATTTTAGAATATATTAATTCTAATAAAGATATTAAAGCCGGGGACATGGTTTTAGTAACGTGTTGTGAAACTGGAGGAATATTAAATCCGTTAAGACCGGGAAAAGGTTTACCTGTGGATTTAAGCTTAACAACTTTAATTCCAGATAGTATAGGAGGTCCTGCTAAAATCGTAATTGCAGGGCAAAATAAAGTAGGGGGCCATTTTACGCTACCTGTATCTGGAAATCCAGCAACAGGTTTGAAGTTATATTAATTCTCAAACTAAACGTAAAAATACAATGCACCTTCCGAATGCAACAAAAAAGACCCTTTCGGGTCTTAGTTGGCTGGGGCGGAAGGATTCGAACCTCCGGAATGGCTGGACCAAAACCAGCTGCCTTACCACTTGGCGACGCCCCATTGCGTCTGTATTATATATAGTATAAAGCACATGATGACATGTCAAGAAGATTTATATCGTTTATTTATATTAAAAAGATTTAGTATAGCTCTTTGGTGTTATTTATTGTTAAAAATGTAAAAAATAGTACTCTTTAGTGATTTTCTCAATCCAAAAAATTGTTTATATATAAGTAGAAAAAATATTAAAGGAGATATCAAATTATGGATACATCAATCAATGCAATTAATTCTGTCAGCACCTCAACACAAAAAACACAGGCTGCTGATAAGCAATCTGAAAAAATTAAAGAACTTGCTCAAGAATATGATTTTCATTACTTTGATGTAGACAATGACGGTAAACTCTCTGGTACAGAGCTAACAAAACTTAAATCAATGTTTAATTCTGTAGATTTTGATGTTGATGAAGACGACGCTGTGGATGAATCAGCATTCAATTCTGCATTATCAGAATACAAAGAAAGCTAAAAAAGCCCGAGCTGTTTGCCTGTGAATTGTTTTTTATAAATTTCATAGTCAAAACAACCGATATCATTATATGCAACAGGATTGTCGGCAAGGTCAATTATCCTTCCCTGTCCTGTTTTGCAGCGTTTAATATACTTACAAAAACTGCAAACCTTCCATTTTTCATCAAGTTTATTTTTTTTCATATCATTATTTTAAATCAAAAAGATGATTCTTTAAGCATAAGATAAATGCTACACTCCAAATAGTTATAATAATTGGGAGTTTATTATGAATATTGGAAACGCATTTACTTACTTTTTCAAAGACAACAACTGGATAAAAAAATTGTTGATAGGCGGAGCTTTGCTGCTCCCTGTAGAAATCGGCAATGTATTAAACCAGACACTTCAATCTGTAAAATCCTCACCTACGGCAATGCAAGATATGGGGTTGGTTATTATTGCCGCATTCATTTTTGCAATTACAGGTGTGATTACATCTCTTTTTGTAACCGGTTACTTTGCAGTTAACACAAATTTAAGAATATACAAAAAAGATGCAATACTTCCCGAGTGGTCAAACTGGAAAAACTTATTCCTTTCAGGGTTCAAGGTATTTGGTGGTTCTTTCTTATACGGAGTATTGTATACCATTTTATTACTTATCTCCTTCATAATACTTGGAGGCCTTACCGGAGCATTGGCAGGAAAAAATGCAGCGTTCTTAATCTTAACGGTGTTATCAGTAATTTTATTTTTTATAACACTACTTTTTGCATCTGCTGCAACCATTGCTTTTTTAACTAACCTTAAATTTTCATCTTTCTTCAACTTCAAGTTGATATCAGCTATTGTTAAAAAGAATACTGTAAAATATATTATTTTCCTTGCCTCAAGCGCTGTATTATATGGTCTTGCAGGGTTGCTTGGCTTTTTATTACTAAAAACCATTGTTCTTGCAATATTTATACCATTTATCAATATGTATATTTGTTTTGTGATAAGCGAAATTATGGCTCAGGTTGTAAGAGAAGAAGCTCAAGAATAAAAAATAAAAAAAGGCGGGTTAATAAAACACCCGCCTTTTTTATTTTCTATTCTTTATTTAGATTTTTCAAAGACTCTTCGTATAAAGAATTTTTTGGACAGTTTTTATACACCTCACAAGCTAACATAGCAGTACCCCATCCTTCTTTATAAGTATTGACCAGTGAAGCAGAAGCTACTTTTTCTTTTATCATTATTTGGGTTGCAAAATTCTGCGCTATTTGTTTCTCAACATCTTTAACAGCCTTTTGATTACCTTCCAGACTATGAAGTTGAGCAAGTTCTATGCAATCTTTAATTTTGCCATAGCCATCATATTCATCTTTACGGTTTAATTTTTCTCTCGCAGAAGCAATCAAAACGTCAACCGGCATATATTTTTGTCCATTAATTACGTATTCTGTCTTTTCATATTTGCCGTTGTTTGTTTTTGAGCCAAGCTGATTGTATGGATTTACATCCTTTACCCAATCAATAGGAAGCAATCCTGTTTCTTTTTCCCAGGCTTTTGCAATTTCTGTTGTAGATTCACCTTTATCTGGCAAGTATGTTTTTTGATGATAAGAGTGATATCCATCCGGTTTATAGATTGTTTTTTCTTCCCAGCTACCGTTAAAAGACTGCATTTTAGGCTTTTTGCAAGCATAATTTGTAGCTGCAATTGAATTGATTTTCATTAATAACCTCTCTCTTTTTTAATTAACACATATAACCAATTGGATTAAAATACAAAAACAAAATAATTTGTTGAATTTTAAGAATAAGATTTACAAATGTTTATTAAAAAACGGGTTCCTCTTTTTTGAGAAACCCGTTTAAATTGAAATTAAAAGCTCTATACAGAAGCTAAAGCAGCTTCTCTCTCGAGTTTGAGTGTTTGAGTTGTGATATCACAAACTTCGCTCGGACCCCAGTATTGAATAGAGCCGGGGAAGATGTATTCGTCATTCATCGCCCAGTTTTCTCTGTTTGCCTCAAGCTTTTTAAATACAGGACCGTCGAGTCTTACAAGAGCCTTTTGTATAACAGGCTTCATATGACCGTGACGTTTTTCCATGTTCATCATCATAGTAAGAGGAACACCTCCTGCAACCCATTCAGTAGATGGAGCAGTTGTGTTTCTGATAGATGAGAGGTAACCTGTCATGCCTGACTGCATAAGAGCATATGCATTGAAACCTAAAGCATAGCAGTAATTAGCGTCAAAGTTGGATGGGAATGCACATCTGCCTTCGTATCCAAAGAAGTGGCACTGGTCAGAGAATTTACCGGCAAATTCACCTTGAGATTTCATTTCATCCAGTTTAACTTTAATCATTTCAATCAAAAGTTTTTCTGTTTCAATCTTGGAAACCTGAACATTTCCGTGAGGGTCTCTGTCCATAAGCAGTTGTGCTTTAATCAATACAGGCAAAGATTCAAAAACTTTTGCGTTATTAGGTTCAAGTCTGCTTTCAATAAAGTTGAATTTGTCAGCAGGTACAGTCAACTTGTTGTACGAAGCATCCTGTTCAAGAGTAGACATTACATCATTGAGGTTTGCAATCATTGTTTTCATTTCAGGAATGAATTCAATTAAACCTTCTGGAATCAATGCAACACCGAAGTTTTTACCTGCATTTGCACGTCTTGCAATGATGTCAGCCATATAGTCAACAATTTGTTTAAGTGACATTTTCTTTTCTTCAACTTCTTCTGAAATCAAAGTAATATTAGGTTGAGTTTGCAAAGCAACTTCAAGAGCAACGTGAGTAGCACTTCTGCCCATAACTTTGACAAAGTGCCAGTATTTTTTAGCTGAATTTACGTCTCTTTGAATATTACCAACCAGCTCAGCGTATGTTTTTGTAGCTGTATCAAAACCAAAAGAGATTTCGATTTGCTCGTTTTTCAAGTCGCCGTCAATTGTTTTGGGACAGCCGATAACCTGAACACCTGCGTTTTTAGCAACAAACCATTCTGCAAGCATTGCAGCGTTAGTGTTAGAGTCGTCACCGCCGATGATTACAATACCCGAAATATCAAGCTTTTTGCAGTTTGCAAGTGATTTTTCAAACTGTTCTTCTGTTTCAAGCTTTGTTCTGCCTGAACCGATGATATCAAAACCGCCTGTGTTTCTGTATGCGTCGATGATTTCATCAGTAAATTCTATATATTGACCGTCGATAATACCGGACGGGCCGCCTAAGAAACCGTATAATTTGCTCTGGGGGTTAGCCTGTTTCAAAGCATCATACAAACCGGCAACAACATTGTGCCCGCCGGGAGCCTGACCACCGGATAGGATAACGCCGATATTTCTTGCTGCAAAGCTTTGTTCTTCGCCAGATTTGAAGGTAACAGTGCATTTGCCGTATGTATTGGCAAAAAGTTTTTTAATTTGCTCCTGGTCTTTAACGCACTCTGTTTTTTCGCCTTCAATAACTGCCACTTTTTTGATTCCGGCAGCCAATGTAGCGGGAAGTACAGGTTTAAAGCCAAGTCTTGCTTTTTGCAAAGGTGATAATTCTGTCATAATTTTACTAACCTCACTTTATTTAACAATTACATGTAAGATTCTAGCATGAAAACAATTATCAAGGGCTCAGGGATTATTATTAAGTTTTGTTAACAAGATTTTGACTAAAAAGGCAATTTCCTGACTCAAAAATTTTTTATATTAATACAGGAACGAGGAATCCAATAAGACTGAATAAAGTCTTAGTTTATTAGAGGAATAAGGAACTACAGAGGATAAGATTATGAGTGACAAAATGAATGTAAACAATCAAGTTTGGACAATCAGAGTACCCAACAATACATCCAGAATAGTTAATCAAAACCTCTGGCAATATGATATGTTCGGTGCATATCCCAATGACTCACTGGCTGCATTAAATGACACAGCATTGTTTAAGTTTGACAATACTGCATCATTATTTCTTGATGAAACAGCAAGACTCTCCTCATTTGTAGGTCCACTTTTAAAAATGCTTGAAGCACAAAATGCACAATGGGCTCAAATCGCTGCAATGAATATATCTAAAGGCAACCCTAGCATTAATATTGTAAATAAAACAACAAAACCTGAAACAGATGAGAAAGACTCAAAAGATATTGACGGAACTAAAGAAATTAAAGAATCTCAAATAAAATCAACACTCGAACGCATGGGTGCTCTTGATTCAAGAGTTGGCAACAAAAAAATTGAATACATCGACCCTAAAACAGGTGAAAAAAAAGAAATTGAACTTCTCAAACGTTTGATTCAATTATCAAAAGATTATCAAGAAAACCCTGACAACCCTGAAAAAGTAGAAATCAGCGATGAAAATTATGAATTACTCTGGGATATTGCAGGCAGATATGCAAAATCTGAAGGTGATTTATCAAGAGCTGATTACTTAAAATTGATTGAAATAGCTAAAAACCCTGGCGGCCCTGGTGCTTACAGAGCAACAAAAGAAGAAGTTTCAAAAGCAGGCCTTCGCCCTGAAAAGAATCAGGCTGTATTGGATGCTGCTTTAGCTGGAGCACCTGACAACTATGAATCATTGGCTACTGAATTCAAAGAAGCTTTATACTGCTGGGGTACAGATACTGATAAATTAAATAACGTAAAATCAAAAATTGACAAAAACAATGTAGTAGAATTTTCTAAATACTTCCACGAAAGATACGGCGAAGACTATGGTGAAAATGTCCTTGAAGCAATATTTGCAGATTGTGACTCCTGGGGCAGAGGAAACCACTGGTACACAGATGATGATCCAAAACCATACGTTAGCAAATTGTCTAACTCTCTCATTGAAAGAACAGAAGATTTAATCAAAAACAATCCTAAAATGAATGACGAAGACAAAAAAGCTCTTCAAAACGCTTGCACTACATTAGCTGATTCTATCAAAGATGAAAACATCAAATACCCCTGGTGGAGCACTGATATGTCATCTGATTGCGCAAAAGGTATCAGCAGCAACTATCAAGACTTGCTTGATAAACTCACAAAAATGGAAAAATCCATCTACGGCGAAGACTAATAATTAATAAAAATAATAAACAAACAATTTATTCCTCGGTTTATAATAGGTATGGTAGGTTTTCAAGGGCACAATATGTGCCCTTTATTTTTATGTATATTACTATTTTTAATTTAATGCTATAATTTTTCTACAATGAGTACAAAGTCTATCAGTATAAGCACACAAAATAAACTAATACTTCTGGGTCTGGTAATCAGCACCGTGCTGATTGTGGGTTTGGCTGTTTTTGCCATAACAAATATCCAGCAAAAAATTTCCGAAGTTTATGCTGGATTCGGCGAAATACTCACAAAAACACTTGCCATTGAAAGTGTAGAAATCACAAAAGATGTTCAGGAATTTGATAAATTCTCCACTCTTCAGGCTCACACACGTTCTATTATTAACAGCAACAACGAAATAGCGTTCATAGAGTTTAAAGACGCTGACAACAAGATTATTTATTCAAGCAAAAATGATTATCCCAACCGCGCAAAACAGGCGCTTATAACGAGCTCATCTCAGATGATAGTTAATGACAACGGGGTAAAAACAAACATCGGTAAAGTTACGGTAGGGCTTTCCGGAGGAGCAACAAAAGATATTTCTCATGCAACAAGAAACTCAATGCTGGTTGTGTTCACCGTTGCGTGGCTTGTATTTACGCTGGTTATACTCATAAACACCATTCTTATCACAAGAGAGTTGAGTATGCTCCATCACGGTGTAAAAAAGATTTCTACAGGCCAGTTTGGTTACACTCTTGATGACAAAAACACTTCCGGTGAAATAAAAGACCTTATTCACGCTTTTAATGATATGTCCTTGAGGCTTCACCAATATGAAGAGCAAAACATAGACCAGCTTACCCTTGAGCGCAACAAGTTTGAAGCTGTGCTTATGAGTATTGTTAACGGGGTTGTTGTTTGCGACAACTTTGACAATGTTGTACTTGTTAACAACGCTGCTAAAAAAATGCTTGAAGTTGAAGACGAGCAAATCTTGAATACAAAAATCCAGATGTACTGCGACACTGACGGAGAGCTCTGTTTTAAAGAAAAAATCGAACAGTTTAAAGACACTCCTCTTGATGTGATGGAAAACAAGCCGCTTGAATTCAATATTGAAGTGGATAACAGGGTAATAAAGTCAGTAATCTCCCCGATGTTTTCAAAAAATCAGGATTACGTCGGCTATGTAATTGTCCTTATTGATGTAACAAAAGAAGTTGAAATCGACAAGATGAAAAGCAACTTCATCTCTAACGTAAGCCACGAGCTCAGAACACCTGTTACTGTTTTAAGAACATATATTGATACTTTGTACAATCACTCTGACGACTTTGACGAAAAAACAAACAAAGAGTTTTTTGAAGTTATTAACAAAGAGGCTGCAAGGCTCCAAAAAATGGTTAACGATATTTTAGACTTCTCAAGACTCGAGGCTGGCAATGTAAAAGTCGTAAAAGAAAAAACAAACATTATCCCACTCATTGAATGTGAAATAAAATCCATGCAAGTTCTGGCAGAAGAAAAAAATATTACCTTCTCATTGATAAAAGAGCCCAATCTTCCGGAAATTCCAATCAATGCAGACAGCATTGAAAGGGCATTAAACAATCTTCTTTCCAATGCAATAAAATACTCTCCGGAAAACGGCAGAATCAAAGTCCGTGCAGAAATCGCTCGTGACCCTCAGTTTGTGGAAGTGTCTGTCGAAGATCAGGGCTGCGGTATTCCAGAAGAACACCAGAAAAAAATATTTGAGCGTTTTTACCGTGTGGAAAATGATACACATACAGTAAAAGGTACAGGTCTTGGCCTGCACCTTGTTAAAATAACTATAGAAAAACACCATCAGGGTCAGGTTTTTGTAAAAAGCAAACCCAACGAAGGCTCAACGTTCGGGTTCCGTCTTCCCATTAATCCCGTTGAAAAAGCGGAAGATATGGAAGACGAAACAGTTTAAACGTTAAATTTTAGTAGTTGTAACATTTTTCAAAAAAGTATGCTCTCGGATGTCTGCAAAACGGACAGGTTTCAGGAGCTTCTTCGCCTTCAAAAGTATAACCGCATTTTGCGCATTCCCACATTACGGCTTCATCTCTTTTAAAAACAGCTTTTTCTTCAATGTCATGCGCAAGCTTGTTGTATCTGGTCATATGCATTTTTTCAACCCCGCGTACAAGCTCAAAAAGACAGGCTATTTTGTCAAAACCCTCTTCTCTTGCGTCTTGAGCAAAACGGGCATACATGTCTTCCCATTCATAGTTTTCGGTACTTGCAGCTGATTTTAAATTATCAAGTGTGTGAGGAATTTTACCACCGTTTAAAAGTTTGAGCCAAATTTTTCCGTGTTCTGCTTCATTATTGGCAGTATCTTCAAATATCCTTGCTATCTGTTCATAGCCGTCTTTTCTTGCCTGTTTTGCAAAAAATGAGTATTTATTTCTTGCTTGAGATTCTCCGCAAAAAGCTTCCTTCAAATTTTTTTCTGTTTGAGAACCTTCAAGACTTTTGTTGATAAATTTAGAAAAATCATCGTTGTCACCAAATAACCCCATATAAACTCCTTTCTGACTCTACAGGAAGTATTAGAACACAAAGAATAAATAATTCTGTTAGCCAAAACGGCTAGTTTAGATGCATAAATTATAAAAAAAAAGATTAAGTGTAAACCTTACCATAAATAAATATAGCCTATATTTCAGGGTGTTTTTGTGCCGATTTTGATTAAGAAATATTAAGCTGAAAAGGTGCAATGTGATTGGTTTTTTAAAAATAAATCTCTTTTACAATTGTAGTAGATTCCAATATATGTTACAATAGTAGTAGAAAAGATAAAAAAAGAGTTAATCACAATGAACACTGCATTAGCCTACAATCAAAAAAGTATAAGAAAGATAGTCAATCATTCTTTATACTTTACTGTATTGTTGAGTCTGTTTTGTTCTCAATCTTTGCTGGTTAACAACAATCTTTTTGCAAACGAAGCGATTATTAATAACGGAGCAAATATTACACAAGATAAAGTCGAAGAGCAAACGAGGAGTTTAACGGAAGAAAAACAAAGATGGGAATCTATGCTCAGGCAGCGATACCGCAACGGGGCAATCCTTACACTGGCAGACGGGGTTAAGCATATCCGTATGGTGAAGTATATCAACTCAAGGCCTGTCAAAATAAACATAGTCGAAGTTAATACAAAAATAAATCCTAACATTGAAATCGCTCCACAACTCGCATCCACAAATTTAAAACACAGGGCAACAATCAGAACAATTGCAAGCCGCAATAATTCTATAGCCGCAGTAAACGGCACTTATTTTAAGCCCCAGAACGGTGTACCTTTAGGCACATTGATGATAGACAAAAAAGTCTACACAGGGCCTATCCACAACAGAGTAGCTATGGGCATAGGCAAAAACGAATTTAAAATGGCACAGGTACAATTCAATTCCACATTAAAAGCAGGAAGACAAAGCCTCAAAATAGATAATATCAACCAGCCCAGAATGCTTTCCACATACACATTACTCTATACAAGAGACTGGGGACTTACATCCCCGACCCCACCAAAATACGGCGTTAATATAGCCATACAAGACAACAAAATCACTGCAATATCTTACGGCTCCACAGCTATACCTGAAAACGGATACGTTATATCAGGACCCAAGGCAAAGTTGGAGCCGTTTTTTATGGCTAAAAAGATTGAACTCGATATAAAAATGGTTCCGCAATGGGAGAACATAGACCACATAATAAGCGGCGGCCCTTATCTTATCAAAGACGGAGAAGTCTTTATTGATGTCACTGCACAAAAGCTCGGTGCAATTACAGGCAAAAACCCAAGAACAGCTATTGGTTATACTGCACATAACGAATTTATAATGGTGACAGTTGACGGTAGAGAGCACGCATCTGTTGGTATGACGCTTGGAGAACTAGCCAGAATGATGAAAGGTTTCGGTTGTATAAACGCAATGAACCTGGACGGAGGCGGTTCCACAGTTATGTATGTACAGGGCAAAGTAGTAAACAATCCGGCACAAAAAGGCGGTATACCAATATCCAATGCTTTGACAATATCAGAAAGGACAAGAATTGCTTATGATGAAAATAATTCGTAAATTTTTTAAGAAAATAAATTTTACTGCGCGGGATTTTTTCTACTCAGCTTTAATTATTACGTATTAATCCAGCTCTTTTTCAATAATTGAGCGGGGTCTGCCTTTAACCTCCTGCAAAATTTGGCCGACATACTCTCCGATTATGCCTATACAAAGCATTTGCAGACCTGACATAAACATTTCAAATATTTCATAATAGTCTATAGCACCAATTCTGGCCGGCAAGTCATTGAGCAGGCGATACAAAGTCCAGCACCCCCAGCAGATACTTATCAAAGAAATCATTACGCCAATATAAAAGATAAGTCGAAGGGGTCTTACGCTAAAAGACGTTATACCTTCCGCTGCAAGCTTAAACAATGAGAAAAAACTGAATTTTGAATCTCCGTGCACACGTTTTTTTACATCAAATTCAACATAATCGCTTTTAAGACCTGTATCACAGAATATTCCTCTCAAGAACAGATTTCTTTCTTTGTATTGAGCCAGAGTATCAAGAGCTTTTCTGCTCATGAGTCTGTATTCTGAATGATTAGGGACAATATTTGCGCCCATAAGATTCATAAATTTATAAAAGGCATAGCCTGTAATTTTTTTGATGAAATTATCTGATTTTCTGTCTTTTCTTATACCGTATACAATTTCAGAACCTTCGTTAAATTTATTAATGAATTCTTCAATTTTAGTTTCGTCCTGCTGCAAATCCGCATCAATTGTAACTGCACAATCAACGCCTTTTTTTAGAGCATATTCAAGCCCTGCAATCAGAGCTTTTTGGTTTCCATAATTTTTTGTAAATCTCAAACCTTTTATATGAGCAAAATCAACGCCGTGAGCCTTTTCTATCAACTCCCATGTTTTATCTTTGCTTCCGTCATCAATAAAACAGATAAAACTATCATCTTTAATAACGCCTTTTTCAATTAAAGCAAAAAGCGTATGCTTAAAGACATCTATATTAACAGTAAGAGATTCCTCCTCGTTATAGCACGGTACAACAATCGCCAGCTTTTTCTTATCCATATAAAACCTTTGTGTTATTATTTCCTCAAAGGAAATTTTATATTAATGGAAGAGAAAAAACAACTGATTATAAATGCCGATGACTTTGGTATTTCAAACAGCGCAAACGAGGCTGTTTTTGCTGCATTTAAAAATGGGATATTAACTTCCACAAGCATTATGGCCAATGCACCTGCTTTTGAAAACGCTATTAATTTGATTCCTGAGTTAAAAGGCATAAGCATTGGTGTACATCTAAACATTATAGAATTTGCTACTTTAAAAGAAAATCCAAAAGAAAAATCGCTTCTATACGACAAAAAAGGCAACTACAACAACAATTATCTTGCGTTGATACAAAAGTCATATAACAAAGATTTTTTAAACGAAGTCGAAGAAGACTTTAGGCTGCAGATTGAAACGGTTATGGCAAGTACTACGGTTGACCATATAGACTCGCATGTCCATGTACATGCAATTCCAGAAATATTCAAAATTGTATGCAAGCTTGCGCGGGAATACGGCATAAAAAATATCCGCACACAGTTTGAATACCCTTATTTTGTACCTGATATAAAAAAATATCTTTCTATTAAATACCCTCTCAATCTGATAAAAATAGCTCTTTTAAATACATTTACGCTCATAAACAAAAAATACCTGTATGACAATTTTAACGAAATCAAAACCAACGAAAATTTTATAGGTGTTAATTACACAGGCTATATGGATAAAAACACTCTTTTATATGCGCTTAAGAATGTGAAACAAAGAACAGAAGCAATATTGCACCCGTCATTTGATACTAATGACAGCCTTCATTATACGGAATATCAGGCACTTATTAATGAAGAATTCAAACTTGCTGTGAAGCAGGCCGGAATTGAGCTTATTAATTTTTCAAATGAAAAAAAATCCATTGTATAATTATAAGTTCATTAAATTAAAAACCCTTTGTGCAGCAGATTCTTTTTCTGTGAAATTTTTGAGTTTTTCTATAGCTGATAATACATTTTGTTCCAATTTTTTAAGCTCTTTTTCTCTTTCCCAGATAAGGGTTTGTTTATCGGGAAATCTTGTCTTTAGATCAGATAGAAAAGCTTGTTTTTGGAAGAATTTTTTCTCAAGTTTTTTAACGTTTTCTTTTAACACTTGAGCCTTTGGCGGGTTCAAGGCAGAATCAGCAGAAGCAATAAACTCATCAACTTTAGGCTGCACTTTTTGTTTGGCTTGATATGCAGCTTCTTTTACTTTTGGCTCAATATATTCTTGAGCTTCTTTAATTCTCTCCTGTGCTTCTTGTTTTAGCTTTGCTTTTTTCTGTGCAAATTGCTCTTTTATTGCTTTGTATGTTTTATTTGTATTAATTTTCATAAAAAATTCTCCTTGCGCCCACTTATTATAAAGCAAAAGGAGAAATTTTTTTGTTATTTTATACAAAAATTTGTTACATAAAGGTTACAGCTGAATTTGTGTAATTTTTTCGTACGCCTGTATCACTTTTGTTGTGATATTAGTAGCGACTGTCACTCCGAGCTCGGCTTTTGCCATAGCAGTCATAACATCGTGGATATCGGCATTTCCGTTTTCTTCCATTACATCTTTCATCAACTGGTCAGGTGCATTTAATTCTCTGTTAAAGTTTTCAACAAGGCCTGAAAAAACGGATTTAAAATCGTTTGTCTCGAGTTTTTCTACACGCCCCATACGAAAAGGACTTATTCCGCCAACACCGGTGTCAAGCTTTGTCGGCTGCATTCTTTCAAATAAATTTATGTTCGGTGCAAACTTTTTTTCTATCATATTTCAATTCCGTTTCGTTTTTAAGTGTTAGCTCAGGTAATTTGCGAGTATGCTTTTTACATAGTTTTGTGTTTCTTTAAAAGGAGGAACACCGCCGTATTTATCTACATTGCCACCTCCGGCATTGTATGCAGCCAGTGCAAGCACAAGGTTTCCGTTGTATCTGGCAAGCAAACCTTTGAGATGTTTTACACCGCCTTCAACGTTCTGTACAGGGTTGTAGGCATCTTTTACACCAAGCCCTTTAGCTGTGGCCGGCATAAGCTGCATAAGGCCCATTGCTCCGCAATGTGAGCGGGCTTTAGGGTTAAAACCTGACTCCTGTCTGATTAGAGCTTGTACAAGTTTTTCATCCACGCCGTATTTTTGAGACACTTTTGAAATAATATCTAGTATCTGTTTTTTTGTAGGGTTCACAACGTTTGCAGTGGTATTTTGTACATTGTTTTGAACATTATTTGCAGCTTTGACTGTATTTTTTTGAAGCGCATTTGCAGCTGTAGTTAAGCTAAGAAAATTGTTACCGCCTGTTCTAAACTGCCCCTCGCCTTTTTGGCTGGCTTTTAGAATCTCGGCAAAAGTTTGCTTTTCGGTTTTTACAGATTCAGGATTTATTTGTTTTTCAATATTTGCAACATGGGCTCTGATTGATTGAACCCTTTGCATTGCGGCTTCCTTACCGCCTTGGTCTATAAATCCTTGTATTGTGGGTGAAAACATTAACTTACTACCTGCCTGATTTTACTTATTATTTACCAATTTCAACCGCTCTTTGAGCCATACTTTTTGTGATATTTATTACTGCAAGGTTTGCTTCATATGCTCTTTGGGCAATATTTGCATCTGCAATATCAACAATGGGGTTTACGTTTGATGTTCTGATGTAACCGTTAGCATCGGCGTCCGGGTGACCGGGTTTATAGATTCTTTCACCAAGAGTAGGGTCTTCTACTACGCCTGTGAGTCTTACACCGCCCTGTTGAAAAGGAATTGTACCAACGCCGAAAACATCTTCTTTCATAGAGTTTAAGAGTCCGTGAAAAGAGATATCATCAGTTGCATTAAGCACGGGAATTTTTCTTACATAATTAGGTGTATCAAGGTTTGCAATGTTTTTTGCGTGAATTTTAATTCTTGCACCGTGCGCCTGCAAGCTCTTTTCACCTATGTTCATTGTTTCCATTAAACTCATTTTGTCACCTTCTTACTTATTACTTGCCAACATTGGCAGCTGTTTTCATTTCGTTTATTATTGCAGACATCTTTCTTGAAGCTACTGCGTACATGATGGACATTTTTTGCATTTCTGCAAGTTCAAATGTAGGGTCTACACCGACATCCTGCTCTTCTATCAAGCCTGAGGGGCCAAGTTTTATAGACAATTCTGTTTCAAGAGGATTATTCATTGTACCGAGATACTGGTCAAAGCTAATATCTTTTCTCACATAATTCGGCGTGTCCATATTTGCAAGGTTTGTGGACAGGGCACGCTGTCTTTGTGATATCAAATCCAGCATCAGGTTTGTTTTAATTATCGGGTCCTTTGGAGTGTACATTTTGAATATCCTTTTAAATTTCAGAATGACAAATTATTACTGTGTAAGGTTAATTGAGCGTTGATACATGTCATCAACAACCTTCATCAGCCTTGTGCCTGCAATCATTGAAGAGTTGAGTCTCAAAACTTCGTTAACGTTTGCAATATAGTTTGCGTTAGAACGTTCAAGTCCGCCTTGAGCAACGTAATCATGCTCTTTTATTAACTGGGGTTCGCCAGATTCTGCTGTGGGGACAACTTTGTTGTACTCTGCACTTTTAAGCCCTTCAGGGTTTTGAAACTGGACAACGGGAATCTTTCCAAGTGTCTGATATTCTGTATGTCCTTTTTGAATAATCATGACAGTGCCGTCTTTTTTTATTCTGAGACCTTCATGGTTTACAGGAACCTTGATACCGTCACCTACAAGGTAACCATCGTTTGTCACAATATATCCGTCTTTATCAAGCTTGAATGAACCGTCACGTGTGTATTGCACATCTCCGTTTGGCGATGTAACAGGGATAAAACCCGGGCCTGTAAGACATACATCCAAGGGGCGTTCTGTTCTCATAAAAGAGCCTTGCGAATAGTCATATCTTACTTCACCGTCAAGGTATCCGTTTTCGTCAAGAATCTGCTCAAAACGAACCTGTTTATAAGCGTTTGTATTGAGGTTGCCAATGTTGTTTGAAATATATCCCAGTCTTTCAAACTGTACATTAGTATTTATTATGCCTCTTCTGATTAAACCTTGTAATGTTGTCATAAAATACCTTTCTAACCTGCCTAACCGTCCTTACCTTGAAGTCTGCTCTTATGAAGCTGCTTATTTAGTTAGTTTATGAGCTGCTCAATGATTGTATTGCCTTTGACAGATTATTGTTCTGGATTATAAACAGCTGTCTGTTTGCATCAAAGTTTCTTCTTACCGGAATAATCTGCAAAATTTCCGTATTCAAAGAAACATTTGAATACTCGTTGTAACCCTGCTTGATATTAGGGTCAAGAACCGCCACGCCCTGATTTGTAACAACTGACAATGTACCGGCATATTCAAGCTGGTTGGTCGCTTTATTGAATACCTTTACATCACCGTTTTTATAAACTTTAACGTCTTCCAGTTTTTCAGGAACAACAGGCAGTTTTATCGGTGTGCCGTCGTTGGCCAGAACGTGTGCGTTTTCCAATGTCAGAAGATTGCCGTCTTTATCAAGTTTGAAACGGCCGTCACGTGTAATTTTTATCCCGTCGGGACTCTGATATTGAAAGTATCCTTTATTAGCAATAGCAAGGTCTAAAGGATTGTTTGAATGCCCGATTCTGCCGATGGAATCATCAACTGCTGTAGACAAAGCGTGAGTGCCTATATACTCGGCAAACGAAGAAACAACAGGCTCTTTTCTTTGGAACCCTACTTTATCAAATGAGTTGTAGTTTTCGTTGATAATACCCAGCATCTCTGTTTGCAGGTGCATAGCCCGAATACTGGTTGTCAAACCGTTTTCAAAAAAGTTTATTTCACCGCGTAATTTCATGATTTACACCTTTACTTCTACATAGTTACTCTTTAATGATGTCGGCATAAAAGTCAAAAAAAATAATCAAATCACACAAAATCATATACATGGATGAGATTTTGCAAAAAATACTAAAGTCGAAAATTTATTCTCAAACTTGCATATCAGCCCTTTATCAACACCCTATATAACAAGCTGTTTGGCAATAAGCTTGTTATAAATAATCAATAGTAAATTCAGCCAAAAAATTTTACAAAAATGCCCAAACTGCATACCAATGACCCACAGATTACCCGCAGTTTTTTGATAATTTTTCCTCTATTTTAAACCACAAAATTAATGATACATAACAGATAAAAACTCCACCCCCGCCTATTAAAAAATAGAACACAAAAGCTTGTACAAAATACTTAATATCTGTTAAAAACGATGAAGCTAAAAAAGCAAGAATAACAATAATATCAGTTAAAATTGAAAAAAATAGAACTTTATATCTAAAACTTTTTTGCTTTTTTATTCTTTCAAAAAAATTGCTAATATACTTATTGTTTTTACTAAATTTGTAAATTAAAGGAAAAATAAATAATTTTGAAACATAGTATAAAAGTAAAAAAACAATAAGATTAAATACAAGAAAACAATCTTTTAAAATAAATTCATTATTGGAATATTTGTGCAATGCAATAAAAATTACAATTGATGAAACTAAGAATATTGGTACAACAGGTGTTAACAAAAAATTTAGAATCCAAAATAACAAATAAAAAAGTTTTTTCATAAGTTAATAATAACAAACAGGGATATAAAATACTACATATCACTGTTTATAGTTTTAGTAATTAATCCATTGTTCTTTAGGTATTTTTAAAATCGCTATATTATAGTATGGTTCAAGTTTACCTTTATCTTGATATTCACCGCCTTTTTTAACAAGAGGGTTATCCTCAAATTTGTTAAAATCATATGTATCAACAACTAAAGCATATAAATTATCCTTAGAATCAAGTTTGATATTTATAATATCTGCATAATGATATGCGTTTCGTAGATTGTCTTGTTCAAAAGATAATCTAGTATCTTCAATTCTTCGGTTATTCAAAAGCTCTTCTTTTTTATGAGAAATTAATATTCTAAAACTATTTTCTCTTGTAATAGCTTGTGATACAGAACTATGCTCGTTGTACAAAACACCTCTGGTTTCACTTGTTCCT
>LARD01000005.1 GCA_000980375.1 Clostridium sp. K4410.MGS-306 | reverse complement strand
ATAATCAACAATTTTACCATTCGCATCTCGTAGCGGAGCAACAGTTATCGGCTGACCATTTGCTGCCAATTCACGAAGATGATCTCTTTTGGCGTAGAAAATATCATCTCTGGATTGATTTACAAAATCTTCGATTACTTCTGCTTTTGTTCTGCCTTTAAAGAATTTTTCATCCATTTCTTTTTTAGAAAGACCTTGTGCTTTTAAAACCCTCATTTCTTGGTTGTATCTAGCATTAGCAAGGTTTTTAAGAGTTGTTTCAGGAGGTTTTGCACTCAGATCAAATCTTCTTACCCTTCCTGAAGTTGCCCACATATCAAGAAGTTTATTGTAAGCTGTCATAACCGGAAGTTGAACACCAAGAGCTAATACGGCAGAAAGTGGCTGTCTAAGAGCTGAATAAGCTTTAACTTTGGGATCTTCATCAGAAAGCGGATTGTAGCGAATAAATATTGGAGCAACAGCTGCCGTACCAACTGCAGTAACAGTATTGTTTAAATTTTCTCCATTATTTTTACCAAGAGTATAAAGTGTTTTTGTTTTTCCACTCATCATAGAGCCAACAGCCCTGTTAATTCTGCGGGCATTAACGTAATTGCCGAACGATTGCTGTTTTGAGCGCGCCGCAGAGTATTGATTGTAATTTCCTTGAACTTTCATGTCCCCACCTTAAACACACTATGTACTTTTAAAAACAATTAAAAATATAAAAAATTGCGCATATTCCCATGATTTATTAAGTAATGTAAACAAATTTAATCATGAATAGATGACATGTCTTTATGATACATCATAAAAAAAAATTGTTAAGAGAATCTTTAACTTATATTAAAAAAAGTATTAAAATATCTTAATTTTCTTTACTATTTAATTTTTTTAAAATAGTATAATGAGTAAGTTGTAATAAAAAATGTCCGAGAAAAATTCGTGATAAGGAACAACGTGACGTGAACGGATTTTTTGAGTGTCAATTGAAAAGGTGAGTCAATGACGGCTCGAGAAGTTGAGTCGGCAATGTCGACACTAGATTAGATACCTTTCGGTAAAAAAGATTAGATTGAAAGAGGAAAATAAGTGGAAAATTTCGGACCAGATATCTTCGGCAGAAGAGACAAAGAACAAGACACGGAAACTCCGCAAGTATCAAATGTAGCAGACATTAAAGTAATCGGCGCCGGAGGCGGCGGCGGTAATGCTGTTAACAGAATGATTAAAGCAGGCCTTACAGGCGTTGACTTCTGGGCAATGAATACAGATGCTCAGGTATTAAAAATGTCTTTGGCAGAAAACAAAATTCAATTAGGCGGTAAATTGACAGAAGGACTTGGCGCCGGCGGAGACCCTTCAGTTGGTGAAAAAGCTGCTGAAGAAACAAGAGACCAGATTGTACAAGCACTTGACGGTGCTGATATGGTGTTTGTAACTGCAGGCATGGGCGGAGGTACAGGTACCGGTGCTGCTCCTGTTGTTGCAAAAATAGCAAAAGAATTAGGCGCTTTGACAATCGGTGTTGTAACAAAACCTTTCAGCTTTGAAGGTAAAAGAAGAATGAATCAGGCTATGCAGGGTCTTGAAAAATTAAAAGAAACTGTAGACGCTCTCATTGTTATACCTAACGACAAACTGCTTGAAGTTGTTGAAAGAAGAACAACAATGAAAGAAGCATTCCAGGTTGTTGATGAAGTATTGTTAAGAGGTGTACAGGGTATATCTGACATCATCACAGTACCAGGTATGATTAACGTAGACTTTGCCGATGTTAAAGCTGTAATGCAATCAAGCGGTTCTGCTTTAATGGGTATCGGTAGAGGTACAGGCGAAGGCAGAGCTATGGAAGCAGCTAAACTCGCTATCAATTCACCATTGCTTGAAACATCTATTAACGGTGCGTCCGGTATTATTATGAATGTTACTGGCGGTTCTGACATGACATTACACGAAGTAACAGAAGCTGCACAGGTAATTCATGATGCAATTGCTGAAGATGCTATCTTTACGTTCGGTTCTGTTATTGATGACAGAATCCAGGGAGAAATCCAAATCACAGTTATTGCAACAGGTTTTGAGATGAAAACACCTGATACCGGTAAAAAAGAAGCAGCTAAATCTTTAAGTGCTGCTGATTTCTTCTCAGGTTCATTTAACACAGGCAGTGCATCTGCAACAAACAGTGCTCCTTCACTGGCACCAAGCACACCTCAGCCAAAACCGGCAATTTCACCTCAAAAATCACAAAATGATTTGATGAGCATTATTGATATTCCTCCGTTTTTACAGAAATAACGGATATAAACAAAAAAAGACTCGCTAACTAGCGAGTCTTTTTTATAGAGTATTATATTTATATTTTATGAACTAAAGGTGCATTCTTTTTAATATTTACCAACGCAGATAAAATATCTGACCAAGTTGCATTTTGAGAAAGCCCAAACTCCTTAATTATCGATTTGACTTCATTAGAACCGCTTTCGGACAATTTTCCTGCAGGAGTAAACATATCTTTAGTAATTCCTTTTAAAGCATTTGGTGTAATTTCAGAACGAATTCCATGATTATAAACTAATTCTTCTGTAAACTTTTTATTTTGTACTGCTTCTCTTCTAACTGCATTAGCAAATGCTTTAATTCCTGACTTTAATGCTGCTACCATAATTACCATCCTTTCTTTAATAAAAAGTTTCATCTACATATTTTTAAAAACACCAATAAAATTGAAATTGTCTAAGTCACAATTATTGCAAGCTATGCTATGCTATTAGGCATTATTATTGAATTTGAAACACTTGTAAAGAATTGTTAAGCTTAATTATTTGTAGAGCTATTCAATACTGTAATCATAAAATATTACAACAACATAAAAACATAATATTCAGTATCAACACCTCTTGTAATCAAAACTTGTTAGATTATAATAATATTACTCACCAAACCTCATTGCAGATTTCAGAGGGGGGCGTAAATACCGCCCGAAGAAATGCAAATGAAAGGAAAACAAAATGGCTAACATTAAATCATCTAAAAAAAGAGTACTTATTGCAGAAAGAAACAGATTGAAAAACGTTGCTGTAAAATCTGAAATCAAAACTGCAATCAGAAAAACTCTTGAATTAGCACAAGCCAAAAACGAAGCAGAATTGAAACCAGCTATCAGCCACACATACAAACTGTGTGACAAAGCTGTTTCTAAAGGTGTTTTGCACAAAAACACTGCTGCAAGAAAAAAATCAAGATTAACTCTTGCTGTTAACAAATTGTTAGCAAAATAGTTAATAAATTGGTTTAAAAAAGCTCTCTAAATTAGAGAGCTTTTTTGTTGAAAGAAAATTTTTATTTATTAACCTACGAGTCTGCTTTCGTCAGATTCGGAAGCTTTAACCATAATGGCATGCTCAACAGGATTTTCTTTTTTAATAGAGCTGTTATCAAAACCATAATCATCAAAGCCCAATTCATCTTTAGGCTTTTTCATTTGATATTCATCAACGAGTTTTTTAGCAAGTTCTGCAATTTCATAAACCAGTTGATATCTGTTTTCGCAGTTTTCGTTGAGGTCCCACGCTACTTTAATTATTTGATGAGTCATATTTTTCTCCGAATATTCTAAAATTCACTATATATAAACTATAATATAAGAACAACGCAATATCAATACGCAATTACAAATTGGTGTTAACCATATAATTGTATATTAATGATGAAGCTGCAACTATAAAATCTTTTCCCTGTGGTGAATTATAAGGTCTGTTTACGAGCATAACAACAATATACTTTTTGCCGTTAGGTGTGTAAACAATACCGGCATCTCCAAGCATCTTGCCTATATCACCTGTTTTGTGAATGAATATTGCATCAGATGGCAATCCTGCCTGAATAAGCCTGTTATTGTGGACATGGCTCATATAATCCACCATTTTTTCTCTGGAATTAAGAGAGAGGAAATTTGGATTATCAATGTTGTACAGCAATGTTGCCATTTCTTTAGAAGTAGTGACGTTTGTACCTTGCAAATCAGGCAGCCAGTCATTTACTCTTGTTTCTTTCATTCCCCATTTTCTCAAAGATTGGTTCATAGCATTCATACCGCCTGTAGCATCCATCAACATATTTGTTGCAGAATTGTCAGACTCTGTTATCATAACTCTTGCCAAATCATCTACTGTATAGATTGCATTGTTGCCTTTAAACTGCAAACTACCAGAGCCTTCTGATTTATAATATTGCGTCATTGCTATTTTATCATCGAGCTTGAGCATACCGGCTTCAATCGAACGAAACAGTTGTATCAAAACAGGTATTTTTATAATACTTGCAGTAGGGTAAACCTCTGTTGAATTAATATCGGCATGCTTGCCAGATTCATACTCCCATACATAAACAGATGGTTTTAAAGAAGGATATTTAGAGGCAAGAAATTTAAGGTTATTTTCCAAGTCATGCATATGGAAAGTTTCATATAACGTTTGCATTTGCGGTTTTGCAGTTTCAGTACCGGAAAGGAAATTTACACCCATAAAATGGCTGTTGTGCAAATACAAAGATGTCGGCCTCAAAATAGCATTTACATCGACCTGAATAGCAGGATACTTATTTACACGCAAAAAAACAGGGCGAGTAACTTTATCCATATAAACAGGCGCAACCTGCATTATAAAAAGCACTGCAAACAAAACCTGGAATATCAATGCAAGCGGGTTTGTTTTTCTTATCTGCTGTTTTTTTCTGCGAGGAACAGCAGGTCTTACATTGTTTGCATATTTCTTTTGATCAGTTGTATAAGCATATCTTTGATTGTAATCAATCTTGTACTGTGGCCTGGCCAAAGCAATATCCCCCAATAGTCTATGATTATATATCATAATCTCAATTTTTTTATTATTCTATACTACATTTGAAGGAATGTTAGTATTTTGGTTCATTTGAGTTATATACATTTCTTAAGACATTTGGTATTATATTTATAATAGGAAACACAAGGATAATTGTTATGAAAAATATTGTAATTTTCAGTGACAACGCTTCTGCAGAATTAGAAAATACTCTTAGTGCAAATAATGATGATTGTGATGTAAGAGTAAAAAATATTGAAGAAGTAAAAGATGCACAAAAATTCAACCCATCAGTAATAGTTTTTGACTGTTCTGATGAAAAATTAAAAGAAATCTCTATGGTAACAAAGCTTGTTGCACCTGCATTGATTGTGGCAGACAAGTTTAATGATGAAATTATATTCAGAGGCGACTCTTACGACTACGTATCAAAGCCGCTTGATGAAAAAGAACTAAATTTAAGACTCAAAAATCTTTTAAAAATTAAAGAGCTTAAAGAAACTATTAATCAGGTATCAACAACAGACGCTCTTACCGGTCTTCACAACAGAAGATTTCTCCATGAACGCCTTGAAGCAGAAATTTCACGTTCTAAAAGATATGATACAAAATTAAGTTGCTTATTGTTAGACATTGACTTCTTTAAAGTTGTAAACGATATGTACGGTTATGACTGGGGCGATGTATTGCTCAAAAAAATTGCAGAAATGCTAAAGGGCTTTATAAGAAAAGAAGACATCTTAACACGCTATGGTGACGAAGAATTTATTGTACTTCTGCCCAATACACCGGAAGAAAATGCGTTTATTTTTGCAGAAAGATTCAGAAGAGAAATTGAAAAAATGGAATTTATTCCTGCCGGAGAAGAAGAAAGACACCCCATTACTATTTCCGGCGGTATTGCTTCTTATCCATTCCTGCAAAATGTTGAAGAGGATGGCAACACTCTTATCCGCTACGCTGAACATGCCTTATACAACGCAAAAAAACGCGGCAAAAACAAAATTGTTCAGTTCTCACAGATAAATATAGAGTACTAATTCATAAAACAAAAAAGGTCTCCAACCGGAGGCCTTTTTATATTTTATAGTATCTTAATTCTATCTACGATTTGTTTTATTTCATCAGTTAAATCAGTTTCATACTTTAGGTTTTGCGCCAGCTCCTTTGCAAAATCAGCTTTTTGAAAATCACCAAGCTCATGCAAGCGGTAAAATTCAGACAGAGTTTTTGTCATTGGTTCATTGCGTTTAAAATCAGCAATGCAGCATTCACAAATATTTTTAAAACGTTTATTTATTGTCCTTTTAATAAGGTTTAAAGAAAAAATATCCTCAAACTCACCGTGACAGATAAGATACATTGAGTCAGTATCTCTTAAAACACAATTGATTTTTTCTGAAATTTCAACTGCATCTGCGTCAAGCAGAATAAAAATTGGAATTTTAAGCTCATCTTTAAGTTCACAATACAGCTTCGCAACCTGATTTTTTCCGCCTGCACTTATCAGTTTTACTCCGTTTTTATCAAAATCAAAACCCGAAAGCTTAGCAAACTTTGGCAAAAGAATTTCTTCTGTAATGCCCTCGCATAAAACAACTTTTTCAACAGGAAACCTCAAACCATACTTCTGACGTTTTTCAATCAGGTTTTGATGGTCATGTTCAATTACAGCCAATCTTTTTAAATTCAGAGGTAAATTGTTTTTGTCAGAAATCAAAGCCAATACACCGTTTATATTGATATTTATATCAGTCAGGATTTTTACCTCTTGCGAAAGATTATAAGTGTCATAAAGCTCCTTTAAAAGCAGCTCATTCAATTGTTTATCAGATTTTACAGCCGGAGTGTATTTGGATACTGACTCATTCCAAAAAATTTCAACAAGTCGTTTTAATACAGCAGTATCCATATCTTTTATTTGATTTTTAGAAAGACGAGGCTCTTTAAAATATTTGCAAAGAAGCTCTGAAAAAACTCTATAATACTTAATTTCAGGATACTTAAAACGCGTTAGCCTGTCTAAAGCAAGTATTAAATCTTCAGGCGAAGCGGGTATAAATTTAATTTTACTAAAATCGATATCTTTTATCAAAACTCAGACTATATAACAAATTCTTAATATTACTTATTAATTATAATGCAAAAACGCAATTTTTTATATTTTCAGTTTTTAATAAAGTATAATAGGGCGGAAAGTTCAAAGTGAATAGTATATCATTATTTAACATTGAAAATAATAAATACAATCTACATTTGCAGCACCCGATAAATGCCGTGAAGCAAAACAGTGCTGCGCCAAGCTTTGTAACAAATCCTGGTTTTACAAACTATGATTCTTTTATGCGTAAAGCCTCGCCCAATTTTGGTTCTTACCAGATAAGAACATCGCTTTCTGGAAGAGATGAGCATCAAAAATTTAATGAAATTTCCGCTATTTTAGATAAAAGAGTAAAAAAAGAGCTAAATGAACTGTTGAAAAAAGGCAAACTTTTAAGTACAAATTCCAATGACAGGTCAACAACTCTGGATAATTTATACAAAATTGCCACTACACCAAGGGCTTCGGGACTGGATGCAAAAAATATTATTGAAGATGTAATAAAAACGATAAATAAACCATATATTATTACGCAAAAGTTTGGTGATATTCCTGCTGCTCTTCAGGCTGATATTATTAATGAAGAAAAACGCCAGGGCAAAAATATTACAGCACATGACCTTGATGTAAAATCCAGCACATGCCCAGCTGCAAGTATTGAATTTGATATTGCACACAGAATGCCGGCAGAATTTGCAAGAATGGCAGAGGGACTTACGTCTGAAAACATTTGTGTTACAAAAAACATTAATGTGGACGACCTGTCACAAGGCTTAATGAATACTATATGGATGCTTAACGAATTTGGAACAGAGCACAAAATGGAAAACTGGAAAACTCTAAAAGTTAATCTGAAGCCGGATAAAAATGCAATAATAAGAGCCAGAATACAAAATAAATATAAAGATAAAGACGAACGCTCGGTAATAGATGTTCTAATGCAATCAACATTTATGAATATAGGCGCACAAAACACCTATGATTCATTAATAGACAGAAGAATACCAAAATACAATGATGACGATAGCGGACTTATTGATATAGAAAAGAACTTTGCAGAAGAATTGGCTACGGGCAAAGGCAAAGTTTGCGTAACATATCAAAAAATTGATGACAATGGCAAACTGATAGGATATGAATGTGAGCAAAATGAAACTCTTGAACACATAGAAAATACTATCAAAGGCGGAGATAATGTAATTATCGGTTACACTTACTGTGATAGCGACAATAATGTAATTGGCGGCCATGAAATTACCATTACAGGAATAGAAAAAGATAAAAAAGGCAACAAATACTTTGTTTGCAACGACACAGATGACGGAGTATCTGAACCAATAACATACCATGTTGCAGAATTGTTACCCAAAATTCACCATGCCGGCATACCAAAATCAGTATTAATTGACAATGTTGAGTTTGTGGAAGCCTGGAAAGAGCTGATGCAGGTATATAAAGATACAAAATCGCAGCAAGAAGTACAAAATGCCTTGCAAAATAACAGATTAAATGTAATTACACCGGCTGCATAAGTCTTGGACAACAGTTTTTTATTCCTCTATAATAAATGAGTCATATAACGGATTAAGAATTGGAGTGAGGAGATAAGATGAAAGCTGTCGTATTTGATAATGGTTTAAAATTAGATAACAACTATCCCATGACTGTGCCGCAAAAAGGTGAAGCACTTATCAAGGTAAACACAATAGGGATATGTAATACAGACTATGAAATAACTCTTGGATATATGGGTTATAAAGGCATTTTGGGTCATGAATTTACAGGTGTTGTTGAAAAAGCAGAAAACAAAGACCTCATCGGTAAAAGAGTAGTCGGAGAAATAAATTGCGGCTGCGGACAATGCGACTGGTGCGCACAGGGGTTAGAAAGACACTGCTTCAACCGCTCAACACTGGGTATCTGGCAAAGAGAAGGCTGTTTTGCAGAATATGTCTGCCTGCCTGAAAAGAATTTGCTTGTAATTCCTGATAATGTTACGGATGAAGAGGCTGTTTTTGTTGAACCGCTGGCTGCTGCTCTGGAAATTTTAGAACAGGTTCACATACCGCCTTATAAAAGAGTAATTGTGCTCGGAGACGGCAAACTGGGGTTAATTATAGCACTGGCTCTTAACGCTGCAGGATTAGATATTACTCTTGTGGGTAAACATGAAGAAAAACTCAACATTGCAAAAGCACAGGGCGTAAAAACAGAACTTTTGAACAATTTAAAAATAGAAAAAGCTTATGATTTTGTGGTTGAAGCAACAGGTTCGATAACAGGTTTTGAAACATCACTGGCTCTGACAAAACCAAGAGGAACACTTATTTTAAAAAGTACTATTGCTGCGTCAAAAGAATTCAACCTTGCACCTATTGTTATTGATGAAATAACAGTACTTGGATCTCGCTGCGGTCAGTTTGCTCCTGCTTTGAGAATGCTGGAACAAAAAAGAATAGATGTTAAGCCTCTAATCTCCGATATCTACGCAATTGATGATTCCATAGAGGCGTTTGAAAGAAACAAAGAAAAATCTTCAGTAAAGGTGCTTGTAAAGGTTAAGTAAATTGAAAAAGGTAATTAAACACAAGGATAAAATAATAGGGCTTATTATCAGCGTGATATTTATAGCTCTGATTGTATGGAAACTTGACTTTCATCAGTTGATTGAAACATTTAAAATATTCAACTACAAGGTCTTGCTGGTGTTTATTCCACTTTATGTGCTGGGGCTTTATGTAAGAGGTTTTAGATGGAAGTATCTGCTTTGTAATGACAGTAAAATCACAGTAAAAGAAGCATTTTTTTCTTTTACGACAGGCAACACTCTTAACAGCTATCTTCCCGCACGTGCAGGCGATATATGGAGAGCATACCACGTAGGAAACAAACTCAATGAAAGCAAGATGAAACTCCTCGGTTCAATCATTCTGGAGAGAATCATCGACGGGATTTCAGTGCTTTTAATACTGTTTTTTGCTGTTTTAACGTACTTCAAACATCAATGGGTGTTGAATATTACCTATATTGCAGCAGCACTGTTTCTTGGCAGTCTGGCAGTGTTTTTTCTTGTATTCAAATTCAACAAAATTTCATGGTTTTTTGATAAACTCTCTAATATACCTTTTTTAACACAATTTGAGCCGTTCTTTACAAAAATTGCAGGGATGCTAAATAAGTTTATGGACGGGTTTCAGGCTCTTAACAACCCTAAATGTTTTACACTCGCTTTTGCGGCCAGCTGTATTGCATGGGGTATTGAATGCATTCTAACATACATTTTGATAACCGGATTCGGACATCATTTTGGTTTTTCAATTGCCTTTTTTGTAATCAGTTTTATTGCATTGTCTACAATTATACCGTCTTCATCGGTTTTTGTCGGACCTTATCAATATGCATATATTCTGGCTCTTGGCATATACCATATCGAAAAAGCAAATGCTCTGGGTATTGCTTTTATCCACCAAATCACAATCATGCTGATAATTACAGTAATTTCGATAATATATTTTACCCTGACAGATACAAAGCTGGAAGAAATCAAAGCAGAAATAGAGGAAAATCAAGATGCTATCAACACCCAAAGCTAACAGGCTTCACATCGGTATATTTGGAAAAAGAAATGCAGGCAAATCCTCATTGCTTAATGCTCTTGTGAATCAAGAGATTTCGATAGTCTCAGATATTGCAGGGACAACTACAGACCCTGTTGAAAAAACAATGGAATTTCTACCGCTCGGCCCTGTTGTTTTTATTGATACAGCTGGAATAGATGATATTGGTGATTTAGGTGAACAAAGAATTGAAAAAACAAAAAAAATCTTTGACAGAACAGATATTGCAATAATTGTCTGCGATTATGAAGGCTGGGACAATTACGAAAAACAGCTGTATGAAGAGTTTCAGTCAAGAAATATTCCTGTTCTGGCTGTTGTCAACAAACAGGATATAACCCCCATAAACGCTGATAAACTGGATGAAATTACAAAATATATTAAATTGCCGCTACTCACCAGTCTTAAAAACAACAGAGAAGTTATTTTCAGATTGAAAGAACAGCTCATCAATGTTTGTCCTGATGATTTTATAACACCGCCTTCCATTCTGGGTGACATAGTACAGGCAAAAGACACTGTTGTACTTGTAATACCAGTTGATAAAGAAGCACCAAAAGGCAGAATTATACTGCCGCAGGTTCAGGTACTAAGAGACCTGCTTGATAACAGGTGCAAAGCCTTTGTTACTCAAGAAACAGAGCTGAAAGAGGCGCTTGATGAATTACAAAACTCCCCAAAACTGGTGATTACAGACTCACAAGCTTTTAAAGAAGTGGCACAAGATGTTGCAGAAGAAATCCCCTTAACCTCTTTTTCCATAGTATTTGCCCGAATGAAAGGCGACCTGAAAGAGTTTTATAAAGGTGCAAAAGCAATTGATACTCTCAATGATAATGACAGGGTGCTTATTTGCGAAAGTTGCTCTCATCACCAGATAGAAGACGATATTGCAAGAGTAAAAATCCCAAGATGGATAAAGAATAAAACCGGAAAAAATATAGAATTTGTCTATCACAGCGGGCATGACTTCCCTGATGAGCTGGAACAATACAAACTTCTTATCCATTGCGGTGCTTGTATGACCAATAGAAAAGAAGTCTTGAGCAGAATTATGAAATGTAAAAAAGCAAATTTACCTATAACAAACTATGGTATTGCAATTGCCCACTGCACAGGCATACTAAAAAGGGCTGTCAAACCGTTTAACATATTAGACACGGTGGAATAAAATTAATATAATGAATAAACAGTAAAAAAACGAGGATATAAAAATGACAGAAGCAAGACGCTGGTATGATAAAGACCCTGTATTAAAAGAAGCACTTGAGCTTTTGCGTCTTCAAACAGACGAAACTAAAGCAGAAGCAGCCGATTATATCTTGACACTGCAAGAACAGGTTGCTGCTGATGTAATTGAGCACTTATATGAAACAATTGCCAAATATCAAGGCAAAGGCAACCGCTGGTACGATAATGACCCTGTTATGATGAAAGCCATTGAGATGCTGCGCCTTGCACCGCCCAAAGTACAAAGAATTGCCGCATTAAAACTGCTTCTGGCATTGGAACAAAAATCCTCGGAAAATTTAGAAGACTTGAGATAAAAACAGGAAAAAAATGAAAAGCCACATAAAAGATGTCCCCCTACGGGATGTTCAAAACCTCATTGATAACAGGGGTATAGATATACAAAAAGTTGGAATAAAAAATGTTGATGTTCCGTTAATTATCCAAAGAAAAGGACAGGAAAATCAGGTAGTTTATGCAACTGCCCAAATTTGTGCTTCGTTGGATTCAAACTTTAAAGGCACGCACATGTCTCGTTTTATGGAGATATTGAACGAATGGAGAGAAAAAGAGCTTCTCGGAGTAGACATAAAAGGCTGCCTTGAAGCAATTCAACAAAAGCTCGGTGCGCATAGTGCACAGGTTAAATTTTCATTCAAGTATTTTATAGAAAAAGAAGCACCTGTTTCTAAGCAAAAATCATTAATGGCATACGACTGCGTTTTTGAAGGCAAGCTTGATAACGATGAATACAAGTTCTTTCTCGGAACAAAAGTGCCTGTTACAACACTGTGTCCTTGTTCTAAAGAAATATCTGATTATTCGGCTCATAATCAGCGTGCGCTAATAAAAATATTAATAAGCTACGATGAATCAGAACATATCTGGCTGGAAGATTTGATATCAGAAATTGAAGAAAAGGCATCCTGCGAAGTGTATCCTCTGTTGAAAAGAGAAGATGAAAAATATGTGACAGAACACGCATATGACAACCCCAAATTTGTGGAAGACGTTTTAAGAGACGTTGTTTTAATGTTTAGAGAAGACAAAAGAATCAACTACTTTGAGGCAGAAGTTGAATCACTGGAAAGCATACATAACCACAGTGCCTGGGCATATCAATTGGAGTCTAAAAAATAAATGAAAGAACATTTTAATGAATATGTGAAATCCATTGAGACATATATTATGTTCAGGATTAAACAGGAAGCAGCAAGACTGGCACCGGAGCTGGAAGCAAAAGGAAGAGCACCTATTGCACTTGCAATGGGCGCACCTGTGGCACCTCCCCCACAATTTGTTTACGACAAGCTCGTAGAAGCACTTAAATTTCCGCAGATACATACATATTCCTCTCCAAAAGGCGAAAATTTTTACCTTGAAGCAATTGCCAAAAGGATGAAAAACAGATTCAATGTAGAGCTTGATCCGCAAACAGAAATTTTCTCTCTTATAGGTTCAAAAGAAGGTATTGCAAACTTTATAAGAGCTTTAATAAATCCGACCAATATTGAACAAGACAAAGATATTATACTGGTTCCTGACCCGGGATATGCGTCTTATTCTCAAATGATAAAGACAAATGGAGGTATAAGTTATCCTATTTCTTTAAATAAAGAAAACAACTACATGCCTGATATGAACAAAATCTGGGAAAACTTGATAAAAGACGGCCTAAACCCGTCTAAAGTTAAAGCAATGATGATTAATTATCCGTCAAATCCTCTTGGTGCAACTTGTACAAAAGATTATTTAAAACAAGTAGTGGATTTTTGCAAAGAAAAACAGATCTGGCTTATGAGCGATGCAGCCTACTGTGATATCTATTTTGAAGAACAAGCAAAGCCGCACAGCATTTTTGAAATAGAAGGTGCAAAAGATGTTGCAGTAGAGTTTTACAGTTTTTCAAAACCATATTCAATGACAGGTTTTAGGCTCGGATGGATTTGCGGAAATAAAGAAGCTGTAGGCACCTTCGGCCGATTAAAGTCAACTATTGACACAGGTCTTTTTAAAGCATTGCAAAAATGTGCAACAGCTGTTCTCAACTCCAAAGAAGGCGATGAATACATTGAACAAGCAAACAAAAGCTTTAAGAAAAAACAGCAGATTGTTATCAACGGATTCAGAGAACTCGGCTGGAAAATTGAAGAGAATGACATACCAAAAGCTACTTTCTACATATGGCTGCCTATTCCGCCAAGATATAAAACATCAAAAGAATTTACAGATGATCTGTTAAAAACATCAGGAATAGTTGTTGTTCCGGGCAACGGATTCGGTGCTAACGGCGAAGGCTGGTTCCGTTTATCTGCCGTAGCAACAGATGAACAACTGTACGAAGTTATTGACAGAATGAAAAAAGACGGATTCTATTTTTCTAAATAAACTCCGTCAAACGCTTTTAAATTGCAATTTAGACGATTCTACAAAATCAGCCAGTGTGCTTAAACTATTGCGAAGCAAATAACCGTTTTTGATTTGAGAAGCTCTGATTCTTAAATCAAACAGTGTAAAATTTGATTCAACAACAATTTTTAATTCATTACTTTTTTCTTTGCTCATAATACTCTTCTTATTTTCGTAAACTAAAACCTGTATATTTATAAAAACAATTTAATTGTAAAAATCCCAAAGTCAAAAAAAATTGTAATATTTGTTTACATCCTAATTTGTTAAAAGCAAAGCATTGAATTATAATCTTGGTATGAAAAATATATTAAAATTATTGATGATATTTATTCTGGCAGGCAATATCCCCGCTCTGGCAGCACCTGTGCCAACATCAGCTAAAGATGCCGCAAAACCGCAGGAAATAAAAAAACAAATTAACGATATACCGGAGAAAACACCACTTCCCCAAGCAATAGAAAAAACAAAACCTAACGAAGCACAGAAAAATGCTGCAAATGATTTGCGAGAACAGGCAAAATTTTTGTACAACTCAAACAAGCTAAATGAGAGCCTTGAGCTTTTCAGCAAAATACCTGACACCGAAAAAATCTCTGATGACTGGCTTTTTCTTGCAAACATTGCTCAGGACAACAACAAAGAAATTGATGCTGTATTTTTCTTAAAAAAAGCTATTCAGGCTGACGATAAAAACTATAAAGCACATTACAATCTTGGAAATATTTACTTTTCAGACAACAAAATCAACATGGCGCTGAATGAATACAGAAAAGTTTTAAGAATAAAAAAAGATTATGCATACGCATATTACAACAAGGGATGCTGCTATTTAAAGAAAAAAAGCTGGTACAATGCAAGATATGAATTTGGTCTTGCAATAAAAGCAAACCCTGAAGAACCCGCATTTTATTACAATTTAGCTTATACATACAAAATGCTGAAAAAGCCTAAAAAGGCGCAAGAAGCACTGGATATGTATAACAAGCTGATGACGCAATAGTTTAGCAAAAATATTTTTTTACATGCTTTAAAGCGGGTATGAAAATATCATCTATAAAAAACAATACATATACCAAACCCGAAAATTATCAAAGAAATAACAACTTTGGATATTCAACCACAGCGCTTTGCACGACAAAACCAGTATCCGGTGTAAGTTTTAAGGGTTTTAATCCTGCTCAAAAAATAGCGGGTTACTTAACATATAGAAAAGCGCAAAAATATGCTGATAAATTAAAAGACTTTATTGACCACGAATGGGGAAAAGACAAATTCACATTTAGAGAATGCAACCTAGAACCGCTTGAAGGAATTCAATACAACATAAAGGTTTTTAAGGATTTGAGTATAAAAGAAATCCAATACCTGTGTGAAAATTTGCATGTAATAGCTGTTAAACGAGGCTGCAAAAAAATGTGCGGCTATTGCTATGCTGATGCAAAACCATCTAAAAGAGAAATGACTTATGAAGACTTTCATTCAATTACAGACGGATTCAAAACCTTGAGAAAAAGGCTCCACAACATAGATATCTATGGTGAAAATCTTCCCTACGTAAAAGATCAAATAATATACAGGACAACAGAGCTTTTTTATGACGCTGATTGCATGGATATAGCTTTAAAAAATAAAAAAGGCAGGGAATTTGACTTTATTGATTTATCAACAGAATTATTTGATTCTCTAGGAAGAAAGACTGCCTTCGACACATCTGGATGGTACAAAAATAATACAAAATTACAGCAAAGGGCCGAAAAATATGCAAAGCACTTTGCCCAAAGCCAAAATATGGAAAAGCTTAACGCTTTTAATGTCTCTTTCAATGTCTTTAATCAGAGCTATATTTCATCCGTAAAAGCAATGGAAAAAGGTGATAAAGAAAAAGCATTACGATTAAGAGAACGTTTTGTTTCAGATATGGCAAACACTCTTTTTACTTTTACACCGATTGCACAAAGCCCCAAGTTTTCAGTTCTCTTAAGGGCATTTCATCCGTCAGAAAAAAGCACAAAAAACTTTAATGCAAATGATTTGATTTTACTATGCCAGGAAGTCTTGAAAAAACTAAAAGATATGTATACAAAAGACCTGGCAGGAGAACAAAAAGTCATTAAAAGCAAAGAAGATCTGAATAAGTTTTATAATATTTTTGAAAATAAACTGTCTGTAATAGATACAGGACTAAACTCATCAGGCCGTATGGCACAGTTCATAAAAGATCACAATATTAAAACAACAAGATTGCAAGACCATGCAAAAATTACACCGCAAGTAATAAATTATTACAAAGAAAATGCACGAAGAGCTCCTTTGATTATGCAAAGATATATAGACACAGATGGAAGAGTCTATAACATGGACTACGCAAGGTTTTTAAAAACAGAAATTCAGCTCAATATAAATGGCAAAGATACCCCAACTCCTGCTCTTGCAAATTTGGTAGAAAACTTTGTTATTACAAAAAAGAATATAAAAGAATAAAATATAAGACAGTCGGGTAATATACAACTAAAAATCAACGGGTAGTATAAATATTAACATTTAATTACCCAGACACGATCCAGCTATTTTACCCGACTAATGATTGTCGGGTTTTTATTATTTAAATTTGTTAATTTGCTTATATATCCAGTGTTGACAGTTAGTTATGTAGTTGATAAACTTATCAATACGAATGTTAGATGGGTAAGTCGTCATTAAATGCTCAGGCTACGACTCCCGAAATGAAAGGAAATACAAATGTACGCAATAGTTGAAACAGGCGGAAAACAGTACAAATTAGAAGAAGGTCGCTACGTTGATATCGAACTCGTAGACGGCGAAGAAAATGACAAAGTTGTATTCGACAAAGTTGTTATGCTCGTAAACGGTGCTAAGTCTAAAGTTGGTGCTCCTTACGTAGACAAAGCTTCTGTTGAAGGTAAAATTGTTAAACATGACAAAGATAAAAAAGTAATTGTATTCAAACAAAGAGCTAAAAAAGGCTATAGAAAAAAACAAGGCCACAGACAGTTCTTTACAAGAGTAATGGTTACAAAAATCAGAACAACTGCAGCTAAAACAAAAGCAGCAGAAGCTGAAACAATAACAGAAGAAGCATAAATATAACAACAATTACAAGGAGAAATAAAAATGGCACATAAGAAGGGCGTTGGCTCATCCAAAAACGGACGCGACAGCGAAAGTAAGCGATTAGGCGTTAAAAAATTCGGCGGTGAACAGGTTCTTGCCGGCAATATTATTGTTCGTCAAAGAGGCACTAAATTCCACCCCGGCAACAATGTTGGTATCGGTAAAGATGACACATTGTTTGCTCTCATCGATGGTAAAGTTCAATTCGAACCCCACAGAAGAGACAGAAAACAAGTTAGCGTTTACGCTGTATAAGATTAAAACAATAAAAAAAGCGGGCTGTTCTCAGTCCGCTTTTTTTTATAATTCGGTAGTGTTATACGAGTTATTTTTCAGCAATATGAGGTTTGTCTTTTGGTTGTTTTTTTTCTTTATGCAGTATTTTGTGTAGTTTGCCTTTAAAATTTTGCCAGCGGTCTTTAAAAGAAAGTTTTTCTCCTTCATCAGATTTTGTTTTTTCTTTATCTGCTTCGCTATTTGTTTTGTAGGATTCATCTTCAACAATTCTATTGTCGGGGTTCATGACGTTATTTATCGTATCTTTCTTTTGAGTAACGGTATTTTGCTCATTTCCAGTCAATTCATATTTGTTATTTGAAAAATTTAAAGGCTCAATACTCATTTAACGCATCCTATCTTACTGCAACAATCATATTAACGGCATTTTTAAAGAAAAACTTAAATAAATAAAACATTAATTTACAATACTTAATTTTATTAAAAAATTGAATGAAGTTAATGTTTACGATATACTTTAAAGGAACACAGTAAAAGTGCAAAAGTAGAAAAAGAAAAAAGGAAAAAGAAAACATGGTAGATGTTAAAAAAATCGAAATTCCTGTAGGTGACAAAGTAGTTACCATTGAAACAGGGAAGTATGCCAAATCAGCGAGTGGTTCGGTAGTTGTACGCTGCGGCGACACAATGTTATTGGTTCATGCTGTTGTAAGCCCTGAACCGAGAGTTGGGATAGATTTCTTCCCGTTATTAATTGATTACGAAGAAAGAATGTCAGCTGTGGGCAGAATCCCCGGCGGATACAACAGAAGCGAAGGTAAAGCTTCTGATAAAGCAATCTTGATTTCAAGATTAATCGACAGACCAATCAGACCTTTGTTCCCTAAAGGATACAGAAACGACGTTCAAATCGTTTCACAATTAGTAAGCTTAGACCACGAATGCCAGCCTGATACATTGGCTATGTTAGGCTCTTCAGCAGCTTTGATGTTGACAGAAGCTCCTTTTGAAGGCCCTATCGGTGCTGTAAGAGTAGGCAGAATTGACGGACAATTTGTTGCTAACCCGTCTTATGCTGACGCTGCAAAATCTGATATTGATATCGTTGTAGCAGGTACTCACGATTCTGTAATCATGGTTGAAGCAGGCGCAAAATTCGTTACAGAAGAAGATATTATGAACGCTGTTGAATTTGCTCAAAAAGAAATTGCAAGACAATGCGAACTTCAAGAGCAATTTGCAAGAGAATGCGGCATTAACAAACCTGAATTTGTTAACCCTTACGACACAACAGCTATTGCAAAAATCATCAATGATATTGCATATGACAAAGTTACAGAAGCTTATCATGACTTTGACAGAGAAGGCAGAAAAGCTAAACTTGATGAAGCTAAAAAAATGGTTAAAGCAGAGTTTGATTCATACGGTGACGACCACGAAGCTAAAATCATGATGGCTGAAACAGGAATTGACTTTGTTGCAGAAGAATTCAAAGCTCTTGAAAAGAAAATCATGAGAAAAATGATTAAAGAAGAAGGCGTAAGAGCTGATGGAAGAAAATACAACGAAGTTCGTCCTATCTGGTGCGAAGTAGGTGTTGTACCAAGAGCACACGGTTCTGCAGTGTTCACAAGAGGCCAAACTCAAATTATGTCAGTAGCAACTCTTGCCGGCCCCGGAATGGCTCAAGAGCTTGACGGTGTTGACCCTGAAACAAAAAGAACATTTATGCACAAATACATCTTCCCAGGATTCTCGGTTGGTGAAGTTAAACCATTAAGAGGTCCCGGCAGACGTGAAGTTGGTCACGGACACCTGGCTGAAAGAGCTAACGTTCCTGCACTTCCTTCTCAAGATGAATTCGGCTACACAATCAGAGTTACATCAGATGTATTGGAATCAAACGGTTCTACATCAATGGGCTCAACTTGTGCAACATCAATGGCATTGATGAACGCAGGTGTTCCTGTTAAATGTATGATTGGCGGCGTTGCAATGGGTCTTATCAAAGAAGGCGGCGAAGATATCGTATTAACAGATATCCAAGGTATTGAAGACTTCTTAGGCGATATGGACTTTAAAGTTACAGGTAACGACACAGGTATCACAGCACTTCAAATGGATATGAAAGCAAAAGGCATTTCAAACGACACATTAAGAAGAGCTTTAGAACAGGCTAAAGAAGGCAGATTACACATCCTCGGCAAAATGAGAGAAGTAATCACTGAACCGGCTAAAGAAATGTCACCATACGCACCAAGAATCCACACAATGAAGATTGCTAACGAAGATATCGGCGCTGTAATCGGACCTGGCGGCAAAAACATCAGACACATCATCGAATGTTCAGGTGCGGAAATTGATATCCAGGATGACGGTACTGTTACAATCACAAGCAACGACAAAGAAGGTACTGATATTGCTATCAGAATGATTGATGCAATTACTTTTAAACCTGAAGTTGGTATGGTTAAAAAAGGAAAAGTTGTTAGAATCATTCCAATCGGCGCATTTGTAGAGCTTGCACCCGGCAAAGACGGTATGGTTCACATTTCTCAAGTTTGCAACGAGAGAATTGAAACAATAGAACCGCACTTAAACGTTGGTGATGAAGTTGTTGTTAAAGTTATCAAAATTGACGACAAAGGCAGAGTAAACCTTACTGTTAAAGGTGTTTCTGACGAAGAAAAAGCGTCTGTATAAATAACTGATAATACCAAAAAGGGAGCTTAGTAATAAGTTCCCTTTTTCATAAAAAAAAGGGGTAATTATATGTACGGGAAAATAAAATATTTTATTTATGCTGCATTTATATTAATAATCGTATTTGTAATTATGGATGCAAGCAACAGATATACAAAAATGGCAGAACAGAAAAACCCGCAGCAAACGATTCAAGATGAAGCTTTTAGACGTGCACAATTAGCTGTGGAAAATCAAAACCAAAGGGATAATGAACGCCAAAATGCGCAATATGAGCAAGAAGAAGCTGCACCGATTACAGACCCCAATAATCAAGCTGTTCAAAACAATATAGAACAACAAGAAACAACACTGGCAGAAACACCGGAAGAAATTATGAAACGTAGCCAATATGGTTCAATCAAAGAGGATAACTCATCTCCGGACGATGATATTGAAGAAGGAGAAATTAATCAGGGGTATTTCACTTTTGAATCAGGAGAAAAAGCTGAACAGTACAAGCTCTACAAGGGATTTACATTGATGGATGAAAATTCCTATGCAGTTGTTTCTTACGTTGATCCAGCTACTGTAAACCAGAATTCATCTTATATCAATGAAAAGTTTTATTTGTACAAACTGGTAAATGGCAAATATTACAGAAGCAATTACCTGTTTGATAATGCCTCAACAAAGGCTCAATATAATGCAAAAGAAAAAAATGATGACGAAAGCATTGTAACACTCCAGGAAGAAAAGTACGAAATTGTTTTAAACTACAATAACAAAATCACTCGAAGAATAAATAAAAATCAATTAAATACAAACTATTACCAGTACAAATCACTACCTGCTTTGATACTAAAACAAACGGAAACTCCGTCAAAAAATACAAATGAAGATAATAGCGAAGAGTAACAGATTTTTACTGTAAACGAAAATTTACAGTAAATCTATTTTTCGGTATAATTTCTTTAATAATGACATACAGTATAGGAAACAAAAATGGACAATAGCTTAAAATATAAAAGAGTTTTGTTAAAAGTTAGCGGGGAGGCTCTTCTTGGTGATCAAGAGTTTGGCATAGACCAAAAACCTGTTGAAATGATTGCAAAAGAAATAAAAGAAGCCCACGACATGGGTGCCGAAATCGCGGTTGTTGTGGGTGGAGGAAATATATTTCGAGGAATGAAAAACAGTGCAAAACTCGGAATGGATCAAGCCTCCGGTGATTATGTAGGGATGCTTGCAACAGTTATGAATGCAATAGCTATACAAAGTGCATTGAGAAAGCTCAATGTATCTTGCAGAGTACAGACAGCTATTGACATGGATAAAATTGCAGAGCCTTATATAAGATTTAAAGCAATGAGACACCTTGAAAAAAGCAGAGTTGTAATTTTTGCTGCAGGCACAGGCAATCCATTCTTTACAACAGATACAGCTGCAGCTTTAAGAGCTTCTGAAATTGATGCACAGGTTATGCTGATGGCTAAAAACGGTGTTGACGGTGTGTATTCGGATGACCCAAGAGTTAACCCCGAAGCAAAAAAATATGACAAAATATCTTATGATGATATAATTGTTAAAGGTCTGAAAGTTATGGATACTGCATCATGCGCATTATGCAAACAAAATAATATTCCGATTATTGTATTTGATTTTGCAGCAAAAGGCAGTATTGCAAAACTTTTACGAGGCGAAAAATTAGGGACTTTTGTAGGAGAATAAAAATGACAGTTGATGAAATGTTATCAAACGGTACAGAAAAGATGGAAAAAGCTGTTGCCGCTTTAAAAAAAGAATTCGGACAAATCCGTACAGGCAGAGCTAATCCGCTTATTTTGGATAAAGTAGTGGTAGACTATTACGGTGTTCCCACTCCATTAAGACAGATGTCTCAGGTATCAGTACAAGACGGACAAACACTTGTTATTACCCCTTATGACAAAACTATCTTAAAAGAAATCGAAAAAGCTATGATTAAAGCAGAGCTTGGTATTACACCAAACTCAGACGGTCTTGTCATAAGATTAACATTCCCGCCTTTGACAGAAGAAAGAAGAAAAGAAATCTGTAAAGACGTTAAAAAAACAGCAGAAGATTCTAAAGTTGCAGTAAGAAATATCAGAAGAGATATGACTGATGACCTGAAAAAATTAGAAAAAGAAGAAAACCTTCCTGAAGATGCAGTAAAAGATAATCAGGATAAAATTCAAAAATTGACTGATAAATATGTAAAAATTATTGACGAAATTGCTGCAGAAAAAGAAAAAGAGGTTATGACAGTATAGTGAATATATTGGGTCTTTTTAACAATACAACATTGAGGATAATTACAGGCACCGCAATAGGGTTATTCGTTCTTGCATGCGTTTATGCAGGAGGAATACCGCTTATGCTTCTTGTAATGTATGTTGCATATATTGGTTCCAAAGAATATGTTGATATTTTGCAAAAAAAAGGGTTTAGACCTTTTTTGCATTTGATTATTATTGCAGATATTTGCTTTGTAATCCTTACTGCGTTAAAAAGATTCGATCTTGTGCCTGTTGTACTCACTTTTGGGACAATAGGTGCATTCACGCTTGTATTATGTAAAGGAAGACAGCCGTATATTGCAAACGTAGCAACAACAGTGCTTGGTTTTATATACGGCGGTTGGCTTCCCTGTTATGTGATTCTTTTAAGACAATTAAATCAAGATTCATTGGGTTTCTTTTCAATAAAGATGTGCTCCGGTCTTGGATTTTTATTACTTTTATTCTTTACAATACTCATGACGGATGTCGGAGGATATGTTTTCGGTTCAAAATTCGGTAAACATCCTCTTGCGCCTGTTGTCAGCCCTAAAAAAACCATTGAAGGGTCTATTGGAGGGTCTTTACTTGCAATCTTAACAGCTCTATTAATAGGCTGGATTATACACATCGAATGGTATCAAGCCCTTATTGCAGGCCTTTTGATTACAACATTTGCCCAACTTGGTGATTTGGCAGAATCACTTATCAAAAGAGATGCGGGTGTCAAAGATTCAGGCAATTCACTCCCGGGTCATGGCGGATTTTTAGATAGAGCGGACAGTTATTTATTCAGTACACCTGTTGCTTATTTTTACTTCAATTATTTTGTAGTAAGCGACCAGTTAACATTGGATTTTTTAAGTTTTGCCAGAAAGGCGTTAAATGCAGTCGGACTGTAGTGAGCAGAAATTGTGTGAATTTATAAAAAGTCTTGGTTTCAGTGATTTCTCAATATCACTTATAAAGACTGCTTTCACTCATAGTTCTTTTACAAAAGAACATGAGCTTTCTTATTTTGAATGCTATGAAAGGCTGGAGTTTTTAGGTGATGCTGTTTTGAAAATGGCAGTTACTGATTACCTTTTTGAACATTATCCAGAAGCTCATGAAGGAGAATTGACAAAAATCAGATCCATTGTGGTAAGTGATGAAATTTTGCACAAGGTAGCGCAACAGCTTGGTATAGAAGATTTTATCAAAGTAAGCAGTGCTGAAGAAAAATGCGGAGGAAGAAAGTTAGAGTCCATACAAGCCTGTGTAATGGAGGCCTTATTCGGTGCCTTATACCTTTCATCAGACAAAGAGAGTCTTAAAACATTTATCATCAAAAAACTTCAACCCTTTATAAAGGATATATTTGAAAATAAGACAATATACAATGCCAAAGCGCTGCTACAAGAATACACACAGGGTAAAACAAAAGATTTACCTGTTTATAAAATAATAAAAGAGTCCGGAGAGCCTCATAATAAAATATTTAGTGTACAAGTTTCGTACAAAGACAAAATACTTGCACAAGCAGAAGGAAAAACAAAAAAACAAGCACAGCAGAAAGCGGCTTTTAAAGCCTGCAAAGCGCTTGGTATAATACAACAGGATAAAGAAGAGGAAAGCTGCAATGAGTAAAATTATTGTGTCACCTTCAATATTGTCAGCAGATTTTGCAAACCTTGAAAATGAAGTAAAAGAATTGCAAAAATGCGGTGCTGACTGGATACATATTGATGTAATGGACGGTCATTTTGTTCCTAATATCACAATAGGAGCACCTGTTGTAAAAGCAATCAAGCCGCATTGCAACATTCCTCTTGACGTGCACTTGATGATAGAAAATCCTCAAAATTATGTGGAGGATTTTGTCAAAGCCGGTGCAGATATAATAACAATTCATTACGAAGCAACAGGAGAGCTTACAGAAGATGTCATCTCTCATATAAAATCTCATGACATTCTTGTAGGTTTATCAATAAAACCAAAGACTCCGCCTCAAGAAATATTAAAATACCTGCTTATGGTTGATATGGTGTTGATTATGACTGTAGAACCAGGGTTTGGCGGACAAACATTTATGGAAGATTGTGCACAAAAAATCCCGATTATAAGACAAAATGCACCGGAAAACTTGATAATACAAGTAGACGGCGGGATAAATGAAGAAACGGCAAAAATCTGCAGAGATTTAGGCGCAAATTCTCTTGTTGCAGGTTCTTATATTTTCAAGTCAACAGACATAAATGATGCTATACAATCTTTAAAAGGCTAAACAGCAAAGTATTCGTAATTATTAATTTCTTCTTCTGTATTCATTTCTGTAACACAGACAAGGATTCTGTTGTCATCTAGCTTTAATCCGCCAAGGATATTGTTCTCTTTCAAATTAGCCAAAAATTGGTCAGAATTATTTACTTTCAAAACAAATTCGTTAAAGAAATTTTTCGATTGGAGTTCAAACCCTTTATCCATGAGCTTTTGGGCAAGTTTATGCGCATTGACCGCACTCAATTGAGCAACCTGTCGCAACCCGGCATTGCCCATCAAAGTTAAATAAACTGTAGTTTGCAGCGCAATAAGTGCCTGATTAGAACAAATATTGCTTGTTGCTTTTTCCCGTCTAATATGTTGCTCTCTTGTTTGAAGAGTGAGACAAAATGCTTGTTTTCCATCTTTATCAACCGTACGTCCCACGACTCTTCCCGGAATTTGACGTTTATATTTGTCTGCGCAGGCAAGAAAACCGCCATAAGGGCCGCCAAAAGACAGACTGTTGCCAACAGGCTGCAAGTCACCTACAACTACATCACAAACAGGAGGCTCAAGTACAGACAGTGCTATTAAATCACAGCAGCAGATAAGCATTGTTTTGGCATCTGATATATTAGCCTTCAGTTTTTCTACATCATGTATTGCGCCAAAATAATCAGGAGTCTGTAATATAACGCAAGCAACATCATCACCTATTACTGACAAATCATTGGATATTTCTATATCAGCAGCGTTAGCATATGTATTTATTACCTGTTGATATTGTGGATTCATTCTTCTGCATACCAGGACTTTTTTTCTTCCAGTTATCCTGACCGCCATCAAAACTGCTTCAGCGCAAGCTGTTGCCGCATCATACATTGAAGCATTGGAAACATCCTGATTTGTCAAATTGCATATCATTGATTGATATTCATATATAGACTGCAAAGTGCCCTGCGAAATCTCAGCCTGATAAGGGGTGTAGGCTGTATTGAATTCAAAACGTGAAGAAATTTGAGAAACAGCCGATGGAATAAATCTTCTTGAAGCACCGCCGCCAAGAAAAGAGGCATAATCAGTTTTGTTTGCTTGAGACAGTTTTTTTATTTCCTGTGTAACCTTAAGTTCTGAGTATGGCTCTAAAAGATTTAAGCCTTTTGTTTTAATTTCAACAGGCAGATTTTTATACAAATCATCTGTTGAGGCCAAACCCAAATCTTTAAGCATTTGTGTTCGTTCGTCATTTGTATGTGCTTCAAAATTTATCATTTTATAACGCTATTCTATTTCTTCTTTGTAATCTTCGTATTCAAGCAAATCACCTGAATCAGCGTGAGCATCTTCACATTCAATTTTAATAAGCCATCCTTCTTCGTATGGGCTTTCGTTTAAAATTTCAGGTCTTTCAACAATTTTTTCATTGATTTCAACAACTCTTCCGCCAACAGGCATATAGATTTCTGATGCTGCTTTCACAGATTCTACAGTTGCAAAGACTTCGCCTTTGGCAAATTCAGTACCTGCTTCAGGTAATTCAATAAAAACAATGTCGCCCAGCTGTTCAACTGCATAATCAGTCAATCCAACGGTATAAATACCATTTTCGCCTTCTAATAAATATTCATGGCTTTTTGAACATAAAATACCCTCAGGTATCATCATTTTTACTATCTCCTATATGTCTAAATTACTATTTTAATCTTTTTTATAATTTTTTTTAACAAATGGCAATTTAACAACCTTTGCGTTATATAACTTATTTCTTACCATAACTTGTATCTCAGAGTCCAGCTTAATATTATCTTTTGTATCAACATATCCCATGCCGATATTTTTGTCCAGAGTGGGCGAATATCCACCGCTTGTGACAAAACCTGTTTTATGTCCGTTGTAAAAAATTTCATATTCATGTCTGGCAATAGCACGTTGTGTCATTTCAAAACCAATAAGTTTTTTATCAGTACCATTTTTTAACTGGCTTGTTATTACTGCTTTACCGTTGTAATTTTCTGCTTTATCTATAGGCAACGACCATTTCAGCCCTGCTTCAACAGGTGTAGTTTCCTCAGTTAGGTCATTTCCGTATAACATCAATCCTGCTTCCAAACGGAGAGTATCTCTTGCACCAAGGCCAATTGGTTTAAGTTCAAATTCCTTACCGTATTCAAAAACATAATCCCAAAGCTTCAGCGCAAAACTGTTTTGTACAATGATTTCAAATCCATCTTCACCTGTATAACCTGTTCTGGCGAGAAATACAGGAATATCTTTAATTTTCGTTTCAATGATACTAAAAAATGTCGGTTGTGATTCTGTAGCAATGCCCAATTTTTCAATAATTTTGCAAGCCGCAGGCCCTTGAAGAGCAAGCATTGAATAGGAATCTGATTTATTATCAATTTTTACATCGAAACCGTCATTTTGAGAAACGAACCAGTTATAGTCTTTTTCTATGTTAGCTGCATTTACAATAACAAGATAGTTGTTATCAGCTATTTTATAAATAATCAAATCATCCACAAGCCCGCCATTTTCCATGGTGAGCTGGCAATAAACAGCTTTTTTATCCGCAAGTTTTGATATATCTTGAGGAACTATTTTTTGCAGGAAATTTAGAGCATCGGAGCCGGAAATAAACACCTGGCCCATATGAGAGACATCAAACAACCCTGCATTTTTGCGGACATTTTTGTGTTCATCAATTATGCTTGTGTACTGAACAGGCATCTCCCAGCCGCCGAATTCAACCATTCTGGCACCCATTTCTATATGCTTGTCATAAAAAACAGTTTTTTGTCCCATATTTTGCCCCGCAAAAGTCTATATTACATATTTGTAGTTTATTTTAAGGTGCATGTCAAGGAAAAAAATGTCTATTATACTATATTTGACTAAAAGTTTTAAAATGAGTTTTTACAGCATTTTTCAATTCATCTTTAGAATATTTTTCACTGATACTCTTAGCAGTTTGCAAAACCTTGTCCGAAGCACCCTTAGGAATTTCTACGCCATATTTAACAGAAATTTCAGCAAGCCCTGAAAGAAAATGTGCTCGGGCAAGAATAGAAGCAGCTGCAACCGCAATATCACTTTCAGCTTTACAACGCTGCTCCAGATGTATATTTTTTCCTCTTTTTAAAAGCGCATTTTGGATAAGTTTTTCATCACCAAACTTGTCCGACAGTGCATAATCACAATCTTTTTTCTCCAGTATATTTTCAATGGCTCTTGCGTGCCCCCAGGCAAGGAGCAGATTTAGATTTTTAAGCTTTGCATAAAGCTCGTTATACTTTGCCGGGTTTATTGTTATTACAGAAAAAGTACAGTTATTTTTTATTATGGCGGCAAGTTTGTTAATATTTTTGTCATCAACTTTTTTACAGTCTTTAATTCCGGCTTTTTGCAAAACTTCTATGTTAGACTCATCAACAAGCACCCCTGCAATAACAAGAGGCCCGAAAAAATCACCTTTGCCTGATTCGTCGCTGCCAATGTGTTTTAACGGAACATTTTGAGAAAGATTTTGCCTTGCGCACACATCAGATGACGAAGACGAAACTCCTAAAAATTCTTCTACCTTTTTTGATATCTCGCTGACATCAGAGCCCTGTATCAAGAACTTTCCTGTGTTATAAAAAATAGCAGAATATTTTGATGTACGCGCACGCCAAATAGCGTTCTGCTGTGCAGATATTTCGGCTCCGTCTTGTACTAAAAAGTTTTTTAATTTACCTTCTACAGACTTTTCAAATTTGTTTGAATAATAATTCATAAACCTACCCCGTTAAAACTGGTTTCTTAACACTATATCACAATAATGACAGGTATTAAAATTTATTATATAATTTGTAAGGAGTGAGGTAATGAACATACTAAAAAAAACAGCAATTTTTATAATTGCGTGTCTGGTAATTTTATATACAGGGCTGTATCTTGGTTTGCCGTATGTTATAAACAGCAAGGATTATTCAAAAATTCTTACTGATACAGTAAAAAAAGAAACAGGGCTCATTATTGTAATTCACAAATACAAGCTTGGTGTGGCACCCACTCTTGATGTTTCTTTAAAAGCTGATGAAATTCAGGCCTTTTATCCTGATAAAAAACAGTTTTTAGACATAAAAAAAGCTGAGGTTAAAGTTTCTGTTTTTAATCTTTTGAAAAAAGAGTTAAAGATTAACAATATAAAAGCAGATGAGTTTCAACTATCAACAAAACTGTTAAAAAACGGAAAAACAACTTTACAGGAATATCTTGAAAAAAATATCAAAACAGATAACTGTAGCATAAATTTTTCCAAAGAGCTGCCAAAGCTCAAAGTAAAAAAATATATTATAAAAATAAAAGATGAAAAATCAGGCCAAAAATTTAAGCTGGCAGGCAACAACTTCAAAATTTCACAAAACATTGACGTACATTACGTAAACTTTGACAGCAGCGGTGATTTTTATTGTTTTGACAAAAGGTATGTAAAATATAACCTCAAACTTGCCGTGCCAAAGTCAATGTTTATTGACATACATAAAAAAATGTTTGATATAACTGCGGACGAGCTTTACAAGTACAATCTTTTTGCAAATTTGAATGCAGATTTGAAAGTGCATGCAAAAGGCAACAATTTTAAATATTTAAGTGGAAAAATTGATATCGATAAATTCACAATGAAAATCGGCAATCAAACATTGCCACCTAGTTTTTTCCACATAAATCTTGATAAAGGTAAAGCAACTGTAGTCTCTAAATTTTATACGGCCAAAAATGAAAGCACTGATATAAATGCAAATGTTAAAATTACAAAACCCTATGAAATAGATATGAAATGCCTTTGCCCCAAGGCCAGTATATCAAATCTACAAAAGCTTACAATTTCAGTTCTTGAGCTTTTAAAAATAAAAAATAATCTAACCGAATTTAAAGCAGACGGAACTATAAGTGCAGACTTTAAAGTACAAACAAATTTCAAAACGCTTCACTCTAACGGCAGCCTTAAAGTTAACAATGCAAATATTGCGCACAAAAGCATACCTCTTAGAATCAACAAAATAAATGCATTGGTAGACTTTTCCAATGACAACATAAAAATTAAACAATCCGATGTTCTGGTAAATGAGCAGCCTGTAAAAATTAAAGGAACAATTGATTCCAAGGCCAACGGGAATATCTTGATAAGTGCAAACAATCTGGATCTAAACCACATTATGAACGCATTCCCTATGCTTAAACCTCAAAAAAATCTCGTTGTAAAAAGCGGCAAATTGTCTTTTACAACAAAAATTCAGGGAAAGCTAACAGAAGCTGCGCCTCAAATTAATGCGCTTATCACCAATTTTAATGCGACAGAAACCCTTAATAATATTAAGATCAGTATTCGTGAATTATTAATAGATGCCAAAACCGACAAGAACATCTATTCAGGCATTGTCACACTAAACGACATTTTGTGTGTATCAAAAAACATACCAAATTCATCAAACACAATAAAATCACAGGTCTTATCCGCAAAATTTGACAACAAAACACTGACTATCAACCCGAGCAAAATTAACCTTGGCAATGCAAAAATTGTATTGTCAGGAAATATAACCGACTATTTAAAATCTCCTACAATTAATATAAATGCCTCCGGCACAGTAGATACAGCATTGTTAAAAACATTTGCACCCAAAGATATAAAACTCTTTGCACAGGGGTATTTGCCCATAAAAGCCTCAGTAACAGGAAACAGCAGAGAACAAAAAATCAAAATCGACATACTGGCAAATCATTCAAACTACATTACACCACTTCATATCAACAGTTTTGCGGCAATAAACACCCTCACTAGTGCAGAAGCAAAATTGGAAGGCTCAAATTTAACAATTGATGATATTTCCATATTTTATGCTAACGGAATAAACGGACTGACAAAAACAATCAATAAAAACAAACTAAAAAAAGCAATAAGTGTTAAAGGAAAAATAAAAAATTATGCAACTGTTGCAGAGCTTGAAAATCTTCATATATCAACAGAAGACAAGCTGAATATATCTTTACCGGAAATTAAGGATTCCAGAGCCGATTTAACTGCAGATTTAATAATAAACGGTACAGCACAAAAACCTAATGTTAATGGCAATATACTTTTAACAGATGTATTAATACCTCAATACTTTATAAAAGCACAAAATATTGCACTTTCATTAAACAAATCTTTTATCAATGCTCAAATAAATAATCTAAAAATAAAAAGCATGGATGTTTCGATAGAAGCTATTGCGCCTACAGATGCACTTCAGACAAACAACATCAATTATCTTAAGCTGAACTCACAATATATTGATATGGATTATCTTATGGCATTAATGCCATTATTTGAACAAGCAAAATACGGTCCTGGAACAGAATTTCCATTTATCATTAAAACAGGAAAAGTGAACATAAAATCTTTTAAAACCGGTCAGATAAAAGCAGAGAATATCTCGGCAGACATATCATCCAAAAAGAATATCTTGCTCATAAACAAAATGTTTGCAGATGCATACGGAGGAAAAGCAGCCGGAAATATAACATACAATTTCCCATACAACTCGTTGCATGCCGATATACAGGGAAGAAACATGGATGCGGCTTCTGCTGCAAAGGATTTTTTACCGGGAGACCAGAAAATTTCAGGCAGGTTGAACTTTGATGCTTCTGTAGATATGCTTGGCACCAGCTTTGAACAACAAATGAAAACGTTAAAAGGAAGAGCCGATATTCTCGTCAAAAACGGACATTTAGGTCCTCTCGGACGATTCGAGCACTTTTTATATGCTCAAAATTTACTTTCACAAAAGCTGATTTACGCCAGCCTTAACAGTGCAAAACAGGCTATTAGCCCTAAGGATACGGGTTATGTAACATATTTAAAAGGTATGATTAAATTTTCGTCAGGTTATGCACATCTTAACCCCGTCCTTACATCAGGTCCACAAATGAGTATGTATATAACAGGCAGCATTAATTTATTGACTAATTATACAGATTTACAAATTTTGGGCAGAGTCTCCTCAGAAGTTTCAAGCTCTATGGGACTTTTAGGCACTGTAACAATAAAAGACTTTTTAGATGAACATACAAAATACGGACCAGCCATAGCAAATTTATTCAATTCTTTTAATACAGAAATTCCGGAAATGGATATTTCAAGAATTCCTGCGTTGAGTCCGGATTATCGATATCAGACAAAAAATTTCCGTGTGGTAATAGAAGGAGACCCTGACAGTGTAAAATCTGTAAAATCATTTACCTGGGTAAATCCAACAGGCACAAAGAAAAAAGCTATATCTCAAAAAGAAGCCGCTGCTGAAAAGCAAACACCTGCTATTTTGACAGAACAAAATAATGAACAAAAGCCATCACAACCATCAGCCCAGCCAGATTTTTTGAATTCTATACCTGATTCTTTTCACGAGTGATTCTACCGGTTTTATCTATGGATAGAGGTTTGTTATCAAAGGTTTTAAAATAATCTATCAACAGGTCTGTTTCATTTGCATCAAAGGTTTTAATCATTTTTTCCGGAGCGTGAAGCATTTCTAAACCGTCTGTACCTCCACCAAGGAAAGAATTGTATGCAACAGTATAGAATTTATCGGCTCTAGGGTTTTGTACATTCATAGATTCTTTAGTGCCGTCATCTTTGAGAAGGTATGCTTCTTTAATTTTTCCGTTCTTGCCTATTACATAAGACATGCCTGCAACCTGCAAAGCACCTGTTCTGTGATATTTCGCAGTAGCTTCGATACCGCTGTTTATAGCGTCTACAATATCTTTTTCACTCAATTTGTAAGTTGAGATATTATTGTAATAAGGCATCATATCAATAATCATACGGTCAGTAACATCGCCTTTATGCAGGGTATTTCTCATTGTTCCTGCATTGTTTAAAACAATATCAGCACCCGTAAGTTTTTTGTAAGCATCACAAAGGAAAGAGCACATTGGATTTTCATCCAGAATTGTTTCCGGCATTGATTTTACATCATGAGCAAGTTCACCGATTTTTTTAGGTTCACCAATCATCATTTTTTCAAGCACAACTGCTTTTAAGCTGTCAGTCTCATCATCAAGAGATTTTACATCGTTTTTGGCTTTTATGATTTTTCCGTTTTTATCATAAACAACATCCAGTATGCCATACCAGTGTCCGTTTTTGCCGGCTTGTGTCATAATTACAGGCTCGCCGCGCTTTGATATAAAATAGTTTTCGCCAGGAACAAGCCCTTTAAGCAGATCATGAGAGTGAGCGCCATGAACAATATCAACACCTACAACGTTTTTGATAATTTCTTTGTCAGCATCTATACCCATATGAGATACAAGAGTAATTTTGTTTACATTCTGTGCTTCCATTTTATTAACTTCATCTTGTACAGCTTTTATCGTGTCTTGAAGATTAAGCACATCAATATCTTTGCTTTTATCTTTACTTTGTTGGTTTATTCTTTTAAATAAATCAGAAGGTATTAACCCTATAACCCCGAATTTTTGTCCGTTTTCTTCAAAAATCATTGATTTTGCCAATCTGCCTGCATCCATATCATCTTGCAAAGCAGAGTTTGGTTTTGTTACAAGATTCAAAGCAAGAGTTTTCACTTTAGATGCATCAAGAAGCTCTGACAAACCTTTGGAGCCTTGATCATCAAAATCGTGATTTCCAGGTGCTTTTGCTCTTGGTTTAATAAAATTTTCCAAAGCAATCACAAGTTTATTTTTTTGCCTGTTTGCACCAACATTACCGTCACCTGAAAGATAGGTAGAAGCAATAATAGAAGGATTCTTTTTGTTTTCTGCTTCAAATCTGTCTCTTACTGTAATCATTTTTCTATAACCGCTCAAAATGCCATGCATATCATTTGCGTATAGATTCCTTGTCCGAACTTCTCCGTTATTATCTGATTGTGCGGCATTTGCTGCGGCTTTGAAATTAAAACGATTAAAATTGTTATTAACAAACATATGAGAATTCCACCACTTCTGTCACTAATATAAAACAGATGATAATGAATTTTTGCCATGTTGTTAACATTTGTTTACATTTTGTATTTTAGAGGAAATTTATTTAACTCAATTGTTTTTATATATGTAAGGTTAGATTTATTACAGGTAGTTAAAGTTATGATGAATAGTGTTTCAGGTTACAACTATAATCCATATCCGGCAGCATACAGAGCAGCTTCCGGTGCTGTAGTTTTAAATAAAAATGAAATACAAAACCTGATAAAATTCACTAACGGAGAACCTATTGCAACTGTTCAAGAACCTGGTGTTGTGGAAACAGCTGTTGGAGTTTTGCCTTTTGCAGGTATTATGGGCGGTTTTCAAGGAATCGGAGCTTTAAAAAACAATGGTCTTTCAGGTCAAGAACTTGAAAACTTTAAAGCTGCGAGAAAAGCCGGCACAGCTAAAGGTTGGAATTTTTCTGAAACAATTAAAAATGTAAAAAAACAATATCCATATACAAGAGGTCAGGCTGTTAACGCAGGAAGAGACTTCTTAAACAGAGAATACGGAGATTTCTTTAAATCAAGAACTACACCTAACGAAGCAAGACTTCCCTTTGGTATGGGAAAATTAATGGACAAAATTCCCGGATACGCAAGACTTAGAGAAACAGGTTTTGGTAAAGCTATGGGACGTTCCGGTGCAGGTTTTATGGCAGTAATGGATGGTACAATAAAAACATTTACTGATGTTGTACCCGCTTTCCAACAATTAGGTTTTAAATCAGGTATGAAACAAATTGCTAAAACCGGTACAGAAGTAGGCGTTGGAGCAGTAGGCTGGTTAGCAGGTGATGCACTCGGTATGTCTGTAGGTGCAGCAATCGGTACTGCAATATGCCCTGGCGTAGGTACAGCAATTGGCGGTTTCTTAGGTAGATTTATAGGTGGTGCTATTGGCGGAGCAGTTGCTGCAAAAACAGCAAAAGCAATCACCGGCAAGTCTGAAATCGAATTGGCCAAAGAAAGTGCTATTAAAGAAACAACTGTTCAGGTTGAAAATGATCCAGCTACAAAATTAGTACTTGCACAAGAAGCACTTAAACAAGCAGAATCTATACTTGCAGAAGATCCAAAAAATGAAGAAGCATTAATGGCTAAAGCAACAGCAGAAAAAATCATCTTGGATGCACAAGCAGCACAACAAGTCCAGACAGCACAAACTACACAGAATGTAGAACAACAGATTAATAAAAACAATAGTAATATTTCAACCGGTGTTTTCAACGGAGTACCTGTTGTACCGGGATTTAACGGATACAACTACGATATGAACCAATATAAACAAGCAGCAGGTTCAGCATCACTTTTAAACGCTAATTCAGCTAATCCGTTTATCAAATAGAATAGACTATTATAAACCAATACCATAATAAACTAACCATAAAATAAAGCGGTCCGAATATATCGTGACCGCATTTTTTTAATAAAACCTATTTCCTTTTCCCCTATTAGTCCAGTATTGCGTCTAGTTTTAAGAATTTTGTTGATAATTAAAGCTTTTTTAGTCCAGTAATGCCTCTAAGATAGTAGCGTTTTTGGCTGCAAGTGTGTTTTCACGTACTTTGTTTCTGTGAATGTAAGTTCTCAATGCTTCACGAATCAATTCACTTCTTGAACGATTTTCGTTGTCTGCAACCTGGTCGATTTCATCTAAGAATTTTTCGGGCATTGAAATAAGTACTCTTGACATAAATTGTTCCTCCTGTGGATTTTCTACTCTCTTTTGTTTTGTTTCTCTTAATATCTCTCGTACTTATATAAACAATTTTTAGAAATAAAAATTGCGTCTTTTTTATATATTTCTTATATTTTACTTAACAAAAGTTAACATTAAAAATGCAAAAGCTTATTATTACTACGTTTAATCCGCTTTGAAAATTAATTATGAAATAAAACAATTGGTTGCAGTATGTATAAATTCAATAATTTGTGAAAAATAATCGAGCGAAGATGCACCGTTAATAATAATATCAGCCTCTGATTTTGAAGGTCTTATATATTTTTCGGCAGCATCACCAACATAATCCCAGTGTTTCAAGGCATTTTCTTCAGATTGATTGCGTTTAGATGCGCGTTCCATAAACCATTTTTTTTGGATTTTAGGGTCAATATCAATATAAATTTTTACATCAAACAGGTCTTTGATATCCTTGTACATAGCAGCCATTCCCTCTACAAGAATAAATTTTTCCGCAGAAATAGGAATAGAATTAGGAACACTAACACCTGTTCCGTTAATAAGATACTCCGGTGCTTTGATATTTTCTCCGTTTGAAAGCTTTGTCAAATCTTCCTTTAAAAGGTCAAGCTGGAAACTTTCAGGAGAATCTACATCGTAACCGTTATCACGCAAGGCATCGAACGTACCATACTTTGCTATAAGGTCTGATATATCGTTAAAATAGTTATCAATACTTAAAAACTCAAGAGGAAAGTCCAAATCTGTGCTTGTTTTTTTTATTTGTTTGCAAATTGTGGTTTTACCGCTTGCAGATTCTCCGGTTACGCCAATCAAAAACTTTTTATTTGGATTTTCAATCAAACGTCTTGAAAATTTAGAAATGAAATTGGGATTAATTTCTTTAAAAATCGGACGTTCAGTTTTTTTATCATAAGACAATATTTGTTTAAATTTGGTTTGCAAGTAAAAAGCAAGAAACTCTCTGCCTGTTTTTGTTGAAAAATCAGGTTTAATTATCTTATCTTTAGAGTTATTTTCTTTGTCAATTAACATTTGCATACCATACCAATACTTCTCAATTAAAAAATTTGTTAGTTTTTATAAAAAGTTTAATAAATATTAAGCTGGAGTTTATACATCCGGCAAATCACCCATAACAACTGCAGTTTCTTTAGAATCGAGATGGAATGCAGTATGAAGAGCCTTGATAGCTGCATCAGACTGTTCTTTTTCAACAAGACAACTTATTTTAATTTCACTTGTTGAAATCATTTTGATATTTATTCCGCTTTCTGCCAGTGCTTTAAACATTGAAGCAGCAATACCAGGACGGTCAACCATGCCGGCACCTACGATAGAGACCTTTGCAATATCCTCATCAACAAGAACCCCCGAGGCATTGATTTCTTTAATAATGTCTTTAACCAATTCCATGGTTCTTTCATAGTCAGAACGGCATACGGTAAATGCTATATCGTTGGTGTCATCGCTTCTGCCATAAGATTGAATAATCATATCAACGCTTATATCAGATTTTGACAGCATTTCAAAAATCTTTGCAGCATTGCCGGGTCTATCTGGCACTTCTGTTATAACAACTCTGATTTGAGACAAATCGGAAGCAACCCCTGCGACCGGTTTATAAATTTCCATTTCGTCAACTCCTATTATATAAGTTCCTAAATCATCTAATTTAAAGGTGCTTCTAACCCTCAAAGGCACCTGATATTGTTTTGCAGTTTCAACAGAACGAGGATGTAAGACATTTGCTCCCACATGCGCAAGCTCCAACATTTCTTCATATGATATTTCTTTTAATTTTGTTGCACACGGCACAATTCTTGGGTCTGTAGTATAAACGCCTTCAACATCCGTATAAATATCACATCTATCAGCATTCATTGCACCGGCAATTGCAACAGCTGATGTATCAGAACCGCCTCTGCCAAGAGTAGTTATTTCTCCATCCGGAGTAACCCCTTGAAAACCGGCAACAACAATTATTTCACCTTTATCAAGGTGTTCTTTGAGTTTGTTTGTTTTGATATCAACAATTCTTGCTTTTGAATGGACACATTCTGTAATAATACCCACCTGCATAGCATTCATACTCACCGCAGCATAGCCCTGTGCCTGAATAGCCATTGTCAGTAACGCAATAGAAACCTGTTCACCTGTTGCAAGCAGCATGTCCATCTCTCGTGAGTTGGGGCAGGATGTTATATCTCTGGCCATTTTAACAAGGTAATCTGTTGTGTGTCCCATTGCAGAGACAACTACAATTACATCATTGCCATTCTTTTTTTCACGTATTACGGCAGATGCAACATTTTTGATTTTATCTGTATCTGCAACAGATGTACCGCCAAATTTTTGAACTATTATACCCACTTTTAATTTGCCTCAAATCTGCATTTATCTACTAAAATATTTTTTATGCCCTGTACCTTATCGTTATTATACAGCTCTAAGAATTTATTACAATATTGAATAGCATAATTTGATACCGATTGTGATATTTCGACATCATTTACAGCTGCCTCAAGTACTCTTTGCTGCACTTCTAAAAATTCCGGCAACTCTTTCGATTCTGCATTTATAGATTCAAGAGTTTCCAGTGATTTTTCGTAGTCTTTTTTCAAAAGATAAGTTTCTGCAATAGCCAGGTACGCCAAAAGATAACCGTTATCGATTTTTATAGCACCCCAAAATTTTTCTAATGCGTCATCATAGCTGCCAAGGCGCATCAATATAATACCAAACGCAAAATTGGTATAAGCAGAATCTTTGTCCATCAAAAAGGCTGTTCTTGCTTTTCTTAAAGCTTCTTGTGGTTCGCCAATTTCCAAAAGCAGATTAGCAAAGCTTATATATGCCTGAACAAATTTAGGACAATATTCAATACATTTTTTATAATACGCTCTGGCATTTTCCATATCACCTTTCTGGTAATAGCAGCCGGCAATATTAAAATACAGATGATAGTTTTTTTTATCATTTTCATAAGAGCTTTTGTACAACTCTAATGCAGTTGAAAAATCCCCATTGTTATAAGCTATTGCTGCAAGATTAAACAAGGCAAGAGGATGAGACGGATTAATTTCAAGTACTTTGTTAAAAAACTCAGCCGCCTGTGTAACTTCCTTACTCAAAAGAAAATTAACACCAAGATTAAATAACACAAGTTCTTGATTAGGCTCAAGCATCAAAGATCTGTAGAATTTTTCACGTGCTTGATCTATATAGTTGTATTTTTGAAGCGCCAAACCCCAGTTTGTATAAAACTGTGTGTTAGTTTGTGCATTTTTTTCAGCCATATTAAAAATATCAAGACATTTTTGCTCCTGACAGGTATTGAGATAACAATCCGCCAGTATAATGTATGAATCAACTTTGGAATTATCAACATCAAGCGCTTTTTGAGCATATTCTTGAGCAAATTTATAATCACCGAGTTTTATATAACACAATGCAATATAATAAAGTGCATCGTACTTATTGTCTGTATAAATAAGGCTGTGATTAAATTTTGATATTGCGTCTTTATAATCCTGCTGCTCCAACAATATAAGCCCCCATAAAAAAGGAGTGACCGGATTGAGAGGATTTAAAGAAACCGATTTTTTAAACTTTGCTTTTGCCTCTTCTTGTTTTCCTGCTCTTGCAAGTGAAACACCCCAGTTTAAATATATATCTGGGTCTCTGGGGTCATATTTTTGAGCAATTTTGTATATATCAACAGCACCTTTCAAATCACCTATTTCAGATAAAGCCGAAGCCCACATTGAATAAGCTCTTGAATTAAATTTATCAATCTTAACTGCTTTTCTAAAATTTTTTATTGCTTCTTCAAAATTTTTCTGTCTCAAAAGAGCAATACCAAGATTTATATAAACTCCGGGATTTTGATTAGGCATAAGAGATGCTGTTTCGAGCTTTTCCATTGCATCTTCCATATTACCGTTTTGTGCAAGGTTAACAGCCCAGTTCATATAAGCAGAAGAAGGAATTTGGGTCGTTTGAGAAACGTCATCGTAATTATTTACAAATCTGTCAAATTTTTCTATTTGTTTTTTAATTTCTTCGCCCAAGAATAAAATTTTATTTTTCATTTTCTCTTAACGCAATTATGTTATCCACTATTTCTCTAAAAGCCCCGTTGCCTGCATTTGCTTTTGTAATTTGTATATGAGGGATTTGTTTTACTTTGTAATTTGCATCTTCTACAGTTATAGCATATTTTACACTATTGAGGCACTCAATGTCATTAATATCATCACCAACGTATAATATTTCTTCATCTTTTAAATTATATTTTTTCTTTAAATCGTCAAGTATCGGGCACTTTATTCTTATTCCCTGATGAATATCTTCAAGGTTAAATTTTCCTGCAACATAATCAATCTCTTTGCTTTGTTCACCCGAAATAATTGCAACATTGATTCCATTTTTTACTGCAATTGAAACTCCCATAAGATCTTTATAACTGAGTTTTTTAAGTCTTGAAGTTTCATTTAAAATATAAACCGAATTGTCAGTAAAAATACCGTCAAAATCACTTACAATCAGTTTTATATCTGATGATAAATTAAGTGTTTTATACATTTTCTACCAATACCTTAGATGTTTTTCTTAATTTTTTACGAACAGGTAATTCAGAATCATAGACTATTTTTTTACCGTCGCCAAGAACCACTTTTACTTCTCTGATATCACGAACCATACGTCTTAGCCCTTCGGGCTCAAGGCTGGCAGCCTGATCAGAGCCCCATAATGTTCTGTCTATTGTAATGTGTCTTTCTACAGAACAAGCACCAAGCTGAACAGACAGTATAGAAGGCAAAAGACCTTTTTCATGTCCGCTGTATCCGATAGGACAATTAAATTCTTTTCTTAGTTCTTCTATTACACGAAGGTTGATTTCCTTGTGCTCTGTCGGATATGTAGATGTGCAGTGGAATATAACAAGATTTTCTTCGCCCAGCACCTTTACGGCATGTCTTATCTCTTCCATTGAGCTCATACCGGTAGAAAGCAAAATAGGTTTGTTCGTCTTTTTAAGACGCAACAGCATTTCATCATCGGTCAAAAGAGCAGATGCAATTTTATGACAGGGAACATCAAACTGTTCAATAAAATCAACAGAGTCTAAATCCCAGCAAGAAGCAAACCACATTATTTTTTTAGCTTTACAATAAGAATCAATCTCTTTGTAATCTTCTAAACTAAATTCTAACCCGAGTTTTAAATCTCTATTGGTATTTCCGTAGTAATTTGGCCTGTAAACATCAAGTTCTTCGGGTGTGTAGACTTTAGTAACTGTTCTTTTTTGAAATTTAACAGCATCACATCCCGCAAAAACAGCCTCTTCTATCATCTTTTTGGCCAAATCAAGTGAACCGTTATGGTTTATACCAATCTCTGCAATGATAAAACAAGGAGAGTTATCCCCAACTGTTTTATTTCCTATTAAAACTTCTCTTCTCACATCTTACTCCGTATATATTTAATTTTTGTATTTTTTATAAAGTTCATCTATATCAATGTTTGTTTTGACATTTTCTTGTTGAACAGGAACATCTTTTTCGGCAATTATATCTTGCTTATCAGCACCCGGTTCCTTATCGAATTCTTTCAAAACGTTAATATGGCTGGGTGTAGAAGCAACAAGAAATACCTTATTATTCATTTCAATAGAATACAAGTGCCTTTGTTGACCCAGTGACATTGACTGCAAAACAGTAAATCTTGAGCCGTCAGAGTTATCTTTATTAATTTTATCTAATTTTTGTCTGTTAACAATATTAAGCTTTGTGTAAATCCATCCGGTCACATAGATAAGCCCTATAACAAAAGCCATTGAAATAATAAGCTGTAAAATCCCTGTAGCACCTATAGGGTCTTGGGCCATTGTTTTTCTCATGACATCCGGTATTTCTACTGCAAAAGATGAATTTACAGCACCGAATAAAACAAATAAAGATAAGAATATTTTTTTCATAGATTTAAATCCCATAAGCTGTTTGTAACATATTACCACAAGAAAACGCACGTGTTTATAGATTTTTAAATAATATTAATCTACTACAAAAAATTGAAATTTTTAAAAGGATACTAAATAAAACGCAAAAAGAAGTCGATAATATATAAAAAGTTTGAGAGGTGAATCTATGACAATAACAGAAATTCAATACCCGGCTTTGATTTATAAAAACAATAAAAACAATGTGTTTGTTGCAAATTGTATTGTAAAAAAGCTGATAGGATTTGGCCACAGTGAACAAGATGCAATACTCAACCTTGAAAAAATTCTTGAACGAGAAAATACGGATTTTCCTGTTAAAGTAAAACCCGTATATAAATTTTTACCCAATCTTGTTAATATCTAACAAAAAGCAAGATTTAAATTTTCAGCCAAATTCAATTTTGGAAGTGTCATTTTTATTTTTGGCAGCTTACCAATAATTGTGTCTGTACAAAAAAGCTTGTTATCTTCTTTTTGTAAATAACTGTAAGAATATTTAACAGTTGAAATGTCTTTTGTAACCATAAAATCCCCTCATCTCTAGTTTTGCCGTGTTATAAAATTTAATCTCTCTGTAATAATAAAAACATTTATATATAAAATATTGCTTTATAACATAAAAAATAGTTAAGAAATATTACAAATAATCTTTACTTGACCTGTCTGAACACTATATCAGATAATATTCTTATGCTATCGGACAAACAAATAAAAGACATATTAAAGCAAGAAAAAATAAAAACACTTTATCTCCAATTTGCAGATATAAACGGAAAAATAAAAACTCTAAATGTACCGGCTTCGCAAATTGACGAAGTTTTGGAAAACAAAATTACTTTTGACGGTTCATCCCTAAGCGGTTTTAGAGAAAATGAAACGCTCGATTTGACTATAGTTCCTGACAAATCTACGTTTATGACTTTTCCGATAAAATTTTCAAACCTCAAAAACACAGCACGGTTTATCTGTGACATACATAATGCCGACGGAACACCTTTTGCCGGATGTCCGAGATCAAATCTTAAAAAAGTAATTGCTAATGCTCAACAATACGGCTACACAATGCAAATAGGCCCTGAAGTTGAGTTCTTCTTATTCAAAACAGATAAAGACAACAATATTTTGAATATAGGTGCAGAAAAAACCGGCTATTATGACGTAAATAGAAGTAACAGATATGACGAAACGCTTATTGAAGTAATGCAAGCACTTGAAGAAATGGGATTTGAAACCGATGCACTGCACCACGAAGGTGCACCATTCCAGCATGAGATAGATTTGGGATATGATGAAATATTAAAAACTGCAGACAATCTAATGACTTTTAAATTTGTGACCAAATCAATTGCTGACAATTTTGGTTTTAAAGCGTCATTTATGCCAAAACCAATATACGGACAAAATGGTTCAGGCTTGCATTTAAACATATCTTTAAGTGATAAAAACGGAAAAAATGCATTTTATGATGAAAATGGATCACACAAGCTCTCTGAGCAGGCTCTGTATTCAATAGGTTCTATTTTAAAGAATATTAAAGGCATAACTGCAATTTTAAATCCGACAATAAACAGTTACAAACGTCTTGTAAAAGACTATGAAGCACCTATTTACATTGTCTGGTCAGTTGTCACAAGAAGTGCACTCGTACGTATTCCGTCAAAGCGAGGTGAATCAACAAGACTTGAGCTTCGCTCTCCCGATGCAGCGGCAAACCCTTATTTGGCTTTTGCTGTAATTTTGCAAACCTGTATGGACGGACTACGCAACAAAGTAGACCCGCCTGCGCCAATGGAAAAAAACTTGTTTTTGTTATCAAGCAATGAAATAAAACAAAGAAAAATTAAATCATTACCAAGAAACCTTTTTACGGCTCTTGAAGAGTTTGAAAAAAGTTTCGTTGCAAGAGCTGCATTAGGTGATTACATCTTCAATGAGTTTTTGTACTCAAAAAGAAAAGAATGGAATGATTACAGAAAACAGGTTACCCCATGGGAGCTTAAGAAATATTTAGACATCTGATGTTATTTAACCAAAACACACCGTCTTATATTATAATTTAATTGTGAGTTATGGACACGATATTATGGAGAAAAATAAATGGAAAAAGTCGACAGACAACATCCTGTGGAACAGGATCCTAAAATAAGAAGAACAAACTTTGATGCTGTGGAAAATAATTTTACTGATGAACAGGCCGCTTTAGAAGCATCTAGATGCTTGCACTGCAAAAATGCAAAATGCGTAAAAGGCTGCCCTGTTAATATTCAAATTCCGGAATTTATTGCAGCTATAAAAGAAGGTAATATAGAAAAAGCAGGCGACATCATAAGACAAACAAGCATGCTGCCTTCTGTTTGCGGACGTGTATGCCCTCAGGAACGCCAGTGTGAAGGAAACTGTATACTCGGCATTAAAGGCAAACCTGTTGCTATCGGCGCACTCGAAAGATATGTAGGCGACAAAACCAATGCAAAAATCGGCAAGATAAACGACTGCAACAAAAAAGTTGCCATTGTTGGTTCAGGTTGCGCTGGAATCACAGCTGCTGCTGATTTAAGAAAGGCAGGCTATGATGTAACAGTATTTGAAGCGCTTCACGAGCTCGGCGGTGTTTTAAGATACGGGATCCCCCCATTCAGGCTTCCTAGAACAGTGCTTGACAGAGAAATTGAAGGACTTAAAAATATTGGTGTAAAATTCGAAAAAAATGTTATTGTTGGTAAATCAATAACTATTAACCAGCTCAAAGAAGACGGTTTTGACGCTATTTTCTTATGCTCAGGTGCAGGATTGCCAAAGATGATGAACATTCCGGGTGAAAACCTCAACGGTGTTTATTCTGCAAATGAATTTTTAACACGTGTCAACTTAATGCATGCAAATGAAGAATCGACCCCGACACCGCTTAAGGTTGGAAAAAAAGTTGCAATTATAGGCGGCGGTAACGTTGCAATGGACGCTGCAAGAACAGCTGTAAGAGTTGGATACAAAGAAGTATACATTGCATACAGAAGAACAGAAGCAGAGCTTCCTGCGCGTCTTGAAGAAATCAGACACGCAAAAGAAGAAGGTGTTATCTTCAAATTCTTACACGCACCTTCTGAAATAATCGGCCAGGACGGTTATGTAAAAGCTATGAAATTTGATTTAATGGAGCTTGGTGAACCAGATGCTTCTGGCAGAAGACGACCTGTTCCCACTGGCGAATCTGTTACTATAGAGCTTGATGCAGTTATTGTAGCTCTTGGCACAGGCCCGAATCCGATTATACAAACATCTGCCCAAAAAGAAGGATTGGAGCTGGAAACAAATAATAGAGGCTACATCATAGTTAACGAAGAAACAGGAGAAACCTCAATTCCCGGAGTATATGCCGGCGGAGACGTTGCCCCGACAGGAGAATCCAATGCAATAAATGCAATGGGTGCCGGTAAAAGAGCAGCAAAAGCAATGGATGAGTATTTGAAATCAGTCTGCCAATAACAAAATAAATAAAATAAAAAAGCCCTCAATTTCTTGAGGGCTTTATAGATATTAGAATATTTTTATACGTATTCTTTAACTTCTGCTGCAAGGTTTTTAGTATCAAGTTTGATACCAGGACCCATTGTAGTAGTTAAATAAGCTGATTTAACGTATACACCTTTAGCAACAGCAGGTTTTGCTCTTAAAACAGCATCTGCCAAAGTTGCATAGTTTTTCATCAAATCATCATAAGAGAATTTGATTTTACCGATAGGACAGTGAATCATACCCTGTTTATCAGCACGGAATTCAACTTTACCAGCTTTAGCATCTTTAACTGCTTTAGCAACGTCAAGTGTAACAGTACCGGTTTTAGGGTTAGGCATCAAGCCTTTAGGACCTAAAACTTTACCAAGTTTACCGAGCATACCCATGCAGTCCGGTGTTGCAATCAATGTGTCGAATTCAAACCAGCCGCCTGCAATTTTGTCGATAACTTCTTCAGCACCTGCCTCTTCAGCACCTGCTGCTTTAGCTTCGTCAGCTTTTGTACCTTTAGCAATAACGCAAACTCTTACATCTTTACCAAGGCCAGCCGGCAATACAACAGTTGAACGAACGAGCTGGTCAGCTCTTTTTACATCAATACCGAGACGCATGTGGCATTCAACAGTTTCGTCGAATTTTACAGTTGCTTCTGATATTTCTTGCAATTTTTTTAATGCATGAGCTGCTGATGAAGGTTGTACAAAACCTTCAAGCATTTCAGCCTGTTTTTGTTGTCTTTTAGTTAATTTACTCATTTCTTTTCCTTTCTGTGGTGATATCGGGTTCTAATCCGTTACGGGCTTATAAGGTGTGCCCCATACGGCATCCCCTTCCACTTGTTGTTATTCTTCTACTGTAACACCCATTGCTCTTGCTGAACCTTTGAGCATTCTTACCGCAGCTTCAACAGTAGTTGCGTTTAAGTCATCCATTTTGATTTTTGCAATTTCTTCTAATTGAGCTACAGTAATTTTGCCGACTTTAGTTTTGTTAGGTGCAGCTGAACCTTTAGGTAAGTTAATAGCTTTCTTAATTAACACAGCAGCCGGAGGGCTTTTTACTATGAAAGAGAAGCTTCTGTCTTCATATACATCAATAACAACAGGAATAATATAACCTGCCTGTGATTCTGTTTTAGCATTGAATTGCTTACAGAAATCCATGATGTTAACACCATGCTGACCCAGAGCCGGACCAACCGGTGGTGACGGATTTGCTTTACCTGCTTCAATTTGAAGCTTGATTTTTCCTACGATTTTTTTAGCCATTTTATTCTCCTTTCGTGGTATTTGCGGGGTTTCCAGCCTTTAAATTACTTTAACAGGCATCCCCTTCCACTGACTAGTATTATACCTTTTGAATTTGTTTGTATTCGAGCTCAACAGGTGTTTCACGTCCAAAGATAGAAACTGTAGCTCTAAGTTTAGATTTATCAGGATAAACTTCTGTAATATCACCGATAAAGTCTGCAAACGGGCCGGAAATGATTCTGACTTTGTCACCAACTTTAACATCAAGCTCGATTTTAGTTGTTTGAGTTTGTACTCTGTGGATAATCTTTTTGATTTCAGAATCTTTAGCAGGAATCGGTTTTTTAGAAGTACCGACAAATTTTGTAACACCTGCTGTATGTCTGACAACATACCAGCTGTCATCATCCATTATCATTTCAACAAGAACATAACCGGGGAAGATTTTTTCTTCACGGTCTTGTTTTTTGCCGTCTTTGACTTTAGTTATTGTTTTTTGAGGAACTTCCACGCGGAAGATTTTGTCACCCATGTTCATATATTCAATACGCTTTTCAAGGTTAACTTTTACCTTGTTTTCGTATCCTGAATAAGTGTGAACAATGTACCACTTTTTTTGTGGTTCTTTGCTGTGAGAAGCCTGAATATCCGCTTTTAATTTAGCGTCTTTTTCTTCAACGATCTGGTGTTTTTCGTTTTCAAAAACACTGATATCATTTTGTTCAGCATTTACTTCCATTTGTTCTTCATTTTTTTCTGTCATTATATTAATTCCTGTAATTGAATAATAAATCTTTTTTGTGAACCTAATGAATCAAACCGAGTCCTTTAAATAATGCATTGAAAATAGTATCACATGCAAGCACGCCTATTGTAAAAACAGCGGTAATAACTATTACATAAATTGTTTCGACAATAACCTGATGTTTACCGGGCCATGTGATTTTTCCCCATTCAAGCTTTACAGATTTAAAGTAAGCAGTCATTGCTTCTTTAACATCAATTTTATCTTTAGTCTGGTTAGCCATTATATTCCTCTTTTTATTTAAATCGCGCCCTGAAGGACTCGAACCCTCGACATCCGGTTTTGGAGACCGACGTTCTACCAACTGAACTAAGGACGCTCTTTAAATATTGAATTTTCAAATGTTACTTAGTTTCTTTGTGAACTGTGTGTTTATTGCATCTGGGGCAATGTTTTTTAAGTTCCATTCTTTCTTTTAAAGTTTTTTTGTTTTTTGTAGTAGTGTAGTTTCTTTCTTTGCATTCTTCACAAGCGAGAACTACCATTTTATCTACTTTTCCTTTGATTCCCATTGTTTACCTTCTTATCTAGCTTTACTGATTATATTTATTTTTTACAAGCATAATTTATAGAATGCGTCTTTTTCCCCTCATTCTATTCCTGCCTGTTTTTTGGTTGTAATAATATATTACAATAAACATAAAATAATCAAAGCATTTATTTAATATTTCTTATAAATATTATAAAAGTTTTTCATCAAGCATCAAAAAATAAGAATCGGGATTATTTATCAAACTCCGTTTAGAAAGGTAATCAACACCACAAGAACGTGCGATAAAGCCAATATTATAAGACGCTGAAATGATAACTATCGGTGTTTTAGCATATTGTACGTAGCCCTTAATTTTTTGCAAAAGCCACTCTCCGGCAGCCTGCGGGTAGAAATCCGTTTCCATTTGAAGATCTGTTAAAATCAGGTCATAAGTTGTTTCAAGATTTTTTTCAACAAGGTTCAGTGCATCTTTTGCACAATCTGTTATTGTAAAATCAAGGTTTGCTTTGTCATACTGTTTTAATAGTGCAGAGTGGAATTTTTGCCATTCATAGCTGTCTTCTGCAATTAAAATCTTTTTTGAAATTTTACTCATGCGTATATTATACAAAAGATAAGCACTTCGGGTAAGTCAAATCACTACTTTTGAGTAATAAAATCAAAATGGAAATCTGCGATGATATCAATGAAATACTATGTAAAAAAGTAAAAATTATGGGAATAATTGAATATTTTAAAAATTTAATAAACAGAGTGGAAGAAATAGACGTAAAATCCAAAAGAATGTCTAAAGAAAAGTGCTACTCATCCAATCCCTTTGCTTTTACACAGAACAAGACATACGCATGGGTAGAAAAAGTAAAAGATTTTAACAAATGCTCTAGACGCAACAGAAAAAACTAAAATAATGATTCCATAAGCGGTAAAAACTCCGGGAATGAAATATCTACCCACTGGAATTCGTTAATCAAAACAGGCTGCTCACAAACAAGCCCTGCAACATACAAACTCATTGCCAGCCTATGGTCATGGTAACACTCTGTGACAGCACCGCCTTTAAGGCGAGTTTTACCGTTTACAATAAATCCGTCAGGCGTTTCTTCAATATCTACGCCAAGTTTTAACAATTCAGTTACAAGGCATTTGATTCTATCAGATTCTTTATTTCTCAAATCCCCAGCATCTTTAACAACCGTTTTACCCTCTGCCTGCGAAGCCAAAACTGCAATAACAGGTAACTCATCTATTAATCTTGGTATAATTTCGCCTTCAATTGTTACAGCTTTTAATTCAGAAGTTTTTATTCTGATATCCCCAACCTCTTCATTAGATTCAAGGCGTTTATCCAAAATTTCAATATCAGCTCCCATTTGGACAAGAACATCTATAATACCTGTTCTTGTCTGGTTAAGCCCGACATTTTTTAAGATTATGTCAGAATTTGGAACAATTGCAGCTGCAACCATAAAAAACGCAGCAGACGAAATATCACCACACACAGAAAGATTTTTCGGTTCAAGTGTGGATTTTTTTATTTTTGTAACATTTCCTTCGGAAATAATATCAGCACCCAGATACTTAAGCATTCTTTCGGTATGATCACGAGAAACAAAAGGCTCAGTAACCTTGGTTTCTCCATAAGTATTTAGCCCGGCGAGAAGAATACACGACTTGACCTGCGCTGACGCAATAGGCGACTTATAATCTATCGGATATAGTTCTTTTCCTTGTATAATAAGAGGAGCTTTAAAATTTTGGTGTTTGATTTTTGCCCCCATTAGCTCTAACGGGAGAATAACCCTTTTCATCGGTCGTTTGCTCAAGCTCTCATCGCCAAAGAGTGTTGCCTCAATTTCTCTGGAAGCAACAATCCCGGAAAAAAGTCTCATCGATGTACCTGAGTTTCCGCAATCCAGATTGTATCTGTCTTTTTTAAAAGCATTTTTTGCATTTATTTTAAGATGCTTTTGTGCAATAAATTCTGCTTCACATCCGAGTTCTTTAATAATGCTCAATGTGCTCAAACAATCAGCACCCATTGAAAAATTCTTAACCTCAAGCACACCGCCTGTCAATGCAGCAAACATTGCGCTTCTGTGGCTGATTGATTTATCTGCGGGTATTGTTGCGCACCCGTTGAGTCCTTTTGATTTTTCTACAGTTAAATTCATACTAAATTATATCTTTATAAGACTCTTCACTCGTGAGCATATCGTAGTTTAGCTCATTTTCGTTATCAGCAATAACAGCTGTAACAACAGCATCAGATGTAATGTTGAGCATAGTTCTGAACATATCTACAATTCTGTCCACTGCAAACAGGAAAGCAAAACCTTCTACCATCTGTGTAGGAGTTAGTCCCAGACCGTTAAGAACAAGAGCAATAGTAATTATACCACCGCCCGGTATACCAGCGCATGTGCTTGATGCAACAATTGCAAGTACAGCAATTTGTATAATTTGTAAAGGTTCAACGGTAATACCGTATGCCTGTGTTAAGAACAACACGGCAATAACCTGAAACATTGCAGTTGCATCAAAATTTAACGTAACGCCAAGAGGCAGAACAAAGCTGCATACTTTGTGAGAAATACCTCTTTTTTCACAACATGCAATGACAAGAGGTAAAGTAGCTGAACTGCTGGCAGTACCAAAACCTACCATCATAGCTTCTGCAATTGCAGCAAAGAAAAGTCTTACCGGCACTTTTGAAAATACTTTCATCAATATAGGGTAGACAATAAAGAGCTGTATTGCAAAACCAATCAGTATTGCAAGGAAATATTTTGATATACTCGAAAATATAGAAATACCGAAAGAAGAAATTGCAGTTGCAGTAAGAGCAAAAATACCTGGCGCTGCAAGATACATGATACCGTCAGTAACTTTCATTGTTGCGGCAAAAATTGACTCGAAGAAAGAAACAACAGGACGGTTTATTTCACCCACTTTAGCCAGAGCAATAGCAAACACCATTATAAAAATAATAATAGGAATCATCTCGCCCTTAGCAAGCGCTTCCATTGGATTTGCAGGAATCAAGTTAATAAACAATTCTGACAAATGGCCCTTTTGGTCGGCAATTGCCTGGCTCACAATTTGTTGTGTTTCTACTGCAGATTTTTGGCTAATAAAAGATTGAACACCATCACCGGGATGAATAGTTAAAGCAAGTGTTGTACCAATTATTACGGCAGCAATTGATATAATCGAGTAATATACAACCATTTTTATACCAAAAGCACCGAGCTGTTTGTTATCACCAATACTTGAAATACCAATAATAATGGCACTAAAAATCAAAGGTATAATAACCATTTGAATTAATCTGATAAAAGCTTGTCCGATAAAATTCAAAACACTATACAAAATATTGTAAACAGCGGTAGGCTCATGCCCCGCATTGTAGGCATGCATTGCAATACCCAAAATTATACCGGCAATTAAGCCAAGAAAAATATGTCCGTTTCTTTTAATTCCAAGACCCAAAGCAATCAATATCTGCATGTGTAATTTCATATCATATCCTCTCTTACATCAGATTATATTTCAGACAAGTATAGTTATTTTACTATTTTTTATAAGCATTGACAAGAATTTATATAAAGGAGATTATTTAAAACTATTGCTTTATACTTTTTCTTGCATATTGAGCAGTATCAATTAAAGGAACAGCCATATTTTTGCAGTCTTTGCTCCATCTGACAGGGCAAATATCAATACCGCCCCTTCTTGTATACAAAGCGCAAACAAACAAATCACCGTTTTTATTAATATTTAAAACATCATACAGTCTTTTATAAATCATCTCACAGCACTCTTCATGAAAATGAAATTCAGAACGAAAAGAACAAAGATATTTTACAAGGCTGTCTTCTTTTATATGGTGATTTGATTTGTAATATATGAATATATCGCCAAAGTCAGGCTGATGCGTAACCCTGCAATTTGAACGAAGCGAGTCAAATGTTAAATAATATTCCTTTTCATCTGATAAAAGCTCAAGCTCCAGCAGTTGCGGGGATTCTTTAAATTTTTCAATTTTCAATTTGTTTGTATCAACAAAATTTAAAATATTTTCAAATTCGTCAAAAATTTGAACACGCTTAGTATCATCAGTTAAAAAATTAATACTTACTTCGGTTTTTAGGGCGTTGCTTAGGTCTTTTTCAATGATACTTTTACAAATTTCCAGACAATCATCTATCGTTTGTCCAAAAGAAGACATGTTAAAAGAATTCAAATATAACTTTAAAGACTTTGATTCTATCAGATATTCACTATCACTGTTGTATTTGAGTTTTATAACTCTTGTAACAGGCAGGCCGTTTGATGTCAGGCAAGAAAATTCGTAAGCATGCCAAACGTCCACTCCAAGAAAAGGTAAATTATCGTTATCGATTTTATACAGTTCTCTGTTTTCATTTCTTGGAATCGGCACTAGTAATGAGGGGTCATAGGATAAACTTCCTGTAGATTTTTTGCCAAGATGAGTTGATGCTATTTTTTCTGTTTTATTTTGCATAACAAATCTCTATTTATCCAAAAAATCTTGTTAAAAAGTTTTTTGAACGTTTATCTTTTAGTGCACTTAATGAAACATTGCCGTTTTCATTTAGTACGGCTTGCTCTCTTATAGATTTAGTTCTTTTATACAAATTATTTATAGACTCTTTAAGCGTTTTTTCAAGTGCTTTAACATCTTTATCACTTTTCAGCACAGAGATAAAATCTTTAACATTACTGTCTTTTCTAACAGCTTCTTTAATAGAAGCATCTGAACCACTAATTGCAGCGTTATGTCGTGCAGTTTTAAAAAACATATCACGGCTTGCAACAAGAGAGTCATTAAAAATCAATTTTGCTACAGAAGGAGATTCTTTTGCTGTATTTAGAAAAGTAACATAAGTTTCTTTTGCAGCTTTTAAATCATTTCCAACACCTTTTGAGTAGAATTCATTGCCAAGAGCTTTAAGAGTTTTGACATCCATAATTATTTCCCTTCCAAATTATAATAATATTGTAAATCTCATAATAATATTTTTTGCCGGTATTGGGAAGGTAACTTAAAAGAATGTAACAAAAGACCCCTTCGTATTTGAAGAGGTCTTTTTATTTTGATGTAAAAATTAAGCTATTTCTTCCTGAGTTTCTACTGATGAAACATTCTGTTCAGAATTTTTTTGAGGAAGTTTGATTAACTCTGCAACCTTGTCGCGTTTTTTAACCATTTCAGCCGTAACAGTAAACTCGTTTACCCCTTCTTGAGAAGGCACTTCATACATAATATTAAGCATAAGTTCTTCCACAATCGAACGCAAAGCACGAGCACCTGTCTTACGTTTGATAGCCTCTTTGGCAATGAGCTCAATAGCTTCGGGTTCAAATTTAAGGTCAACATTATCCATTTTAAGAAGACATTGATACTGTTTGATGATAGCGTTTTTAGGTTCAGTCAAAATCATTTTCAATGTAGCTTCGTCAAGCTGATCTAAAACAGCATAGATAGGAACACGACCGATAAATTCCGGAATCAAGCCGAATTTAAGAAGGTCTTCAGGCTGCAATTTTTTGAGCATTTTTTGAGCTGCAATTTCTTTTTCTGCAGCTGTTGCAGGAGCCTTTGCACCAAAACCTAGTGATGTACCTTCGTCAGCTCTTCTTTCAACAATTTTATCCAACCCAACAAAAGCACCGCCAACAATGAACAGAATATTTTTTGTATCGATTTGAATAAATTCCTGATGTGGATGTTTTCTTCCGCCCTGTGGAGGAACATTTGCAACAGTACCTTCAATCATTTTCAAAAGTGCCTGCTGTACACCTTCACCTGAAACGTCTCTTGTTATGCTGGGGTTTTCAGACTTACGGGCAATTTTATCGATTTCATCGATATAGATAATGCCTCTTTCTGCTTTTTGAGCGTCGAATTCAGCACTCTGATAAAGACGAAGAAGGATGTTTTCAACATCATCACCAACATAACCTGCCTCTGTCAGGGTTGTAGCATCTGCAACCGCAAAAGGAACATCAAGCATCTTTGCAAGGGTTTGAGCAAGCAATGTTTTACCTGAACCGGTTGGACCTACCAGTAAAATATTACTTTTTTGAATTTCAATGCCTGTTGCATCTTTTTCTGTAGCATTATGCGCAATTCTTTTGTAATGGTTGTAAACAGCAACAGACAACACTTTTTTAGCGTCATCCTGGCCGACAATATGCTCGTCAAGATAGGCTTTAATTTCATGAGGTTTCGGCACAGAGGAAATATCTGCCTCTTTTACCTCTTCTTTTTCACCTTTATCTTTATTTTCAAAGAATTCTTCGTCTAATATTTCATTACACAATTCCACGCATTCATCGCAGATATAAACTTCAGGTCCGGCAATTAATTTTTTTACCTGATCCTGTGTTTTTCCGCAAAATGAACATTTTAAGCGGCTATCATCGTGTTTTACCATTACATTATCTCCTGATTCTTATTATGGACAATTATTCTGATTTTTGAACTTTATCCATAGAAACAACTTTATCAATCATACCGTACTCAAGAGCTTCCTCCGGAGTCATGATATAGTCTCTGTCTGTATCTTTTTCGATTTTTTTGATAGATTGTCCTGTGTTTGAAGCCAAAATTTCGTTTAATGATTTTTTAATTCTTAAAATTTCAGCAGCTTGAATTTCAATATCTGTAGCCTGACCCTGTGCACCGCCTAATGGTTGGTGAATCAATACTCTTGAGTGAGGTAAAGCAAGTCTTTTACCTTTTGTACCTGATGATAACAGGAATGCACCCATAGAAGCAGCCTGACCGAGACAAATAGTAGAAACATCAGAGCGAATGTGCTGCATTGTATCATAAATTGCAAAACCTGCTGTTACGCTGCCACCCGGTGAGTTGATATATAACATAATATCTTTTTCAGGGTTTTCGGAATCCAAAAGCAGCATCTGTGCTACAACAAGGTTAGCAACCATATCATCGATAGGTGTACCGAGGAAGATGATTCTTTCTCTAAGTAATCTTGAAAATATGTCAAATGCACGTTCTCCGCGGCTGGATTGTTCTACAACTGTTGGTACAAAGCTCATATTATTTGCCCTTTCGCTCTTCTGTAATACTAATATATATTATAAACTACTTTTTGTCGCCTGCAACGAATTTGATTTTGTTATTTTCAAGCAGGAATTTTGTAACTTTTTGAGTTAATGCCTGCTGTGATAATGATTGAATCATTGCAGTGTTTCTTGCTATTTCTTTAAATATAGTACCTTTATCTGTTTGATACATCATAGCCAACTCACCTATTTTTTGTTCCAAATCCTGGGGAGTCACCTGGATGTTTTCAAGTTTTGCAATTTCAGACATCATCAAAGAATTTTTGATTCTGTTCAACGCTTCTGTTTTCAATTCTTCATCAATTTTTTCCGGTCCGTCATTTTTCATAACATCATCCCAGTTTACGCCTGATTGAGCAACTTTTTGTTTAAAGTCTATCAAAAGTGCCTGTTTTTCTCTTTCAACCATAGAAGGTTGTACTTCTACAGACATTTTTTCCATGATTGTTTCAAACAATTTGTTAGCACTTCTTTTATCATTTTCAACTTTAGCTGTATTATCCAAATATTTTTGGATATCAGCTTTCAATTCGTCAACAGATTTAAAGTTGCCTACTTTTTTAGCAAGTTCATCATTCAATTCAGGTTTAATTTTTTCTTTAATTTCATTAATTTTAATTTTGAATTGAGCCGGTTTGCCATTTAATTTTTCGTCATGGTAATTTTCAGGGAAAGTTACGTCAATTGTAAATTCTTCTCCTGTTTTATGTCCAACGAGCTGTTCTGCAAAACCAGGAATGAAATTGCTGTGTTCTAAATCTAACATGTAATTTTTAGCAGAACCGCCATCAATTAAATTTCCATCTACAGAACCTTCAAAGTCCATCATCACAACATCTTTATCAGTAGATTCTCTGTCAGAAACTGTTTGAAGAGTAGTGAATTTTTCAGTTAATTCTTCAATTTCTTTTTCCATTGCATCTTCAGCTGTTTTGAACTCTTCAACTTCAACTTCAAGATCTTTGTATTGTTCAAATTTAACTTCGGGTTTTAATTCCATTTTTGCAACAATTTTCACAGGTTTGCCAATTTCAAAATCATAAGATTCAACAGCAGGTTCTGTGATAATATTTAAATCGTTTTCTTTAATCGCCTGAGCAAAAGCTGAGGGTAAAAGAGAATCCATAACATCGTGCTTAATAGCTTCAGCACCGATATTTTTTTCCAATATTGCTTTAGGAGCTTTACCCTTACGGAAACCGGGGATATTAACTCTTTGTGCAAGTCTTTTACAAGCTTTATTGTATTCTTTTTCAGCGGTTTCTGCGTCGATTTCAATATCGACTTTAACCATATTATTCTCTAATTTTTCAACTGTAGTTTTCATCTTTAATTATCCTTATTTCTCTTTAACGACATATTATCCTAATCTATAGGATAATTATATTATAAAAGTACCATAAATAAAGCATGATACAAAAAATTAGTACCAATAAAGTAGATTAACAAAAGCAAAAGACCCTCTTTAAACAAGAGAGTCTTTTGTATTATCCAAATTTTATTTATTTAATATTCGAATAAGTCCAAGCATCCATGTTAGGTTCTTCTTTTTGAGAAGGATCAACTGTCATGTCTTGAGCGTTTGTATTCAAGCCGCCTTCTTTTGGATTTTCGTGAGCGATTGGTTTATAGATTCTGTTAAAGTATTCTATAACCATTCTGTCAGAGTTGAAGTAAGCTTCTGATGTTCTTACTGCCTGTCTCATCATTCTTGCCCATTCCATCTTATTGTCATAGTAAGTAGGAATAATCTGGTTTTCAATGATGTCCATAATGCAGTCATGATCTTTCCAGTGACGTTCTTCCCAAGGAATATCATCATCCAGGCCGGGATATTCAACAGTATAGCCGTTGATTCCGGGGAAAGTACCTTCAACTGTCCAACCGTCAAAGATTGAAAGGTGTAATGCACCGTTTGCGTTAGCAGACATACCTGAAGTACCTGATGCTTCCAAAGGTCTGATAGGTGTATTCAACCAAACATCAGTTGCTCTTTTTAATTTTCCGCTTAATTCAAGTTCATAACCTGCTAATACTGCAACGTTTTTGATGTTGTATGATTTGTGAAGAATGTTATTGAACATTTCACGTCCCATAGCATCATCCGGATGGAATTTACCTGCAAAAATCAATTGCACTTTGTTGGCATTTAACAGTTTCAAGATTCTGTCCATGTCCATGAAAATTAACCATGCACGTTTGTAGTCAGCAAATCTTCTTGCCCATGTGATAGTTAAAACATTGGGGTCAAATCTTTTACCGGTAGTGTTAGCAATGTAGCTGAAAACTTCTTTTTTCATTTCAACTTTTGCATCTAACAAGTCTTGAAGAGTTTTTGCATTTTTAATTCTTTCATCCTGCCAGTAATGGAGGTTAACAGCATTTGTAATAGCTCTAATCGGGCATCTGCCTTCAACCCAGTTCCACATTTTGTTAGAAACAAGACCGTGCAGCTGAGATACAGCATTTGCAATACGGCTCATTCTTAATGCAGCTACTGTTAAAGAGAAGTGTTCGCCACCAAGCTCAACAGCTCTTTCTCTTGAGCAGCCTGCAAAGAATCCGCCGTCCATAAGTGTATCAACCCAGTGAACTTCGTTACCTGCTGCAACAGGTGTGTGAGTTGTAAATACAACTTGTCTTTTTGTTTTTTCAAGGTCGCCACCGTTTTGCTGCAACAATTCAAATGCAGCAGGAAGTGCATGACCTTCGTTCATGTGAACGCATTCAAAATCATATTTAATAGCTTGTAACAATCTGATACCGCCAACACCAAGAACAGTTTCTTGAGCGATTCTGATTTTTTCGTTACCGTCATATAATTTGTGAGAAATTGAACGAGCCCAGTCAGAGTTGCCGTCAACATCTGTTGTCAATAAATACACAGGGCAAGAACCAAATAATTCAGGGTCAACTCTGAATGCTTTTACGATAACTTTTTCACCAAAGATATCAACAGTAACTTGCGCATCAACATCTTGTAAATAATCATAGTGTTTTCTGATGTAAGCAACATCAACGTTACCTTCTTCGTTAATTCTCTGGTTGTAGTAGCCGTAAGACCACAACATAGTTACACCGACCATAGGAAGTTGTAAGTATCCGGCAGAAAGCATGTGTGAACCAGCTAAGAAACCCAAGCCGCCAGAATAGGTGCTTAAGGATTGGTCCAATGCTATCTCCATTGAAAAATATGCTACTTTAGGTAATCCCATAACTCTCCTTTGTATAATCACTAATCTACCATCTGCACAAAGTGCCTCTTTTTTATACCAACAAAATAGCATAAATGCAATAAAAAAATTAGTATTATTTACAAGTGGTCTCAAAAGGCGCTATATCAACGGGAAAAGTCGAACAACTATCTACTCTGTGTACAACAAGTTTGACGTGTTCATCCGGATTGGCTTCTTCCATACACTCAAAAAAATCTTTTACATTTTTTATTTTACAGCCGTTAACTTTGAGAATTCTGTCCCCAGGTTCTAATCCGGCATTACTGGCAGGTGTATAATCAAGTACATCAATAATTTTCACCCTTCCTTTAAAATCTTCAACATAAAGCCCCAACGGTGATGATGCCTCAATTGTTTCATTGAGTATTCTCTGTTCTTCAAGATAGTCATGAATCTTTTTAAAATTCACGTTTAAAAGAAGGCATATTACAAGTAATATGCCCATAAAAACTCTTATAAGTTCCATATTTATTTCTTGTTAGATTATTACCGTCAAATTACTAATTTTGAGAAATCTGCAATTTTTTCGAATTTCTTTTTAATAAGATAAAGAAGAGCAAGTCTGTTTTCTTTAACTTTTTCGTCCTTATCCATTACAAGAACATTATCAAAGAATTCATCAATAGCTTTTACTGCTTTTGAAAGCTCTGTGTAAAGTTCTTGATAACTTAACTTATCAGAGTCAATAGATATTGTGCATTCCATAAGTTTCGACTCAGCAGAATTATTAAATAATGACTTGTCGGGTAATTGTTCTGTTTTATAATCTTTTGTGATTCTGATTATTCTGTTTGCAGCTTCGTTAAGAACATTAAAATCAGGTGAAGAAATTTTTTGTGCTAAAAACTCTACTCTTTCAGAAAAATCTTTAAGGTTAGAAAGCACTGCTTTATTAGAAATGCAAGCTTCAACAACATCATGCCTGTATTTTTCCGTATAGAAAATGCTCAATCTATTTTCAAAGAAGTTTTTAACTTCATTAAACAAACCTTCTTTATCTTTAATTTCAACAGGCATTAATGCAATTGATTTTTTGATTAAGTCTTCCAAATCAATGTTCAATGATTTTTGAATGATTGTTTTAATAATACCTAGAGTTGCTCGTCTTACACCTAGAGGGTCTGCTGAACCTGTAGGTTTTTTGCCTTCTGCAAAAACAGCAACAATTGTATCAATCTTGTCAGCAATACCGACAATTTGTCCTTCTACAGATTCCGCAAGCTCAGAATCTGCCCCGAGAGGATAGTAATGCTCTTTAATACCTTTTACAACAGCAGGTTTTTCACCGGCATTAAAAGCATAATCAGAGCCAATAAAACCCTGAAGTTCTGTAAATTCAAAAACAAGACTAGTAACAAGGTCTGCTTTGCATAAAAGAGCTGTTCTTTTTACTGTATCTAAAGGAGCATTGAGCTTTTCAGCTAAAATTTCAGATAATTTAATTATACGGTTTGTTTTATCAAACATCGAGCCCATGCCCTTTTGGAAAGTTATTCCCTTTAATGCATCGACATAGCTTTCAAAAGGTTTTTTAGTATCTTCATTAAAGAAGAAAATTGCGTCATCCAGCCTTGCAACAACAACTCTTTCATTACCGGCTTTGATATTATCAAAATTATTGCCAATATAATTTGTAATTGTAATAAAGCTGTTAAGTAATTTCCCTGCCTTGTACAAAGGAAAATATCTTTGATGAACAGCCATAACGGTAACAGTAACTTTTTCAGGAATATCAAGATATTTTTCATCAAAATTACATATTACAGGCACCGGCCATTCACAGATATTTGTAACTTCTTCAAGAAGTCCGTCTTCCATATAAACATCAGCACCAATAGATGCAGCCTCTTTTCGTGCGGATTCAACAATCATTGATTTTCTTTTCTCCGAATCAACAACAACATTGTTGTCAAAAAGTGCTTTTTCATAATTATCAGGATTTTTGATTTCTACTTTATCAGATTTGAATCTGTGGCCTCTTGAATATCTTGAAGATTCAACTTCTGCTATTTTAATCTTAAGTTCATCATCATTTAAAAGAGAAACAACCCATCTTATGGGACGTTGAAATTTTACATCCAGGTCAGCCCATCTCATAAAATAAGGGCCTTGCATTTTTAAAACAATTTTTTCAACATTTTCCTGCAAAATATCTTTAATAGATTTGCCTTTTTGCTCTACCTTGGCCCAAACATAGTTGTCCTCTTGATACAAAGCAGATTCATCAACACCGTTTTTCTTTGCAAAGCCCTGTCCTGCTTTGGAAAGGTTTCCATTTTCATCATATGCAATATTTAAAATAGGGCCTTTTACTGTTTTTACTGTATCAGGCTGTTTTTCTTCAAAACCTTCTATAATCAAAGCCAGACGTCTTGGTGTAGAAAAAGCTTTTATATCAGTAAATTCAATCTGATTTTCTTGCAAAAGTTTTTCAAATGCATTTTTTAATTGAGCAAGCCCTGTATTTACAAATTTGTAAGGTAATTCTTCTGTTCCTATTTCCAGCAAATATTTATTCATACGATTTTATTCCTTTAATAGTGTTATATATGAGCATAATTATAATACAAACACATTATGTTTTTCATGAAATTTTTGATGTTATAATATCGTCTGTGGGAGAATTATCATGGAAAATAAACGCTGGTATGACAAAGAACCGACATTAAGCTTAGCAGTAAGCCTGATTAAAAATTCGAATGATACTACTCAGCAAAAGTGTGCAGAATTTATTAAAAACAGAGCACAGGATTACGGCATAACTCTTAAAAGCAATCTTCTGGGTGCATTTAATTATGTTCTTAACAGATGGTATGATTCTTCCGAACAGTTAGCGGAAGCTTTTGATTATCTGAAAGATGCCGATGACGAAACAAGAAAACAAATTGCAATCGAAGTAATTGCATTTCTTGAAAAAGCAGAATGCCAATAATGAACAAGCTAAAATCTATTATTTTAATATTAAGTTTAATAATAATACCCGTCTTTAATGCCAATAAAGCACATGCAATGAAAATAGGCATAGTGGACGGTGCTTCTCAAGTTTCTGTGGGCACAAGCAAAGAAGCTGAATTAATAAGCCCTTTGCACAACAAAGCCTTTTACAAACTAAAACCAATGAAGCCTTATGCATTCAAAGCTACAGGCAGCACAATATCGATTGAACTCAACGACCAGTGGTTTAACTTAAACATTGCTAGAATTGTTGTAAAACCTGCGGAAAAGGGATTTGTATCAACAAAAAGAAGATGGTACAGAGGCGAATTTATTATTGAAAACAGAGACGGCTCACTTGTTGTTGTAAATAACCTTCCGCTGGAAGACTATATGCTAGGAGTTGTTCCGTCTGAAATGCCTTCAAAATGGAACTATGAAGCCCTAAAAGCGCAAGCCATTGCCGCAAGAAGCTATGCTATTGCCAACAGAGGAAAAAGAGCATCCAGAGGCTATGACCTTAAAGATACACCTGAAGATCAAGCCTACGGCGGAGCCTCATCTGAAACAGCGACAACAAACAGTGCTGTTTTAGAAACCAAAGGAGTTGTTATTACTTATAACAAAAAAGTTATCCCTGCATACTATTCAGCATCCGCTGGCGGTCACACAGTCAACTCAGGAGCAGTTTGGAATAAAGACCTTCCGTATTTAAAGTCAGTGCCGTCTTTTGATGAGGGTGTTAAGAAAAACGGGCATGGACTCGGGATGAGCCAGCATGGCGCAAACAAGCTTGCCCAAAACGGTTACAATGCGTATCAAATCTTAACTTATTATTACAATAATGTAAAATTCGGCCGTTTAGATCCTGCATGGAACTTATAAGATTCACCCCAAAAAATCTTATGCTGCAACATTTTTGCCGTCTACTACCAGTGTAAAACAAGATATATTTTCAAATTCTTCATATTTTTATGTTAAAAAGGCTTGCTAAAATGCGAAAAATAGATATAATAGTCTTTGTTAACAAAAAGGAGGTTCTTATGAACAAAGAAGAATTAGTAAAAGAAGTTGCAAAAAAAGCAAAAGTTTCTCAAAAAGCTGCTGCTGATGTTATCGCTGCTACATTAGAAACAGTTACAAAATCTGTAGCAAAAGGTCAAAAAGTTACATTAGTTGGTTTCGGTACATTCGAACCCAGAAAAAGAGCTGCTCGCTCTGGCCGTAACCCTCAAACAGGTGCTACAATTAAAATCGCTGCTAAAACAGTTCCTGCTTTCTCAGCTGGTAAAAAATTCAAAGAAGCTGTTAAGTAGTTTTTTTAGATTTAATAAAGAAGAGTCTTTGGTTAATCCAGAGGCTCTTTTTTATTGGCAATTAATTCTACAATCTACTCAAAACGTACGATACGCGCAAAATATTATCGTATATAATTTTATTTAAGGGATTATATATTTTTATAGAGAGATTTTATGTTACAAGAAGCCACAAAAATTATTCAATCAGCATTTCATGACAGTTTTATCAAAAGATTGAGCCTTTACCTGCACGATTGTGTGCGAGAAGAGGTGCAAAGCTCAACGTTCAGAAACCTTAAGCAGGACAAAGACAACAAATGGATTTTTCTCAAAGGTGAAGAGCAGCTTTTTACTCATTTTGAACACCCTCTCATGTTAGACGGCTCTGACAGTGACCTGACAGAACTAATGATACAAAGTGAAATGAGCCAGAAGGACAAATATCTGATCTACGGCCACCTGTTTCTTGTTGGTAAAAACTCAAAATCAAAACGTAAAAACGAATTTTTAACACCGCTTTTATATACTCCCTGCCGCCTTGAAAGAGACGGTGTAAATATCTCATGCACATTACAGGATGATGTAATGTCACTAAACACAGGTGCATTGACAGCGCTTATGAGAAAAAGCGATGACGAAGATGAAATGGAGCACATGCTTGACGGTCTTCTTGAAGTTGTGCCGGAATTGCCGCTTACGCAGGAAAAACTAAACATCTTTCTTACGACATTAAAATCGATTCTCCCTGATGTTGATATTTCTTTAAACCATGAAGATGATGATAACGAAAATTTTGTAAAAGACGATGCAGCAGAGAATTTCTATCAAAAAATCGACTCTGAAAATGTTGATGATTTTATAGAAGACTCGCAGGATACCAAACCTTCTATAAAACTTGACAAAGTCTCTGTAACAAACCAAAGTGCAATAATACTGACAAAACGTCCCTCTATCACTGCAGGCGTTTTACATGAGCTTACACAAATTGCTGAAAAACCAAGCGGTGTTTTTAGAGAAACAGCTCTTTCTGTTGTAAATGACGAATACCTTAGAGGAATAGGCAAGCTGTTTGATAAATCCGGCAAAGAAAAGAAAGAATTAAAAGACTTTGCAGCTGTAACCCCTCTTTCTTTAAGCGATTCTCAAGAAGATGTAATAAGAAAAATTGAACAAAACCCGCTTCTGGCTGTTTATGGCCCTCCTGGAACAGGTAAATCTCAGACAATTGTAAACCTGGTTGCACACCTTGTTGCAAACGGTAAGACTGTTCTTGTGGCTTCTCGAATGGATAAAGCAGTGGATGTTGTTGCACAAAGATTGAATGAACTGGGTGCACCTTTTCTTGCTTTAAGAGCAGGCCGATTAAATTATCAAAAACAGTTGAGCTTCCAGCTGCAAGATTTGATTGCAAATAAAATAGATATTGATACAGGTTACGAAGAAGCAATTCTTGTTGATGTAGAGGACATGTATGCTCTTTTAAATGCAATAAAAGAGCTTGAAAACAAATGCGAAAAAATCATAGAGCTGGAGAAGAGCTGGCAGGAAGTTATGGCAAGAAAGCTCGCTCTTGAGGCTGATCTTGGAGAAAAAATATTTATAAACAAAAAACTCAAAAAAGATGAAGTTGATGAGATAAAAAAAGTGCTTTCAAGTATCGAAAAAAACCTCGAAAAATCCGGTATTTTCTCTTCAATTTCAAATTCGCTTTCAGCTATGAAGCTTAAAAAAATATTAAACATTAGTACTCTTCCTGCAGAGCCAGAGTCAATTATGAGGCTTTCTTTGGAGCTTCAGGCTGCCGAGATGGAATGCGAAGCAAGGATGGTTGAAACAAGAATCCACAAAATAGGAAACATCCATCAGATACTCGGCCAAATAAAACAGCTTAAGAAAAAACAAAAAGGCCTTGCCGTAGACATTCTCAAAAACAAAAGAAGAGAATCTCTAAAAGGTCTTTTAAGAGACCAGATAAAAAGACAAAGGCTTATTATCCACACAAAAGCTATTGTTGAAAGAAAGAAAAATCTGCAAAACAGGTTGCTTGAAGAAGAAGATTTTACACCTCTATTAGAAGCATTTCCATGCTGGTGTGTTACGACTTATGCAATTTCAGGCTCATTGCCTATGAAATCAGGGTTATTTGACGTTGCAATAATTGATGAAGCATCTCAATGCGACATAGCAAGCTGCTTCCCTATTTTATTCAGAGCGAAAAAAGCAGTTATTGTAGGGGACGATAAACAGCTTCCGCACCTTTCATTCCTTGAAAAAGCAAAAGAGCAATCCTTCTTAAGCCAGTACAATATTCCTGATAAATACCAGCTTATGTGGCGATTCAGAACAAATTCTATGTTTGATCTGGCAAATTACTATTCAACAAACCCGGTTTTATTGGATGAACACTTTAGAAGCTACTATCCAATAATTCAATTTAGTAATCAGGAGTTTTACGGCAACAGAATCCGTATTATGACAAAAGATTCGGGCTCAAATGACGTACTGGAGCTCCATCTTGTAACAGACGGAAAAGTAGACTCAGATGCAACAAGAAACATGCCTGAGGTAGAAGCTGTTGTAAAAAGAATACACGAGCTGATACTACAAGACGAAGGAAACGAAGACAACCCTGTATCAATAGGTGTTGTATCACCTTTTCGTGGACAGGTGGACCTGATAGGCAAAGCACTGCGTCAGGTTTTGACAGAATCCACAATAAGAAGACATCAGATAGAAGTAGGTACAGCACATACATTTCAGGGTGATGAGAGAGATGTTATGATTTTCTCGCTTGCTGTTGCAGACAACAGTTTTGCACAGAGCTTAACATTCCTTCAAAAGCCTAATCTGTTTAACGTAGCAATCACCCGTGCAAGAAAAAAACTGATAACTTTTCTTTCAAGAGACCCCAAAAGCCTTCCGGCCGGACTTTTAAAAGATTATATAGAATACACTCAAAACTATATTGAGAGTGCAAAAGAAGATGAGTTTTCAAGCAAAAACAAATTCAAAAATTCTTTTGAACAAACCGTTGCACAGGCATTAATAATGGAAGGTCTTGAAGTAAAAGCAGGATTTGAAGCAGCAGGTGTTTATCCTGATATTATGGTAAAAGATGAGTTTAACAATGAAGTCATTGTTGAAATTGACGGTGTTGAAGACAATCTTAAATCAAACACAAAAGATATTAAAAAGCAGACCATACTGGAGAGAGCCGGCTACAAAGTAGTCAGAATGTCTTTCCGTGAATGGGAGCACAGCTCACAAGCCTGCATTGACAGAGTAAAACAAATCCTTGTAAAAGTAGATTAAAAACCTATCAGCATTGATAATTCAGAATATGGGTAACCAACAGATTTTGCAATAACAGGATCTGTTAATTTCCCCTGGAAAGTGCTCACGCCTTTATACAGCTCCGGCATTGATTTGACGGCAGCAATAAAACCTTTTGTCGACAATCTCAAAAGATATGGCAATACATAGTTGTTGAATGAAATTGTAGCAGTACGTGCAACGCAACTTGGTATATTCGGTATTGCACAATGTATAACACCATGTTTTTCAAATGTCGGGTTTTCAAAAGAAGTAGGTTCCTCAATAGTTTCTACAATACCGCCCTGGTCAATTGAAACATCAATGATAACAGAGCCTTTTCTCATATTTTTGACCATATCTTCTGTAATAATATGAGGAGCTTTTGTACCGACAATCAATACTGCACCGATTACAAGGTCAGCAGTCTTAGTGAATTTTTCAACATTGTATTTGTTGGACATGGCCGTATTAACCCGTCCCTGAAATAGCTTTGCAGCCTCGCTTAATTTTTCGGGTGAAACATCGAGCATTGTAACAATAGCTCCCATTCCAAGAGCAACTTTTGCAGCATGAATACCCACCACACCAGCACCGATAATCAATACTTCACTCGGGTAAACGCCTGGTACACCGCCAAGCAATTTACCTACTCCACCATATGTGTTTTCAAGAAGCCTTGCTCCTATTTGTATAGAAACACGTCCTGCAATTTCGCTCACAGGCATAAGCATAGGCAATCTGCCGTCAGGCATTTGTATTGTTTCGTAATCTATTGTTGTAATTTTTTTCTTTAACAGCACGTCAAGCAATTGTGGCTCAATTGCAAGGTGAGCATACGATAAAACTGTTTGGCCGTTTTTGAGAAGAGCAAACTCGTCTTTTTGAAGCTCTTTAACTTTTACAATGATTTCTGATTTTGCATAAACATCTGCAGCTGTTTCAAGAATTTTTGCGCCCGATTGTTCATACATTTCATCAGTAAAACCGATTTTTAAACCTGCACCCTTTTCAACATATACAGTATTGTCATTTTCTATAAGAGTTTTGACAGACGAGGGTATTAATGAAACTCTGTTTTCACAGCTTTTAATTTCCTTAGGAACGCCTATTATCATTAATACCTCCTTAATTTTTATACTTCTGCAGTTTTAGATGCTTCTTCAATTTCATCAATAATCAAATTCGCAGCAGCAATTGGATCGTCAGCTGCTGTAATAGGACGACCAACAACCATATAATCAACACCTGCTCTGATTGCGTCTGCAGGGGTTACAACCCTTATTTGATCATTAACAACAGACCAGGTGGGTCTGATTGCGGGACAAAGTATAATAAATTCGTCGCTAAATTCTTTTCTTATTTTTCTCGCTTCCGAAGCACTTGCAATTACGCCGTCAATTTTAGATTCTTTGGCAAGATAAGTAAGATGAGAAACATACTCATCAATATTCATTTTTACGTTTAACTCTTCTGTCAATGTTCTTTGGCCAAAGCTCGAAAGAAGTGTTACACCGAGTATAGTCGGCGCCGGCATATTGAATTTTTTTGCGGTTTCTCTTGCCACTTTAACCGTTGTTGTAAGCATTTTTGTGCCGCCGGCAAGATGTGCGCTAAAAGTTGTTACGCCTCTTTTTATCAGGTTTGACCCAGCCTTTGCAACAGTTGAAGGAATATCATGAAATTTACCGTCAAAATAGATATTTCCGCCCAGTTTTTTAATCAAATCAATTGCGTCATAAGCACAAGAAGTAAATAATTGAGGCCCTACTTTAAAGCAGCCCACGTAATCTTTTAAAAGCGTTACTAAACGTTCGACTTCTTCTAAAGAGTCTGTATCCAGTGCAAGAACAATACGGTCCTTTGCTGTTAAATTTGTATTGTTAAAACCCATACCAATCCCATTTATCTATAAGCTATAGCCTTATCAATATAGCATTTTAAAACACAAGTTGCAACCGATTATTTGCAAAAAGTTTGTATAAAACCCAAAGACCGACCTTTTAGCGAACGATAGGAAGGAACAAGATACACTTCCGTAGTTTTTACATAACCATAGGTACGCTCCTGTACATCGTTAATGTCTTCACAATTAACATCAAAAACACCAAATACTTTTCCATCAGGAGACCTATAAACGCCAAGATGTCTCAAATAAAGATGCTGAACAGAACGTGAATCATAAAGCCATCCTGATGGAAGTTTTTTCCAGGTGGCATTATTTTCGTTAAAGTTGAGCATATTTGCATCAATCAAGAACGAGGCAATATTGTCTCGCATTAAATCCCCGCGCGCTTTGTTTTGTTTATCAACCTGACGTGATACAGCATACAGCTGTGCACCAAGCTGCGAATTCGTTCTTGCAGCAGCAGGAATAGCTATAGAAAGAACCGCAATAGTTAAGACAAGTTTTTTTAACATCTTGAAAATACTTCAATCTCAAGTGAATCCATTGTATTTGCAAGGAAATACGCAGAGCTGGCAATCATAGATGCGTTATCAGTACAGTATTTCATTGCCGGAGCAAAAATTTTGTACCCCTTATCTTCAAGAGAGAAAAATTTCTTTCTTATTTCAGAATTGGCAGCAACACCTCCGCCTAGCACAATCTGCTTTATGCCGTATTTTTCAGCAGCCTTGAGTGTTTTTTTAAAGAGTGTGGAGGTAATACATTCCTGAAAACTTGCCGCAACATCTTCTTTTGGTATTGCACCGAGTTCTTTTTCCAATTTTCTCGTGAGGTTTAAAACAGCAGTTTTTAAACCTGAAAAACTGAAATCAAATTCGCCCGGAACTTTTGCCTGCGGAAGCTGATATGCTTTCGGATTCCCGTTTGGCGCCATTCTGTCAAGGTTCAAGCCTCCGGGATATGGAAGCCCCAACAGTCTTGCAACCTTGTCATATGCTTCACCTGTGGCATCGTCAATGGTTTCACCGATAATCTGTTGATTCAAGTAGTCATCAACCTTAATAATTTGAGTATGACCACCGCTTACAAGCAAAGCTATCATTGGAGGTTTTAAATCAGTATCAATGTAGTTAGCACAAACATGAGCGTTCAGGTGGTTTACACCGATAAAAGGTTTGTCATACGTAACAGCCAGAGCTTTAGCCGCATTTAAACCAACAAGCAGCGAGCCGACCAATCCCGGCCCGACCGTAGCCGCAATTGCGGTAATATCATCCGGTTTTAAGCCGGATTGTTCAAACGCCTGTGCGATTATTAAATTAACAGCATCGAGATGTTCTCGGGCCGCAACTTCAGGCACAACCCCTCCAAACTGTTGATGGGTTTTAATCTGAGAAGCTACAACATTTGCCAGCACTTCACGTCCGTTTTTTACAATTGCACAAGCCGTTTCGTCACAGCTTGATTCAAGAGCCATAATTATTATGTCATCTTTAACATCCGGGCCTATCAATACCGGCTCGCCTGATATCGGTTTTTTAAATTCTTTGGCCAACATAACTATGCTCTGCTTTTGATTTCTTCTAAAAGACCTGAAACAAACTCATCAATCTTGAGTGTGCCGATGGGGCCTTTGCCTCTTTTTCTGATTGCAACAGAGCCATCTTCAATTTCCTTGTCGCCAACAACCACAACATAAGGAATTTTCTTATCTTGTAGAGATTCTCTTATTTTATAGTTCATTGATTCGGAACGGTCATCAAGGTTTGCTCTAATTCCAGCATTTCTCAACGCTTTATAAACTTTTTCTGCATAATCAGTGTGTTTGTCATTTGAAATAGGAACAACAGCAACCTGTGTAGGAGCTAACCACAATGGGAATGCACCTGCATAATGTTCAATCAAGATACCGTGGAAACGCTCCATTGAACCGAAGATTACACGGTGGAGCATAACAGGAGTTTTCATCTGACCGTCTTTATCCTGATATTTGATATCAAATCTTTCAGGCAGGTTAAAGTCCAGCTGGATAGTTGCACACTGCCATGTTCTGCCAATTGCGTCTTTAACTTTGAAGTCAATTTTAGGCCCGTAGAAAGCACCATCGCCTTCATTGATTTCATACTTCATACCGCGTCTGTCCATAGCTTCTTTCAAGCCAGCTTCAGCTCTGTTCCAGTTATCAATTTCACCTACATAACTTTCCGGACGGGTTGAAAGCTCAACTTCAAAGTCCATTTTAAAGATAGCCATTGTATCTGCTACAAAGTCAATGATTTCATTGATTTCATCAACAAGCTGTTCAGGAGTACAAAAAACGTGTGCATCGTCTTGAGTAAAGCCCTGTACACGAGTTAATCCGGCAAGAGCACCTGAGTGTTCTTTTCTGTATACAGTACCAAGTTCTGCCATTCTCAAAGGAAGTGAACGGTATGAGTGTCTATTCGCCTGATAAATCAGAATATGGAACGGGCAGTTCATGGGTTTTAATATAAATTGGTCTTCAGAGTCATCTTCTTTTTGGATAAAGAACATATTTTCTCTGTAGTGATCAGCGTGTCCTGAAATTTCCCAAAGTTTTGATTTTGCGATGTGAGGAGTGTTAACAATTACATAGCCTCTTTTTCTATGCTCACTTCTCCAGTAGTTTTCAATTTCTTCTCTTACAACAGCAAGATTCGGATGCCACAACACAAGACCGCCGCCCAATTCTTCTCGTGTTGAGAACAAATCAAGTTTTGAACCGAGTTTTCTGTGGTCGCGTTTTTCAGCTTCTTCTAACATAGTAAGATAAGCCTTTAAATCGTCTTTTGTCCAGAATGCTGTTGCATAAATTCTTTGAAGCATTTTGTTTTTAGCGTCACCTCTCCAGTATGCACCTGCAACTTTCATCAATTTAAAAGCCTTGATAAAAGAAGTGTTTGGAAGGTGAGGGCCGGCACAAAGGTCATTGAACAAAGAGTTTCCATCTTTATCCTTTGTAAGGAACAATGTTGGTTTGTGGTCTCTGTGTTCTTCAAGCAATTCAGCTTTATATATTTCGCCTTGTGATTTGAATTCGTTGATTTGAGCATCAACATCAGGCACAAGATATTTTTCAAATGTAAGATTTTCTTTAACAATTTCTTTCATCTTTTCTTCGATTTTAGAGAGGTCTTCTTCCGTGAAAGTGTGGCCTTCTAAGTCAAAGTCATAATAAAATCCGTTTTCAATAGCAGGACCAATGGCAAGTTTTGCCTGCGGGAACAAAGCAATAACAGCCTGAGCCATAACGTGAGATGTAGAGTGTCTCAATATAGCAAGAGTTTCAGGATCCTTAGCAGTTAAAATTTTAACTTTGTCATTATTTGAGAGGGTCGTTCGAATGTCTTTTACTTCTCCGTTAATTTCTAAAGCAGCTGCATTTTTTAATAAGCCTTCGCTAATTGTTTTAGCAAGGTCAAAACCGTTTGCTCCATCTTCTAAAGAAATTTTTGAATTGTCGGGTAAAATTACCTCAATTTTAGACATTATAATATCCTCTCTTTCTATTCCTAATTAATTTATAGCACCACCATAAAAGTAATGCAATTTTAATAGCTCAACAGTATGTCTCCAAGTTGACTAAGTTAAGGAGTTGTAATATAATTTAAAAAAAGTCAATATTTTGTAATATTGTTTACGTTACAAAATAATTCGTTACAAAAATGTGGTTTACGACATAGGGTAAAGAAAGATAGGTTTTTAACATGTGTCCAAATAGTGAAATTCCTAATGAACAAGGTGAAGCAAAACAAAAGATTCTAATTGCTGATGATGAAGCAAGTATCAGAAGAATTCTTGAAACAAGATTAAGTATGATTGGTTATGATATAGTTACTGCTGCTGATGGTGAAGAAGCTGTAGCTGTGTTCAATAAAGAAAATCCGGATCTCGTAGTTTTAGACGTTATGATGCCTAAAATGGACGGATACGGTGTTTGTAGAGAAATCAGAAGAACATCTGATGTTCCTATCATTATCCTAACAGCTCTCGGTGATGTTTCAGAAAGAATTACAGGTCTTGAGCTCGGTGCTGATGACTACGTAGTTAAACCGTTCAGCCCTAAAGAACTTGAAGCACGCGTTAAATCAGTTTTAAGACGTGCAACAAACAGAGAAATTGCACCTTCTACAGGTAAAGTAACTAAAAATGTTATTACAACAGGAAACATCAAAATTGATACTGCAAGAAGACAGGTATTTAGAAAAAATGAACGTATCAGATTAACAGGTATGGAATTTAGCCTTCTTGAGCTTCTTGTTAACAACTCAGGCCAGGCTTATTCAAGAAATGAAATTCTTCAATATGTATGGGCTTATCCGCCGGATCACAGAATAGATACAAGAGTTGTTGACGTTCATATTTCAAGACTACGTTCAAAACTCGAAACCGACCCGGCAAATCCGGAATTAATCTTGACAGCACGCGGTATAGGTTATATGTTCCAAAGAATTAACTAAAAAAGAATCCCTCATAAATAATTATGGGGGATTTTTTTAACACTAAATCATTTCTTTTGTGACAATAAAATCCTCAGTCATTGAAAATCCGCCTGTCTTTTTCTCTTTATTGACAAAGTTAAATTGTATATCAGTCGGAATGATTCTGTAATTATCACTAAGATAAACCTTGCCCGTAGAATCAATTATTTTTTGATAATTGACAGCAGCTTTTTCATAGCTATTCCATTTTTTCAAACGTTCAAAGCATTCTGACAAAGTGAGTGGTGTTGAAAAAAACTTATAAAACTCAAAGTCACTCTTGTCAGGGTTTCTTTTAAAAAATAAATGTTTAATCTTTTCTCCAGATATAATATTTGTACTTATATATTTTAAGTTTTTAACTGCTAAATTCATTACATCACCTAAATTATCCGATGAAGTTATAACTTGTTTGTTATTCAACATATCCGACTTGCATTTATCATAGAAAGAGCTTAAGATATCATCAACAAGTTTACTTATAGCATCTTCATTAAAATCTTTCATATTAGGCACATCGTTTTTAAAAGCTCTTAAAATAACACTAAAGTTGCTATTATTCATTAAAGGAATAAATGTGAACAGAGCATTTGAAATTCTATCAACATAAATTTTGTAAAGTTTTTCCGACAGTTTGTCATAGCCTTTTTCTTTTAATTCAACAGATTTTGCATAAATTGAATGAAACGGATTTACGGAAAGGTTAAACTGATACAATTCATCAGCGTGTTTTGGATTTTTGTAATATTCAACAATTTTTTGTGCACGTTCTTGATGAACACGGCTTTTTGGATTCCATCCGCTTGTATCAAACACCCCTTTTTTACCTGTTGCTTTATACAACATTTTATTTAATTCCGGAAAGTCGTGAATATTTCCGTTCAAATCATTGACTGCAATATCTATTGCATCAGCATCATAAAAAAGTGATTGATATGGAACTTGTTTTTTGTCAGTAGTCTGAAAAAAGTTTATACCTGTACGATCTTTTAATTCTATATAAGAATCAGTATAAGTTTTTAAATCTTCAAACAAGATTGAATTAACAAACCCACCTTTTTGCTTTACCGGTTTACGCGCAGCAGGATAACAGTGAACACAATTATTGTAACAGCCCTGTTTGGCAGTCAAAACCTGCATATCTTTGGCAGCAAACGCTATTTGTTTTAAAGACAAGCCTTCAAAACCTTTTATATCTTTTTGTATACCCTCCAAAGCATTTAGATAATAGTTTTTAACATTAGATTTTGACCCCAGTAAAAAAGAAATACATTGCTGAAGTTTTAATGAAACATCTAACTTTAAAGGCAATTTATAAATTTCGCTAATATTGGCCTTAAAGCTCACCGAATCATTTGATTTGTTGTTTTGGTACGGTAACGAATATTTTACGGGTGTTTGTATATTGGAATTACCGGCCGAAAACGGCATTATTTTGATCTTCATATTCAAAATAAAATGCAAACAAAATAATTTTTGCCATTAGATTTCAACAGTCAAAGGAAAATCTTTTACAACCAATTTTCTTACAGCTTCTGTTCCCAATTCTTCAAAAGCAACAACTTCCGCCTCTTTAACACATTTTGCGAGAAGGCATGAAATCCCACCTTGTGCTGTGAGATATTTCCCTTTATATTTTTTTATTGACTCTAACGCCTCATTTGAGCGCTCACCCTTGCCGATTGTTGCCAAAAGACCGTTTGAATATAACAAATCACAATAAGTATCCATTCTTGCAGATGTAGTAGGTCCAACAGGGCCTATGACTTCATTTGGAGCAGCTGGACAAGGGCCTGCATAGAAAATTATTTTATCTTTCAGGCTAAAAGGGAAGTTAGAGTTATTTTTATAAAATTCTGAAATTTTTTTGTGTGCAGCGTCTCTGGCAGTATAGATTACACCTGATAAAAGTATCTTTTCTCCTGCTTGTAAAGAACGGATGGCTTCGATATTATCAGTATCAACTCTGCGGCAATGGCAGTCTTTATCTTCTATAGCCTTATAATCTTTATTTATTTCATTATAAATAATTTTTGAATTTTTAATTACACAACCTGCATGGCGGGTACTATGGCAGTTAATAGTTAAAGCAACAGGATGACAGGCAATATGCGTTGCAGCAGAACATAGTTTTACATCAAGAATCTCCTGCCCTGAGGCGTTAAGATAATCTTTTAAACTGTTTGAAAAGACTTGTTCATCTTGTGTCATGCTATTAAAAAAAGCTTTTTTGGAAAGAACAGAGGCACCATCCATTGTGCTGCCGATGCCCAGGCCCAGCACAAGAGGAGGACAGCTTTTTTCACCAGCAGTAATAACAGATTGTTTTATAAACTCAAATATTTCTTCTTTGGACACAGACGGCTTAAACATCTTTAAAGTACTGTAGTTTTCCGACCCTGCACCTTTTATCAGGAGGTTGATATTGATAGAATCGCCCTCAATGATGTCTGTATAAATTAACACAGGAGTATTTGTATTGGTGTTAGTACGGTTAAAAAGTGAATTTTCAACAACAGATTTTCTGTAATAGTTGTCTATATAAGCTCTTTTAACAGCATTATTTATAGCATCTTTAAGTAAAATACCGTGAATAAGCAGATTTTGTCCTAATTCAAGAAAAATAATAACCTGACCTGTGTCCTGACAAAGAGGGCGGTTTGTATCAGAAGCAAGCTTTATGTTTTTGAGAATATTCAACAACCTATTCTTTTTATCACTATCTGATGACTGCTCATACATAGACAAAAGTGTGTTATACAAATGATTGTCATATAGTGTATTTGCTCTGATACACAGGTTATATACGGCGTCTTCAATTAAATCTGTGTGCACATTAATCATTCAATCATGATAAACTTATCACGATTTAAAAGCAAATTCGTTATTTATTGTCACAAATACACTTAATATTGTCACAAATATATCATTTGATATCGAGTTTATAAGCTTTTTTAGTAAATAAAAAAAAGCCACTCAGATTATTAATGTCCGGGTGGTTTGTTTTCTGCATCCTAATGGTCTCTTTTGTGTTTATTATTTAGGAGTTTATATGTGTTCGGGGTTATTAATGTTATTAAAATGTTATTTAGTGTTTCGACTACACTTAAACCTTACATATTTATTATGACATCAAGAAAAATAATGTCAACCCTTTTTGTCTTAAAAAAATAAAGCTAAATTTACACTTTGTTACATTCGCCCAAAAGCCTTTGGTATTCCTTTATCAAAGCCTCTTTTGATGGCGGCATTTTGATAAAATCCCATGGGAGATTTTCATTAAAATCCCTTTTGCTCAAAGCAAATTCTTCAGAAGGAGGCAAAAGTTTTTGTTTATACATGTTTTTATAAGTTTGTTTAAATGCACCCAGATTTGCACCATCTTTGTACACAGCAACAAGATAATCACACAAACGTCTATCACCTCTGGAGATAAGAGCCTGCCAGTAATCCCATTTAACACTGGATGTTCTGATTTTTACACCGAGTTTATGAAATTCTTTTTTTAAATATTCGTACTTTTGCTCAAGTGATTTTACAGATTCTCTTTCGCAAAACTGAAACGGAGTATGAGATTTAGGCACAAAAGTTGCAAAAGAAAAAGTAAAATCAAAGTCTTTAAAAGAAGTCTTCAATTTTTTTGCAAGTGCTATCATTTCATCAATGTCGCGCTTAGTTTCAGTTGGATGACCAATCATAGCGTATATTTTCAGGCCTTTCAGTCCGTTTTCATAAGCGGTTTTCACTGTTTCAAATATCTGTTTTTCGCTCAGGTTTTTATTGATAAGTTTTCTCAAACGTTCCGAGCCTGCCTCAATAGCAATTGTAGAATGTTTTTGCCCGCAGGCAACAAGTGTTTGAATTATTACAGGCGATATGGAATCAGCCCTTAATGAAGAAACAGACAATTCCAGGTCAGGAATATCTTCTTTTCTTTTTAAAATATGTCTGCAAATATCATCAAATCTCGGGTGCGCAGTAATAAGTGCACCTAAAAGAGCAATTTTATTTGTGTATTTTAGCCCAAAGTCAATACCGGTTATAATTTGGTCATAATCACAAAAACGAGCAGGTAAATTGAGATAGGATGCAAGACAAAAACCGCAGCGCTGCGGACATCCTCGTACTATTTCAATTACAAATGTATTTGCAAAAAAACTTTTTTCAGACAAAACAGGTGTGCTTATACATTTAGATAACGGAGCAGAAAACTTTTCAATAGAAAGTAGTTCTCCTCCTTTTTTTGTAACACCTTTGGCTTCATCGTATTCAGTTAAAGATGGCACATAGATACCTTTTATGTCAGCAACCATCTTTAGTACTTCTGATTTTGGAAGATGTTTATTAGCTTTGATAACATCAATTATGCTTGTATCGATATTTTCGGCATCACCAATGATTATAAAATCAAAAAATTCGCAGTAAGGTTCCGGATTGGCAGTAAGCACAGGCCCTCCGCCAAAAACTATCGGGTGGTCTTCTGTTCTGTCTTTGGCTTTTAATGGTATTGAGCGTTTTTCTAAAATATCAAAAATTCCTAGAAAATCTATCTCAAAAGAAACAGAAAATCCCATAACATCAACCTGTGAAGTCAGAAGCCTTGGAGATTTTGTGTCTGTAAAGATTTTTTCAACAAAGTAATCGCTTCTCATATCCAGAGTTTTGACAATAGACATAAATCCTAAAGAGGACATACCAAAAGAAGCCATTGCAGGAAATGCCATCCAAATATTTATTTCGGGGTTTTTCTCAGGTACTGTATATAAAGTCAATTCATTCATTAATCTGTGCTTTCATTTTCGTCATTCATAGTTTTAACATATATTTCTTCAAATAAAGTTACGACAACAGCTGCTATTGCAGGAGCAATTAACACACCGACCACACCAAGGAACTTTGCCGCCACAACAAATGAAAAAATAACAACAAGCGGGTGCAGGTCCATGTATTTTGAAAAGAAATACGGTTTTGCCCAGTTATTTTCAATAAATTGGCCTAACAGCAAAGAACCGATTGCAAGCGTACAAATAATCCATCCTTTTGGAAAAGCAACAAGCAATATCAATACGCCGGATAAAATAGGGCCAACAATCGGGACAAGGTCGAGTATTGCAGAAATAAAGCCCAAAAATATCGCATATTCCACCCTCATTACAAGCAAACACAATGCAACTACTATACCTACTATTGAAATTGATAGAATCTGCGCAGTAACATATCCGCCGACTTTTATTTCCAGGTCATCGATAACTTGTGATGCACGTTCTCTTAAAGATTTAGGGAAAAGTTTGAGTGAAAATTCTTTAATCTCTTTTCTGTCATTGGAAAGAAAAAACACAATAATACCTATAGTAACAAGTATTGTAAGAACTCCAACTATGCCGAGAGTAAAGTTGATTGATTTATCAATCACTTCTTTTGCAATATTAGCAGAGTTATCCAAGACAGTATCTATATTAAGATATTGTGAAATATCTTGTCCGCCTACCTTAAAAGTATCAAGAAAATGCTGTATATTCTGTATTTGCTGAGGCAGCTGGTTCAAAAACTCTCTTATCTCATTAACCGACATGACTATAATCGGAATAAAAACACCCAGTGTAACGAGCGTAATCAATATAATCATAATTGACACAGCCGCTGCTCTTGGCATTTTTTGAGACATCTTGTCAACAAACGGATTTATGGAACAAGCTATTACGTAACTGCAAAATAACAGCAGAGCAACATCTGTCATTTTTATTAAAAGAAAAATTATAAAAAGAACAAGCAGAGTAAAGCTTATATTTTTTGCGGTAAAGCAGTTTTTAAAATCCATCTTATCCTCGTTTCTTTTGATTAAAAGTTTACCCTGTGATTCTACTATAAATTACAGTATATTGAAATAGCCGTTTTTTATATATAATTAGATAGAGTTTAATCAAAAATTGTGAGGTAAAAAGTGATTCAAGCACAAAAGGGAACAAAAGATATATTGCCTGATGAGGTGTCTAACTGGCAAAAGATGGAAAGCATTGCACAAAATGTCTTTTCCAAGGCAAATTTTAAAGAAATAAGAACTCCGATTTTTGAAGCAACAGAATTGTTTGCAAGAGGTGTGGGTGATTCCACAGACATTGTTAACAAAGAAATGTATACATTTGAAAAAAGCGAACGTTCACTCACCCTAAGGCCTGAAAATACAGCCGGTGTTGTAAGGGCTTATATAGAACACGGATTTTCAAGACTGCCGCAGCCAGTAAAATTGTGGTACAAAGGCCCCATGTTCAGATACGAAAGACCACAGGCAGGAAGACAAAGACAATTCCATCAGGTAGGGGTCGAAATGTTTGGCACAAAAGAACCTTCTGCAGATGCAGAGGTTATTAACCTTGCAGTAAAATATCTTAATGAATTAGGTCTCAATAATCTTGATATAGAAATAAACTCCCTTGGTTGTCCGCAATGCAGAAAAAATTACAGAGCCGCAATAAAAGAAGTTTTAAAACCCTATTTAAAAGACCTTTGCGAAGATTGTAATTTCAGATATGAAAAAAATCCTTTGCGTATACTTGACTGTAAAGTTGACTCTTGCAAAGCGATTTTTGAAAAAGAAGAAATTCAAAAAGTTATACTTGGCGATTTTATCTGTGACGAGTGCAAAGAGCACTTTGAAAAAGTAAAAGAATACCTCACCGCATTACAAATCCCCTACACTGTAAATAAGCTGCTTGTAAGAGGATTGGATTATTATAACAGAACTGTTTTTGAAATAAAATCCAATAATCTTGGCTCACAAAACGCTGTTTGCGGCGGTGGCAGATACGATTCTCTCGTAGAAACACTTGGGGGAGTGCAAACTCCTGCTGTAGGCTGGGCAATGGGTCTGGAAAGACTTAATTCTTTGATATCAAAACCGGAAAATGAAAGACTGGATGTATTTGTTGTTGCAGAAAATATGACAGAGACTTTTAAAATAATGGAAGAATTGCGCAACGCCGGTTTTTCCGCAGAGTTTGACTATGCAAATAGAAAGTTTAAAAAACAGCTTGATAAAGCTGCCAAGTCTGCCAAATATGCTTTGATTTTAATGGATGATGAAATTAATTCCGGAACAGTAACTTTAAAAAACCTGGACACTTCTGAGCAAATAAATGTCTCAAGAAGCAACTATCTTGAAAATATCAAATAACAAATATCAGAATTTAAAAGATGTCGAAAATTTGAGACGCTGCCTTGTTATAACATTTTGAGACTGGTAGTTTGCAGCTGTCACTTCCAGCTGCAATCGGTCTGTATCTTTGAGCGGATTGTAAACAACACCGATTTCTCCTTGTATCTCATCAATATCAAAATTTCTTATTATCTTATTTTTCAAAGTCAGGTGGTCATTGACTTTATATTTTGTAAGCAAATGAGCTTTGCTGTAGCCGGAGTATCCGCTTTTGGAATATGAAGAGTTTGATACCTGAGCACCTACAGAAAATTTATCGTTTTTATACTGAGCAAAAGCACCTGTTGTGTTGAAATTCACATCGCTTCTAAGATTAGAAAAAACCCCTCCGCCCACATAGAACTTACCTTTTGAATTTAGAATACTGGTTGGTTTAGTGCTGACAATTGCTGCGAGCTCCTGGTTTTGAGTATCAGTCTCATTGAAAGCACCTACGGAATAGTTAAAATTCTTTTCTTGGCCGTCGATTCTTGCACCGCTAGTGTAATAAGAATAACTGTCATAAGAAAAATTGACTGTATCACCGTTTATTTCAGAAATATAATCCTGCCCGACCATAACTGTTGTGTTTTCATCGAGGTTACGTGTAACATAACTGCCAAGAGAACCATATGCCGGCAAAACACGCAAATTAGTGCTGTCAGCATAAAAATTGTAACGGAAAAGCATGTCTTCGTCCCAGATTTGACCGGAATTTTTTACGTAAGAAGGCTTTCCTTCTTTTTCCGCAGAGAGTTTAAACTTTTTATTTTTGTTTTCTTTATTTAAATGAGTATAGTCAGTAAGATCCAAATCTACCGGGGCAAACATTTCTTCTTCTGTTGATACGGAAACAGTGTCTTCTGATTCTCCACAGAATACAGGGTTTGTCGGATTTGAAGCAAATAAAAACAATATTGCCAATATTACCGATATTTTTCTCATAAATATATTTTCATTCAAATGAAAAGCTATTTCAAAAGGTTTTCTTAACATTTTTTAATATTATATCATTTTTGTCAATTTTTTACATCAAATTTACTTTATATAGATAAGGGATATTTATAAGGGAACGTTATGAGCATACCATTTAATTTTAATCTTAATATGATTAATCAGGGTTTTATGCCCGGCATAAGTAATATGTCTTCAATGACTATGCCCGACAGCCTTGGCATATATAACTCTTTTGGCTCAATGATGACAATGGACCCCATAGATTCATTCTGCAGCAATATTATGCAAGATTTCACACAAAGACAAAATGAATTTTTTAAAGCTATATTGGAGGTGTTAAACAGCGCAACAGTTGACCACACCCCAGAACCATTTGTTGCACAAAACATAAGACCATATGACTACAACAAGTACGGAAAGAAAAACGGCGAATTAATTTCACAACTTACGCCAACTATGCAAGAAAAGACAATGCAGCTTTTGGAATATGCAAAATCTCAAAATTTGAATATCAAAATCACAAGTGGATATAGAACACCTGCAGAACAAGCTGAATTGAGAAGGAAAAGACCCGATGTTGCAGCTACAAAGTCATTGCACTGTGAGGGCAAAGCTGTAGATTTAAAAATAATAAACGGTACATATAACGATTATAAAAAGCTGGGTGACTATGCAAAATCTATCGGAATGAGATGGGGCGGAGATTTTAAAAATCCAAAACCGGAAGAATGGCATTTTGACCTTGGATGGAGTTAATAAGGTCTAATAATAAGCAAAAAAAAAGAGGCTTTTTTTATAGCCTCGTGTTTTAAATACCTTTTCCCGTTCCAATATATGTTTTAAGTTTATTAAAATCTATTAGTCTAGTTTTTTATCTCTCTTTTGTGTTATCTCTTATGTTTATATAAAGTATATAAGTTTAAAATAATTGCCTTAGGTGATTCATAAAAATTTTTAAAAAATTAAGAAATATTACAAAAAATAAAATTGAGTATATACTTTTTTGAGTTTCAGGGTAAAAAAAGATAAAAAGATATATACTTTTTGTATAAAAAATCAATTGTAACAAAATGTAAAGAAAAAGAGCCTTGAATAAACAAGACTCTTTTTCTTAAATTATTATCCTTTAAAAGATTAATATCTGTAGTGAGCAAATGCTTTGTTAGCTTCTGCCATTTTGTGAGTGTCTTCACGTTTCTTGCAAGCTGCACCTTGTCCGTTTGAAGCGTCTAACAATTCAGCAGTCAATTTTTCAATCATTGATTTGCCGTGTCTTTTCTTAGCAGCTTCAATCATCCAAGTTGAAGCCATTCCCATACCTCTGTCAGGTTTAACTTCTACAGGTACCTGGTATGTAGAACCACCGATTCTTCTTGCTTTAACTTCCAATAACGGAGTTGTGTTTGTCAAAGCTTTTTTGAATACTTCGATAGGATCTTCTTTTGTTTTAGCTTGAATATTTTCCATTGTTGCATAGAAAATCTTTTCTGCTATTGATTTTTTACCGCGTCTCATCAATCTGTTGATGAATTTAGCGATATCTACACTGTTATAAATTGCATCAGGTGCCGGTATTCTTTTCGGCGGTTTATTTCTTCTTGACATCTTTATAATTCCTTTCAATGTTTTATCTTGTATTACGTCCGTTCAGCAAAAGCGTGGTTTTGCTTCACAAGGGGCATTTCGCTTCACTTCAGCCCCGAACGAATACGTTATTTCTTAGCTGCTTTAGCTTTTTTAGCACCATATTTAGATCTGCTTTGTGCTCTGTTAGCAACACCGGCAGTATCCAATGTGCCTCTTACGATGTGGTATCTAACACCCGGAAGGTCTTTAACCCTGCCGCCTCTGATAAGAACAACACTGTGCTCTTGGAGGTTGTGTCCAATGCCCGGAATATAAGATGTAACTTCAAAACCGTTAGTCAATCTAACCCTTGCAACTTTTCTCAAAGCTGAGTTAGGTTTTTTCGGTGTAGTTGTATAAACTCTTGTACAAACGCCACGTCTTTGAGGGCAGTTTGTAAGAGCAGGTGATTTAGTTTTATCAACTGAACTTTTACGTTCTTTTCTTACCAATTGTGCAATTGTTGGCATGATTTCTCCTTGTATATAAATTTTTATAATAGTTAATTTGGTTAGGGTTTAACACCTTAGCCCTGTGCGGAGTTTGCAACGACGCCCCGCGCGTCATACCTTTTTCGGAAATCAGAATTCAGCACAAACCTGTACTCCCGATAGAGATACAACTATATCAAAACTCAAACAAAACCCGATGTCAACTTTAACATCGGGTTTTTATTAAGTTATAGTAATGTTTTACAGTATTTTATTCTTTAACAACTCTGGCATGAAAACCAAGTGAATTAATTTCTCTTGATACAGCCTCAGCCTTGCCTGCATTGGCATATGAGCCTGCCTGCAAAACATATGTGCCGTTTACTTCTTTAACAAACGGGCTTACTGATATGGAAGTATTCATTAATTTATTCTGCGCTTGTATTGCCTGCTCTATTGTAGGATAAGAGCCAACGTATACTTTAGACATTTTAAAAGGTTCTGCAGCCGGCTGTGCATTAGGTTGTGCCGGAACAGGTGGCTGCAATACGGGCTGATGCTGCTGGGAGTTTACATATTCCACAGGAGCAAGCTCGGAGGAACTCTGCTTGTTTTCTTGTTTTTGTTTATCAGCATTTTCGTTTGAATTTTTGGATTTATCTTTGTCAGAAGATTCATACATAACATCCTCTGCAGTTGTTCCATCTTCTCTTTTGGAAACACCGGGCATGTTATCTTCCATCTGAATCCATCTCAAACGGTCATCTATTGCTTTTTTGACATCACTTTCGGAAGATTCTTCAACAGAAGTGTTTTGTGTATCTTCCCCGCCTATCTCAACATCAACATCAGGAGACATGCTCTTAATAAAATAAGTAATAACAATCAAAGAGACAAGGAATGTTACAATAAAAAGAACCCATGTTTGTTTAACTTTTCTTGAGCGCGCCATAGTTATACTCCCCTAACCTTGCATGTAGCTTCTGAAATTTCGGTATCTTCTTCAATATATCGTTTCATGACATTTTTGGCAAATGTTTCAACATCCGTTATACCAAGGTCGGTCGTAAGCCCGCATGCATCAACAGGAGCACCTGTTGGATCAATATTAAGACCTGTGTGTATCAAACAAGATGTAATTGATTGTGTGGCAATAGAAACTGAAAGTTTTTTATGAACACCATCGATATTAACAAATATATCATCGCCGCTTCTTCTTATTTTAAATTTATCCCCTACAATTTTTCTTAATTCTTCGATAATAATACACATCAAGAAACGTTGTCTTACAACACATTCTGATAAACTAATACCAAATTGCTCAATAATAAAGCTCACCATTTTTTTGCTGTAAATAGGAGAATCAGAGATAACATCTTCTATATCAACCATCTCTGTAATTTTTACATCCATCTCGCCGATAAAAGAAACAACAGCATCACCAAGAATGTGAAAATTTTTATAAATCCAGTGCGGTGCAAGCTGGCTGCCTATATATTTTATTTCTTTTTCAATAAATAACGATTTCATTTTCTCCGTCCCCTGTTAAAATCTACTCAAAAAGTTCTTTTATTATATTTAAATAACCGTTATGTTCAAGAGCCCGTTTTAAACGGTTGCAAGATTCGCATCTTCCGCAGTGTTTATGAGTATCATTATAACAGCTGTTAATCAAATGCAAAGGTGCATTAAGTTCAACTGCTTTTTTTACAATTTCATTTTTATCCAAACCTATCAAAGGAGCCAAAACCTTTATATCTTCGTTTGTAGAAGTTTTTAAAACTTGATTCATATCATTAATAAATTGTTCTGAGTTGTCTGAAAAAGTAGCGGCTTCTTCTTTATTTGCGCCAATAACAATATATCCGTACCCAAAGGAATCTGCATAAGATGCTGCAATATTTATAAAAAGTCCGTTTCTGTTAGGCACCCAAACATTTTTCATACTTTCATTTGTCACCTGCCTGTTATCAAGCGCATCAACGCTAATATCAGGAACATCACATTGAGCAACAAGAGATGTGCTTGTAATATCTTTAAGCCAGTCAAGTTTTATAACTTCGTGTTTTATGTTATAAAATCCGGCAATTTCTTTTGAAGCTTTTAATTCTTTTTTAAAAGATTTTTGACCATAATCAAAAGTCAAAGCGAGTACAAAATCCAAACCGTTTGATTTTGCCTGTGCAATTGATACTACGGAATCCAAGCCGCCAGAAAGTAAAATGATTGCCCTGTTATTCATAGTCCTGCTCATTATTTAAAATATTTTGTGCCTCTTCTTTGCAAACTTGCGAGTATTGAGAATCATTTATTATTTCATTTAAAATGTCTTCTCCTTCAATGTTATATAGCGCTATAACAGCGTTGACCTTCACTTCGTCATCTTCATCTTTCAGCATTTTTTTAATTAAAGCTTTTGCCTCATCTGTTTCATACTCCATTAGTGCTTCTATAGTATTTATACGAACCTGTGGATTTTCATCACCAAGCGAATTTTTTAAAGCCTTAAAAACCCTGTCATCATTAGGGTTAAGCTTGCATATAGCTTCAACAACTTTTTCCTTTAAGTAAGTAAACTTGTCCATTATGCCGTTTTTTGTTTCGAGAATATTTACAAGAGAATCAACAGCTCTGATATCACCAATTAGCCCAAGCGCTACAGCAGCAGATTCTCTGATATAAACGGATTTTTCCGATTCATCTGAAACTACATCCATCAATGTTGTTACAGCATATTTATCACCGAGCTTACCCAATGCATCTGCGCAACTTAAACGCACTTTGTAGTTTTCATTTTTGTCATTGAGGCAGTATAAAAACGCGTGAACAGAATTGTGATCTTTCAGATTAGAAATAGCCTTGGCGCACATTACACGAACATTTGTATAGTAATCTTTTGTATAATCTGCACTGGGTGTATGGTCTTTCATCAACAATAATTCTGTCAAAATAGGCAGCGAAGATGAATCTCTGTATTTATCAACTGCTCTTATAAGCCAGCACAAAACATCTGGACGGTATTCAATTTTTAAAAAATAATTGAATATAGCAATCAGTTCCATTTCGGAATATTTTTGTTTAAGAGCCTCCAAACGGCCAATAACCTCTGCACTGTCAATATCTGTTGCTATCAGACAGTCCGATGCGATAATATTAAAATCCAAAGTTTTATTATCAGCCATGACCCGTGCTTTATCTTGTTTGTTAATGATATTTATAAATAAAAAACAAAAAGATATCAACTGTTGACAGGCACATAAAAATTACGACTATTAATTTAGAGGTTTATATAGGCTCAAATCACTGTTTATAATAAAAGTAACTTCGTCGCCGGCTCTTATAACGGTCGGATGCCCCATTTCTCTGATGGTTGTAGGCACAAGCTGCAAAGCACCGCGCTTCCAATCACCCGGATAATGAGGCATTTTTGTATAATACGAAACTGCTGCAAGGTCGCCACCTATTTTTGTAGAACCCTTCCAATATACGTTAGCGTCAAGAGCATATTCATTTTTATCGGGTGTAATAACCTTATAGATTTTTATTTTCATTGCAGCATTGATACCCTCAACAGCCTCGAGAACCTCTTGCACTTCGCCGAGATAAACAGAATTTTTTGGTATAACATTTGATGTGCCAATAAAGACATCTGCAGGGTTAATAAAATATTCCACATCCCCCACTTTTACTGTAGATGTTGAGATATCACGCTGGCTGATTGCCTTTAAAAACGAACCTTTTGCAATATTTATAGGTTTATAATTTCTCAAATTTGTTCCGGCCAAAGCAATATTAAAAAAATTGCATACACAAAGAAATACTACAGAAATAAATGTAATTTTAGCTGTTAAAAATCTTTTCATATATTTATTTTAATTAATTTTGTGGATTTTTCAATTGTTTTTTTATAAAATTAAAGCACGTGTATTACAAAGAGAAAGAGTGTTTTTATGTTAGATATCAAAATCATCAGAGAAAATCCTGAAAAAGTTAACGAACTTTTAAAAAGAAGAAATCCTGAGCTTAGCATTGATGAGGTACTTGAAATTGATGTAGAGAGAAGAAAAGTTCAAACTCAGGCTGATGAGCTCCGTGCAAAAAGAAAATCCGAGTCACAAAAAATCGGAATGATGAAAAAAAACGGTGAAAACACTGATGCAATCCAAGAAGAAGTAAGAGTGCTCGGTGACGAAATTAAAGCACTCGAAGAACAAGAAGTTGAATTAAATGAAAAACAAAAAAATCTGCTTTTAAGCATACCAAATATGCCGGATGAAACAATCCCCGTAGGTGCTGATGACAAAGCAAACGTTGTTAGAAAAGTTGTAGGAGAAGTCAAAAAACCAGCATTTGAACAAAAACCCCACTGGGATTTAACAGTAGAAAAAGACCTCGTAGACTTTGAAAGAGGGGTTAAAATTTCTCAATCCAGATTTTATATCTACAAAGGCAAAGGGGCAAAGCTTGAACGTGCAATCATCAACTTTTTCTTAGATGAACACACATCAAAACACGGATATGAAGAAATTCTGCCCCCAGTACTGGTAAACGGCGCAGCAATGACGGGTACAGGACAGCTTCCAAAATTTAAAGAAGATATGTACAAATGCGTGGATGAAGACTTATACCTGATTCCAACAGCAGAAGTACCTGTTACAAATATCTACTGCAATGAGATTTTATCAGAAGATGACCTGCCAAAATGCATGACAGCTTACACTCCATGTTTTAGAAGAGAAGCAGGCTCTGCAGGCAAAGATACAAGAGGGCTCATTCGTGTTCACCAGTTTAATAAAGTAGAACTTGTTAAACTAACAACACCGCAACAGGCTCCGGAAGAACACGAAAAACTTACCCGCGATGCAGAAGAAATGCTTGAATTACTCGGACTTCCATACAGACGTGTAGAATTGAGCTCAGGTGACATTGGATTCTCTGCAAGAAAATGTTACGACCTAGAAGTATGGATGCCTTCTTACAACGATTATAAAGAAATCTCAAGCTGCTCTGTATTCGGAGACTTCCAGGCCCGCCGTGCCGGTCTGAAATACAGAAGTAAAGAAACAGGCAAAGTAAACTATTGCTACACAATGAATGGCTCCGGACTTGCTGTGGGTAGAACATTTGCAGCTATTGTAGAAAACTTCCAACAAGAAGATGGAACAATTCTTATTCCGGAAGTGCTTCAAAAATACACAGGCTTTGACAGAATATAGGAGCCTGAAAGTTGGAAGAAAAAGGTTTATTTATTACATTTGAAGGTGCTGACGGGTGCGGCAAAACCACACAATCAGAGCTGATAAAACAATACCTTGAAAACAAAGGCTTTCAGACTATCTGGACAAGAGAGCCCGGTTCACCGGGTCTTGGCAAAAAAATAAGAGAGTTGCTTTTGCACTATGATGGTGATGTTGCACCAAGATGTGAGGCGTTTCTTTTTCTTGCTGACCGTGCACAGCACATTGAGCATACAATAAAACCGGCTGTGAAAGCGGGAAAAATAGTTTTATGTGACCGTCACACAGACTCTACTATAGCATATCAGGGTTATGGCAGAGGTGAAGATATAAAACAGCTCAAATACTTAAACGACCTTGCCACAGGCGATATAAAGCCGGATTTAACTTTTGTATTTGACGTATCTTCAGAAGTGGCTCAAACACGTGTAGGTTCTGAAAAAGACAGAATGGAATCGGCAGGATTGGAGTTTCACAAAAAAGTGCGTGAAGGTTACCTCAAAATAGCACAAGAAGAGCCTTTGAGAGTTAAAGTGGTCAATGCAAACAACAGTATTGAAGAAGTTTTTGAAGAAACAAGAGCAATTTTAGACGAATTTTTAAATCAATAAGAAAAATATTTGTCAAAATCCACATCATCAAAGCTGCACAAAAGCATATACACTTCGTCATCTTCAGGCATTCTTTGAAAATTATATTCGTTAAACTTCCATATTTTTGGATTTATGCCTTTGACTTGAACAATGCCTTTTTCAAAAAGAATCTTTAGTTTCTTTTTTACAGTATCAAGAGGCATATCAAGATGCCGGCTCAGCTCAACTGCCGTTATACCGTCATCATGGCTGCATTTTTCGGGTGTCAGAAACATAAGTTCCAACCCGACATCTTTTAGCGCTTTATCCTCATTTTCAATATCATGCATATCCATTGTTACATACTACGTTAATGACTGTTTAATATCTTCATACATATGTTGTATTATCGGCATTATTTTTTGAAACTTTAATAAAAAATTTTTTTCCTGCATGATAAAATAATTTTGGTCAAAACTTAAACGGGAATAGGAATTATGTTAAAAGATTTATTGGATAAAAGACAATGTTTTAAATTGGTTTGCGGAGCTGGAAATGAAGATGCTAAGGAAGTTGAAAGGCTTGTAACATTATATTCTTCAGCAGGTTGTATGTTTTTTGACCTGTGTGCAAAACCGGAAATTGTTGATGCAGCAAAAAGAGGACTTCAAAGAGCCGGAATAACAAAAGACCGCTATTTATGCGTAAGTGTGGGCATAGATGGAGACCCCCATATCACAAAAGCAGTCATTGATCAGCAAAAATGTGTAAAATGCGGCAAATGTAAAAAAATATGCCCTCACGATGCAATCATAGAACTGGATAAATATAAAGTAAAAAAAGAACGCTGCATTGGCTGCACACAATGTTTTAACAAATGTCCAAAACAAGCGATAGAAATGGTTACACAGCTGCAAGATTACAAAGAAGTCCTGCCAAAACTAATAGAAAAAGGCATTGATTGCATAGAGTTTCACGCAATTTCAGAAGACGAGCAAGATGTTGATGAAAAATGGCAGCAAATCAATGATTATTTTGACGGAATGCTGTGCATTTCTCTGGACCGTTCGGAGCTTGGCGACAAAAAATTAAAAGAAAGAGTAAAAAGGCTTATTGCAAAAAGAAAACCTTTTACAACTATTATTCAAGCTGACGGTATAGCAATGACAGGCGGCACTGACGATTACGCAACAACATTGCAATCAGTAGCAACTGCTCAGCTGTTTCAAAACGAAAATATTCCTGCGTACATAATGATGTCAGGCGGAACAAATACCAAATCAACAGAGCTTGCAAAACAATGCAAAGTACAACCTCATTGCCTTGCAGTTGGTTCATATGCTCGAAAAATTGTAAAAGATTATCTTGAAAGAGATGATTTTTACGAAAACAAAGAGGCTTTTAATGAAGCTGTAAAAATAGCTAAAAACTTGATTGATACATCGCTAAGGAATATGGTAAATGATTAGCCTGACAGTTAACAACAGCAAAATTAACAATATAGACACAGTATTGTTTGATAAAGACGGTACGTTTATTGACCTTCATTATTTCTGGGGCAAAATGACGACCATGAGGTGCGATGAAATAATACAAACATATTCTATGCCGTTGTCATTACACCATGAATTGTGCCTATGTCTGGGATATGATACAAAAACACAAAAAATGCTCAAAGACGGCATTACCGCATTGTATTCACGCCCTAAAATCATAGAAATATTCCGCAGTGACCTGAAAAAATACGGCGTTAACGCAACCCAGCAGGAAATAGAAAAGATTTTTGACCACATAAGTTCAGTGTTTTATAAAAATATGCAAACTTATACAAAGCCAATAGATTCTGCAGTAGAGTTTTTTAAAACACTTGCGCAATACGACATAAAACTAGGTATTGTCACATCTGATTCTGTCGAATCTACACAGCTAACCCTTAAACATTTTGGATGGGAAAAATATTTTGGCGCAGTAATAGGAAGAGAATCCTCTGCTGCTCATAAAGAAAGCGGCATACCTGCAAAGATGGCGCTTGAGATTTTACAATCAAATCCAACAAACACTGTTATGATAGGAGATGCGCCAATGGATTATCTGGCGGCCAAAAACGCTGATATAAAAACAACAATACTTGTTGCTACCGGCCAAATTGAAAGAGAAGAACTCCAACAATATTGCTCATATTCTGTTAATAGCCTAAAAGAGGTTTATATCAATAAATAAACAAAAAAAAAGCTCTAATTTATCATTAGAGCAATACTTTTAATAGGAAGGGAAGGTTAGGAAGTTAGGTAGGTTAGTGTTAGTGTGAAAGTCTCATCTTATTTAATTTGTTGATTTTATATGTTTTAGTTTATCTTTTGTTTATTTAATGCTTACATATATATAAAGTATATACAAAATCCAAAATTGCGCACACGAGTATATACTGTTACATTTCTTTACATTTAAGGGTATAAAAATAATTTTCGCGTTATTAACGATAAATCTACACTTTTGTTAAGAAATGTTAATAAAGTATATACTATACACTTAAAAAGTTTTTTCTTAATATGCTTGACTTTTAGGCAAAAAAAGAATACCATTTTAAAAAATTTGTATATATTCAAAAAATTTTTTAAGCTAAACTAGCAAAAAAAAATTTGTTCATGTTTTAAAGCATGATGAAAGACACGAATGAAAGAAAAAAAGAAAAAAGAAGAAACCGGAGAGTTAATATATGGCAAATTTAGATAACAATTTAAATATAAATAATGCTGGCAGAGCATATACACCAAACTTAAAAAAAGGTGAAGATGTTAAACCGCAAACAAAACAGGAAGAAACTCCCGTTGAAATAATTAATGACGGCACACAGGCTGCAGATTCATACGGACGTATTCTTGTTAAACAGGCAGGCAAAGTTGATAACCCTGAAATGGTTAAATCAATCAAAGATGCTGTTGATTTTTACATCAACAACCAACATCTTGTTGCGGCAGGTGTAAAAGCAGGTGATGATGCATATGAATTGTTCCATGCTGATGAAATGCCAAATGCTTATGAAGAAGCTTGCTGCGGCTCTTGCGATGCTGTTTATAAAAAAGCATGCAAAAATTAATTTTATTAAACAAATAGTTTGTTTTTCTCTGTTATAGTATAATTCCGTTATGAAAGATAACGAAAATTTGCTGTCATTAAAAAATATTTCCATTGTTTATAATGAAGATGTAGCTGAATCTTTAAAGGTTGCGCAATACACAAAAGAAATTTTGACTGCACGTGGCCTAAAGACTCAAATCAATTCTTCAACAAATTTCAATCCGGACTCGTCACTGGTTGTAACAGTAGGAGGAGACGGAACTCTGCTTAAGACAGCACGATATTATGCACCAATTAATGTACCGTTGCTGGGTATAAATCTTGGCAGGCTTGGTTTTCTTGCGCAGGCCAATCCGGATGAAATTGAGTCATCTGTAGACAAGCTGTTAAATGGGGAATACTCTTTACAAAACAGGATGATGCTGTCAGTTTTTGATGACAATTTGCTTGCATTAAACGATATAGTTATAAAGGGTGACAGTTTTTCAAGGACATCAAAGCTGTTTTTATCCATCAACAACAAAGTGGTATGTGATTATCTTGCAGATGGAATAATAATAGCAACACCGACCGGTTCTACAGCATATACTCTTTCAGCAGGCGGGCCTGTTATGGCGCCGGAGCTTGAGGCTGTTGTGATTGTACCGATTTGTCCTCACACTTTAACAGCCAGGCCGCTTGTGATTCCGGCAAATGAAACTATAAAAATTTCCAGCTGTAAAACCTGTAACAAACTAAAATTATCCGCAGACGGTCAGGATACAATTGATATTAATTCACAAGACAGCATTGTTATCAAAAAAAGCTCTGTGAGAGCAAAACTTGTTATTCTGGAAAAAGAAAACAATGAGTTTTATTCTATTTTAAGAAAAAAACTCAAATGGGGAGTGTCACCGGAACGTTAGTATGATTAAGTCATTAAAAATAAAAGATTTTATAATTATTGATGAGCTTGAACTTGAGTTTGACAAAGGTTTTAATGTCATAACAGGTGAGACTGGTGCAGGCAAAAGTATAATGATTAATGCAATTGACCTTGCATTCGGTGCGCGTGCTAACAAAGAGCTTATCAAAACAGGCAAAACACGTGCCGCTATAGAGTTAACACTCGATTTAAAACAGAATCTGCCGCAAAGTTTTCTTGAAGAATACGGTCTTGAGGATTATGGCAAAGAGCTTATAATATCAAGAGAAATTACAGAGTCAGGCTCACGCTCGCGTGTAAACGGAGCACTGGTAACACAGGATGTAATAAAACTTTTAAGAGAAATGTTGATTGACATCCACAACCAGCACATGACATATACATATATTCAACCCAAGTATCACATAAACCTTCTGGATTCTTACGGTGACGACAGGCATGGAACGCTGCTTAACGAATATAAAGCAATATACAGCGAAATGAAAAGTGCCCTCAAACAGCTGGAAGAGGCAAAAAACAAAACACAGCTAACACAACAACAAATAGACTTTTTAAAATTTCAAATTGATGAAATAGCAGCTGCAAACATAGATGACGTCGAAGAAGACAAAAAACTTGAAGAAGAACTAAGTGTTTTAACAAACTTTGAAAAGCTAAAAGAGCTTACATATTCGAGCTATTGGAGCTTATATGGCGAAGACGGATGTATTCTTGATGCACTTGGAAAAGTAAAATCAAATATTACAAAAGCTACGGAGATGGACTCAAGCCTTCAGGAGGTTGAGTCTGAAATAATAAATGCACAGGAAGCTCTTCGAGAGCTGTCATCTTCATTGAGAAGTTACGCAGAATCAATGGAGCTTGATGAACAAAGACTTAATGAAATACAAGAGCGGTTAGACAATCTTGATAAAATAAAAAGGAAATACGGCTCAACACTTGAGCTGGTACTTGAAAACTACACCAAATTTGAACAGGAATATAACTCAATAGAATTTGCGCAAGATGAAACGCAAAGGCTGGAAAAGCTTTATGAAGAAAAACTAAACCTGGCAGCACAAAAAGCTCAAGAGTTGTCTACATCCAGAAAACAGATGTCTCAAACACTTGCAGACACCATAAAAAAAGAGCTTGAAAAACTCGACATGCCAAAAGTTAAATTTGAAATTGATATTAAAAATTCTGATGAACTTTTGCAAACAGGTAAAGATATTGTTGAGTTTTTGATATCAACAAACATTTCAGAATCACCAAAACCTCTGGCCAAAATTGCATCAGGTGGTGAAATTTCACGTGTAATGCTCGCATTAAAAACAATCTTTGCAAAATCAGATAACATAAATACTGTTATTTTTGATGAAATTGATACAGGAATTTCCGGCAATGCTTGTCAGGCTGTTGCGCAGACAATAAAAGAGCTTGCTAAAACACATCAGATTATTTCTATCACACACCAGCCTATCATTGCAGCAAAATCAGATTGCCACTTTTATGTTGCCAAAACACAGGAAGAAAAGACAAATGTCAAAGTTTATACTCTTGATACAAACAATAAAGTAAAAGCAATTGCAATGCTTGCAGCAGGCGAAATTACAGATGATTCAATCAATTTTGCAAAACAATTGATAAATTCTTAAATACATGCACTCAAAAAGTTGTATAATAAGATATGCTAATACAATACATTGCGCAATATCTTGAATATTTACAGGCAGAAAGAGGCCTTGCCCTAAATACAATCGATGCTTACAGACGTGATTTAACGGCATTTTGTGATTTTTTGCTCGATACTGAAAAAATAGATGAGTTTGAAAAGATAAAAAGAATTCATATAAACTGCTACATAAAAATACTGCACGACAATAATTACAGCCCCACAAGTGTTACAAGAAAAATTGCTTCAATAAGAGGATGGTTCAGATGGCTCAGTGCAAATGAAATTATCTCACAAGATCCCAGTCTTGGTATAGAGTTGCCAAGATTGACCAAAAAGCTTCCCAGAGTGATCTCAGTCTCAGAGATAGAAGAAATGTTGAATAACAAACTGGATGAAACACAACAGGTAATAATAGAGCTTCTATATGGAGCAGGCCTAAGAGTGTCCGAGCTTGTCGGACTGGAGTTAAACAATATTGAATTATCATCCAGATATGTAAGATGCATAGGCAAAGGCTCAAAAGAAAGAATTATTCCTATAGGAGAAAAAGCGCAAAAAGCTATTGCAGGATATCTTAAAATAAGACAACTTTTAATAAAAAAATACAAGCTTGAGACAAAACAATTTTTAATAAAAGAAAACGGACATTTGATGACACGACAGGATGTTTATGTTTTTATTAAACAGCAGGGGGAATTATTAAGAAAACACATTTCTCCGCACACATTAAGACATAGCTTTGCAACTCATATGTTAGAAAACGGAGCAGACTTAAGAGTTGTTCAGGAATTGCTGGGGCACAGTGATGTTTCTACCACTCAATTGTATACTCACGTAAGCAAAAAACGACTTAAAGAAGTTTATTTTTCAATTAATAAATAGGAACCGGAAGTGAATTTAAAAGAGATTTATACAACAAAAAAACAAGAGCCTGTTATATCATACGAGGTCTTTCCGCCCAAAGACGATATTGATGCAACAAAATTGGAAAAATTATCCGATGAATTAAAAAAGCTTCTGGTCTTTAATCCTTCTCTTATTTCCGTAACCTACGGAGCAGGCGGCTCTAATCAAAACGAGTCAGTTGAAATTATCAAAAGAATCAAACAGGAACTCAATGTCAGCCCAATGCCGCATTTTACCTGTGTATCAACAAGTACTGAAAATATAAAAAATTATTTAAAAACTCTTAAATCACTTGATGTGAAAAACATACTTGCTTTAAGAGGGGACATGCCTGAAAATCAAAAGATATACAACGATTTCAAATACGCTTCGGAGCTTGTTGAATATTTAAAAAAAGAAAGCAGCCTTTCCATTGCTGTTGCAGGCTATCCTGAAGGACACAAAGAATGTGAATCAATAGAAAAGGATATTCAATATTTAAAACAAAAAGTTGATAATGGAGCAGATGTTATATTCACACAACTTTTCTTTAACAACAGCCATTTTATTTCTTTTGTTGAAAAATGCGAAAAACAAAATATAACAGTACCAATAATACCTGGGATTTTGCCGGTAACAAATTATAAAACACTTGAAAAAATGTCCACACTATGCAAGGTGGAAGTACCGGCTAAAATGGCTCAAGTTTTGGAAAAACACAAAGATGACAAGGATTACATAAAACAATATGGTATAGAATATGCGTCCTTGCAATGTAGAGAACTGCTGGAAACAGGAGTAAAAGGTCTGCATTTTTATACGTTAAACAAAGCATATGCAACTTCGGAAATACTAAAAAATATTTTATATACAAGGATAAACTAATGAAGCTTATATCAGAAAACTTACATATTATATCAAAAAGCACAAAAGAAGCTGTTTTAAACAGAGATGAAATATACATAAAAAATCTTTTGCAAAAGCAAATAGAAACCTCTCCCAACTGGATAGACCTCAATATTGGCCCGGCCAGAGGAGCTTTTGCAGGCACAATGCAGTGGCTTGTATCTCTTGCACAGAATATGACAAGCATACCTCTTTCATTGGACAGTACAAACGCTGACGAAATTGAGCTTGGTATGTCGTTAGCAAAAAATTCTGAAAACTGGATTATTAACAGTACAAGTGCAGACCTTACAAGACTCAACCGTGTAACAGATATAGCTGCAAAATACGGATGTAACATAATAGCTCTTACAATGAACAGTGAACTTGGAATACCCAAAGAGTCTGACAAGAGGCTGGAACTGGCTTTTGAGATTACCGCAGTTACGGAAGAAAAAGGTATTGAAAACAACAAAATTTATTTTGACCCTTTAATACTGCCGGTGTGTGTTGATCAGACACAGGCAGCAGAAGCACTAAATACAATCCGTATGCTAAAAGAAAGTTTTGACCCTCAGGTAATGACAACCATTGGTCTTTCCAACGTATCAAACGGATGCCCGAAGGAATTGCGCCCGTTAATAAACAGAGTATTTATGGTGCTGGCAATGGGATGCGGGTTGGATAGTGCAATTGTAGACTCTTTTGACAGCGAGCTTTTAAGAATCAATCGTGTCATAGAGAAGCAAACTGCGCAAAACAGTTATGACAAGCTTTATCTGAATTTATATGACATGATGCAAGCATTTGATGATACAGATTCAATTGAATATGACAAAACAGATATTGAACAGGTAAAAATATTTAAAACAGCAGAAATCCTGCTTAATAAAAAAGTTTATACAAACAGCTATTTAGAGATTTAAAAAAGCACAGATTTTAAAGCAAGCAAATCCTCATAACTTGCTCCTGCTTCGGAGAGTTCCTCAGCTTTTATACCAAAAAGGCTAATTATATCTTTTGTTTGCGGGCCCAAGTCATTGAATTTTATCTTTTCAATAACAAAAGATACAGCTTCCTCACGCGTAAAAGTAGAAGGCAATGCCCCCATGGCCCCGCCTTGATTTACACAGGTTTTAAAATTACGTTTTTTCGCCTTACCCATATTACGATACTGTTGTAGCCTTTTATCCCTATTCTTTATTTTTGCTTGCCATAAAGCTTAATAACAGCATTATAACAGAAATCAAAATCGCATAAACAAAGAATTTTAAAGGAGTGCCGACAATAAAACTTGCAATTGCACCGGAAACAACAGCTACAGTAGACAATATCAATACAGTCTGATTTTGAGAACAACCTGCATGCAAAAGTTTGTGATGAAGGTGTTCTGCATCTGGAGTAAAGGGAGAAACCCCTTTTGCAATTCTTCTCAAAGAAGAAAACGTAATATCAATAATCGGCACAGACAAAATAAAGAACGGAACAAACATAGTTAATTCCGGTGATTTCATAACACCTGTTATAGAAAGTGTCGCAAGTAAAAATCCCGCAAACAAAGCGCCGGAATCACCCATGAATATTTTTGCCGGATGGAAGTTATAAGTTAAAAATGCCAGCATTGAACCTGCGAGTATAAAAGCAATCAAAGCGCTTATTGCATTTGTCGGAGTCATTGCAACAGCAATCAAACCCAATGTAACAGATGAAATTGTTACAATTGAACCGGCAAGGCCATCCACACCGTCAATAAAATTGAGTGCATTGGAAATTCCCACTATCCACAGAATTGTCACAATGTATGACAAAACAAGCCCCAGATGAATCGGTGCACCAAACGGATTGTAAATCGTGTTAACACTAATACCCAAAAAGAACACAATAGACGCAATAGCTATTTGTATCATTAATTTAAATTTGGCATTGAGTCCATAAATGTCATCTATCAACCCTAATAAAAACATCAACGACCCGCCTAACAAAATTCCTGATAAAAGTTTGCCATAAGGATAGTAGCTCAATATTACAAGAAAAAGAAAAGAGAGCATTACACTGGACCATATAGCAACACCACCAAGACGAGCAATCGGCCCGTGGTGGATTTTTCTCTCATTAGGCTTATCAATAAGGTTGTTTTTCTTGGCAAAATAAATAACAAACGGCATTATAAAAAAGCCTAAAAGATAAGCCATTATCATACCGAGTATATGTGCATCAGACAGTTTTAGTGAAATCATTATACGTGCATTCCTTCATATAACGGGTATTTTTTACATAATTTTAAAGAACGTTCTTTGAGGTTGTTGAGAGCTGTTTCATTGTCAGAAGCAACAACAGCACCTGCAATAATTTTGGCAACTTCAACCATATCATCTTCTTTAAAACCTCTTGTTGTAACAGCAGCTGCACCAAGTCTTACACCGCTTGTTACAAACGGGCTTTGAGGATCATTAGGTACAGTGTTTTTGTTTGCTGTAATGCCAACTTTTTCAAGCACATTTGCAATGTCTTTACCTGTTTTATTGAATTTTCTTAAATCTAATGTCATAAGGTGGTTTTCAGTACATCCGCCAACAATATCCATACCCTCGTCCATAAGACCGTTAGCAAGAGCTTTAGCATTTTTAACAATTTGAGCAGCGTATTCTTTAAAAGAAGGATCAAGAGCTTCTTTTAAAGCAATTGCTTTACCGGCAATAATATGTTCCAAGGGGCCGCCCTGCATACCGGGGAAAACAGCCTTATCAATGCCAGCTGCGTGTTCTTCATCACACATAATAATACCGCCTCTGGGACCTCTTAATGTTTTGTGAGTTGTTGTTGTAACAAAATGCGCATATCCAGCCGGAGAGGGGTGAACACCGCCTGCAACAAGAGCAGCAATATGAGCAATATCTGCCATCAGATAAGCTCCGACCATATCAGCTATTTCTCTAAAGCGTTTAAAGTCAATAATTTTAGAGTAGTTGCTTGCACCTGCAATAATCATTTTAGGTTTGTGTTCTTTTGCAAGTTTTTCAACTTCATCATAGTCAATTTCGCCGTTATCATTCACTCCGTAGCTTACAATATTGTAGTTAATACCTGAAAAATTAACAGGTGAGCCATGGCTTAAGTGGCCACCGTTAGACAAATCCATGCCAAGCACAGTATCGCCAATATTCAATGCATACATAAACACTGCCATATTTGCCTGAGCCCCGCTGTGTGGCTGAACGTTTGCGTGGTCCATTTTGAAGAGCTCGCATGCTCTTTTTTGTGCCAATTCTTCGATAACATCAACGTTTTCGCAACCGTTATAAAATCTTTTGTGAGGTTTGCCTTCAGCATATTTATTAGTCAAAACAGAACCGCAAGCTGCCATTACTGCAGGGGAAGTAAAGTTTTCGCTTGCAATAAGCTCGATTGTATTTCTTTGTCTGTCCAGTTCTTTTTCAATAGCCTCTGCCACTGCAGGGTCAACTTTTTTTATAACATCTAATTCCATCTCGCATAATCTCCCTAGTCTGATATATATAATTTTACAACAGCAAAAAATAAATACCAGATTTTAATAAATAATAATATTTATTGTGTAAATCTATGCTTTTGTCGGGAATACCCAATGTATTTACTTCTTCGTTCCGATAGCTGCCTTCGGCACTATAGTCACTACGAAGCAAACACCTTGTGCATTCCCTGTTTCCAGCCTTCTTTTGCGCCGCTGCGCGGCGCGCGGCACGCAGTGCCGCAGAAAAAAACTTGAAAAGTGAGGGAATAATAGTTTTACTTTAGAGTGACTTAAAATGCGAAGCATTTTTCGGAACGGCAAAGTGAAACTATTGTTGCCGAACGAAACCGCATAGATTTACATAATAAATAGTATCCACATGCCTGCAAAATTTTTGCTACAATAGCACAAGAGAATAAAGAGGAAGTAAATACAATGCAAAAGATTAATTTGAAAATACAAAAACTTGATGAAAAAGTAACAGTACCCTGCTATCAAACAGAAGGTGCTGCGGGCATGGATTTGTGCGCATTTTTAAATGAACCTGTAACCCTAAAATCTCTGGAAAGAAAACTTATCCCGACAGGACTTAAAATGGAACTCCCGCACGGATACGAAGCACAGGTAAGACCTCGTTCAGGCATGTCCATAAAACACGGCATTACACTGGTAAACTGCGTAGGAACAATTGATGAAGACTACAGAGGAGAGCTCTGCGTGCCTGTTATTAATCTTTCTACAGAAGAATTTACCATACAAAACGGCGACAGAATCGCGCAAATGATTATTGCTCCCGTAACAAAAGCAGAAATTTCGGTTGTGACAGAATTATCTGATACTCAAAGAGGCGAAGGCGGATTCGGCTCCACAGGTAAAAATTAGAAAAATAAGAGGTTTCTATATGAATAAACTTGCTGTCTTTGACTTTGATTCGACATTAATGGACGGAGAAACTATAGAGATTATAGCCTCTGAAATCGGACTGCAAGAACAGGTTGCACAAATCACAAAACGCGCAATGGAAGGGGAGCTGGACTTTTTTGACAGCCTGACTTATAGAGTTTCACTGCTCAAGGGGATTTCTGAAAAGCGGGTAAATGAAATCTGTCACAGCCTTCCTTACATGCCAGGTGCAAAAGAAACCATTACAGCCCTAAAAAATAAAGGCTACATTGTGGTGTGCTTTTCAGGCGGTTTTAAAAACGCAACAGAATATGCAAAAGATATACTCGGATATGACGCAGATTTTTCAAATATCTTGCACACCAAAGACGGCATACTCACAGGACAGGTAGGCGGAGAAATGATGTTTTCGGATAGCAAAGGACAAATGCTTCAAAAGCTGCAGACTATTTTAAAAGTTACACCGGAAAACACAATAGCAGTAGGTGACGGAGCAAACGACCTGAGTATGTTTAAACATGCAAAAACCAGGGTTGCCTTCTGCGCAAAACAGTGTCTTAAAGAAGCTTCTACTATATGTCTTGAAGAAAAAGATCTCAGGAGCTTGTTGGAAAAAATTAATTAAAACGGCAGGTCGTCATAATTTGATAAGGCAATTTGAGAGTTAAGCTCAGAGCGTTTGTAACTATCTTCAAAATTTTTCTTTTCGTCTTGCAAATGCTGCCATAACTTGACGTTAAGGTATTCTTGTCGTTTTAGAAACTCATCATCTTTTTGGTTCATAGCTTCATTTCGTTTGAGTTCGGGATTTTTTTCAAGATGTTTTTTCAAAGTGTTTACAGCTTTGCTTAATGAATGCTGATAGGCCAATTCATAAGCCTTCATCTCTTTTTTTATTTCCTCTTCTGATATATAATTTTCGCTTATTATCTTTTCAGCTGTTTGCAGTTTTTTAGTATAGTATCTTATATTATTTTTGAACATAGTTACAGAATCGCGTTGATTCATTATTTCCTTGTATAAAACCTGCAGCATACAGTCTTGTTCTTCTTTCGAGCCTGTATTCATAGTTTTGTCATAATATTTCTTGTATAGACCCAGATTTTTGGCTGTGTTTGAGTTTTTTAAAACTATTTCACGCACTTGCCAATAGTTTTCTATTTTCTTTTCAAACTCGGGCGAGAAAGAAACTTTGTGGTTCTTTTGTCCTGCTTTGATGTTATCAAAAAGTTTTACTACGCTTTTGTATTTAAGAAAGTCAGGATTATGGATTTCTTCCTTTATATTTTGAGCAAAGTTTTTGTCATCTTCGGACAAAAAATAAAACTTATAGTTGTTTGTCAGATAGTTGTATTCTTGCAGATTTGCTCTGTATTTTAGAGGGATATCAAGATTTTGTTTTACAAATGGAATTTCTTCTAAATTGTAGTTGTCTTTATATTTATTATCAATTTGTTTTTGTTGTGTGTATATTGATTGTAAGGTATCTGATATGGTGGCAGAGACGGCATTGATTCTGTCTATAAAGTCTTTATTGTTATCTAACAAAGGTTCGACCACATTTTTTATATAGTCAGTAACAATGTTTTGACGATAAGAGATTTCATTCGACTTGAAGGTAGTGTTTTTAGTTTTATATATATTATAATTTGATACAGTCGTAATAAGCATATACTCTCCTTTTTTATCAAAACATAAGAAGATTGATTGTAAAAGGGAGAGTATATACGAATTTAATAAATATTTAAAATATTATCTAAACACAATCTCATCACCGTTTGCGTCAACAGTAATTGTGTCACCTGCTTTGAACTCGCCTGAGAGGATTTTCTTTGCAAGAGGATTTTCAACAAGCTGCCTGATGGTACGTTTCAGCGGTCTTGCTCCGTATACGGGGTTGAATCCTTGTGTAGCAAGCACTTCTCTTGCGTCATCTGTTATTTCCAGTTTCATATCTCTGTCAGCAAACAGTTTTTCGAGTCCTTTAAAATAGATATCAACAATCTTTTGCAGTTGAGAAAGAGTCAAGGCTTTGAAGAATACAATTTCATCGATTCTGTTTAAAAATTCGGGTTTGAAATGTTCCTTCATCAAATCCATAACTTTGTCTTTTGTCTGCTCAAAATCTTTTTCTGAAAGCATTGAATTCAAACTGTTTTCCAAAATTATTGAACTTCCTATGTTGCTTGTCATAATAATGAGTGTGTTTTTAAAGTCAACTGTTCTGCCTTTAGAATCTGTCAAACGGCCGTCATCAAGTATTTGAAGCATAATATTAAACACATCGGGGTGTGCCTTTTCTATTTCGTCAAAAAGCACAACCGAGTAGGGTTTTCTTCTGACGGCTTCTGTTAACTGTCCACCTTCATCATATCCGACATAACCCGGAGGAGCTCCGACAAGTCTTGCCACAGAGTGTTTTTCCATATACTCGGACATATCAATTCTAATAAGAGCGTCTTCGTCGTTAAAAAGGAATTCTGCTAATGATTTTGCAAGCTCGGTTTTACCAACGCCTGTCGGCCCTAAAAAGATAAATGAACCAATCGGGCGTTTCGGGTCTTTTAAGCCTGAACGGGCACGGCGTACAGCGTCAGAGACAACATCAACGGCTTCATCCTGACCGATTACGCGTTTGTGCAAAAAGTCTTCCATTCGAAGCAGTTTGTCTCTTTCGCTTTCAACAAGCCTTGAAACCTCAATACCTGTCCATTTGCTCACAATCTCAGCAATATCATCTTCATCAACTTCTTCTTTCAAAAGCTGATTTTTAGGTTTTTCTTTAACATCTTTTTGTACGTCTTCCAAACGTTTTTGCAGCTCAATCATTTTGCCGTATTTTAATTCGGCAGCTCTTTCAAGGTCAGCGTCGCGTTCGGCAATATCAATCTGGGCTTTTGTCTTTTCTATCTCTTCTTTGATTTGAGCCTCGTCCATAATACTGTTTTTTTCCAGTTCCCACTGGGTTCTGAGTTTTGTAATTTTTTCGTCAAGCTCATTGATGGTTTTATTCAAGCCGTCAATTTTTTTGATATTGTCTTCGGTCTGTTCTTCTTTTTGGATAGCCTTTCTTTCAATCTCAAGCTGCATTTTCTGGCGGACAAGAGAGTCTATTTCTTCGGGCATGGAATCAATATCAATTCTCAAAGCAGAAGCCGCCTCATCAATAAGGTCAATTGCCTTATCAGGGAGGAATCTGTCAGTAATGTACCTGTCAGACAACTTAGCTGCAGCAACAAGGGCAGCATCTTTTATTCTGATTCCATGGTGAATTTCATAACGTTCTTTCAAGCCTCTTAAAATACTTATTGTGTCATCAACAGACGGTTCATCCACCATTACGGGCTGGAATCTTCTTTCCAGTGCTGCATCTTTTTCAATGTATTTTCTGTATTCGTTGATGGTTGTAGCTCCGACAGTTCTTAATACACCTCTTGCAAGCATTGGTTTTAAAAGGTTGCCAGCGTCCATAGATCCTTCTGTAGCACCTGCCCCTATTACTGTGTGCAATTCATCAATAAACAGAATAATCTCTCCGTCAGAAGCCTCTACTTCTTTTAAAACAGCTTTTAAACGTTCTTCAAATTCACCTCTGAATTTTGCACCTGCAACTAATGCACCGAGGTCTAGGGCAATAAGCTGTGTATCTTTAAGGCCTTCGGGGACATCGCCTCTTACGATTCTTTGAGCCAGACCTTCTACAATTGCGGTTTTACCCACACCGGGTTCACCAATTAAAACAGGGTTGTTTTTTGTACGTCTGTTTAAGACCTGAATAACACGTCTTACCTCCTCGTCACGGCCGATTACAGGGTCAAGCTTGCCTCTTTGTGCTAGTTTTGTAAGGTTTTGAGAGTATTTTTCAAGTGCTTTGAATTTTTCTTCAGAATCTTTTGAGTCCACCTTATTTTGTCCTCTTATTTTTTTCATTTCGTTCAAAATTTTGTTTCTTGTAACGCCAAAGTTGTCCAGCAGAGTTTTGATTTTTGAACCCTGTAACTCTGTCATAGCAAGCAATATGTGTTCTATACTTATATAAGTATCTTTCAAAGTTTCAGCCTGTGATTGAGCCATATCAAGAAGGTTTATTGTTTCTTGAGAAAGATACAGCTGCTGCGTGTTAACAGGCTGCTCAACTGTAGGAAGATTATTGAGTTCTGACATTACAGCGTCAACAAACTGCGGACGGTCAAGTTTCAGGTCTGACATATAGTCTTTTGCAATTCCTTCTTTTGCCTCGAGCATTGCCATCATTATATGAGACGGTTCAAGCTGTGTATTTTGAAACTTTGCCATCAGTTGTTGGGCGGAGAACATGATTTCTTGAGCCTGATTAGTTAATTTATTAAAATCTATCATAGTATATACCTCACTTTTTATTTTATATTTTTATTTTAATGAGGTTTTACGAAAAATCAGCAAAAATTAACTTTTATTTAATGTTTATATACCTACATGCACGTAAAAGATGATGTTGATAATGAAATCAGCCACAAGAAGATAAAAAGTAGACAAAATAGCGGATTTTGTGGTGGAAAGACCAACATCTTTTGCTCCGCCGTATGTTTTGTACCCTTGAGTTGCACATACCAAGGTAATTAATATACCGAATATAAATGCTTTAAAAATGCTTATATAAATATCTTTTGCCTGAAGCAGAAGCCACACTGTGTTCATAAATCTATTAGGGTGAAGTCCGATTGCAAAATAAGCAACCATCATCCCGCCCACAATACCTATAAATTCCGCAAGAATAACAACCATCGGCACAGTTAAGGCTGAAGCTATCAAACGCGGCGCAAAGTAATAACCAACAGGGTCAACACCGAGTGTTTTTATTGCATCCACCTGTTCTGTTACCTTCATGTTTGCAACTTCCGCGCATATTGCAGTACCAGCTCTTGCACCTATTGCCAGTGCAGCAAACCCCGGTGCAATTTCTCGAACCAGAGCAACTGCAATAAATCCTCCGACGTAGCTTTCGGCTCCGCTCATCAAGAACTGTTTTGATACCTGCAACGAAATAACTGCAGCTGCAATAAACACAATTGTCAAAGATATGGACAACGAGTCATAGCTGATCATTGCAGCCTGAGTAATCACAGAGCCGAATTTTGCACGTCCGCTGAATATAAATTTTAGTGTACTTATTAAATTTTGAATACATTCGCCTAAAAAATTAATCATAAATAGGTGTACACCATTTTTTGTATTTTTCTACCTTGCCTTTTACAACGTCAAAGTACAGTTTTTGTAATTCTTTTGTGTGTTCTCCGACAACACCTTTGCCGACAGGCCTGTGGTCGATTGATGTAATCGGGCTGACCTGAGCGCCTGTTCCGCAATAGAATGCTTCGTCAGCAACATAAAGCTCTGTCCTTGAAATTTCTCTTTCGCAGACTTTTAATCCAAGAACATTTTTACCTAATTCAAGAATAGTGTTTCTTGTTACACCAACTAGAATGTTATCTGTTGTTTGAGTTGTCACAAGAGTGTCACCCTCAACAAGGAACAGGTTCATCGCAGAACCTTCTGTAACTTTTCCGGCCTGATCAAGAACAATAGCATCATCAAAACCTGCGAGCTTTGCATCTGTAACAATCAAAGCCGTATTAGCATAAGAGCCCGCTACCTTTGCCCTTGGGGGGATAGCATTGTCATCGTTTCTTCTCCAGTTAGAGACACATACGCTCAAACCTTTGCTTAAATCGATATAATCACCCATTGCAAAAGAAAAAATCAAAACAGCATCTGGGTTGTCAAGCAAACCAGGGCCGATTTTCAATGCATTTTTATAAACCTGAGGTCTTATGTAAGCGTCTGTTTTGTAACCGTTTTTCTTTAATAATTCTTTTGTAAGACCGCAAAATTCTTCTACTGTGAATTTGGGATCCATATGCATAATCTTGCAGCTGTTAATAAGTCTTTCAAAGTGTTCTTTCATTCTGAAAGCATAAAGCTGGTCTTCTTCTTTATTATAATAAGCCCTAATCCCCTCAAACACGGAAGTACCATATAAAAATGCGTGGTTTCTGACAGGGATGGAAGCTGTTTTTGCATCTACAAACTCGCCGTCCAAGTAAACATATTCTGTTGTCATCTTAACTCTCCTTTTCGGCTGTGACACTATTTGTTTTTTAATTATTTTATTATGGCGATTTTTCACAGTCTTGGCAAGGAGATTTATAATTATTTAATTTAAATTTGGTAAAGAAATGTAAAAACAGTTATAAATTATGCACCAAGGCTATATAAAAATAATATACTAGATGGTAGGATAAATTTACAAAATAAATTACAAAATAAAATTAATATGGTAGTCAAGAAGGGGTAAGTTTTTATGATTTGTTGCGAAAACAAAGCAGAGAAGAAAGATATGAAAAAATTCAAAAAAGTTTGCCACAAGGCGCTTAAGGAATTGGGTAAAAAGAATTTTGCCTTGATTGTTCACGGAAACAGTTTCCCTGCAATTTCAGGTAAAAATACAGGTTTTGGCACACAAAATTCCGAAGCAGGAAAAAACTTGATGGATTTTGCATCAGGTGTTTTCAATGCTATCCAGCTCGGGCCGCAAGGTAAAACAAAAGCGTGTGACTCTTCACCTTATACAGGTACAATTTTTTCTATAAATCCCCTGTTTATTGACCTTGAACAATTGACTACAAAAGAATGGGGAAATATTTTATCAGAACAAACTTACAAAAAAATCTGCGACGAAAATCCTAATAAAGATATAAACAAAACTGCTTATTCTTACATTGTAAAAGCTCAGGAAGAAGCTCTACAGGAAGCTTACGTAAACTTTAAACAGTGGAACGATAAAAAGCTTAATAAAGAATTTGAAAAATTCAAAAATGAAAATGATTTTTGGCTTTCAAAAGATGCACTGTATGAAGCTCTTGTAATTGAAAACAACAACGACTACTGGCCTTTGTGGGATAACAAAACAGATAGAAACCTCTTCAATCCGAAAACAGAAGAAGAAAAGAAAGCCTCTTTCTTAAGAGAAAAAGAATTAAGACTAAAATATGCTGATGAAATAAACTATTACGCATTCTGCCAGTTTGTTGCAGCAAAACAAAACGAGCAGACTAAAAAATATGCCCTTAAACATGATTTAAAACTGATTGCAGACAGACAGGTTGCTTTCTCTGACAGAGATACCTGGGCTTATCAATCACTGTTTTTGGAAGGCTGGATGCTCGGTTGTCCTCCGGACTATTTTTCAAAAGACGGTCAGGCATGGGGATTCCCTGTTGTTGACCCTAAAAAAATGTTTCACGAAGACGGTTCTTTGGGTGAGGCTGGTGAGCTTCTTAAACGTCTTTACAAAAAAATGTTTAAAGAAAACCCTGGCGGTGTAAGAATTGACCACATTGTAGGTCTTATTGACCCCTGGGTTTACAAAGCAGGTAAAAAGCCTATGCCTGAACAAGGTGCAGGAAGACTTTACTCTTCGCCTGAACACCCTGAACTGTCACAGTATGCAATTGCAACAATGGATGATTTAAACCTTGAGATCGGCTCAGACAAAGAAAAAAGAGTTAAAAAATTATCAAAAGAACAAATCAAAAAATATGGCGCAATGATTGAAAAAATCGTTATTGCAGCAGCAAAAGAAGAAGGCTTGAACAAAGACGCAATCGTTTGTGAAGACCTTGGCACACTCACATTCCCTGTTGAGTCTGTAATGAAAGAATATGACCTTCAGGGTATGAGATTAACCCAGTTTGTTAAACATGAAATGCCTGAACACCCTTACAGATGCTGCAACATTGTTGAAAGAAGCTGGGCAATGGTAGGTACTCACGACAACGAACCTATCAGCATGTGGGCTGATTCTATGATTAACACGCATGAAGGATACTTGAATGTTGTAAACCTTGTTGATGATATGTATTCAGAGCTTAAAGGCAAAGACAGAGATGACTTGATAGTTAAACTTACAACAGATGCAAAAGCATTGATGAACGTTAAGCTTGCAGAAATCTTTGCTTCAAAAGCAGCAAATGTACAGGTGTTCTTTACAGATTTCTTCGGAATCAAAGCAACTTACAACACCCCCGGTACATCAGGAGACAAAAACTGGTCGTTGAGAGTTCCTGACAACTTTGAAGAAGTTTATTGCAGCAATTGCAAAGATGGGCTTGCTTTGAATCTTCCGTTGATTTTAAAAATGGCGATAGAAGCAAGAGGCTCAAAATTTGCTAAAAAACAGGATAAACTCTTGAAAGAATTGGAAAAACTTATATAATATAAAATAATGTACGACACCTGTTTACAATCAGTTGATAATTTAATCGAAACTGAAGCTCTCGTTGAACAGCATATTCACGGGGGCTTCGGTATAGATTTCTCCCTTTGCAAGGCTGATGATTTTATAGAATTTTCAAAAAAGATTTTGAAATATGGTGTTTGTGCGTTTTTTCCTACCCTAGCTACCGACACTGTAGAAAATCTACAAAAGCAGATAAGTGAAATAAAAAAAGCAATGCAGCTTCAAGAAAATTCTTTAGAGCCTTTGGCAAAGATTTTGGGCGTGCATTTGGAAGCATGTTTTCTAAATCCTGTAAAAAAAGGAATACACGATGAAAACCTGCTTTTAAAACCAACCATTGAAAACTTTAAACTTCTTGAAGATGACATAATTAAGATAGTAACGCTTGCTCCAGAGTTAGATGAGGGCAATCTTCTTTGTGCTTATCTTAAAGAAAAAGGAATAAGAGTCTCTGCAGGGCACTGTATGGGTGCAGATTTGTCCCATGTTGATCAGGTAACTCATCTTTATAATGCAATGGGAGCTTTTTCTCACAGAACACAATCAACAGTTGTATCAGCACTTTGCAATGACAATATTTATACAGAAATCATTGCAGATGGGATACATGTTCAAAAGGATGTTTTAAATATCACGTTTCGAACAAAACCTTTAAATAAAATTATTTTGATAAGCGATGCACTGCCTATCACTCATTCTGATAAAGACTCTATGGACTTTTGTTCTAAAAAAGTATTCTTACAAAACGGAAAAGCTGTAGACAGCAACGGAACAATTGCAGGTAGTACGGCTTTTGTTTATGACATCATTAAAATGCTTGTAAATCAGGGAATGCTGGACTTACGCACAGCTTGTGCAATGGCATCTAAAAATCTGACATATATACAGGATTTAAATTCTCAACTGTATTGGGATAGCAGCTGCAATATTCAGGCAATGAACATAAACGGCTCTCTGGTAACGTTTTAGGCATATATATTAAGAATTATTAAGCAAAGTATATACAAAATAAGCAATTTTTATATACTATTTTACTTTATATATATGTAAGAGAAAAACAACAGAGGCCAGAGAGAAATGATTAACGCAACTAACCCATTCGCAAACTACACATTAGCAATCGCAGCACAATATAATGATACAAAAGCAGGTATTGAAGAAGCAGAAAAAAAACCTTCAAGAAAAATCTACAGAAGCCTTGACTCAATGCTTGAAGAATGTGTTTTCTTAGGCGCAACAAGATTCGGTACTAACTTCATCGCTTAATCATTAAAAATCATTTGGCAATAAATAAAGAGAACTATAGAGGAATCGGCAACTAGACTTAATTTTAAAAGACCTGAACAAAAAGTTCAGGCTTTTTTATTATTTATTAGACTCATTATTGTGTTTATCCGGCTTTACAACCTGAATATTTCTTGTTTCAGAGAAATCACATCTTGCGGCTTTAATTTTTTCTCTTGTCTCCTCATCCAGACTTTTGCCATTAACAAGCCTGTCGACAAAACCGTTATTAAGCTTCACGGCTTTGGGCAGTGCTCCTATATCATCAAGGATGTCTTTAATCTGTACAAAATCGTAAGAATAAGACTGTTTTGACTGGTACACAAGAGTTTCTCCTGTTGTTGCTTCAACAGGTTTCCCGCCTTCGTCAAAATAGAGTTTAAAAATTGATTTCAGGTCTTGAATTTCAGACTGCATTGTTTGAACAGCCTGCTGAATACGTAAAAATCTTTCAAACAGATATTCTATATTGTCAATCTGCTTCATTTGCCAGTCATATTTCTTTTCATAAAGTTTTTTCAACTTTGGATAAGCCTGCGCAAGGCCTATTGTATCTGCCATTGCTCTGTGTCTTGTATCAAATTCGACACCAAATTTGTTCATCAGATTTTCAAGCCCGTGAGACTCAAACTCCGGATAAACTTCTTTAAATAAAAATTGAGAATCTATTCTCTGATTTTCAATAGGTTTGCCATAAAGGCGTTTTGAAGCTTCGTTTAAGAAGTTATAATCAAAAATAGCATTGTGGGCAACAATCGGATAATCGCCGATAAATTCAAATATGCCGGGCATTGCTTCTTCTTCTGTAGGCTGGTCAGCAACCATTTCTTCAGTAATACCATGCACTGCCATGCTGGATTTTCTAATATGCTGCTGAGGGTTTATTAAAGTTTCGTATTTGTCTTTAATAACACCGTTTTCCAATCTTACTGCAGCGAATTCTATAATTCTCTCTTTTTTATAATCCAGTCCTGTTGTTTCAACATCAAGGACAATTTCAATACATTTTTTTCTTGGCATATTTAAATCTTCCCCCTTTCTATATTAACACAAACGAATATTCGGTCATCTAATTAACAAAATTTACACTTTGAAGCAAAATAAAATTGTTGTAAAAAGCAAGCCACAAAAGGGTTAAAAGGGCGCAAAAGGTCTAGGGGCTTGACTTTTTATCTTTATGAAGTAATATAACAAAGAACTCGATTTTTGAAATCAGTTGTGAACGTCAAAGCAATCGGACTAAAAAATCGCGTTTACGGGACTCCGGGTTTGTGTAAAAAGACATAAAAAAATTACACAAATTAAGAGTCAGGCAAAACAGCCGTCCGTTTCAAGTTACAAAACAGAGGATTAACATTTGATTAGAAAGTTACTAACACTAACCTTACTATTCATTCTTTGCATTTTAAATCCAAATCAATCACAAGCAGAAACTTCAAAAGCCACAGTCAAAGATTACATTGTAAAACACTCTTTGGAAATGGGCATAGATCCTGCTTTGGGTTTGAGCATTGCAAAGATGGAATCGGGCTTTGTACATGAAAAAAGAAGCTCATTCGGTGCAGTAGGTGTTTTCCAGTTGATGCCATCTACCGCAAGAAGATTGGGATACAACCCGTATTATCTGAGCGATAATATTCGCGGAGGATTAATGTACTACAAAATGATGTACCAGAAATTTGGTTCTGTAGAGCTGGCTCTTGCAGCTTACAACGCAGGACCAGGCAATGTCAGCAAATACAAAGGTGTACCGCCTTTTGCAGAGACAAAACGTTTTGTAAGAGGAATCATGAGCGAATATTACGCACAAAAGGCAAATCCTGACCCGGCAATTACAAAATATCAGCGCAAAGGTACAATAGATGCGGTAAACAAAGCACTAACAATCGATAAAGACAACAATGTACTTAAAACAAATGCAAACTCTTTAGAGAATTTACCGATTGTAACACTATCAGGCGCAATTTAAGCCAAAAGAAAATTAAAACAAAAGCATTTTGTAAATTTTTATAAAAAACTACAAAATGCTTTTTGTTTGGAATAAAATATAAGAAACAAAAGTATCAAAACAAGCCGAGGATGTATGTTTAAAGAGACAAAAACCCATGAAGTCACTACCGACGTAGTTATTTTCACTATTAAAGATGATAAATTAAAAGTATTGTTGGTTAAACGTGCGCATGAACCGTTTAAAAGCAAATGGGCTCTTCCCGGCGGCTATGTAAGAATATCAGAAACGCTTGATGATGCGGCATTGCGTATTTTAAAAGAAAAAACAAACGTTCAAAACATTTATCTGGAACAGTTATACACTTTTGGTGATCCGCTTCGTCACCCTACATCACGTGTAATTACCTGTGCTTACTTTGCACTCATTCGTTCCGATGACATTGTGCTTTCATTTGAAGAAAACACAGAAATTACAGAAGTAAAATGGCATTCTGTAAACAGCCTTCCGGCTCTTGCGTTCGACCACAAAGAGATTATTGAATACTCTTTAAAAAGAACAAGAGAACGTTTGGAATTCTGTCCCATTGCATTCCAATTGCTTCCGCAAAAATTTACCTTAACAGAATTGCAAAAAGCTTACGAAATGATTTTGATGAAAAAGCTGGATAAGAGAAATTTTAGAAAGAAATTTTTGTCACTTGCTATTTTAAAAGAGCTTGATGAATACACTAAATCAGGCTCCAAAAGACCTGCAAGATTGTATTCTTTTGACAAAATAACACTTGATTCCAAAAGAGGACATTTCTTCTCATAAAAAATTGAAACAAAAAGCTCCTTATAAAAAGGAGCTTTTTGTTATCTAAAACTTTTTCAAATTGGCATAAAGTGCATCAACAGCTTTTTTTCCCTGCTTGCCAAAGTCTATCACGTACATTTTTGATGAGCCTATTTCTTTTATTTCATCAATATGGCCTATGCCAAATTTTTCGTGAAAAACTCTGTCACCCTTTTCAAAAGAGCGGGATGAACTTTCGTTTGCAGCCGCCAGAGCAGCCTCTTTAGCCTTTTTCTCCTCAAGCATACGTTTGATAGGGTTATCCTCAAGCAGCTTTTTTACACGCTCTTCATCTTTGGCTTTATTTTGTTCGTTTTTAACAATATAAGCCTCTTTACGAACAAAATTGTTAGAAGGCTTTGGAGCTGGTGTTGAGGGTTGAGCTGGTGTATAAGTGGGTTTTTTCTTAACAACTTTACTTATGCTTTGAGTATTCTGGTTTGGTAGAGGAGCAACAAAACCTTTACCAAAAGATGTGGATTTTTCAACATATCCGCTTCTATCTGTTTTAATTTTATTAACAGCCTGTTTAAATGTACTTCCTGCTCTTTGAGATTGATAAGAATCTTCTGATATATTTCTTTCTGTAAGGTTTTCCGGAATCTCTGCAAGAAAACGACTAGGAGTATAGTATCTTGTTTCGCCCCACATTTGTCTTCTTTTGGCGTATGAAATATACAATTTTTGTTTTGCACGTGTAACTCCAACGTACATGAGGCGGCGTTCTTCTTCCATTTCAGTGTTGCTGTTTAACGAACGGCTGTGCGGGAATATGCCTTCTTCAAGCCCTGCAAGAAAAACTGTTTCAAACTCAAGACCTTTAGCTGCGTGCAAGGTCATCAGAGTAACAGCATTGTCTGCATCAGGTGTTTCATCCAAATCGCTTACCAATGCAACTTGAGCCAGAAATTCACCGAGTATATTATCTTCTTCATCAGGAGCAAAGTCTCTAGCCACATTTACAAGCTCTTGAAGGTTTTCTATCCTTGATTCAGCTTCTTCTGTATCTTCCTGTTTTAGCTCTCTAAGGTAACCTGTTTCTTCTATTACAAAAGCAATAAATTCAGGCAATGAAAGAGAGTTTTTATTTTTATCAAGTTTATCAAGAAGTTCACAAAAAGCCTTGAGTTTAGACTTTACACCCGCAGACAAATCATCGTATTCATCGATATTTTGTATAACTTCATAAAGAGAATAATCCATGCCGTTTGCAATTTCCTGCAGTTTTTTTACGGTAGTATCCCCGATTGAGCGCTTGGGCACGTTGATGATTCTTTTTAAGCTCTGTGAATCATGCCTGTTGTACAACAATTTAAGATAGGCAATTATATCTTTAACTTCTTTACGGTCATAGAATTTTAAACCGCCGACCATTCGATACGAGATACCTTGCGAAATCAGAGCTTCTTCTATTGCACGTGATTGAGAATTTGTACGGTATAACACAGCGTAATCATTGAGATTGCGGGCATAATTCTTAATTTTATTTGCAATAAAGTAGGCTTCTCCGGCTTCGTCTTGAGCTTCATAAATATCAATTTTATCGCCCTGACCTTTTGTAGAATACAGATTTTTGCTCACACGTTCAGTATTGTTGACTATTATTGCATTTGCTGCATCAAGTATTGTTGCAACAGAACGGTAGTTTTGTTCGAGTTTAATAAGTTTTGAATTTCTGTAATCAGCCTGAAAATTGAGAATAATCTTGTAATCTGCACCACGCCAGCTGTAGATAGACTGGTCAACATCACCAACCACACAAAGGCTTCTGTTTTTTAGCTCTGTTTCGGCTTTGTTATTGGAATAAAGATGTTTGATGAGCATATACTGGCTTATGTTCGTATCTTGAAACTCGTCTACCAGTATATGAGAGAATCTTTCGTGATACTTGTTTCTTACTTCTTCATTTGTTGAAAGAAGATTAACTGTCAAAAGAAGCATATCATCAAAGTCTATTGCGTTATTTGCAAGGAGCTGCTTTTCGTATTCTTCGTATATTTCTGATATTTTTTGTGTTCTGTAATCTCTTGCTCTGGTAGAAAAGGTATAGGCGTCTTGCATTTTGCTTTTTGCATTGCTTATTGCCGCTTTAACCAGTTTTGGAGCATATGTTTTCTCATCAAGATTCAGTTTTTTTATAGCATTTTTAATTATTGTATTAGAATCTGATTCATCATAAATAACATAGTTATTATCCCACTTTTTGCCGTCAGGGCTCTTGTAATTTTCTATATCAAAACGCAGGATTCTTCCGCAGATATTGTGAAAAGTACCAACCCACATTTTTTTTACAACTTCCTCGCCTATCATTTTTGACAGACGTTCTCTCATTTCTTTTGCAGCTTTGTTGGTAAATGTTACGGCAAGAATTTTGTATGGATTAACTCCTGATTTAACAAGGTTTACAATACGAGTTGTCAAAACTTTGGTTTTTCCGCTGCCCGCACCTGCAAGCACAAGAAGTGCTCCTTCTTTTTCTACAACAGCTTCTCTTTGCTGTTCATTTAATGTTGATAATAACTCTTCCATTCCCCAACTTCCCGATTTTTACTAATGTTTGCAAGTGTTTTATTAAAAAATACTTTTATTTTTGACAATTTATGCTATTATTATGATAATCAAAAAACATTTATTAGTAAAATACTATATGTAACACTTGTAGTTTAGTTAACACATTTAATTAGGATAAGGTAATGTCAGAAGAAAATAAAGAAAATCAGGAACAGTCATCACAAGAGCAATCTTCAATTATGGTTCCTATTGATGATTTGGACAAAGTATCCGAAGATGCTGCAAACACTGTTGACCAGCTTGCAATGGAATTGGCAACAATCCAGCAGTCTGCAAAACGTATTGCTATCATTGGAAGCAGAAATCTGCCTATTACACACCAGCAGATTATAGAAACTCTGTCTTTTGCACTTGCATCTCAAGGAAACACAATCATCACATCGGGCGGTTCTTCAGGTACAAATGCTGCGACAATCAGGGGTGCGATGAAAGCTAATCCCGACAAGCTCAAAGTAATTTTACCCCAGACAATCGGCCAGCAGCCTTCTGACGTACAAGACCAGCTCATCGGAGTACCTAACATAATTGAGCACTCTGACAGAGCAATGATGACTCTTGCAGACGCAAGCCGTATTTGTAACAGAGAGATTATTGACGATTGTCAGCAGTTGATTTGTTTCTTATCGCATACGTCAAACACTTTGCACAAAGCAATTGATTATGCAGAAGAGTCTCATAAAGTAATTACTGCGTTCTATTTGGATTAATATAAATAGAATATTAATGAGCGCCTTAAATATTTAAGGCGATTTCTCTTTGAATAATTCTTTTTTAAAGATTAATTGAGGATACTTTTCTTTCAAAATATTTATCTCTTCATCAGTTAGAGGTTTTTCCGGTTTCAAATGTAAAGAAATAGTGTCTTTTGGATGAATGGGGTTTAAGCAATGCTTATATTGCCCTTTATATTTCACAAGCATATTTGGCAGAAAATCAGCCTCTTGCAAAAACGGGTCTATGATTATAACTTTTTTAGGGTCATACTTATGTGAAAGTTGTACATAAGTTACACAGTGATTCATCCTTTTGCCTGATTTTGATACAAGTGAAGCCTTGGTGCATTTTTTAACCCCATTCATTCTCAAAATCATTTCGGCAAGAGCTGAAAGCTCATAACATGCAGCCAGCTTTTCAGTAAAAGTAGAATACAAAATTTCTTTATAGAACTTCAAAGGATTTTTAAGATATTGTCTGTCTTCTCTATATTCTTTTAATATTTTTGTCTTTTCAACAAGATAATCAAAGATGTTTTCTTTTTTTAATATATCACCGGAAGCTTCTCTAGCTGCCTTGGAATATGCCACATACGGAAAATTGTTGCGCACCGCACGACAAACGTCCTGCGCATTTTTTACCGTTACACATCTGGATTTAAACGATGGCTGAGAATTGTTGATAAGCATAAAACTATAAAACAGCTGAATATAATTTATTGCCTAATAATAGGGGCAAGCCCTGTAATATTTACATTTTTTACAATTATCCGTTTTGTTGCAGAAAAAGTTTTTATTTTCGTTAATTTTGCGGATTATATTTAATATTTGAGTCTTATAATTCCAGTACAAATCCTCATCAAAACCAATCCTGATTGCATTGTCAGAAGCCAGATCAACATAATGAAGTGAGAGCTCTTCAGGCTTTTTTAACAGTCCTTTTAACTTTAAAATTTCGTACATACATAAAAGATAAAAAGATGTTTGGAATTTTACATTGTCAGGCGTAAATTTTTCACCCGTTTTCCAATCTATGATAATATAATCGCCGTCATACTCAAAAAGTGCGTCAATTCTTCCTGATAGCCAGTATTCATCTATTTTTAAGTTAAAAGCATATTCACTGTCAACAAATTTGTAATTGGAAATATTGCTATTTTTGAAATTATGCCACAGTTTTTTTTCATTACTGTTCAAAGCTTCAACCATTTTAGATACATCCATACCTTTTAGATAGTAGTTTATCAAATTGTGAATGGCTGTACCGGTTTGGGTTTTAGAAATAGGCTCTACAATATGAACTTTGTCTATATAACATAATTTGTATTTTTGAGGGCACTCATCGTACATTTGAAGCTTGCCGAGTGTATATGTTGTCTGGTTATTTGTCTGCATTTGTCAAAACCCTTTCAAAGAGAATAGAAGGCATTGTATCTTTTATCCTTGAATATTTCTTATACTTTCGTGCACAAGATATGTAAAGTTTTTTCTTTGCTCTTGTCACAGCTACATAAAAAAGACGCAGGTTTTCTTCTGCTTTGAACAGCTTAAGCTCTTTTTCATCTTTCTTATTGTATTTTAAGTTTATAGCTTTTACTGATTCAAGAAAACGTTCTTTTGGGTTAATTTTTATTTTTTCCACATCTGTTGGCAACAATTCTTCGCTCAACTGCGGAATAAAGACATAGTCAAACTCATCGCCTTTAGATTTATGATATGTCATTATTTGTATAATTCCCCTGTTTGCTTTATTTTCAACATTATCATCCGTAAAAAATTTAAATTTGTTTAAAATAGGGCGTTTAGAAAGGTCTTCAAGCCTTTCTATAAGCTGAATTGTATCAGGGTATTGAACAGACAATTTTTTTAATATCAAAGAAATCATGTAGATATTAGACTTTTCTATTTCGCCAGAATAATAATAGCAGCCGCATTTGTGGGCAAGCTCATCTGTATCCAGTCCGGAATTTTGAAGCCAGTAATTCAAATCCCACAAAAGTTTTGCCAAAGCAGGAGAAGGCATTTCATCTTCCATACAAAGGATAAAAGGAGATTTAAGTGTTTTTACAAACTCAATATCAGCAGAGCTAAAACTAAACAGTTTTTGATTGTTCAAAACATTAATAATATGAATTATGCGTTCATTTTGCCAGGGGAAAGCGCAGAACTTAATTATTGCAAAAATAAGAGCAAAAACAGGCTGAGAATCAAGACAATCGTTCTTGGTTATAACGTTATAACCAAAACATGACAAAAATTCGCTGTATTCGTCTATATGATAATTGTTCCGGACAAGTATGGCAATGCTGGCATCCGGCTCAACCGCAAAGATTTTTCTTATCTTTTCAAGTATAAAGCTTCTTTCAGCATTATAATCATCAAAAACACTTACCCTAAGAGCCTGCTCAACAACAGGGTTTCTACCGGCAACACCTTGCATTTTTATATCATAAAAAGCGTTGCCCAGATTTTTATCATGCTTTGTTGTTTCAACCAGTTTATTTGCCAGGTTGTAAATATCCTTTGCACAACGTTGAGAACAATTCATTGATACATTATTTTCACCGGTTACAAAATCTTTAAACCCTTGTATATCCGCATTGGTAAAAGTAGCTGTAATGGCTTGATTTATATCCCCGCAGCGTATAAGGTTCTTGTATTTTTGACTCAATATATTCAACAATTTTTGCTGTATAACAGAAGAATCCTGGGCTTCGTCTTCTATAACAAACATGCACAATGATTGGTAATAATCTGCAATATCATGGTTTTCTTCCAAAATCTTTACGCAATAAGAAAGCATATCGTCATAATCGATTATATTTCTCTTTTTTAGATAACTGTTGTATACCACAAAGAATTTAATAAATTTATTTAATTCTACATCTTTTACATAATTTATACTCTTGATATCAGAAAGTTTTAAAGCAGAAATGGCCTTTTCATATTTATCAAAGTCATCTTGCTCAAGACCGCATCTGGCAATCAGCTCCCGTATGATTTTTTGTCTGGTATTGTCGTCACATACCTCAAAATCACTATCAAGTCCTGCTTTAACATAGTTTGAGTTTTCTTTCAAAATTCTTAAAGCAAGACCGTGTATGGTCGAAATATTCGGCATTTTTTCCAAAGAAGGACAAGCAGATTTTATGCGCTCCTTAAAGTTTCTTGCAGCAGAGTCCATATAAGTAAGAACGAATATATTTTCACTTTTTATTCCGGATTGTATCAGTTTGATTATAAGAGCAAGCAGTATAGTTGTTTTACCGGCACCAGGCACAGCAGAAATTGCTAACCTTCCTTTTTTATAATCTAATACAGGCCTTTGGTCTTCTCTTGGTACAAAGTTAAAAACAATATTTTTATTCTCTTTATTAGTTTTTTGTTCAACAAAATCTTGTATGCCGCCAAAATTTTCATTACCTTCTATGTCAAAAAGACTCGAGTATAAAAATATTTTTTGTGTACAGAGCAAACTCAATTTTCTAAGCTGCCTTTTGATTTTTTCTCGGGTTAGAGCAATATTATCTTCATAGGTAAAAGAATCTTTGTTCCAAGAACTTTGAAAAACCCACGCGTTATACAACATTCCAAAATCATCTTTTACCCACAAATCACCCGATATATCCAGCCAGAACTGATACTTTGATTTAATGGAATAATCAACAATTTTTTGTGCTGTTGCAAATGTTACACTGTCCTCTTTCAACTCAGGAGCAGATGATGGATTTTCCGCAATAATTGAATTTTCCAGCTGAACAAGCACTGATTTTTGAAAAGACAGGTTATATTTACTCAAAGCAAAAACTGACTCAAAATCTGCAATCTGTTTCATAAAAAAGTTAAAAGATTTCAACTGTTCTGCTTCATTTACGGAGATATCGAGTACTTCTTTGTAAATAATATAAACCTTATCAGAAAGTGTCAGATTTTCAGCTTTTATTTTTTGTAAAACATTTAAAAAGGTTTTATATCGTTGAGTATATTCAGCAATACCAAAATCAAACTCTCTAAGCTCTGCTGTTTCTTTATACATACTTACTATATTCATACAATATTTAACAGGTATTTTGAGCATATCTGATATCAATGAACGTATTTTATAAATATCTTGCATTTCTCCCAGAGAAAGGTTTAGCAGAGTCAGAGTCATTTTAACTAACGGTGTAGAGCAAAGTTTTTCACTGCCGGAAAAATACTGAGTGTTGATGTTTTTTGAATTCAGTTTTTCAGCCACACTAAACTTTAAAGAATTATCAATAACAGGTGTGATAACACAAATATCAGACGGACTAACACCGGAATTTATCAACTCAATTATTTTTTCCAGTGCTTTTTCTACCATTTCAAGACGTCTTGAAAAACTCAAAGATTCGATTGATGCAGCAGTAGAGAATTTTTCATCAACATCAATTATTTTTTCTTCACTGAAAAACTTTTCTATCCTTGGCACTGTATTTTCATCTGCATTCAAAAAACCCATCCTAGAGGTGCCATGCCTGTCATATCCTATAAAAATTTCCTTTAAAGAAGGTTTTAAATACAATAAAAAATCCAACTCTGCAGTTGTAATTTCATCAGCATCATCAACTATTAAATAATCAACATCTTTAAAACAATCGGTATTTTGATAAAGATAAGAAAATACCGCAACCTGTCTTATATAGTCAAAAGCTCTGTATTGAGCAGTGTTTTTTTTATATATATCGATTGCTTTTTTTGCGTCACCGGCAAATGACTCACCAAGCATTGCCGAACGGCTTTTAATATCTTCTTCGGAAAGATTGTTATTCACAATCAAAGAATAACGTCTAAAAAGCTGATGAATCAGGTTCACTTTAGAGTTGTAATCTTTAAAACCAACCTCTTTAACAGCCTGTTTAAAAAAGAACTGAGACACCTCAAGCCCCGTAAGGTTTGGAATAAGGCAGGGCTCACCTGTTTGTATAGAATTTTGTACACAGGGCCAAAATTCCGTTAAAGTATTATAAGCTAGACCTGAAAAAGTATGAATGCGGGGATTTTCTATATATATAGTTTTTAGACTGCCAGAAAGTTTTCCTTTAACCTGATTTATAAAAAGGCTTTTTTTAAAGGAGTTGAGCGTCAGAACAAGAATTCTGGATGCGCTTACACCCGAATTTAATAATTTTACATAATGCTCAACGAGCATATTTGTTCTGTTTGACAAAGAACTGCCTTGTATAAGCATATTTCACTCCCCAAGAATATTTTATCATTGAAATAAAAAACAGTTCGCTCAAATTTTTGTTAACAAATGTTAAGCAAATTTTCAATTCAAAGCAATTTTGCATCAGCGATTGTTTTTATATATGTAAGGTTAGATAAATTAGGTTATATATCCAAAAGCAAAGCTTAAGGATAACAATTTGGAGGTTGGTTATGAACGGAATATCAGGATTCTACGGTTATCCAAACCCGTATCAGGTGGTTGCAAACCCCACGGGCGCGGCACTGACAGAATTAAATGCAAACTTTTCAAGGGAGTTTGGTCTGAGCACACCCCCTATTTATAACTTACCTCTGGACGTAAACATGGGCTTTGGTATGCCACAAATGGGAGGAATGGCAGGCGGTGCTTATATGAACCCATATATGATGATGAATATGGGAATGGGTATGATGAACCCTTACATGATGATGTCTCCAACTTACAGAAACTACATCAACATGGATTACAAAGACCGTTTAGCCTATGATCTTGACCTTAGAAATGCAGCCAGAGAAAACCAATTCCAAGAAGGTAAAGCAGCAAAAAACTACGCAGCAGCAAATGATGGATTAACAGGTGCAATAAGAACAGCATGTAACTCATTACAAACTGTTGTTATTGAAGGTGAATCAGATCAGATTGTTCACCAGTTTGAAAGAATTGTTAACACATTAAGACGCTCTTCATTGTATGAAAGATTCAAACAAGAATATAAAGATGACCCGATTGGTCTTGAAATGGCATTGAGAAATGCAGCATTTGAACAATATCATGCAGTTACAGGACAAGACTTAAAAGCAATGATTCAACAAAACTGTGACGGTTCAGTTGCAAACGGATTCTGGAATACAGTTTCATTTGGAAATTCTCAAAAATATTCCGCATCTGAAGTGATTGCAAAAATGGAAGGCTCTGAACCACCTAAAAGCGAAGGTGTAAAAAAGACAATGGGTAAAATCGGCGGTGTAACAACAGCAGCCGGTACAGGTGCAGCAATAGGCGCAGTGATAGGATTCGGCGTTCCCGGTGCAATTGTCGGTTCTATTGTAGGCGGTATAGTAGGTCTCATCGGAGCATTTAACGCATAATATTAACCAACTATCATATAACTAACCCCCAAAAAGCTTCTGTTTTTATAACAGAAGCTTTTTTCAATATCATTTTACATGTAGTATAATGATTAAACAGAAGAAAAGGTAAATTGATTTATGAAAATTTTAATAGTCGGTTCAGGCGCAAAAGAATACTCTATTGCAAAACTAATATCTAAATATGAAAACACCTCTCTTGTTTTTGTTGCTCCGGGCAATGAAGCTATTGCAGAGTTTGCAAACTGTATTGATATAAAAGCTGATGACACGGAAACTCTTATTGAGTTTGCAAAAGCTAACGAAATAGATTTAACAATTGTCGCATCAGAAAAAGCTATAGAAAACGATATAGCACAAAAATTTAACGAAGCAGGGTTGATGGTGTTTGCTCCGACAGCAGAAGCATCTAGAATAGCTTCGAGCAAGTCTGTTAGCAAAAAATTCATGTACAAAACCAAAATCCCCACCTCAAAATTTGGTATCTTTGACAGAGAAAATATGGCTGTGGATTATGCAAGAAAATCAAAATATCCGCTTGTTATAAAAACCGACAATCATGTACACGGAGAGAACGTGTATGTGTGCGATAATTTTAAAATTGCAAAAAGAATCATAGAAGATCTTTTTGACAGCAAGGAAAAAAAGGTAATTCTTGAAGATTACATTGCAGGACAAGAGTTTTCTTACTATGTAATTACAGACGGATACAATGCAATGCCAATTGGTTCAGCCGTACCATACAAAGGAACACTGGAAGGTAACGGCGGTTGTATAACATCAGGGCTTGGAGCATATTCTCCTTTTTATATGATAGACAGAAGCCTTGAGAGCAGAATATTTAAAGAAATAGTATACCCAGCACTTGACGAATTATCCAAAAACGGAAATCAGTATATAGGCATTCTTGGAATAGATATTATTATTGACAGAACAGGCAACTTAAATGTCATTGAGTTTAATCCCTTTTTCAAAGAGCCTGATGCACAATGCATACTTGAACTGCTTGATGAAAATCTTACTGATGTGTTAAAAGCATCAATAAACGGCTCACTTGTTGATATTTATTCAGAAATAAGACAAAAGCCTCTTTACAGTGCATCAGTTGTACTGAGTGCAGGCAACTATCCTTCCGAAGGTAAATACGGAAGCACAATAACCGGTATTGAAGAAGCGCAAGAGCACAGCGAGGTTGCTCACTTTAATACAATAAAAAATTCTGACGGAGACTTTTTAACCGCAGGAGGCAGAACAATAACCGTCACAACAAGCGCTTCTACATTGGAACAAGCAGCTAAAAGAGCATATGAAAGTGTTGCTTTAATTAGCTTTGATTCAATGAAATACAGAAAAGATATAGGAAAAACAATACTTATAGGCTGCTAAAATGGATGAACAAAAAATAATAAGAAAATGTACAGCCTGTTCTAAAGAACTAAGCAGAGACAAGTTAATAAAAATAACGGTCAATAACCAAAAAGAAGTGGAAATAATGCCGGACAGTAAGTTTTTCGGACGTTCTGCTTATATTTGCAAAGATATAGACTGCATAGAAAAAGCCTTTAAAAAAGGCAGAATTTTTAAAATTCTCAAAATAAAGCAGGATGAAACATTAAAAGAAAAAATCAGGGCTGTACTTGAGAATTAGATTGTGTTAAAAATATAGTAAGGCAATATAAATTTGGAGAAATATACATATAATGACAGATACCATCAGAGTTTATGATTTAGCAAAAGAACTTAACTTACCCAACAAAGACGTAATTGAAATGTTGGACAAAAAACTTGGCGTTAAAGTTAAGTCTCATTCAAGTGCAGTCTCCGAATTACAGGCTAAAAAATTAAAAGAATTAGTGAAAGAGCCAAAGGTTGAACAAGCTAAAAAACCCAAGGCTTTTATTGTAAAAAAAGCTAAACCCAAAGCAGAAGAAGCTCCTAAAGAAGAAGAGAAAAAAACTGAACCCGAAGTAAAACCGGTAGAAAAAGTAAAACTCGGAAAAGTTGAACCTACGCTTCCTGCTCCTGCACCAAGACTTAAACTTGGAAAAATAGAACCTGTATTGCCGCAAAGACCTCCAAAACAGGAAAGACCTGCAAGACCGCAATCAAAAGATGCAGTAAAAAAAGATGTAAAAACAGATAGAAAACCTGAGCTTAAAAAAGAAGGTGCTCCATCTCAAAGACCTGAGAAAAAGCCAATTCAACGTCATATTATTCCTCAGGAAATTTATGATTCTAAAAACTCTTCCAAGAAAAAAGGCGGTAAAAAACAAGAAAAATCTTACCGTTCAAAAGAAGAAGAACAAGAAAGAATCAGCCTGGAAAAAGCTAATGCTCAAAAGCACAAAAAAAGATCACATGCTGAAGAAGCTGTTGAAGAAATAAAAAGCGTTGTAATAAACCAGCCTTTGACAGTAGGAGAATTGTCCGAAAAAATCAACAAAGCATCAGCAGAAATTGTTAAATTCCTCATGATGCAAGGTATTCTTGCAACAGTTAACCAGGTAATTGATGTACCTACAGCAAAAAAAGTTTGCGAAAATTTTGAAATTGAAGTTCAAGAAGAAGACCTTGAAGCATTTATAGAAGAAGAAATGCAAAAAGAAGAGGAAGCCAAAGAGCTTGCAGCTATTGACCCGAAACTTTTAAAAAGAAGAGCACCTGTCATCAGTATCATGGGGCACGTTGACCATGGTAAAACAACACTTCTTGATTCAATCCGCGCATCAAAACACAAAATTGTATCAACTGAAGTTGGCGGCATAACACAGTCTATTGGTGCATATACAGTCTTTTTGAATAACAAGAAAATTGTATTCATTGACACACCGGGCCACGAAGCTTTTACAGAAATGAGAGCCAGAGGTGCAAAGGCTACAGACATAGCAATCTTGGTTGTAGCAGCAGACGATGGTATAATGCCCCAGACAATTGAAGCAATCAACCACGCAAAAGCAGCTGAAGTACCTATTATTGTTGCAGTAAACAAATGCGACAAACCTGATGCAAACCCAGATAAAATTATGCAGCAGCTGACAGAACACGGCCTTGTTCCTGAAGAATGGGGCGGAGACACTGTGTGTGTAAAAGTCAGTGCATTGCAAGGACAAGGTATTGATGAGCTGCTTGAATACATACTATTAATTGCAGAGGTTCAAGATTTAAAAGCAAACCCAGACGCACCAGCATCCGGTGTTGTTATTGAAGCAAACCTTGATAAAGGAAAAGGCCCTGTTGCAACACTGCTTGTTCAAAACGGTACATTAAAAACCGGCCAGTGTGTAGTTGTGGGCAATGTTTGCGGCAAAGTTAGAGCACTGTTATCAGATGCAGGTGAAAGAGTAAAAAAAGCTTCACCGTCTACACCTGTAGAGATTCTTGGTCTTACTGAAGTTCCGCAGGCAGGCGACAAGTTTGAAGTTGTTGAAAACGAAAAAGCAATGAGAGCTATTGTTGCAGAACGTAAGGAAAAAGAAAGAAACTCACGTCTTGAAGCAATGCTGCCAACTCATATCAGAAATGAAGTTGTTGGTGAAGGAGATGACGGATTCCAACACCTTAACCTTATTATTAAAGCAAACACAAACGGTTCTGCTGAGGCTCTGTCTCAAGCTATTGGACAGTTTAAGTCTAATGAAATAATTATAAAACTCATTCACGTAGGCGTGGGTGATATTTCAGAAGCTGATGTTATGCTCGCAGCAGCAAGTAACGCAATTATTCTCGGCTTTACTGTAAAAGAAGATAACAATGCTGAAATTGCGGCAGCCAGAGAAGGTGTTACTATCAAGAAATTTGATATCATTTACCAAATACTTGAAGACCTTGAAAAAACTATGCTAAGCCTGCTGCAACCTGAAATTAAAGAAGTTGAGCTCGGTAAAGCAGAGGTAAGACAGGTATTTACTGTCGGAAAAACAGGCAGAATTGCCGGATGTTATGTTACAGAAGGTAAGATATTCAGAAATAAAACAGCAAAAGTTGTAAGAAACGGTGAGGTTATATTCACAGGGACAATTGACCAGCTTAAACGTTTTAAAGATGATGTTAAAGAAGTTGCTACAGGATTTGAATGCGGTATATCGTTTGCCAAGTTCAATGACATTCAAGAAGGCGATATAATTGAAGTATCAACAACTGAAGAAGTAGAAAGACAGGCTCTGGTTTAATTATGTCATTAAGAAACGAACGTGTTAGAAAAACTTTGATGAAAGAAATTGCTGACATAATACAAAAAGATGTCAGAGATCCCCGTATTGCAGGTGTAATTTCTATTACAGATATTGAGCTCGCTCATGACAACTCATTTGCAAAGGTATATTTTTCTGTTTTCACAACAAATGAGGAAGCAAAAAAACAAACCATTGAAGCTCTGGAAGAAAATGTTTCGAAAATTCGCTATGAAGTAGGTAAAAGAATCAGACTTCGTCTTACACCGGAATTGCGTTTTATACCTGATGATTCGCTCGAGAGAGGAACAAAGGTTATGGATTTGATAGATAAAATCTCCAAAGGAGAAATATAACCCGCTATGTTCGGCTTTTTGAATATAAACAAACCCAAAGGCATGACCTCTCATGATGTTGTTGCCATGTTAAGACGTGCGTTAAAAATAAAACAAATCGGTCATACAGGTACACTTGACCCTATGGCAACAGGTGTATTGCCAGTAGCAATAGGAAAAGCATCAAGACTTATAGAATATTTGCAAGAAAATAAAGGATATACTGCCGACGTACAATTTGGAAAAGTTTCTGATACCTTTGACACAGAAGGCGCTGTGAAAGATTATAGCAATAAAAAAGCTGCGAAAGAGCAAATAAAAGAAGCTTTAAATAATTTTAGAGGCAAGATTGAACAAATTCCGCCAGCGCATTCTGCAGTACATTATAAAGGCAAAAGGCTTTATGAGCTAGCAAGACAAGGCATAATACCTGATGATATCCCCAAAAGGACTGTATTTGTAACAAAACTTGAGCTTGTGGAGTTTGATGAAGAATCTCAATCTGCTAAGCTTGAAATACATTGCTCAAAAGGTACATATATCCGCTCAATAATAAATGATTTAGGGCTTACTATCGGCACAGGCGCAGTAATGAGCGGACTTGTGAGAACAAAATCAGGTTTGTTTGAATTAGAAAATGCAATTTCCCCTGATTGTATAACAGATAAAGCCGAAGCCGAAAAATATTTGATAAATCCCGTTGAAGTTCTATCATATAAATGTTATGAGCTTGCAGAGATAGAATACAAAAAAATACAACACGGTCAAAGCATTGCAACAGATGATTTTGAAGATAATGAATACGTATGCTTAACTTTTAACAATGAGCTGTGCGCCATATCTCAAAAACAAGAAAACTCTAACATACTGGTAACAAAGAAGGTTTTTATATCATGAAAAAGATAAAGTTTTTAACATTATTAATATCACTCACACTAATGGCAGCACCTGCTTTTTCACAAAGCTGCACTGAAACCGCATCTTCAATGTGTCCGGCTGTTCCAAAAGTCAACGGCCCTGTCTCTGCTGCTTTTAGTAAATATACAGGAATGAATGCAATAATTGCAGCAACGCTGGAATCGCAGGTAAGAAAGCAATTGAACGAAGCTTTAACAGGTGATTTTAAAGTAGACATTACGCCTTTTGGTGCAAAAAGCATGTTGGAGGGTAAATTTAAGAGCATCAGCGCGCACTCTGATACCGCATATTTAGATGGTTTATATATGTCAAATATCACAGCAGAATCGCTGTGCGGATACAATCATTTCATCTACAAAAACGGACAAGTTTACACAAACGAAAATTTTCTTCTGGGATTTAATGCTGACATAACATCAGCTGATTTACAAAAAATTATTTCCACACCACAATATACAAAGCTTCTCAATTCTTTAAATTTTAGTGTGGGCAACATGTCATTGTTCAAGGTCTTTGACCCCAAAGCAGAAATAAAATATGACAGACTGGTTGTATCTATAAAAGTATCTTCACCTTTAACATTAAATGAGCCAAAGCTTATTTCTACAAGCATGGGGATAAATGTGGAAAACGGCAAGATTCTTTTTACAGATATAAAAACAACTCCATCAATGACATCTGTTAACATGAATTCCATTTTGCCTGTTATAAACAAGCTAAACCCGCTTGTCATAAACACAGCAATACTTAACAACCCCAAAAGTATGATAAAAATAAATGATATTAATATATCCGGAGACAAAATTGTTATAAAAGGGCTGGTTATTGTGCCTAAAAACTATTATAATAATTGATATGTTTACGACAAATATACGGGGTAATTTATGGGATTCTGGTCAAAACTGGTAATATTAGCACTTGCGGCTCTGGCATTCTTTTATGTAAAAGTAAATTTTTTCGATACTCCGCATGCCAAAGTTGAAAAAAAACTTGTTGTAGAAGAACAGGTTGCAGAACCTGTTAAAAAAGTTGAGCCAACAGAAAATAAAAAACAAGAAGAAGAAAAGAAAGTAACAAAGACATATGTCACAGTGTATTTTCTTGGAATGGATAAAAATGACACAGGAATATTTAAAAAAGTAAAAAGAGAAGTCCCTCAAGGCCAATCAAAACTTAAATTTGCTCTTAATCAGCTTATGAACGGCCCTTCTCAATATGAAAAAAGTGTTGGTGTTTATTCTGAAATCCCTAAAAATGTAAAAATTCTTGGTATAGTCGAAAGCAGCAACAAAATTATTATTGATGTATCCGGCAATATCCAGACAGGAGGCGGTGCAGACAGCATCTACAGCAGGATGAAACAATTTATAAAAACAGCACTTGCTAACAGCCCTAAAAAACCTATTTACCTCTACATTGACGGAAAACAAGCAGAAGTACTCGGAGGTGAAGGTATTATGATTTCACAACCTTTAAGCGAGAACTCTCTTGATGGATAAAGATTTAGATTATTACCTTAATTTGGATTGGACGCTTGTTGAAGGAACAGATTTAGACTTCAACGGCAACCCTTATCATTACATTGAAATAAAAGAATTTCCAAGTTTTGCATTCTGTGCCAAAACAAGAGAAATAGCACTGGCAAATTACAAAAATCAATTGCGCCTCATGCTCCAAATTATGCTAGAAGACGGAGAAAGAATACCGGAACCCGGAGAAGATGATGATGACGGGATTGATTGGGAAAGTTTATGCCCTTAATATGGGCAAAATAAAAACGCACTGCTTTGTACAGTGCGCAATATTCTGTTGTAGTGATTAATACATATATGCTGTAAGCAAATTATTTGTCTCAGTTAAATCTCTTAATTTTTTAAGTGCTCTTGCTTCAGTTTGTCTTATACATTCTTTTGTAACACCATAAAGCTTGCCTATTTCTTCCAGAGTTGTCTTGCTCCACTCACCGAGTCCAAATCTCATTTTTACAACAGCTTGTTCTCTTTCTTTTAACTTTGACACAACTGTTTCAATATCTTTTTTCAGATTTTCATACTCAGCATCAGCATACACAGAAGCATTGGGGTCTTCAAGAATATCAGACAGGGTAACTTCGTTTCCGGAATTCAGCTCATATGCCGAATCCATTGAGATAGATTTTGTGTATGCACCTAAAAACATATCAATTTTTTCTGCAGAAATGTTCATAGTTTTTGCCACATCTTCATTTTTAACTTGTGTGTTATATTTTTGTTCGAGTGAAGATTTAACTTTGGAAAATTTAGATAAAGTTTCTTGAATATAAACAGGTATCTTAACACAATGAGATTGTTCGGATATTGCTTTAAAGATAGCTTGCTTAATCCACCATGCAGCATAGGTTGAAAAACGATAGCCTAGTTTGTAATCAAATTTTTCTACAGCAACCATCAGTCCCAGATTGCCTTCTTGGATCAAATCTATCATAGGCAGATGAGAAACCTGAACAGTTTTTCTTGCTATGTTAACAACAAGTTTTAAATTAGCTTGTACAAGCTGCTGTTTAGCTTTAAGAGAATCTTTTTCGCTGCCTTCTTTAGCAATTTGTGCAATTTGTTTTTCTTCTTCCGGACTTAATACTGCAATGGAAGAAATTTTTCTGATGTAATTGTTTAGAGAATCATCGCTGTCACGGGGGATGATGTTGTGAGAATGGGGCTTTGTTGAGGCTGCTTTTAAAGTTTTAGATGAGACATTGAAAGAATTTTGAGACATACACTTACTCCTAATTTATATTTAATATCCTAATTTACTTGTTTTTGCGCAGGCTAATTGCACAGTACAGAAGAATCTATCTGCCGTGCATTTGCGGATACATTTAGAAAAAGAGATTAAAACTGAACCTAAAAAATACTTGCTTGTGTATATACTTAATATATCACTTAGTATATACAAATGCAAGCTTTTTATTACGAAATATTACAAAAACGTTAAAAAAAAATGAAATTTTGTAATATTTTGTAATATATTATAAAACATATGAACAACCTTTTTATGCAAAAAGCCATAGATGAAGCGCTTTGCGCAGGTAATGAAATACCTGTTGGAGCTGTAATAGTAAAAAATGGTAATATAATTGCCATTGAGCACAATCAAAAAGAAGCCTTGAATGATGTAACCGCACATGCCGAGATTCTTGCACTTAGAAATGCCTCTAAAGAGCTCCATTGCTGGAGACTAAACGGATGTGATTTATATGTCACACTGGAGCCCTGTCCTATGTGCTTGTGGGCAATAATACAATCACGTATTGATAATCTCTATTTTGGTTCATATGATTCGCTTTACGGCGCAATCAGCACAATGCCGCACATGATTTCATTTTCTAATTCGAAAATAAAATATAAAGGGGGTATAATGGAGCAAGAGTGTGATTTAATTTTGAAAAATTACTTTAAAAGGATAAGAGAGGAAAAATGAACACAGACACTAAAAAATACATGGACCTTCTTGTAAGTACTTATGAAACAAAAGATTTCATCAAAGATGACCCTGTTCAGTTTCCTCACAGGTTTAAAGAAAAAAATGACATCGAAATCGCAGCATTTATTGCTTCTATTTTTGCTTACGGAAAAAGGGAAGTATTTATTGCCAAACTTAACACGCTTTTTGACATAATGCAGCAAAAACCATATGAATTTGTAATGAATTTTGATGAGAACAACCACAGTCTTGATAATTTTGACTACAGGTTCTCCATAGGAATAGATCTTGTACAAATAGTTTTAATATTAAAAGCGCTGTATACATCGAACGAGTCTCTGGAATCACTTTTTGCTTATGGTTGGAAAAATACACAAACTGTACAAGGTACATTACAAACTGTTGTAGATTATTTTTATTCCAGAGTTACCATGCCAGTTAGCAAAGGATTTTTTCATCTGCTGCCAAACCCTGCAAAAAAAAGTGCTTGCAAAAGATTAAACATGCTATTGAGATGGATGGTTAGAGATGGAGAAGTTGACCTTGGTATCTGGAAATTTATGCCTAAGTCAGAATTATTGATTCCTTTGGATGTACATGTGGCAAAAATATCCAGACAATTGGGTCTGTTGCAAAGAAACCAGAACGATTATGGAGCAGTAATAGAGTTGATGGGCAAACTCAAAGAATTTGACCCATCAGACCCTGTAAAATATGATTTTGCAATGTTTGGCTACGGAGTTAACAACAATTAACCAGCTTCCTTCAAAAGCTCATAACCTGTCATTCCTCCTAAATCAACAGGCTCACAACCACCGGGTTGGTATGTCTGCATTACACCTTTATGACCGTACAAGCCAAGTGAAAAGACGTCATAGCCCCATTTATTCGGACCTTTTGATCCGTTAACATCCACACCTATATTAGACGCACCTTTTTCATCGGAATATTCAAAGTAGATCATACCGTCAGTAGTAACAAAAGCTTTTTTATTCTCTAATTTGCTCCAGTCTTCACAAGCAGAAAAATCACTGTTGTATTCTTGCATACATCCGCCTGAAACGGGGTCTGATTCACAATACTTGCTAACCTGCATCATATCTTTGATATAAACAAACAAGTCCTTGCATTGATCAAATTGATGACCTTCAGTTGACACATCAGAAATATAACACTTTGGCATTGGCTGAAATTTTGATTCAGCACGAGACATATCTACTGCCTGATCCAAAGCGGAAATTGCTTTTTTTAAGGCTACAGCATTGGATCTTTGGCTTGTATCAGACATAAAAGAGGGTATTGTCAAAGCAGCGACAATGCCTATTATTGTTACAGTAATCAAAACTTCTGCAAGAGTGAACGCTTTTCTTAAATTCATTTTGTTTTCCTTATATTCTAAATTATTCAAATTAATTAGTCTTTTTTCTTTCTTTTCTTTTTAGCCTTCTTTTTATCCTGTATATCTCTATAAGCGTTATCTATTGATACTTTGGCAATTTGTTTACGCTGTGCTCTGTCATAAATCACAAGCCAGTGTTTACGCTTGATGTTATCTACAGAAAAAGAGATTCTACCTGATGTTCTGTCTCCGGGTTTGATTTTAGAAAACATAATTGATGTGTCACCAAAAACAGATGGATAAAAGGAGGCATTCAAATCATTCATCAACGAAATATCAAAACCTGTAAAATATTTGTCTGTCAGGTTAGTGATAACAAGTGCGATAGTTATTGTATTAAGTTCGCCAAAAGGATCCTCTTCAAAATCGATATTAGTTATCTTGAGCCCTAACCCTTCACATACAAATTCTTCTTGTTTTAAAGCTTCTTTTTTGAAAACAGGGAGCTCAATACCATGAACAACTTTTACCCTTATTTCGTCACCGGGCGAGATTAAAACATCTTTTCCTTTTCTATACAATGCCATACCAAGCCCAACTGCACCGCCAAGAGCAGCACCACCCGCAAGAGTATAGCCCTGACTGGCAATTGCAGCAGGAAGTCCAAAAACATTTAATGCAAGAAAGCCACCGACTACGCCGCCGGCTGCTGTATAACCAGCACCTTTTGCAACGTTTTTTGTAGTTCCTATTACAGGGTTAAGCTTTGTGCTCATTTTACCCTGAATAGGGATTTCTCTGCCATCAGGTGTAATTAAATAATCAAAATTGACCTCAATCCAACCGTCACGTCCAAGACGTTTGGAAGATTGGATTTCTCTTACACAGCCGTGTGCAATTGTACCGGCTGGTAAAATTACCCCTTTATCGCCCTCCACTTCACTGGAGATTTCCGCAAAAAACTCATCGCCTTCTTCTGTATATCCGGAGCTTAAGACTTGAGAAACTGTCATTTTAATAACATCTTTAGCCTCAAGTTGGTCAACTTCACCCGTAAAGAGTTCTTTATTTTCCCTGTCAGCCTTATCTGTTATCTCTGCACGACCTTTAAATGTATCATCGCTTTTGTTCACAACATTGGAAGATTGAGCAGACTCTGCAGCAATTGACACCGTTGATAGGCCAGTATGTACAAAGATAAAAGAAATTAATATTATATAAGCAATAAACTTTTTCATATTAAAAATTTTACCCCATATACAAAATTAAATCACGTATGTAACGAATTTTATTTGCAATATAGAGTATACAACTTATTTTTTGGTATAGACGCTCTTAAAGAGGGTATTTCTTGAAGGATAACTTGAAAAAGGCCTGTTTGCTTGCCTTCTTGGATAATGTTGCCATACAATTTAACATCATTATTATTGACATCTTTAGTTGTAAACATAGAAATCTGTATCTCATCAGGTGCAGTAAATTGACCGAAACCGATTTGAGCTTCTCTAACAATGCCTACTGCTGTTGTACCTTTTTTAATATAAAGTTTGTTGTTTTTATAAACATCTTCTCCAACAATAAAATTGATGCGGTCGTTAATGTCATAATTTTGAACAGTATAATATTCACCTTTTGCAGTTTTCTTCAGAACATTGCTTAAGGTTATACGATTTGGTGTATAGACATTAACTTCAAGCATATTTTGCGTGTCATAAACAGGTAATGATTGCTTATTACCCAAACTTTTGTTAGTTTTTACACTATTAATATAAGACTGAGGTAATTCATCACTGTATACAGGATATGCATCTGCCTTTTGAAGAACAAAACAAGATAATAAAACGGTTAATATAAATAATTTTTTCATATGCTTAACTCTAATTTACTTTTTATCACTTACAGGAATAATATTTTTGTCTTTATATCTTTCTCTAATGCCGGCTCTTTGTTTTTTTGTTGTGAGTAAGAAGTTTTGATAATAAAGATTGTTTTTGTAATCGTTGTCCACAAGATACTCAGGGTATTTGGAATAAATATAGCTGTAAATAGTAAGCAATCTTTCAGAACCGCCTGGATGAGAAGGATATCTTTCGAACCAACTGGGCTCTGCAGTAATTTTATTTAAAATTACAATCATTGCAATAGGGTTGTAACCTGCATTTACCATCAAATCAACACCCTTTTTGTCAGCTTTAAATTCGTAAGATTTTGATGAACCGGCCATTGTGAGCCTGCGCCAGAGTCCTTTGTGTGCATCCAAACCATGCGCTATTTCGTGGCAAATTACAGCAGCGAGTTCATCATCAGAATCGAGCAAAGGCAAAAGTCCTTTATAGACACTTATCTGTTTTGACCTCAGTGCAGTAACAGCATTTACATCTTTAGAATTGACATAGAAAAATGTCATTCTTTTATCAATCTGGTTGGCATTTAATACCCGATAACCAATTTGCATAACCTGTTTTTGATACTTTGCTTCTTTATCGAGTCTCAGCTCATCAGCAAAAACACTGTTAATAGAAATAGCTAATGCCAGTAAACAAAAAATAAATCTTTTCATGTCATTCTCCTGATTAATAAAAGTTATTTTATAATTTTTTAGACTGTTTTGTCAATATTAAACACTCAATTTAGTAATAAACCACATAGTTTTTTCTGGGTGTAACAACTGCCTGACCACCCGGGAGGAGGCGTAAAAGAGGAACAGCAAGACCAATCAAAAAAGGTGTGGTTGCCAGCTCTGCCAAACCAATCCAAAATGATAAAGAATATCCGCTTGATGCAATTTCTCCATCAAGAGGGATTAATTTTCCTTTTTTGTCATACATTTCAAACCCCTCTATTGTCATTTCTGCAGGAGCACCGCCCATAGCTCTTGGCGACACTTCGCCTATTTTGGCATATACAATAGTATCTTTTTCAATCAAAACCTTGCCATCTTTTACAACATCTTTAACAACTTTAAAGGCTACTTTATCACCTATGTAGGGAAAGGCTGCCTTGTATTTATCACTGTTTTGTCCATCGGCCAATTTTATATGTTTATTTTTCGTTCTGATTTTATTAACAGGCTTGAGGATTACGGCTACTCCCTCTTCTGTTCTGACCTTTCTTTGATAATCGCTTCGTTTAAACTTTTTGTTTTCATCACTTATGACAACCGGTTCATCTGTCATAATTTCACGTTTATATTTGTGTCTGCATTTTTTGATATTTTGGGAAGATGCCAGTTCTTTTTCCAATTCATCTTCTATAACAGGCATTTTAAATTCTTTTCTTTTAGGCACTTGTTGTTTAACGTCTTTTTTGATGCCTACTTTGAGCATTGTGTTTTGTTTTGATTTTGTTGTATTTTTTGCATAAGCATTAATATTGCAAGCACCAAAAGCAATAGTTGTTAAAAGGAATATAGTTGTTATCTTTTTCAAAAGTATATTCATGACGTTGTTTTAGATCCTTGTTTTTTTATTTTTTGCTCTTGTATGTTTCTAACTTTTTTTCTGTCATTTTTTGTTAACCGCAAAAAATTCTGATAATAATCTGTTTCAATATATTTATTTTCCGCAAGATACACGGGATATTTTTCATAAATATATTGGTAAATATTTTTCATTCTCTCTGTGCCGTTGTGGTGAAAAATATTGTATTCAAACCATTTTTCTTCTTTAGATGTTTTGTTAAGAATATTGATTAAAGCAACCGGATCATATCCTGCTTTTACCATTAAATCGACAGCCTTTTTATCTGCCTTTATTTCATATTTTCTTGGAGAAAAACTAACCGAAAACATCCTGAAAAAATCAGAACGCAAATCCAATAAACGAGCTGTTTCTACACTTATAATTGCAGCAAGGTCATTTTCATCTTCTATATAAGGCATCATTCCTTTATAAACATATACCCGTTTTAGTCTGCTGTTTATTTTGGTTTTAGGTTTATTTTCGCTCACATAATAAAAGGTCATTCTTTTTTTTATATTATTGGAATTTAATATTTTAAACCCTGTTTGCATAATATCTTTTTGAAACTTCGTATCCTTATCAAGACGAAGTTCATCTGCAAAACAATAATTTATAGAAAAAAAGAAAAGAGCTGTTAATAATAAAACCGTACGCACTTGAAAAAAATCTCCTGTCTTCATAAAAATTTTAGCATAAAAAAGCCTCCGGATAACGGAGGCTTTATAATTCTTTAATTTTTATTTTTTATCTGCAGCAGGCTTTGCATTTACAGGACAAGGACGTTTTTTCATCTTGTGCTGTTTTGCTTTTTCTCGGCCTTCCTGTTTAATTTTTTCAAATTCAGCTTTTTGTTCAGGTGTCAGGATTGCTTCAAACTCTTTTGTGTTTTCCATACGGATTTTTCTGGCTTCCTGTTTGAGTTTTTTCAAATCTTTTTTTAATGGCTCAATTTTTTTAGCCTTTTGTTCTTGTGACAGGTCAGATTTTTTGATTTCTCTGATTTGTTCTTTTTTAGCCTTCATTTTTTCAAATACGGGCTTCATTTTTTTGTGGCCTTTCATGCGTATATCATGAGCCTGTTTTTTCTGTTCTTCTGTCAATTTTAAACGTTCATCAAGATTTGGCCTGTCTGGTCTTTCCATGCCCGGAGCTTTTTTGCCTTTAAAATCGCCATGTTTTGGAGGGAGTTTTTTTTCACACTTCGGTTTTACCTTTGTGTCTGCAGCATTTGTTGTAGCTGCATATGTTACAGAAGTAGACATAAGTATAGCAGCAGCCATGCCTGCAATAAATAAAGTTTTTTTCATAATAAATATCCTTTCTACATTAGCTCCTGCAAAGCAGATGCCAGTTCTTTTTTTGCATTGTATAAACGTGATTTTACGGTTCCTATAGGACATTTTAGTTTTTGTGAAATTTCTTCGTACGATTGGTTTTCGATTTCGTAGAGCATTACTACTTCTTTAAATTTTGGTTTTAAATTGTTTATTGCTCTTGAAATCATTTTTTGCCTTTCTCTTTTGAGTAAAAGAGATTCAGGTGTATCTTTTGAATCGCGTACAAGAGACAGAGCTGTTTCATCTGCTGTTGTACTGTCATCAAGTTTTTTAGAGGAAGACTTAAGGTAATCTTTGGATAGGTTAGCGCTTATTGTCCTTATCCAGGCATTTAGAGTACCTTTTTCTTCATACTTGTCTGAATTTTTCCAGACTCTTGTATAGACCTCCTGTTCAAGGTCCTCGTTATGTTCGTTTGTAATACGTTTTATGATACTTCTCACGGTTGTTCCGTGGTTATTTATTATTGTTTTTAAATCCATATTATTATTCTATATAAAGAAATCCATATTCATCAACGGGCAAACCAAGCTCTTGAACGTCCATTGTATTTTGGGCAACAAGATTGTCATATGCATCAATACCCACCATACAAAGAGGCACACTCAAAGTAGCAAACACCGCAACAAAAAAAGCAGCAGCACTGACAAGAACTCTTGTTGTTTTACGTTTTTCTTTTATGTATGGTTTGGCTTCCTGTATCAGGTCTGATACTTTTTGCATTTTTTCATGCTCTTTTGCACACTGAGGACATTCTTTGAGATGACGTTCAAAGTCTTCGTCATTCAAGAAGGTATACATGGCTTCGTATCCGTTACATTGTTTTGTGTTTTGTTCGTCCATAATTTTTTCCTTACATACACTATAACGAATAAAAAATAAAATTGTTCATTTTTTTGAAAAAAAAATTTTGTACTATAAAAACTTACTTGACAATATAGGGTTTTTACAGGAATATAATAATACAATTTGCCCTGGTGGCAGGAACCAATTTTGGATGTCACTAGAAAAAACAACTAAATGTTGTTTTTGTGTATGGCGTTAGGAATGCACATAGTGCTCCGCCACAATACACGTTATGAAAATTGAATAAATTTGCCCTGGTGGCGGAATCGGTAGACGCGTCGGACTTAAAATCCGATTAGGCTCACCCCTAGTGCCAGTTCAAGTCTGGCTCAGGGCACCACTTAAAAGACTCTCATCCGAGGGTCTTTTTTGTTACACAAACTGCAGAAGTTTACATTTTGCATGTACATAAAAAAGACATTACAATTACAGTATGGATAATCTATCTAAAATAAATGAACTTACTGATAAACTTGATCAAAATCCTGCCGACTTCAAAATAAGAAGAGAACTGGCAATCGAGCTTATGGAAGGCGGCTACAATGAAGAAGCATTGAAGCAGCTTTATTACCTTTTAAAAAGGTTTCCAGAGGATTCTCGCCTGCATTATAATGCAGGAATTGTTTTAGAAAATCTGAAAAAGTTTGATAAAGCAATAATCTCATATCAAAATGCCCTTAACATCAGCCCTGAAGAGCCTGACTTTTTGTATAATCTGGGTTATGCATACTTGCAAACAGGAGAATTTGACAAGGCTATCCCGTTTTTTAAAAGAGTTTTACAGCTTGAGCAAAACGATGCAAACAGCTATTTTAACCTCGGGTATTTATATTCAAAAAAAGCAGAACATGACCTTTCAATCACATGCTTGAAAGCTGCAATCAACTTAAACCCTACTGACCATCTCGCTCATTTTTATCTTGCTTATGAATACGACCAAACAGGGGAAAGAGAGCTTTGTAAACAGCATTACGAAAAGGTTATAGAGCTCTGCGCAGATTACAGCTGGGCTTATTTTAATCTTGGCTCAATCTATTATGAAGAGGGTGAAAATGATAAAGCAAAAGAGTTCTTGCAAAAAACTTTAGACCTGAATCCGAAAGATGACAATGCATCTATTATTTATTCAAAGATATTAGCAAAAGAAAACCGTTTTGATGAAGCAATTATGCTTTTAAAAAATGCACTTTTAAACAACCCCTATAACGGTGATGTTAACTACACTCTGGCTCATTACTACAAAGAAACAGGCGATCAAGAACATTATAAATACCATCTAAAAGAAGCATTAAACAATCATGACTCGCTTTCAGTAAGCATTAAACAGCTTAAGCTGGAATACGAAGCGGTACAATAATTTCTTCTTTTTGGGGCTTGCCGTATACTTTATCAAGAGCATTTAATATAGTAGAGCTTATTTTCATGTCTTTTAAAACAGCCATAGCTTCATCATGAGTTTTTGCTGTTTTGTAAGGACGTTCTTCTCTCATTGCAGAGTAGACATCGGCAGCTCTGACTATTTGAGCATATTTGTTTGTTGAATTCGGATTGTGATGGTCTCTTGCAATTTCTGCAACATTTGTACCTAGATTCATTCCTTTTAACAGCTCATAACCGAGTACTGAGTGAAGATTGATAATCTTTCTTTCTTCCGGAGTCAAACGGCCTTGTTTATTCAAGATTTCAGCAGGAACAAGTGACTTGCCTATGTCATGCAAAGCTGCTCCGACTTCCATTGTCTTAATTTCTGCATCGCTCAGACCGAGTTCCTTGCCTATTGCTGTTGCAAATTCCGTTGTTGTGGCAAGGTGTGTATGTTTAATTGTTTTTAAGTTACTGTAGTTCATCTTTACAGGCAAACCGTTTTCCGCAAGAATAGCTTTAATTCTCGGGTTTGAATTTGCAAGCGCATCAAGATCATACGGGCTCGGAATATATTTCAGAGCATTATCAACTGCTGCGTTATATTGATTTACCTTATCTCCGGCTTCTTTAAAAGTCGGCAATATATTTTTAAAATATTTAGAAATTACATCCAAACCGCCTGTTTTTTGCTGCTGTGCAGCTTGGGCTTGAGGCTTGGTTTCAGTTTCTTGCACAACACCGCTGCCGAACAAATTTCCTGTTGCGGATTTTTGTATAGGAGTTTTGGAATCTTTTTGAGGAATATTAAAATTCTGCTCTTTTATAAAAAGATTGCCAAAAGATGTATTAAAGCTATTTGTACTTGCTTTAGGCGTCGATTCTGTATTTGTTACAGAAGATGTACCCTGAAGCTTAACCTGCTCTAGTGCCAAAACTGTATATTCCTTTTTTCCTTCGGTTTCCTATATACTTATAAAAAATTTTAAATCCACAGAATTTACCGAAAGTCAGGAATTGTTAATATAATTTTACAAAAGTTTTACATTCGCTATGCAAAATATTTTTCTAGAGCCTGTTTGTCAAAAACTTCTATACTGTCTTTGCTGTGAAGAAAAACAAGACATGTTAATAAAGATTTAAACATCGAAAATTCGCTCAACGAAAGCTTTTTCATAAGGTCTGCTATATTTTCTGCCAAAAACTCCGTTATGAGTGTCTTATCCTTAAAAACAAGCGAAGTAAAGTAATCAAGCCCTTCTTTTGTATTTATACCTTCAAAATATAATATATCAGGTGATTGAAACTCTATAAAACGCATTGCCTTATCAAGGTTAAAGCCAATGTGCTCGTTTAATTCACACTGGTTAACATTTTCAAGATTATATTTTGTAATAGATTCTATTGTCATTACATTTTTTGTGTCATCCGCAATATCAGACAGGATAGAATAAATCATGTGAGTTTTGCCGCTTAATCCTGAACCGCACACAAGCAAAATACCCGGTTTTTGCGCTGCATTTCTAATTATATTAATTTTTTTCATATCAAGGGCAATGTCTTCAAGCTTTTTAGGCGGCTTATAAATTTTAATCGAAATACGCTCTCCATGAATTGTAGGGAAAGCAGATATACTTGCAATAAGAGCCATGTCATCAACTTTAAAGCTCAATTTTCCAAGCTGCGGAAGCTCTGATACAGTCGGGTCAAGGTTAGAGAGTGTTTTTAACCTTGCAATAAAAGGAGCAACCAGTATAGCCGGTATGTCGCCTGTTGAAACATTTTGTGAATTCTGTCTGAAAGTAACGCTTAAACCGTTTGGCACGTGTTCAAAAAACAGTTCATGGATATCATCAGAGATAGCTTGTTTTAAAATTGAACGTATAAGTTTTTGTATATGTTCATCGGAAAGACTGGAAGTCAGCTCTTCATTGTTCAAAACCTCACGCCAATCGTATTTTGGTCTGTTTTCATCAATAAAAATTTGGCCTACAGAGCTTGCACTAGTGTAGTATTCTTCAATTTTTTTCAAAATTGCATTTTCTGAAGATATAACAGGTTCGATTTCACACTTTGCATCTTCCACTATTTTGTCTATTGCAAACAAATCCAAAGGGTCGGACATTGCAACAGTGAGAATGCCCTCTATTTCAAACAGAGGTATAACTTTATATTTCTGGGCATTATTAAGGTTGATATAATTTAAACATTTTTTATCAAGAGAATAATCATCAAGGTTTACATAAGGAATATGCAACTTGCTTTCAAGAAACTTTAAAAGAGTATCCTCTGCAATTATGCCCGAAGATATTAAAACCTGGCCAATATTAACATGCTGGGCTTCTGAGACCTGCTCGGCAGTTTCAAGATCCTCATATTTTATGAGGTTATCTCTGACAAGGTCATATTTCAGCTTTTCAAGGGTTTTATTTCTTACAAACTCCATTATAGGTACTCTTTCACTTTTGCAATAACTTCATCAAGCTCAAAAGGTTTTGTAATATACTCATTAACCCCTGTTTCCTGGCCTATGATTTTGTCGTCTTCCTGAGAACGGGCTGTTACCATTATAATCGGGATGTCTTTATATTTATTGTCGTATTTTAAAAGACGGCTGATTTTGTATCCGTTAATTTTAGGCATCATAACATCAAGTATCATCAAATCGGGGATAATTTCTTTTGCCATATTAAGTCCGGCCTCACCGTCATAAGCACAGAAACATTCGTACCCTTGAGCCTCAAGCATAAACTTAAGGGTTTCTACAATATCCTGCTCATCATCCACAATAAGAATCTTCTTGCCCGTATCTGTCATATATTATGCCTCCACCATTTCAGTCTTTTGTTTTGATAACAAATCTTTTGCTGTCTCCATCAGCTCGTGAGCGTCTTCTCCGTTATCGGGGAAAAGTACCGATGAATACAATATATCATATTTTTCTTTATTTGTTTCCTCATTCACACTGCAAAGAGTGCTCTCGATTTTCTTTTCGATAAAGCTTTGGGCAAACTTATCCGCCTCGGGTATCATAAACACAAGGCATTTTTTGCCGTTTTCTTCAAAGTAAACTTCTTTTGTATTTGATGTTTTTCTGATAATAGTAATTTTTTCCTGTAAAACTGCATCTATAAAAGAGTTTTTGCACTCAGCCGGTTCATTAAGAGCCACAAGCAAAACATTTTGCTCACAGCTTTTAGCCTTTGAAATTTCTTTATCAAGATCAAGTATAAATTTTTCCTTTTCACTCAAAACAGGTATAACAAAAGCAAAAGTTGTTCCTCTGTTAACTTCACTTTCTACCCAGATAAAGCCTTTGTGAGCCTCAATAAGCTGTTTTGCAATAGGAAGCCCGAGTCCTGTGCCTCCGTTTTTACGGTTTAGTGAGTTTTCAATCTGCTGGAACTGGTCAAAGACCTTTTTGAGGTCTTCCGGAGCAATACCTATTCCGCTGTCAGATACAGAAACCTTAATATATTCGTCATAAAAAACAGGATTTTCAACACCGATGAGTTTTGTTTTATCAATATCAGACTGTTTTATATTTTCTGTTTTTACGATAATTCTGCCGTTTTCGTTTGTGAATTTAATTGCATTTGAAACAAGGTTAGACACAACCTGTTCTATTCTCTGGTTATCAATATAAGTGGAGGCTATATTGTCATCTTTTTCAAGCACAAGGTCAATATTTTTTTCTTTTGCAACATTTTCAAACGTATTTTTTATAAACTCCACAGGAGTATTTATGCTTGTGCGTTCAAATTTGAAGTCCATTTTACCGGCTTCTACCTTGGATAAATCAAGAAGATCATTAATAATACCTGAGAGTCTTGTAACATTCCTTTTTGCCATGTTGAGGAATTTGTCCATAATTGAGCTTACATCGCCTGCCTTGCCGCTGAGGCAGATTTCAAGCGAGTTTTTAATAGCTGTAAGAGGTGTTCTCAATTCATGAGACACAATTGAGATAAACTCGGATTTTAATCGTTCCAGTTTTTCGAGCTTTGTATTGGTTTTCTTGATCTCTTCATACAAAGCAGCGTTTTCAAGCGGCAAAGACACCTGTCTAGCCAAAGTTTGAAAACAGGTTGTATCCTCTTGAGAAAAGTCAGATTCCCTGAATACTTCTATGAGCCCGAAGAATTTTTCACCGACATTAATCGGAGCAAAAAGGTTATCAAACTTCAAAATATTGAGGTCATATTCCTCTAGGGGGTGTTTAATATTCTTTATTACAGTAATATCATTGACATTGAGGTCATAGGGTATTCTTTTCTTGTCAAAAAGTGCCCTGTAACTTAAGATTGCCCTTAGTTTCAAAGAATGCTCTAGACGAGGAGATATTGCGTATAGAGAGTTTATAATTAAATCAATATGATGTTCGTCATTAAATACAAGTGTAGAAGAAAGAGAAAAGCTCAAACTCTTTTCCAGCCCGTCTATCATAATGTTTATAAGTTTTTGTTTATCCAAAGACCCTGCAAGCTGTGTTGAAGTGTTATACAAAACATCCAGCTGATAAAGGCTCTTTGCAAGCTCGCTGTTGTTTGTAGAGAGTGTATCAACAGCTTTTTTAAGTTTCAAATTTGATGCAACGCATGCAGAAAGGATTTTGTCATTAACAGGTTTTGTCACACAAGCATTTGTTATTTTGAGCAGTTCAATATTTTCGGTTTTGGAATCAACAAGTGAAATAACCGCAATATTTTCTTTCAGGGTATATGCCTGCATTTTTTTGCAAAGAATCAAGGCATCTAATGTTTTTATGCTTTCATCTATTAAAACAAGGGAGACAAGAGCTTTTTCTACATAGTTTAATACAGCTGATTCGTCAACGGACGTTATAACAGCAGCCGGCGTTTTGCTCAAAATTTGCGTGATGAGCTTATTTTGTTTTTCGTCATCTGATACCAACAATATTTTTGCCATGATGACATGTTAACACGCTGTAAAATTCCTGGCTAATTATTAAAATATTTTTAGATTTATCATATAATTAAAGGAAGATTGTCATGAAAAACTTTGTTTTCATGTGGATATAAATAATAATCAGGGGATTTGAGGAATTTTCTTATGGGATACACTTTTGAGATAATCACAGGGCCAATGAGCTGCGGAAAAACAGAAGAATTACTGCGCAGGGTAAAAAGATGTATCATTGCACAAAAAAAAGTAAAGGTAATATCACCCGAGGTTGATACAAGAGCAAAGGGTGATTACATTGAATCAAGAAACGGTTTATGGCTGGATGCAATCACAGTAAAAAATGCAAGAGACATATTAAGCCACATTTGCGCTGACGATGAAGTTGTTGCTATTGATGAAATACAGTTTTTTGATTCAGAGATTGTCTCTGTTGTAAGAAAACTCGCTGAACACGGAAAAAGAGTCATAGCATCTGGTCTTGACCTTGACTTTAAAGGAGAACCATTCGGTTCTATGCCCGAGTTGTTATGCATTGCTGACAGAGTAGACAAACTGACAGCTGTTTGCATGAAATGCGGCTCTGACCATGCAACAAGAACTCAAAGATTAATTAACGGTTTTCCGGCTGACAAATCATCGCCTCTTATTATGATAGGCGGAGATGAAACATATGAAGCAAGATGCCTAAAATGTTATGAATTACCGGACAGAGAATCTGAAAATAAAAAGAAAGCTTTCAGGCTATTGAGTTTTACAAAATAATTAAGATTTAAAATAATCACAGATAAGTTTTTTATCTTTATCTGTATTGTGAGTAAATTTTTTGAAGAATTTTTGTACTAATGGCATTCTAGCTTCATCAAGTTCTTTTTTGCATATAGCTTTTTTAATTACAATCTGGTTGTATTTCAGATTAGCTTCCTCTGAAGTTTCCAGATGGTCTTTTAATTTAATCAGTTCTGTATTGTATTTTAGTATTGCTTGACGGAGCTTTAGGACTTTTTTGCTGCTCATTATTACAATAGCCTTCCTGTTCGTATATTTTATTTACGGTATGTGTGGGGATAGTCTTATTTCTGTCTTTGAAATCGACGATTTTCAACTTTTTTATAATAATAAATACTTATATTTCATGACTCCACCAAAAAGTCTAAAAAACATTAAGAAGGGTAAATCTTTCGTATGGTTCTTATATTTTTTATATAATAAAACAATGGAAAAACAGATAAAAAAAGTTTTAATTTTAAGATTAAGTGCCCTCGGGGACGCAATACACACTCTTCCTGTTGCTTATGCAATAAAAAAGACCTGGCCCGATTGCAAAATAGGCTGGGTTGTAGAAGATAAAGCACAGCTTTTTATTAAAGAAAATCCTCTTATTGACCATTGCTATGTAATCCCGAAAAAAACATGGAAAAAACGAGGATTGTTTTCTTTTGAAAATATCAAAGAATTTAAAAATATAATTGATGCAATAAACAAAGAACATTACGATGTTGTGCTTGATACCCAGCAGTTATTTAAAAGTGCGTCTATTTTGCCGTTTTTAAATATTAAAAGAAAAGTAACCCTCACCGGAGGAAGAGAATTTTATCAGCTTTTTTCAAATGAAATTTATAAAGAATCCCACAAACTCTTTGATCCAAACTATCATGTTGTAAAAAGGAATCTGGAATTTGCACAGCATATAGGCGCTGACACAAGCGAAGTAAAAATGGTATTAAAGGACGCAACAAACGAAATTAAAGAAAAAATAAATGATTTTTTAAAGAGTTTGTCACCTGATAAAAAAACAGTTGTGATTTCGCCTGCAACAACCTGGGAGAACAAGCACTGGGCAGAATCCCACTGGCAAGAAACAATAAAGTGGCTAAAAGACATAGCCAATATAGTTTTTACAGGGATGGAAGCGGACAATGCTCTTATTGAGCGTATACTGGATAACACAGATTGCAATAATTACATAAACCTTGCTGGCAAAACAAATCTTGAAGAGCTGGCTGAAGTATTTAGACGCGCTGATATTGTAATTTCTCCGGATTCTGGCAGCGCTCATATTGCCTGGGCAGTATCAAAACCAGCTATTATCACACTTTTTAGTGCCACTGCTGAAAAGAGAAGCGCGCCTTTTGGAGACAACTGTTATGTTTTAGCACCGGAACTCGAATGCAGACCCTGTTTGAAGAAAAACTGCAGACTCAAAAACAAAGCAGACAAAAACAAATGTTCAAAACTTGTTACTTCAAGTGAGCTTATTAATTTACTGGAAAAACTTTTATAAGAACACTTACATTAAAGCTGAAAAAGTAGTATAATAACTTCACGTGTTTATAAAATTCAATTTAATTGGTGAAAATGGATTTATTTAAAAAATTCAAAGACTATACCCGAAAAGTTAATGAAATAGAATACAGCATCTCTAATAACAAAAAAGAATTCATTGAAATATATGAAAGAAATCTTGCACTGGAAAAAGAGATTGTGCAAAGAACCCAGGAGCTTGATCAGGCAAACAAAGCTTTTTTAACATTAAAGCATGTATGGGAGCTTATGAACTCCTCAGAGCCTTTATCAAGTGTTTTACAAAAGCTTGTTAACTCTCTGCATGGAGAAATGGGATACATAAACAGTACAATTTTGCAGGTTTGCAATGATGACAAGGGCAAGTACTACAAGGTCAAGGCTTTTTCGGAAAGTCCTATTTTTAAAAAGCTTATAGGCTTTTTGAATGAAAAAAATATTGATATACACGAATATCACCTGAAATATGACCCCAGAATGCTCATTACAAGAGCAATTGAAGAAAAATCTATACTTTATACAAAAGATTACCTTGAGGTAATCAACAATCTTTTGTATGACTTTAAGCCAGAACATAAAGAAATGATTAATAAGCTGGGTGTAAGCAAAAGTGTTATTTGCATCCCGCTTTCACCGTCAAATTCGCCTTTTGGCGTTATGATGGTATTTTCTCCAAGAGAGGATGTTACAGACAAAGAACTCAATTTTTTGACTCTTTTTGCAAATCAGGTTGAGATGGCAATTACTATAGCAAACCTTTTTGAAAATCTGAAAAAAGAAGCTGTAACTGATTCTTTGACAGAACTTTATAACAGAAGATATTTTAATCAGGCGTTGCAAAAAGAAGCAGAGCGCGCCCAAAGGCTACATCAACCGTTTTCTTTAATCAGCCTTGATTTGGACTATCTCAAAAAAATCAACGACACATACGGTCACTTTTTTGGAGACCTTGCAATAAGAACAATTGCTGATATTTTGAAAAAAAATGCTCGTTCAATCGATGTTCCGGCAAGGCTTGGAGGCGAGGAATTTTCGGTTTTGCTTCCCGGTGTTGATTCGTCAGGTGCGATGATAGCAGCAGAAAGAATACGTGCCGCAATTGAAGCACAGGAGCTTGATACAATCGGCCATATCACGGCCAGTGTAGGGGTTGGAACGTTCCCCGAACATTCTATAAAACTTGATGAATTGCTTGATATGACAGACCAGGCAATGTATAAGTCAAAAATCAACGGACGAAACCGTGTAACAATGGCAAAAAGTGCAGATGACGAGGCTGAATGGCATGAAGTTGCATTCGGAGCATTTATGGATATTCTCACAAAACAAAAAGTGCCTATACCGAATAAAATTGCAAAAGAAATTACATCTAAACTTAAGTCTATCAGCACAATTGAAACAAAAGACACGCTCTTTTCCGTAGCTGACACAATTGCGCAGACATACAATAATCACTACAAACGAGGCCTGACAAAGGCAAAAGTATCAATGGCAATTGAACTTGCAAGAAAAATGGAGCTGACAAAAGAAGATATAGATAAACTCAAAATTGCAATGATGCTCTATGATATAGGCAAATTGATGATTCCCGAGAAAATTCTTAATAAAAAAGAACCTCTGACAGATGAAGAAAAACAACAGATAAAAGAGCATCCTCTTATTGCTGCAAGAAAAATATTAAAGCCAATTACAGCTGTGGCGGATATTGTACCTATTATAGAAGCACACCATGAAAACTGGGACGGAACAGGTTATCCTCAAAAGTTAAGCGGGGACGAAATACCTGTTTCATCGCAGATTATACTTTTAATTGACGCATATTTTGCACTGACACAAAGCCGCCCGTACAGAGTTGCTCGTTCTAAAGATGAAGCAATAGAGATTATACGGCTTGAAGCAGGCAAAAAGTGGAATGAAAAACTCGTTGAAGAGTTTGTTGGATTAATGAATGAGCACAAACAACCACAAGATTGATGAAATAATAACAAAGCTATACCGCTGGTGCACAACGTTTAAAGATCAGGCTTTGTTTCGTGACACGACAAAGTTAAGAAACACAATGTTTGATGCATATATTGACAGTAACCTTACAACAGCGCTTTCTTTTACAATATTTGAGCTTTCAGACAAAGGTGAGCTCATAATAGACAAGCAACAAAGAGTGCTGGAAAGTCAGGCTGCTTTTTTCCTGTTTGTAAACCCGAAGACAGGGTGGATTTTTGCAGTAAAAAATACGCTTGAAAACCAGAAAAAACTGTTAACAAACCAGCCCATACAAAATTTTAAAGTGAAAATTGTTAATTAATCATCAAAATCAATAGAAGCGCCTGCATCATCTTTTGCAGCCATTTCAATAAGAGTGTATGTCATATAAGCACCAAGAGCAACCGCCTTAGGGTCAAGGTCTGTATTATTGGCCGCTTCAATGATTGCACTGTTAATTTCAGGGTTTTCTTCTTTAATATAGTGAATCATTTTTTTGCGCCAGCCATGTACATCTTGAAAAATCTCTGCAAAGGCCAGTGAAGCGTGCTCCTCGGTGATAATAGGTAACATATTTTCTCCTTATATCAAACTTTATGTCATTTATTATATACTAAATTGTTTTGTTTTTATCCACTATTTCAAGTATATCTTAACATTTGAGCCAACAATTATATACTTTGTATATAATTGTTAACATTTTAACAAAATAAAGGCAATTTTTTTTTTCAAAATAACTTTATAGAAATATAGAGTTTTAGAGGAAATAAGTAATTATGCAAGAACATGAATTAAACACAATTATGGACGTAGTTTCAGACCCCATCAAAAACGTTTATGACATATCATCAAGAAAAAATCTCGAAGAAATTCAACGTATAATCAGAATTTTTAAAATAAATGAAGAACAAAACATGAAAACAAAACTGTTTGCAATCAAAAACCTTGCAACATTCAAACTTGTTTTGAGCAACAACTAATTTACAGGCTCGTCGCTGTAGAATTCGTCATCCTGTGCGTCTTCTTCATCGATATATTCAGTTATAACAGCTAAATTCTTTTCTATTTTTTTCAACTGTTTTTCCATGCTTGCAATTTTTTGAGAAAGCTTATCGTTTTCGATTATTTTTTCGTTTGTAACGCTAACTTGAGACGCAACATACTCTAACAAAGATTTTAATTCTTTAGACTCATTTTGTTGAGTAATAATTTTGTTGAGTTTGTCATCAACAGAGTCAATTTTAGCTTCCTGAACATCTATGCGTTGAGAAAGATTTTTAACGCTGATTTCAAGTTTTTCTGTTGCGCTGTCATCTTCTGAAAGCACATTCTTTTTAATCTTGGACAAATCATTTTTGATTTCATCAAAAGAGTCACTGGCGCTGTCAATCCATTCACCCATATACATAAAGGCTTCTGTCAAAACCTGGTCGGATTTGAGAATTGCATTTGTACCCTTGTTTATAGCATCAATTTTTGTATTTATATCATTTAAAAAGGCCGAGTTATAAAATTCTCTGCTTTGTTTTTCAAAAGTATTAATCAAGGAGGTAAAAGACGCAATATTAGCCTTTAACACCTTGGTAAGCTCATCAGAAGAGATAATAAGTTTATTCGTTCTTTTACTGATGCTTGCTATATCTTCATTTAAATGATCAAAAAGTTCTTTAATATCAGCAACTTCTGCTGTTATAGGGCTTTCTTGCAGTCTTTCCACAGCTGATTTGATATTGTTGATTTTAGTTGTAATATCAGAGCTGCTCTCATCAGAACCATTTTCTGCATCAACAAGCACTTTTTGAATATTATTTAAATCCAGTCTAATTTTAGAAAGATCAGACTCAATATCAGGCAGTGTGTAAACATAGCCTTTATCTTCTTTTAAACCTGTTGTTAAGAGCTTGAATCCGGAAATTAATGCTTTTAAATCACTGGTGATATCAGTTTTTAGCGCATCATCAATCTTTGTCAAAAGATTAACAATATTTGCGTTTTCAGAGTCACTAACACCTTTTAAAAGTTCTATTTCCTGTTTTATATCAGTAATGTCGGCCGAAATTTTTTCTTTAATTTCGTCAGAACAATTAAAGATATTGTCATTAATTTCTTCTGCATCCTGCGCAAAAGATATGTTGTCAGCTATTTGAATCAATTGTGAAACAAATTTTGTTTGCAGATTTTGCAAAGCTGTTGTTATCTGTTCATTCTGCTCATTTAATATAATATTTGAGATATCATTTTTTAAAGCTTCAATTGTTGCTGATATTTCATTTATCTGGTTGGAAGCAGCGACACTTTCTTCTGAGATAATATCTGTGATATCTTCTTTAATCTGGTTGTTTAAAGCTTTTAGCTCGGCAAGTTTGTTATCAAAATCTTCCTTGCTTACTGCATTTGAATTTACATTATTAACAGTGTCTTTAATAGACCAGATTTCTTCTTTCAGTACTTCTGTGCCCTGGAAGAACATCTTTTCTGTGTAATCTTTAATATCTCCAATATCGGAGAAATCAAGCTTTGAAACAATTTTGTTTTCTAATTCTGTTATTAATTCCTGATTATGTTTTTTTATTTCATCTTTATTCTTTTCAGAATTATCTAAAAGCTCTTCTTTAGTAGCAATTTTGCTCACGGATTCTGAAAGAAAGTTTGCTTTTACAAGCAGTTCTGCAACATCGTCTCTTAATGAGGCAAATTCTTCATCATCAAAAATATTTCCAACTACTTTTACAAGTGTTGTTAAATTGTTATTTAAAATTTCTATAAAAGAGTCTGTCTCATGAACCTTTGTGATAATAGTTTCAACTTTTTCATTAACAAAATCTTTTATCTCTTTTACATCGTCGTTTAAAGATTCAGAGAATTCTTTCAAGCTAAATATAATAGTATTTAGATCTTCAAGAGCCTTTTGATTGCAATCTTGAGCAAGCTCATTGAGCTGTGTAATCAAAGACATTTGTTTATTAACATTTTCGTTAATAATTGTATTTTGCTCTTTTACAATAGCAAAATTGGCTCTCAAATTGTCGTTTGTTTCTTCGAGTGAACCAATCTTTTCGATTTGAGAAATAATTGAATTAACCGTAAGTTTTTGATTATCTTGCTCTTGAGTAAAATAATGTATCTGGTTTTGAATTTTATTGAAAGCAGCGAGCAATTCCGGAGTTTTTAAAGACTCCGCAACAAGCTGGTTAAGATTGTCAAATTCGCCTTTTACAGCAGCAAATTTGGAATCAACAACTTCCTGACGTTCTTTTATCAACTTACCGAGCTCAAGACCGATAAGGTTTATACGTTCAGCAGTTTCGTTGCTTGCAAAGATATCCATCTTTGTATTTATTTTTTCGAGAATCTGGGCATATGTAATACGAAAATCCTCGTCCGAATTTTCTTTTTGAATAATTTTATCAACCAGTGCGTCTAATTTATTTTGTATTATTTCAAAGTAATTAATTTCTGCCATAAAGACTCTCTCTTTTAAAAAGCTTCACATCCAATTTTAACAGATACAAAAGCGTATGTATAATAATGTAACTTAATGTTACACCAACAAGAATTATAACGCCATTTTTTCATTCAGCATTGCAGCAGACTCTTCATATCCTGCTCTTCCCATAAGAGCATAAGTGTAATTTTTTGCCTGCTCTACACCCGGTTGATTAAATGTGTTTATATTATAAAGCTCACCCGCGATTGCAGTTTGTACCTCCAACAAATACAGCAGCTGGCCTATATGATAAGGATCAACCCTATCAAGCGTTATTGTCACATTTGGTCGTTGATAATCAACAAGAGCAACTTTAGTTGAATCAGCTTCAGCATTAATTAGCTCATTAATTGTTTTACCGCCAAGGTAACCTATTCCTGTAAATTCAAAAATCTTTGGTATTTCTACAGTTGTATCAAACTCTTTTACTCTTATAAAATTAATTATTTTGTTATTAGGCCCTTCATTATACAGCTGAATTTGAGAATGCTGATCTGTTGCACCGAGAGCTTTTATTGGAGTAGGACCGATGTTAACTTTGTTTCCATCAAGATCCTTTTCTTTGCCAAGACTCTCTGCCCATAACTGAACAAACCAGTCAGACACATACTTGAGCCTTGTAGAATAAGGCATCATTACAGAAAGATTTTTGCCCTTTCTTGTATCCATAAGGTAGTGAATAAGTGCATTTTGTGCAGCTATATTATGACGGATATCCGTATTTTTTAAAGCAAGATCCATATCTTTGATACCCTGCATAAGAGCATCTATATCAATACCAACCATCGCAAAAGGCAAGAGCCCGACAGCTGAAAATACAGAGAAACGTCCGCCGACATCATCCGGAACAACAAAAGTTTTGTACCCTTCTTCGTTGGAAATCTGTCTTAAAATACCCGAGTTTCTATCTGTAGTGGCAACAATATGACGTCTGTAATTGTCACCAAGTTCCTGCTCCAGGCGGTCTTTTACAATCATAAATTGAGACATTGTTTCTGCCGTAGAGCCGGATTTTGTTATTACATTAACCAGAGTTTTTTTCAAATCAAGTACATCAAAAAGACCGTTAATCTGGTCAGGGTCAATATTGTCTAGGAAAAATATACGCGGGAGTTTATTTCTTTGTTCAGGAGTCAAAAGGTTCCAATATGGCTTTAATAGAGCTTCACAAACGGCCATGCCGCCCAAAGCAGAACCGCCTATACCGAGTACAAGAATGTTTTCAAACATACCTTCTGTCATAGCAGCATATTCTTTTACTAGCCATACAGTTTCTTCCTGATAGCCAAGATTCATCCATTGAAGCCATTGACCGGGTTTGTCTTTTCTGGAGTTCAAATCACTGATGATTCGTGCTGTGCGTTCGCTAAAATTGTTAAACTCTTCTTCAAGGTGTAAACCGTTTTCTTCCCCCACAACACTTGCCAGGACATTCCTGTAGTCAAACTCTAGCATCTTATTCTCCTCTGTAAATTTATATAAAAGATTTATACCTTATATCTATTGTATCTGCTGACAGATAAAAGAACAGTACCCGACCTGTTAATTGTGTAATATTTCTTAACAAATATTTTGGATTTAGGCAATTTTGAAAAAACGATTGTTTTTATATATGTAAGGTTAGATTTAAAAATTATTTAAAGGTAGTTTGGAGATTAGGTTATGTCTATGAATTTTGACACTTATGCAACAAGTTTTCAGAGCTTAATGAGCCCTATGTACAACTTAAGCACCAATTATAACGCAACAATAAATAATGGTGCAGTTGCTAATTCCGGTGCAAACGCCGGCAATGGAACACCCGGTGCGGGCGGATACGGAAACTACAGTGCATACGGTTTTATGAGCCCTATGACAAATATAGGCATTGGTCAGTTTAATGCAGACCACCTTGTAAAAGGCGATGACAAAATCAACAACTACTATGCAAGGCCAATTGCAACACATAAAACAAAAGATGAATTGCCAACTATATTAGGAATTTTAGGCACTGCATTAGGTACAGCAGCATTGATTACAGCTTTGTGCAAAGGCAGAGGTGCAGAGGCTGCTAAAAAAGCAGGTACATATCTTGGAAAAACAAAAGGAAACAAAATAAAATATACAGTGCCTCCAAGACAAGTATCAAGAAGACATGTAAAAGGACAAAAAACAAATCCTACAGTAACAACCTCAGGTGTACCTACAACAAATGTTGCACCATATGCAACTACGCCAAAGTATCTCAACCCAAATACTCCGGCAGGTCCTAATAACCAGATGTTTAGTATGCTTAACCATGGTTTAAACAATCCGACAACTATCCCGCAACCGGCAACATCAAACTGGGCACCAAAACCTGTTATATATAAAAATGGAACAAGAAAGGCATTGCCTTATTCTACACGTAACAAAGAAAACATCACTGCAAGCTTGTTACCCCCACAAACAGCAGCAGGTGCAACAACTCAAATAAAAGGACTATTACCGCAACGCACAGCAAGACAACAAGCTGCTCTTGCAAAACAAGAAGCTGCAATGAATCTTCCTTCATCCGGTCAAGTGTGGGCTGATGAAATTGCACCAAAAGCACAACAAGTGGTGGAAACATCACAAGCTGCAGCTACAGGCGAATACGTTTATGCACCGGTAGACAAAGAAGCATTGAAACAAGTAGTTTTTGGCCAACAAAACAAATTCAGACTTCCTGAAAGAACAGTCGTTGCTGAAACAGCACCTCAAACAACAAACATCAAAGGGCTTTTGCCGCAACGCACTGCAAAACAACAAGCTGCTCTTGCAAAACAAGAAGCTGCAATGAATCTTCCTTCATCCGGTCAAGTGTGGACACTTAACGGTAAAACAAGAAATATTGAATAATATTAAAAAAACTAAAACCTAACCAATCCCCGCACAAGTCTAATTGCTGCGGGATTTTTTTATGCACTCATTTTAGTTTTATGTTTTTTATTTTCAAGATATTCACTAGCTTTGTTAGCTATAGGAGTAGCAAAAACTGGAGAAGCAAATCTGTATATTAAAGCAAATACCATTAATGAACGTGCTGTCTTGAACCCGTTTATCATATTAGGCAGTTTGCCTGCATTTTTCATGCCGGAGAGTTTTGAAATGGCATTATTCATAGAAGCTCTGTTATATGCTGCTTTTAAAGATACACTGTTTTTCATTTTCTTAAAGAAAAGCTCTTTTACAACATCAGCCTTTTCCTTGTCAGCAGTCTTTTTGATAGATTTTAGCTCTTTTAAAAATTCTTTTGCAGCAAGATCATTTTTATTCTTTTTCATCTCATCTTTAACAAACACTTTAACGTCGTTTGTAAACTCAAACTTCTTTTCCAAATCACTAAAAACAGGTTTCAATTTTTCTTCAGTTTTAGCTCTTTGTTGAAGTTTTTCAATGTATGAATAATCAGCTTTACATTTCAAAAACTCTTCTTGCATATTTTTGTCTTCAATTTTTGAAATATGGAAAAGCTCTGCAGCATTATTGAGTTTTTTATTAAGGTAATTGTTAAGAGTATAAGCCCCAACTGTAGAAATACCGCAAACAACACCCTGATTAATTATAAGAGGTAATTTTTGGTCTTTTTCAATATCTTTTGACTTGGCAGTATCAAGCATATAAAACCCTGACAGCACACAACCGGTGATAGCAGCAAGGTGGCCCTGGTAATTTTTGTCTTTGAAAAAATCAACAACCTTTTGAACTGGTTTATAAGATGCAAGTTTACCTATTCCGTAGGCCATCCAACTTGTAGAACGATCATATACTTTTGTAGCAGCCCTTTTTGCAGTATTAGCATTAAAAGCTTTAAAAGTTTGATACTGTTTATTTTGGTTATACTGTGGAGAGTATGAATTAATTTTCATTATTTCATTACCCCCGTAAAGTTTTGAAACACTTTATTTGTCTCCTGATTATTTTTGAAGTTTATAACAGAAAATTTGTACACAGGATTCTGCAATTCTTTTTTTGTTTCTTCCGTAGCTTTTGTGCCCAGCAGCGGTGTAAAAATGTATTGGTCTATATAAGGAATCATGCCTATAGTCAAGCCGGAACGGAAACTGGCTGTTAAAATTTCAGCTGTTTTATTGAAAAGCATTGTGTATGTTTGCATCCGTTTTGAAGAGCTCATTGATTTGTTCATATTTTTGTCTGCATATTTAAAGAAAGCAGAAGCTTTTTTTGCAAAATGTTCAGGATGAGCTTTTATTTTATCCAGAGCTTTTTTAATTGGAGAAAAAACTAAAATAGCAAAACCATAGCCTATCAAACCTGAGGAAATTGAATGTTCTGCAGCTTTCATATCTTTTTTCTTTGTTTTTTCGGACGACTGAGCCATAATTGCAGCTGGTCTGAATACACAAGTAATTGCCAGAGCAAAAATAGCATCAAAGATTGTTTGGCTGGAATCCGCTTTTGCAATAAATTTGCTTATCCATTTTTGATTAAACAATTTCCACATGCCGGAGTTTTTTATTTTTTCCACACCAGATAAAGGAAGAGCGCTAAATGAAATATCTTTAGCGCTCTTCTTATTAAAATTATTATATTTTTTAAATTCATTAGACTTAATCAATGAGTCAAAATACATGTCCTTAGAATACAAAGGGAGTGATGACTGCACGGCATGCCCGAAATGGCTGTTATAATCCTTGGATTTCATATCCTTGGAGGCGGGAACATTATTTACCGTTGTCGTCTGTAAATGTATCATTGTTCTCTTTCGCAAGTCTTAGCAACTTAATTTACGTTTCACAATTGTATGAAGTTCGTAAATCTCATTACTTGCTAGTGTACCATATTAAATTTACAATTCAATACACCTTTTTCATGAACAAAAGGACAAAACCGTGATAATTAGTGTATTTTAGACAACTAATTTGATTTCAATAAAACTTAACATTTGAATTAAGGTGTTAACAAAACTTTTATTGCATCACCGCGTTCATGGGCTAAAATAGCCTCTTTTGCCTGTGAAAGCGGCATTATTTTTGTTATAAGTTTTGTAACATCGACATGCCCGTCAGCTATCAAATCAAGTGCCTGTCTAAAATACTGCGGAGTATGATGAAATACACTTATAATCTGTACTTCGTCATAGTGCAATCGTCTTGTGTCAAGATTTACAGTGGTTCCGGACTTACATCCGCCAAAAAGATGCACCTTGCCGCCTTTTCTTACAAGTGAAAACATCTTTTCCCATATTTCAGGCAGTCCGACACACTCAACAGCTACATCCAGCCCTCTTCCATCTTGTGTAAACGACTTAAAAATCTTTTCCGGATGTTGATACTTTTTCAAATCAACAACCTCATCCGCATTTGCAAAATCCTTAGCCAGTTTCAGTTTTAGAGGATTTCTTCCCGCAGCAATAACATTTGCTCCTTTTAGTTTTGCAAGACGTGCAAACATAAGCCCAATAGGGCCTATACCAACAACCCCCACAGTATCCCCGGGTTGAATACCTGTTCTTTCAACACCATGAACAACATTTGCGAGGGGTTCAGCAAACGCAGCTTTTTCAAAACTCAGACCTGTTGGAATTTTTAAAAGATTTTTTTGAACTATCCTTTCAGGTACAGTAATAAATTCTGCGTATGCACCATTTAAAAGGTCAAGATTTTCGCATAAGTTATACTGCTTTTTAAGGCAATAAAAGCATTTGCCGCACGGTGCAGAATTAGCAGCAACAACCCTGTCACCAGGTTTAAAATCAACCACGTTATTACCAACTTGTTCCACAATACCGGCAAATTCATGCCCGAAACCGGATGGTGTTTTTTTTATTAAAACAGGATGGCCTCTTCTGAATGTTTTAACATCAGTACCGCAAGTCAAAGCAGCCTGAATTCTTACCAGTACTTCGTTGTCACCAGGTTGTTGTATGTCTACCTCTTCGTATCTTATATCCTGAGGAGCATAGTATCTTATAGCTTTCATCTTTTTCATGTTTATTTATTATTCTTTATTGTTTTTATCTATTTTTATATAAGCTTTTAATGTTTTATTCGACATAGTGTCTTGAATCGCTTCGGCCAGCTCCTCAAGAGGATAAGCTGTTGAAAGATATTTTACTACAACTTTTTTCTTAGCAAGAAGCTTGTGAGCAAGCGCAAGATCGGCAGGCGAAGGAGAATAGCTGCCTAGAATTTTTAACTCTCTGTAATAAATATCATTGTTTGTATAACCGGCTGTATCATTTGGTACAGAAGAAAACACCAGAATCGTGCCGCCGTCTCTTACAGATTTGAGCGCAAACTCTATAGCCTTGTCAGAGCCTGATGTCATAAAAATAATATCGGCTCCCAAATCACAGGTCATTTCTTTTATCTTTGCAGCTGTTGTATCGTTGTCTTCAAATTTTATAGAAGCATCAAAATTCAGGTTGTTTGCAAGCGCAACACGCTCCTCGATAAGGTCGCAACCGATTACATCTCCTTTAAAGGCTTTGACAGCTTGTCCCATAAGAAGACCTATTGACCCAAGACCTATTACCAGAGAGGTAGAACCCTTTTTTACTTCTGCTCTTTCAACTGCTCTTATACAACAAGCAAGCGGCTCCATAAAAGATATTTCCATATCATCAAGATTTGAAGGAACCTTAAAAACTGTATTTTTTAAATGCAAAGGTGAAACATAAATATACTCAGCAAACCCGCCAGGCCTGATATTTGTTTCTTTAAACTGTCTGCACATAGAATAATTTTTGTTGTCGCAATAATCGCACTTCATACACGGAACATGGTGCCCGAGCACAACCTTATCCCCTATTTTGAATTTAGACATGAATTTAGGTCTCAAATCTACTATTTCGCCCACAACTTCATGTCCAAGAACTTTCTCTGACGGATCGTGCAAAAATTTTACAATATCTGAACCGCATAACCCGCAGCCCAGAACCTTAACAACTGCTCCGTAATTGCCAAAATCACTTAATTGTGGTTGTGGTCTTTCTTGTATGGAAATTTTTTGATTTTCTGCAACTGCTGTTCTCATAAAAAAATTCTCTATCCCTAACAATATAAAAATTCTATCACTAAATAATTCTTTGTGAATATAATAATTATCATGAACAACCTTAAAGATTATGAAGAAGATATTTACAAATGCTCCAGATGCGGATTATGCCAGTTTGTTTGCCCTGTTTTTAAAGCTTCTGTAAACGAGTGCGCAGTCTCCAGGGGCAAATTTAACATGCTCAACGGAGTCATAAAAGGAGAGCTTTCATTAAATAGAAAAATTAAATCTTATCTTGATTTATGCACAGGTTGCAATGCTTGCAAGGATTTTTGCCCTAGCAAAATAAATGCAAAAGAAATTTTTATTGCGGCAAAAGCACAGTATTACAAGAACAACAAAATCTCTTTAAAAGAAAAGATTGTTAATTCCTATGTGCTTTTTAAAACTGCATTGTGCTGTGCTTTTATATTCTTTTCAGTATACAGATTTTTGCGTATGGATAAGATAATAAAAAAGTTTGAAAAATATATTCTAAAAACAGGCCTGCCCGGCAAAAGATTGGTTTTACTTAATTCCCTTGCTCACACACAATACAATCAACGCACAACACCCCACAACAAAAACAACATGCAAAAGGCAGTGTACTTTGAAGGCTGCTTTAACAAATATATAAATAAACAAACCGAAAACGCTGTAAAAAAAATATTAAACAATGCAAATATAGAGTTGATTAAAAAAGATTTTGAATGCTGCGGAGTAAGCTATCTCAATGACGGAAACATTGATGCCTTTATAAAAATTGCAAACATAAACTTAGAAAAAATAGATTGTGACTTTGATTATATTTTGACTGACTGTGCATCGTGTGAAGAGGTGCTTAAAACATACAAAGATTATGCAACATTACCAAATGCTCAAAAAGTCTGCGAAAAAACAATATCTGTTGTTGATTTAATTAAAAAGATAAAATTTGTTTGTAACAAAAACCTGAAAATAGCCGTACATAAACCTTGTCATGATGACTATGATTTTATTGATATTGTTAAAAATATTGATGGAATCACTTATGTAGAAGCAGAAGATTTTGATAAGTGCTGCGGATTTTCAGGCAAATTTGCATTGCAAAATTCGGAAATCTCGAGAAAAATTTCCAAAGTCAAAGCACAGCACTATATTGAAAAAAATACAGATATAATACTGACAACATGCCCAGCCTGTATACTGGGGCTCAATCAGGGATTAGCAGAAATTCAAAACTCCCAAAAACCGGAAGTTATGAACCTTTTTGTATTTCTTGCGCTTTATTGCACACCAACTGAATATTAGGGTTTGCCGCGTTTGATTGATGTAACGGCAAGCAGTGATAAAAATGACACAACAGCGCCTATGATTGGCCAGGTATAACTTTGTTTATCTTCACTTGTTAAATGATGATAAGTTTTTGCAATGTTAGTACGCTGTGTATCATAGCAATAGCTTGCAATATCTTTTGTTACAGGTGTTGCACCCACAGCATTTGCAGGGAAACCCTGATACGGAATGTTTGATGGAGATAATCCGTTGACCATAGTTAAATAACCTTATCTTACTACCTGTATATATAAAAACATTTTGTATTCAAAAATTGCCTAATTTTTGCAATTTGAATTAATATAGAATATAATCAGGAAAAAAGAACAGGAGTTATTAATGAATAAAGATGTAAAAAAAGCCGCTTTTACAATGGCAGAAACCTTATTGACATTAGCAATTATAGGCGTAGTTATGGCTTTAATGCTGAGAGCAATCAACCGTGTAAACCCTGATAAAAATAAAGTTTTATTTCTTAAATCATATCACGCTATAGAGACTGTTATTGCGGATATCATTAATGACAGCACAAAATATGACCAGTATACAGACGAAAATGCAGATTTTTCAGCAAAACCGCTTTCAACGGCAAAAGCTTCTTACATAAACAAGGGAAGCGAAGTAACGGTTTGTGAAGACGGCTGCGACAAAAAATTCACCCAGCCCAAAGCAGTATGTTACTTCCTTGCAGACCAGATTAACACAATAGGCGAAGTAAACTGCGATAACGATACAACAATGAACTTTAAAACATCTATTGGCGCTTGTTTCTGGGGATGGCAAAATGTTGATTCAAACGGTACATTAGAAGCTATTGTTGATCCAACATGTTCTGATGACAAAAAGAATGGATATGTGGTCAAATTATTCAAAGACGGAAAAATGACAGTGCCTGAAACATCCACAAAAGTAAATGACCAGGCTACAGCATATGAATGGATGCAAGACCAAACACAAGTAAAATAAGACACAAAATAATTAATCGGGAGAGAGAAAATGCAAAATAAAAAATTAGCAGATATAGGTGTATTCGGTGGATCAGGGTTTTATAAATTCCTTGATAATATCGAAGAAGTAAGAATTGAGACTCCGTATGGTGCACCGTCAGACAGTGTATTTATCGGTGAAATCGGTAAGCATAAAGTTGCTTTTATGCCCAGACACGGAAGAAACCACACATTACCCCCTCATTTAATTAATTACAGAGCAAATGTATGGGCAATGAAATCAATCGGATGTGAAAGAGTGATTTCTCCCTGTGCGGCAGGCAGCCTTCAAACACATGTTGCTCCCGGACATTTTGTAATCTGTGACCAGTTTGTTGACTGGACAGACGGAAGGAAATCAACATTTTTTGACGGACCAATCGTTACACACGTCAGTGCAGCAAATCCTTACTGCGAAGAAATGAGACAGCTGGCTGTTGCAACAGCAAAAGAATTAGGTATTACTGTACATGAAACAGGTACAGTGGTTGTAATCAACGGCCCGAGATTCTCTACAAAATCCGAATCAAAATTCTTTACGTCACAAGGCTGGGAAGTTATTAACATGACACAATTCCCCGAAGCTTATCTCGTAAAAGAAATGGATATGTGCCCGTTGAACATCTCATTAATAACAGATTATGATGCAGGTCTCGTAGGAGAAGTACCTCCTGTGCAGCATGCAGAAGTTATTAAAGTGTTTAATGACAACAACGAAAAATTAAAAGCTTTATTGTTCAATCTTATTGAAAAGCTTCCTGTTGAAAGAACACATTGTGATTGTGCAAAAACAATTGCAGGCTCAAGAGTATAAACCTGACAGGAGTTAACATGAGTATTGCAGCTTTAGTAAATGACATATTTAATGTTTATTTTTGGCTGATTATTGTCAGAATATTTTTAACCTGGATTCCGTCTATTGACTGGTATTCACAGCCTTTTAAATCACTGGCGGTTATTTCTGACATATTTTTGGAACCATTTAAGAGAATCATCCCGCCAATGGGCGGGCTTGATTTTTCACCCATAATTGCATTACTTGCGTTGCAGTTTATTCAATATGCTGTTGTTAGAATGCTCGTAATACTAGGTATGTAGCATATTTACATCAAAAGACGGATGTAAATAATTGTTAATATACTTTAAAATAATATACGGAACCTAGCAAAAAAAATTATGTGCGGTTTTAAAATAATATCGAGCGTATAGTGTGTCTTGATATTAGATCAACAAAAGAGAGAAAAACACAGGAGATATTTCGAAGTGGTAGACAATCGTTCAGCTGGATTTTTCGGAATCGGTGGCGGCTTTAATTTTAAAAGCGGCGACATCTCCGGCACCGCTGCAAAAACAGCTGACGACAGACAAAGCCCCGGCATGGATTATTTCCAACAGGAAATGCAAGAAGAAGGACAGCAGTTTGCTGAATCTCAATTTGTAGACAGAAGTGCACAGCTCAATGCAACATTGAATTCTCTTGCAATGATGAATGTTGCAAACATCATCAAAAAGAAAAAAGAAGAAGAAGCCAGAGCAAAAGAAAAAAATAATAACAAAGAAGAAAAACAAAAGATTCTTGATGAAAAAATCCCCCTTTGGGAAGATTATCAAGACGAAAACGAAGATTTTTTCTACGTTGATTAATTTTTTCATGTTATCCTTATAGCTATGGCTATGTTTTTAGATAAAGCAAAAATAAAAATCCTTTCCGGCAAGGGCGGTAATGGTACCGTTGCATGGAGACGCGAAAAATATGTGGACAAAGGCGGTCCTGCCGGCGGAGACGGAGGCAGAGGCGGAGACGTTTATTTTGTTGCAGACGAAGATATGACAACACTTATGGACTTTCAGTACCAGTCCATATTTAAAGCGGAAAACGGTGAAAACGGACGTCCAAAGTCCCAGCATGGCAAAGGCGGAAAAGATTTATATATAAAAGTACCTCTTGGCACAGTGGTTAAAGACCCTGAAAATGATAAAATTATTGCTGATTTAACAGAGCCTGAACAAAAAGTACTTGTTGCAAAAGGAGGCAGAGGGGGACGCGGCAACTGTCGTTTTGCTACTGCACAAAAAAGAGCTCCTCAGTTTTGTGAACCCGGAGAACCCGGAATAGAAAGAGAGCTGGAGCTGGAATTAAAACTTATTGCAGATGTAGGGTTGCTAGGTATGCCTAATGCCGGAAAATCAACACTTATCAGCACCGTAAGCAGCGCAAAACCTAAAATTGCAGACTATCCGTTCACAACGCTGATTCCTCATTTGGGAGTAGTCAAAAAGCCATCCGGAGACGGATTTGTCGTTGCAGACATACCCGGGCTTATTGAAGGGGCAAGCGAAGGCATAGGCCTTGGGCACGAGTTTCTACGCCATGTTGAAAGATGCAGATTTTTAATACATGTTGTTGATATTACGCAGGAAGACCCTGTAAGCAACTATAAAAAAATCAATGAAGAGTTGAAAAAACACTCTGAAAGACTCGGGAATTTATATCAAATTATTGCACTTAATAAAATTGATTCTGTTGATGAAGAGATAAGACAGGAATATCTCAAAATATTTAAAGAATTTTCTTCTGACGTATTTTTAATCTCAGCAGCAACAAAAGAAAATATTAAGCCGTTTTTGGATTTTGTAATGCAAAAAGTTGATGAAATACCAAAACCTGAATTCAAAATTGACATTGAAGAAGACCTTGCCGCATTTGATAATGACGACAGTGACTATGCTGTATACAAAATAGATAAAAATACTTACAGCGTTGAGGGTGGAAAAATCATACGACTGGCTAATGTTACTGACACAAGAAACATTGATCAGCTTTACAGATTCCAGAACATACTTGCATCAATGAATGTATACGAAGCGTTAAAACAAGCTGGAATTAAAGAAGGAGACGTTGTCAAAATAGGACACATACAGTTTGACTATTACGACTAACCTGCTTTTGCTATCTCATGTTTGGACAAAATTAGCTTGTGTATAATTTTCTTGGCTTCATCCATTTGAGGATCTTTGTCTTTCAAGAAATCTTTTTCCGTATAAGAAACCTCGTAATCCGGTGTTATTCCTTTTTTGTTAATATCAATACCCTTAGGTGTCAGATATTTTGCAATGGTCAGGTTCATGCCTGTTGAATCAGGCAACGGAAAAATACGCTGAATCATACCTTTGCCAAAGGTTCTTTTGCCAACAAGAATTGCTTTTTGATTATCTTTTAAAGCACCGCTTAAAATTTCCGAGGCACTTGCAGTTCCTTCATCTATAAGGATAACAACGGGTTTGCTTATTGCATATGGTTTTGGTTGAGCATTTATATCAGACTTTTGCCTGTCTCTGTCCACAACGCTGACAATATGCCCCTGAGTCAAAAACATATCCGCAATGACAACAGCATTTGGCATAAGTCCGCCGGTATTGCCCCTTAAATCAATTATCAAACCTTCACACAATTGAGTTTTATTAAGTGCATCCACAAATTCTGTTGTCATATCAGAGCTCAGGAAGCTTGCTATCTGAATGTATCCGATATTTTTATCGATTACAGAAGCTTTAATATTTTTTATCTGAATTTCTTGCCTTTGTACAGTTTTTAAAAGTTTTTGCTTATCTCTTAAAAGCTCAAGATTAACGCTTGTGCCCATTTCTCCACGAATTAGAGAAGCAACATCGCTGATTGTTTTTCCGCTTACGTCAGTCTTGTCGACTTTGAGAATAATATCACCGGCTTTAATTCCTTGCAAAGAAGCAGGAGTACCTTCTACAACACTGATGATGATGATTTTTCCGGCTACAGACATAATGTTAACACCTATGCCAACAATTTTTGCATCAATATTTGTGTTTTGCTCTGCATACTCTTCCTGACTCAAAAATTTAGAGTAAGGATCATCAAGGCTTGCAAGCATTGTGTTTATTGCAACGTAGGCATCATCTTTAGTCTTTATTTTGTCAACATAACGCTTGTTCCATCTGGACCAGTCCTGACCGTTAAGTGTGGGGTCGTAATATTTTGTTTTGATAATACGCCAAGTCTTTAAAAACAAACGTTTTGGGTCTGTTGATTGTTTGTTGATAAGATATGTATTGTCATAGTCAGGCTGTTTTACTGCATTGTTATTCTGCATAAACAAAAAGTTATACAGCGCAAAGCTAATAAAAAAGATGATTAATATATAAAGTATTTTAAAAAATATTTTTTTATACATAAAATTATTTAACAGCTTAATGTTAATTTTAGCAATAATACAAACGAATAAAATATCGGTCTAGTTAATTTTTTGAAGGTTTTCCTTCGGGCAAAAGCCTGTAGCCGCCGCCATAAATAGTCTCAATATATTCTTTGCCGTCAGCTACTTTTTTTATCTTTGTGCGAAGATGCCTTATATGAACCCTTATTGTTTCGACATCATCCCCGGGAGCATACCCCCAGATATCTTGCAAGAGTTTTGCCGAAGATACCATACAATCGTGGTTTTGAACAAGCAGGTTCAAAATATCAAATTCAATCGGAGTAAGTTTTGCAGTTTTGTCATTAATTTTAACACTGTAAGTTTCCGGCAGAAGTGTAATATCACCAACTGTCAAAATTTCTTTTGTAGCAAGTGACTCGGGTATAGCATTAACCCTTTTTAAAAGAGCCCTGACTCTCACCTTCAATTCATCCATTTCAAATGGTTTTACAAGGTAATCATCAACACCTATATCAAAACCTTTAACCTTGTCTTCAAGCTGCCCCATTGCGGTAAGCATAAGTATAGGAATCTCTGCTGTCGAAGCGTTTTCTCTTACTCTTTTGGCAACAGTATAACCGTCTACATCAGGCATCATTACATCCAACACAATCAAATCCGGCAGCTCCTGTTTTGCAAGGGTAAAACCTTGCAGCCCGTCAAATGCAGATATAACATCATAACCGGAAAGTTCGAGATTGATTTTTATTAGTTCGTTAATAGAGTCATCATCATCTACAACAAGTATTTTCGTCATCTAAATGCCCTTTTGCAATAGGATTCGCCTATTTGTATAATAAACAAAAATATAATTATAATCTATAATATTTAGAAATTTTAAGATATAATACAAAAAGTCGCAAAAATTAATTTTTTTGGATTTTTATAGTAATATATTTTTAATTGTAAAAATTACACTGGTAACAGTACAAACAGCAAAGGAGATAAATGAATTGACTAAATCTATGACAGCCCCTGACGTTTATCACGTTGATACAAATGCAAAGTATCTTGGACAGCACGTTTTGGCTGAATTCTTTGAATGTGACCCCAATATTTTGAACAATTCTCAAAAAGTTGAGAGTCTTATGATTGACGCTGCACTTGAGTGCGGTGCAACTATTGTACAAAAATGTTTTCATATGTTTAGTCCGCACGGTGTAAGCGGAGTAGTTATTATCTCTGAAAGCCATCTGGCAATTCATACATGGCCTGAACTGGGTTATGCGGCAGTTGACCTATTCACCTGTGGTGACAAATGTGACCCCAAAGTGGCTTATGAATTCTTGAAAAAAGCTTTCCATTCAACAAAAGCTTCTTTCTCAGAATTAAAAAGAGGAAAAATTGACGCAGCATCTCACGTTTCAGAAACTCCTTTTGAGATTGCAGCTCAGTTTTAATTAAATAATAAATTTAATAATAAAAAGACATTGATTCACATCAATGTCTTTTTTGTATCTGCATGACTGAAATATTAATTTTTTGTTTATTTTTTAATTTTTCCTTGAATTCGATGTTATAAATTAGATAGAAAAAATGACATGAATTTAATTAATTCAAAGGAGAGATAAAACTATGGCAAAAACAATTGGTATTGACTTAGGTACAACAAACTCCGTAGTTGCAGTAATGGAAGGCGGAAAACCTACTGTTATTGCTAACGCAGAAGGCTCACGTACTACACCGTCAATCGTAGGATTTTCAAAAACAGGTGAAAAACTTGTTGGACAATTAGCAAAACGTCAGGCTATTTTAAACCCTGACAAAACAATCATTTCTATCAAAAGAGAAATGGGTACAGATTTTAAAAAGAACATCAATGGCAAAGACTATACACCGCAAGAAATCTCTGCAATGATTTTGAGAAAACTTGCAGATGATGCTTCAGCATACCTGGGTGAAAAAGTTACATCAGCTGTAATTACAGTACCTGCTTATTTTAACGATGCTCAAAGACAAGCTACTAAAGACGCCGGTAAAATCGCTGGCTTAGACGTTTTACGTATCGTAAACGAACCAACAGCAGCAGCTCTTGCTTATGGCCTTGAAAAAGATAAACCGGAAAAAGTTCTTGTATTCGACTTAGGCGGCGGTACATTCGATGTGTCTGTTCTTGAAATAGGCGACGGTGTACACGAAGTACTTTCTACATCAGGTGATACACATCTGGGTGGTGATGACTTTGATGAAAAAATCATGAACTGGTTAATCGAAGAATTCAAAAAAACTGAAGGTATTGACCTTAAAAATGATAAACAGGCAATGCAGCGTTTAAAAGAAGCTGCTGAAAAAGCTAAATGCGAATTGTCTTCTGTTGTTGAAACAAACATCAACCTTCCGTTTATCACTGCAGATGCTAACGGCCCTAAACACTTAGATGTTCAATTAACAAGAGCAAAATTTGAAGAATTGTCTCACGATTTGCTCGAAAGATGTAAAAAACCTGTTGCAGATGCTTTGCAAGAGGCAGGACTTTCAAAAGGTGAAATTGACGAAGTTGTTTTGGTAGGCGGTTCTTCACGTATTCCTGCTGTACAGGCTTTGGTTAAAGAATTCACAGGCAAAGACCCCAACCAGTCAGTTAACCCTGATGAAGTTGTAGCCGTTGGTGCAGCTGTTCAAGCTGGTGTATTGGCCGGTGAAGTTAAAGATATCGTATTGCTTGATGTTACACCGTTAACACTAGGTATTGAAACATTAGGCGGCGTTATGACACCATTGGTACCAAGAAACACAACAATACCTGTTTCAAAATCACAGGTATTCTCTACAGCAGAAAATAACCAGACAGCTGTAGACGTTCACGTACTGCAAGGTGAAAGACCGATGGCAAAAGATAACAAATCTTTAGGTATGTTCCGTTTAGACGGTATTCCGCCGGCTATGAGAGGGCTTCCACAAATCGAAGTTACTTTCGATATCGATGCCAACGGTATTGTTAATGTATCTGCAAAAGATAAAGCAACTAACAAAGAACAAAAAATTACGATTACAAACTCTTCTAACCTTTCAGAATCTGATATCGACAGAATGGTTAAAGAAGCTGAAGCTAACGCAGAAGAAGATAAAAAACACAAAGAAGAAGCTGAAATCAGAAACAATGCAAACAGCTTAATATCTTCAGCTGAAAGAATCGTAAAAGACTTTGAAGGTAAAATATCAGACGATGACAAATCCAAGCTTGAAGATCAAAGAAAAGCTCTTGAAGAAGCTTTGAAAACAAACAAACCTGCTGATGAAATCAAAAAAATGTCAGAAGATTTACAGCAAACTATGTATGCAATTTCTCAAGCAGCTTACTCTCAAGTTCAGCAAGAATCTAATGCCGGCACAGATGCCGGAGCAGACAACACAGGCTCAACTGAAAACAACTCAGCCGGTTCTGATGATGATGTAATCGATGCTGAATACACTAAAGAATAAGTTATACACTTATCTTAAACGAAAAAGAGAAAAGCCCTCAATATTTGAGGGCTTTTTTTTAATTATATTTTGATCTTTTATCTGTATCTATCGTAAAAAGAAGCTTCAGGACGCGCAGAGTTAGACAGGACAATTTCTCTATATTCGTTTTTGTCGATGTCCACACCCATATTTTTTATTTTTATTTCAGGAGACTTCTTTTTATTTGATAAATTTTTATCTTTACTTTCCATAGTATTTTGCCTTAATATGTTCTGGTTACCAAATCATTATACCCCCAAAAAGCGAACAAGGGAAAATGGTCGGAGTTTATGGAAAAAAATACAAAAATCATACTTTCTTTATTAATACTGATTTTATTAATTGTTTTACCATTTTTTGCAGTAAGTTTTAAATTGGATTTGAACAAAAAAGAATTACACGTTGACAGGCAAAGGTATGAAAAAGTAAACAGGCATTGTTTTGAGAAAAAATCATCAAAATCCTGTCTGGCTTTACTAAAACAAGATTTAAACATCCTGAAAGCCGCTCATAAATGTAACAATGATATTATTAAAAAAACTGTACCATTGACAGATGTGGAAGGTATATTAAGAAGATTATACAAAAAGCAGGAAAACTCAAGTAATATAGAGCCTGAAATTTTATTAAAAACAATGCTTATTAAAAAACTTCTTTTAATGGACATGCAAAATCCAATAGAATCGGCTGATTTTGCAGATAAGGCTGAAAATTACATTATAAATAACTTTTCCGCCCAAAATCGCTATGTCTATGTGAGAGTACTCCAGGCACAGGATGACAGAATGGAAAAATACGCTGACAGGATAAATTTCAAAAAAAATAAAAGGAGCCTTGAAGAGATTATCGGAAGATAATTCATAAAGCCCCTTTTATCTATTATTTAAAAGAAATTAATCACATTCGTGTTCAATTTCTTCTTCTTCCATCATTTCTTTCATTTGTTCGGGCGAAACAGTATCAGGAGCCTGTGCTTTTGGCTCCAGTCCTTTTTGTAAAAGGTCTGCTTCTTTTTTCTTGAGTTTTTTATCCGCAATCACAAGGTCTCTGCCTTTTGCTGCGGCCATTACCTGAATAACCATTTCTGTTGGAGAGCCTTCCTCGTTAACAGTTTCTTGAACATCATAACTTGGCCAATCTTCAGGCAGTTTATCAATTGTTGTGTAGCCCATTTCAGTATCAAGTCTTTTGTCAATTTCATTTTCAAGAATGTTTGTTACATATGGTTTTTGAGACATAAACCTGCACGGCAAAACTACTTTTGTACCTATAACCTCTTCAGGGTCGCGCTTTTCATTTTTTCTGAACAAGTCTGCAGCTATCTGAAGATGTCCTATTTCGTATTCCATAAACATTTCCCAGATTTTTTTCAATCTTTCGTTTTCTTCGTCTTCCATACAGTTATAGTATGTACAAACCTCTACAAACTCATGAAGCAAGAGTTTTTCGAACCAGGATTCTGTTGGGTCAATTAAAGATTCGTACATTGAAACGTGTTCTTCTTCAACGTCTTTAATCTCTGCATAGGTTTCTCTGATACACTGGTTTCCGTATTCCATACCGTGTTCGGCGTAGTAGTTGTGAGTCTGCTGCTCACCGGCAACAAGAGTATAAATGTTAACCTTCGTTTGAGGGTCTGCAGTTGCTTTGTCATACGGTTTTCTCAATCTTAGCCTGTTATCGTTATGGTGATTTTGAGTAGGTCGGCTGAGCATAATATCTGTCTGTCCCTGAACAATATCATTAGGGCTTATTCCGTGTTCAAAATACGCCCACTGACTGTATCTGTAAAGGTGGTCAAAGTCTTCTAACAAACCAAAATCAAAAGTCTCTTTTACATAAGGGTCAGGCTCATTTTGCGCCATCCATGCTGTAAGGTCTACTGCAACCTGTTCATACCCAAGAGTTGTCTCAAGTACAGACTGGTCTGCCGGTGTAAGCCAGTTTACGGTAGTTTGCTGCATATCTTCAATGCGGCGTGTCTGGGCAATAAACTTATTAATATCTGTATCAGGACAGTTTCGCGAAAAATTGTGTTTAAAATTCCACGCCTCTACCTCAATACCGTTCATCAAAATTTGACGTGTTCTTGAGTAGCAGTCTACTTCTGTCTTATTAAAAGGTTTACGGGCAATTTCATGCCAGCTGCGCAGCTGTTTTTCAACAGGGATGCCTTTTTCTTTTAACGGATTAAAACTCATTTTTTTACCTTTCTTTTTATCTTTTAATGAAAAAACAAGCCGCCGAATACACGGAAACTTGTTTTGAGGATAAAATAAGAAAGCTGATTTTTAATCGCCGAAACTGCTATAATTGCTTACCCATAAGTTCAGACTTTTGTGCTGTTTTATCAACAGTTTCAAATAAAATTTCAGCTATATTGCTTTCTTGTAGTACTTTATTACCTTCTGCTGTTGTTCCTCCGGGAGTTGTTACGTTTGCAATCAGTTGTTGCGGTTCAACACCTGTTTCAAGAACCATTCTTGCCGCCCCAAGGGCTGTTTGTGCAGACAGAGTAAGTGCTGTTTTGTAATCGAGTCCCAGTTTTTCACCGGCTTTTGCTATTTGGTCAATAATATAGTAATAAAAAGCAGGGCCTGAGCCGCTTACACCGGTAATAGCGTCAATATCATCTTCTTTGGCACTGATAACTTTTCCTACTTTTGAAAAAATTTCTTTTACACATTCAAAATCATCATCGGATGCGTGCAAACCTTTGCATACAGCGCTCATACCTTCACCCAGAAGTGCCGGGGTATTTGGCATAACCTTGACCACCCGTGCTGTTTTTTCAAGGATTTCTTCCACCCTGTTTGTGGAGATACCCGCTGCAATTGTTATTATAAGTTTTGAGTCATCAATTCTGTCTTCGATTTCTGTTAACACATCTTTTACAACAAACGGTTTTACAGCCAGCAGAATAATATCCGCCTGTGCTGCAGCTTCACGGTTGTTGTGCACCATTTTTATACCGAGTTCTTGTTCAATTTTGTGGGCATAATCTTTATTTGGTTCAGACGCAATAATATGATTTTTATCAAACAAACCCGAGCCAAGAAGCCCTTTTATTATTGCAGTAGCCATTTTACCTGCACCGATGAAAGCAATTGTTTTATCCATATGTGTAAACCTTTATTAATTCGTGTACTATCCGCATTTGACAATCGTCTATGTCTTTTTTATCATGATATAACGCAAAAAATTTAATTCAAGGAGCAATAAAATGAGACGTACATTAGAAGGAACAAAAAGAAAAAGACAAAACGTCAGCGGATTCAGAGCCAGAATGGCTACTCCCGGCGGAAGAACAGTTTTAAACAGAAGAAGAGCTAAAGGCCGTCACAGATTGGCTATTCAAGCTAAAAAAAGAGCTTAGTTTAATTAACTGACAAAAGGTTTAATAACAGGTCTGCCGCACACCAAAGCATTGCAGGCCTGTTTTAAGTTTATTGAAAAAAAATTATGCTTCCAGGACAATACAGACTTAAAAACAAAAAGGCTTTTGACGCAACTTACCGAAACCACAAAATAGTTTCGGATTCTGTAATTACAATTTACTGCGGAAAAAGTAAAAAAGATTCCTCTCTGCCGACAAGATTCGGTTTTGTTGTCAGCAAAAAATACAACAAAAGAGCAGTTAAAAGAAACAGAATCAAAAGGCTGATGAGAGAATGTGTAAGGCTGGCAATAAAAGAAAAAAAGCTGGATAAACTCAATAACTATATGTCATTTATAATCATGCCAAAGGTGAGCGAAAATAGTTTTAAATTAAAACTAAAAGATGTAGAGAATTCTTTTTATAAACTGATACAAAAAATAAAATAATTTTATACTATAATTGTAGAGTGATTAAGAATACAGTCGGACAGGTGGAAAACAGAATGAGAAAACCCAATATCGCAGTTTTAGGAGCAACAGGTGTAGTAGGCAGAGAAATTTTAAAAATTCTCGTTGAAAATAATGTTCCTTATAATGAAATCAAATTTTTGGCCAGTGCAAAAAGTGCCGGAAAAAAAATAGAATTTAAAGGGGAAGAACATACTATCATTGAAGCAACACCTGAAAGCTTTGAGGGTGTAAATATTGTTCTTGCTTCAGCCGGCGGATCAACATCATTAAAACTGGCACCGGAAGCTGTAAAAAGGGGCTGTGTATTCATAGACAACTCAAGTGCCTACAGAATGGACAAAGATTGTCCGCTTGTTATCGTAGGTGTTAATGACAATGACCTTAAAAACCACAAAGGAATAATTCCCAACCCCAACTGCTCAACATCACAGCTAATGCTTGTATTAAAACCGCTGCACGACTATGCAAAAATAAAACGAATGATTGTAAGCACTTATCAGGCTGTATCAGGTGCAGGTATCGCTGCTATTAACGAGCTTAAAGAAAATACTGTTGCAGTAAACGAAGGCAAAGAGTTTGAAAACGTTAAATTCAAAAAACCAATTGCATATAACGTAATTCCGCAGATTGATGTCTTCTGCGAAAACGGCTATACAAAAGAAGAAATGAAAGTTACAAACGAGACAAGAAAAATTCTGCATCTTTCAGAAGATGTGCCTATTTCTTGTACTGCAGTAAGAGTACCTGTTTTCCACGGACACTCTGAAGCTGTAACTATCGAATTTGAAAAAGAAATTACCCCCGAAAAAGCAAGAGAATTGCTAGAAAATGCATGGGGTGTTGAAGTTATGGATGATACCGAAAACTATATCTACCCGACACCAGTTGATGCAGCGGGTGAAAACCCTGTTTATGTGGGAAGAATCCGCAAAAACATTGCATTTGATAATGCGATTGATTTGTGGTGCGTTGCAGACAACATAAGAATCGGAGCAGCCTTAAACACAGTCAGAATAGCTGAAAAAGTAATAGAAATGGGCTTATTTTAGAAAGCACAAATAAATGGACACGAAACAAAAAATTTCATCAAACATTATTTCAATATCAGAATATGATTATGAACTGCCGAAAGAACTGATAGCACAAACACCGTCACAAAAACGCGAAAATTGTCGTATGATGGTGCTTGACAGGAATAGGCAAAGCATAGAGCACAAACATTTTTATGATATAACAGATTACTTTGACGAAAATGATGTGCTTGTTTTAAATAACACAAAAGTCATTCCGGCAAGGCTTTTTGGCAGAAAAAACACCGGTGCACATATCGAAGTGTTTTTGCTCAAACAAATCGGAGACAAAACCTGGGAAGTGCTTATTAACCCGTCAAAGAGAGTTAAGGAAGAATCTATTATTGAAATTTCTCCTGATTTATATGTAAAAGTGCTTACCCGTAAAAATGAAGGTAAATGGCTTGTTGAGCTGCACTATGACGGAAATTTTTATGAAATACTGGACAAAGTCGGCAATATTCCGCTTCCGCCATACATTGAAAGAACAATGACGGATGAACAGCTTAAAAATTTAGACTATGACAGATATCAGACAGTTTATGCACAAATTGAAGGCTCTGTGGCTGCACCTACAGCAGGATTGCACTTTACTCAAGAGATTCTAAAAAAGCTGGAAGAAAAAGGTGTACAAATTTGTTATGTAACACTAAATGTTGGCCTTGGGACATTTCGTCCGGTTAAAGTTGATAACATTCTTGAACACAAAATGGATTCAGAACAATTTGAGATTTCAGCATCAACTGCAAAAATCATCAATGATGCAAAAAAACAGGGCAAAAGAATCACTGCCGTAGGAACTACTACAGTGCGCACGCTTGAAACCTGTATGCAAAAATACGATGAGATACTTGAAGTAATTGATGACTCAACGCTTTTTATTTATCCGGGTTTTAAATATCGTGTTGTAGACAGGCTGATTACAAACTTTCATTTGCCAAAATCCACCCTCATTATGCTTACATCGGCATTTGCAGGCAAAGATTTTGTATTTAAAGCATATAAAGAAGCAATTAAAGAACAGTATAAATTTTACAGCTACGGAGATTGTATGCTGATAAATTAATAGTTTAGGAAAAGCAATGAAAATTACACAGATATCGCACAGAAACATTAAAATACAATCTTTCAAATCAGGAACAGCTAATAAACAAATAAGCAACATGCCTGCAAAACAGCCAAATAATCAAAACCAGGGTTGCATGCCAAATTCAGTATATTGGGCACTAGTAGGCTATGCGCTTGCAACAAGCACACCTGCAATAAATTTTGTAGAAAAAATAACAGGCATTGACGAAGAAACCAAACAAATGAATTTGCTTTTGCAAAAACAACAGGAAAACTTTGAAAGATGTTTGGATTTAACTGATGAATTTACAAAAGTAAAAGGACTATCAGCTGCCCACCATCCATTGAGACAATTTGCAGAGACTGATATGGCTGAATTTTTCGATATAGATGAAAAGACAAAAGGAATGGCTTTTTCTACAGATGATAACATAATAGGCCTTGAAATAAACCCTGATAAAAACACAATGTTTGGCAAGTTGATTATCAGAAATAAAAAAGATACTGCACAAACAGCAATATATGAATACAAAGCAGATTTGACAGAAAAAGCTGCCAAAGAAATAAAAATTGAACTAAAAAAACAAGGTTCTGAAAAACAAGATACAATCAACCTTAAAAGACTAAACAACGGCTCCTTGGTCGTTGAACAAAACGGCAAATCAAAAATCATCAATAGAGAAAATGTAAAAAAATACCAATCGATGACTGACAATTATTTTATGTTGAATGAAATAGAAAGACGCAAAGGCCATAACGACCTTTTATACATGTTTTTGCTGGGTCTGACAATAGCAAAAGTATTCAAGAAAAATGATTAATTAAGAATTGAAACCTTGCCGTCTTCAAAACTTAAATAGCCCCTGACTATTTCAAATTTACCTTCAGAATGAGCCTGTCTTAAAATAGCTGAACGTTTCAGCAGTTTTCTTTTCTTTGTAAGGGTATAATCTCTTGCCAGCTCATTATAGCATTCTGTTTCTGAATCAATAATCTCGTAAACAGAGCGAATCAACAGCTGCAAATGGTCAGGTTCTTTTGGGTACATTGCTTTAGCCGCTTTCATAACACCGCAATCATCATGGCTCAATACCATTACAAGAGGTACTTTAAGGTGATCAACAGCGTACTCAACACTTTCCAAAATGTTTTCACCAATCACAGCGCCTGCGCAACGAACAACAAAAAGCTCTCCAAAACCTTTGTCAAAAATCATTTCAGGTATTACCCTCGAATCAGAACAGGTAACAATACAAGCTATCGGTGACTGTCCGTCTTTATGAGCCTTTAGCGTTTCAACACATCTGTTGGAAACTGTTGATTCACCCTTTGTAAAACGCTCATTTCCTTCTAACAAAATATCAAGTGCTTTTTGTGCTCTTTCAATCATTATTTTTCAGACTCCGTATTTTTAATTTCCTTTGCTTCTACCTTTTTAGTCTCAGGTAAAGGTTCATCAATAACAGTTTTTTTGTTCTTTTTAGACTCCTGTTCCATATCAATTTGTTTGTTGATAATAAGAGTCTGAGCAACCTGAATGACGTTGCTTGTTATCAAATATAGCAACACGCCTGCCGGAATAGGAATAAACAGGAACGTTGCTGTCAACATAACAGGCATCATTGTGCCAAGTGTTTTTTGCATTGCTTCTTGAGCAGGGTCAGCCTGCTGCATTTTGTTTGCTGCCATCATAATTTTTTGTGTAAGGAACATAGAAGCACCAAAGATGACAACAAGAAGCAATACATCATAGTTGAAAGCAGATTTTGCACCAACTGTTGGTACTGATGCAACAAGGTTATCACCCTGTTTTGTGAAAGTAACTTTTTCTATTTCTCTTGTGTTGTTGTCAGTTACTGTTGCCTGTGCACTCGTAATTTGAGCAAGCTGGCTGAATTTCAGATCAAAATCATCGAGGCTGATTTTTAAATCAACAGGTTCCCCGGGTGTGATATCACCCTGAACTTTTACTGCATTTCTGGGATTAGAAAGTTTTGCATTTTCAAGCTCTTTATCACCAATATAGACTTTAATATTCTTATTCAAAGAGAAAGTATCTCTTGGACCTACAGAAAACTTTCCGTCATTGGAAATTCCTGCATTGCCTTTTAAAGTAGCATCCAGCCTGTTAATAAATAAAAACTTAGATTGTCCGGCCATAGAAATAAACTGAGGACTCATCAAAGAAGAATAAAGCAAGATAAAAATAGGCATTTGAATTAACAAAGGTAAACAACCAGCCATGGGGTTGAATTTATGCTCTTTGTAGAATTCCATCATTTTTTGCTGCATAACCTGCGGGTTATTTTTATAACGGTCCTGGATAGCTTTCATTTTAGGTTGAAGCTGCTGCATTGTTTTCATTGAACGCTGCTGTGACACATTTAAAGGCCACATTGCGAGCCTGATGATAACGGTAAGCGCAATAATACCAAGTCCGTAACTGCCAAATATATTACTTAATTGCTTTAAAAAATCTATAGTTAATGTTGTAAAATCCAATTTATTCTCTCCCCTGTATATTCTTATGTATATTGTAAAACAAAAATATATTTTGCCAATTAAAATTATGTATTATAATGAAACAAAAATACAGGTTAAAACGATATAAAATTATGAAAATAGTAGTATTTGGCGCAAGTGAAATAGGCTATCTTATAGCAACAGAATTCTTTGAAGATCATGATATAACTATCATTGACAGCGAAGAAAACAGAACCGACGCTCTAAACAAGCTTGATATAAGCTTTATTGCCGGCAACGGCTCAAATATTAATACATTAAAAGCAGCAAATATAGAAGACGCTGATATTTTTATTGCCTGTACAAACTTTGATGAAGCAAATATTGTCTCCTGCCTTACTGTCAGCAGATTGAGCAGAGCAAAAACCGTATGTTTTGTAAGCAAACCCGAATATATTGAATCATTAAAGCTGGTTAAAAATACCCAGTATGAGATGATTGATTTTGTTATATGGCCGGAAGAACTGCTTACACAAGAAATTTTCAGAATTATCACTGTTCCTGAAGCTGTTGATGTGGAAAACTTTGCCAGCGGTAAAGCAAGACTTCTTGAATATAGAATAAAAGAAGATTCTTTGATTTTAAACAAAAAAATCAAAGACTGCAGATTTACCCCAGAAACCCTTGTTGTTGCAATAACCAGAGACGAAACTCTCTTTATACCTGACGGGGAAACAGATTTTAAACTAAACGATAAAGTTATCTTCATGGGTTCATCAACATCTTTGGATATTCTTGCCAGAGAAATTTTCCAGAGCAAAACAAAGGTCAAAACAGCTGCAATCATTGGCGGCGGCAGCGTAGGGCTTATGCTTGCGCAAAATCTTGAAAAAATAAATATAAAAACAAAAATCATTGAAAAAGATTATAAAAGATGTGAATACCTCACAGAAGTGTTAAAAAACACTCTTGTTCTATATGGTGATGGCACTAATATGGAACTTTTGCAGCAGGAAGACTTTGGTGAAAGCGATGTTGTAATCAGCGTAACCAATAATGATGAAAAAAATCTTCTCTGCTCGCTTCTTACAAAACAAATGGGCGCAAAAAAAGTAATCACCAGGGTTTCTAAATCCGCAAACATAAGCCTTTTTGAAAAAGTTGGTATAGATGTTGCAATATCACCCAAAGAAGCTTCTATAAATGAAATAAGAAATAATTTGATAGAAACTGATGTGGAAATACTTGCCACAGTAGAAAGAGGCCAGGGCCGTATTATCGAAGCTATTATTCCTCAAGATTTTAAAGAAACTGCCTTAATGGATTTAAAATTACCGCAAAGAGCTATTATTGCTATTATTCAAAGAGGACACAGCGTGATAATACCTAAAGGGATTACAAAACTTCTTGCGGGTGACTCTTTGCTTATCTTTACCAGAGAAGAAGATTCACAAAAAATTATAGATTTTTTTAGGGGTCAATAATGCGTCTCACCTACATCTTTACATCACTAGCTCTCGTTTTAAGGTGTATTGCACTGGTAATTCTTGCTCCGGCTGCAGTAGCCGTTTATTACAAAGACTGGCACTCGATTATCCCCTTTGTTGGAGCTTCTTTGCTCAGTTTTGTTTTGAGTTTTCTTTTTACAAAAAAGTCAGACACATTTGAGAGCCTAAACGATATTAAAAAATCAGAGGCGCTATGTGTTGTAACCTTATCCTGGTTAAGCTTCAGCATTATAGGAATGCTTCCTTATATTTACTTTGGACTCAGTCCGCTAAATTCGCTTTTTGAGTCAGTATCAGGCATAACAACAACAGGAGCAACTATTTTAACCTCCTTTGATTACCCCAAAGCTATGTTTTTCTGGCGTTCGATGAGCCAATGGCTTGGAGGTATGGGTATTATCGTATTGTTTATTGCCATCTTGCCGCAATTTGCCGTAGCAGGCCGTCAAATGTTTTTTGCCGAAGCGCCTGGACCAACAGAAGATAAAATCACCCCCAGAATAAGGCATACAGCCAGTGCTGTATGGACAATTTACCTTCTTGTAACATTAATGGAAATTATTCTGTTAAGGCTTGCTGGAATGCCTTTGTTTGATGCATTTTGTAATTCGTTTTCCACACTTGCCGGCGGTGGCTTATCGCCCAACCCTTTGAGTATAATGGGTTACGGCTCAAATCTTATTAACTGGATAATGATATTTTTTATGTTTATAGCCGGTGTAAACTTTGCTTTAATTTACAAAGTTTATTTGAACAAAAAACCATCATTATTATTTCAGGATGAAGAATTTAGAACTTACACAGGAATTATTTTTGTCTTTTCATTGCTTATTGCCGGTGCTTTATACTTAAATAATACTTACAACATTTTTGAAGCAATAACTTCAGGATTTTTTCAAACAACAAGTATTATCATAACCGCAGGCTTTGCTTCTGTTGATTTCCAACAATGGCATTTAAGTGCTGAATTGTTGTTATTCTGCCTGTTTTTTATAGGTGCTTGTGCAGGTTCTGCAGGTGGAGGTATGAAAGTTGTCAGATGGCTGTTTCTTTTTAAATATTTGAGAAGAGAGCTGGCCAAAATACTCCATCCCAACGCAGTTTATCCCATAAAAATAAACAAAACGATTGTCCCTGTTGAAGTTATACAACAAATCATTGCGTTTATATTCTTCTACTTTCTCATATTTGGAATAAGTGCATTTTTTATTGCAATACTGGAAAATAATACTCTGCTTGGCGTAACAGGAAGTATTACCACTCTGGGCAACGTTGGTCCGGCATTCGGTGCACTGGGTCCAATGGGCAGTTTTGATGTTTTGCATCCCTTTTCAAAGATAATATGTATATTTAACATGCTTATCGGCAGGTTAGAGCTTATACCTTTTCTGGCAATGCTTCATCCTGATTTTTGGAATATTAAATAGCTAATCTACACCGTATATACGTGTAAAACACGGGATTATCTGATACAATAGTCTGGTAGAATTATAATTACAGAGGTAATCAGGTGGAAAATATTATAAAAAAAGAAATACAGTACCCTTATTTAACAAAACCCGTGGAAATATACGAAAGACAAAACGGCCACAAAATTGTGCTTGCTCATAAAGAAGGCGGGCTTGTAAATATCTCCAGCTGGGTTAAAACAGGTTCCATCAATGAGAATGATGAAAACAACGGCATATCTCACTTTTTGGAACATCTTATGTTTAAAGGTACACACAAACACAAGGCCGGCTATTTTGACAAAACGCTTGAATCAAAAGGCGCTATAGTAAATGCAGCTACCTGGAAGGATTACACATTTTATTATGTAACATTGCCGCAAGGGCCTGATGGAGAGTATTTTAAGCTGGCTATTGAGCTTCATGCCGACATGATGCTGGACCCTGTTATCCCTGAAGAAGAAATAGGCGTTGCATTTAACCTGGGTGATGACAGTGTGCCACAAAAAAGGGAACGTCACGTTGTTATAGAAGAAATCAGAATGAGGCAAGACCAACCCTGGACAAAAATTTATAACTCTACAAACAAAAATATGTATACAAACCACCCCTACAAAAGGGATGTTATAGGTTTCCCGCAAACAATTGCATCAATTCCGAGAGAAACTATTCTGGAATATTACAGAACACACTACACACCAAATAATATAACTACTATTGTTGCAGGTGATTTTAATCATGAAGAAGTGCTGGAAAAAGTTTGTAAAGAGTTTGATTTTAAAGGCAGAGAAAACTACAACAATCCAAAGCAAGTTCTGGACACACCGGTAACAGAAGAAAAATATATTGAGCTAAAAGGCAAAATAAACACCGGTTTTTCGATCACAGGCTGGCTGGGACCGGTTGCTAGAGAAGTAAAAGACAATATCGGGCTTGAAATTATAAATATAGTGCTGGGAGAAGGACAAAGTTCCCGCCTGTATCAAAACCTGATTGAACAGGCAAAAGAACCTATATTTAACGTTGTGGCAACTGACTATTACAGCTTCAAAGACGGTGGAAATTTCTTTGTACAGGCAAACTTTAAAGCGGATAAAAAAGAGGAAGCCTTGAAACTGATAAAAGACGAGATACAAAAAATCTTAAATAAAGATATGACACAAAAAGAGTTTGAAAAAGCAAAAAAGAAACTGAAAGTGAGATTTGCTGAAAGTGCTGAAACGGTATCAGAAATAGCAGAAACTATCGGTTATTACATGACAGTGTGTGATGATCTTGACCTTGCAGAAAGCTATTTAAATGATTTGGAGAATTATACTCTTGAAGAAGCGAATAAAACAGCACAAAAATATCTGCAGCTTCAAAATTCAGTAACAACAGTGCTTTTACCCGAATAAAATAAAGGATATAAAATGAATAAGATAATTTTGGATAACACAATACCTGTAGTTCTCAAAGAAAACAAAAATACACCGCGTCATGCAATGTGTTTTTATTTCAAAATAGAAGAGCCTGAAAAAAAAGCAGGGCTATACACAATCTTAAACAGACTTTTTTTACAGGGCACAAAAAAACGTTCTGCAGCACAGCTGGCCCAAGAACTGGACGAAAACGCAATTGACTGCTACAGCGAAATGAAACAGGATTTTTTGCGTTTTAAACTTCAATGCCTTAACGAAGATTTTGAAAAGGGGCTTGAAATTTTGGCAGATATTATCAAAAATTCCACATTAGAAGAATTTGATAAAGAAGTAATAAAACTCAAAGGCGAAATTCAAGCAGAGCTTGATGACCCAAAATCCAAAGCTCTTGACGGGTTCTACAAAAACATATACAAAAACCACCCCTACGGACATACTTATACAAAAATTCTTGAAGACATTGATGAATTAACAAAGTCAGATGTGGAATGCGCGTATAAAAATCTTTTGGAAAACTCGTCAAAAATTATAAGCATTGCAGGTGATTTTGAAAAAGATAATTTGGAAGAAATGCTAAAAAAACACTTTAGCGATTTAAAAAACAACCCTGATGCTCAATCAAAAATACCTGTCCCTCAATTGAAAGAAAATTCTGTTGTAAAAATTGTTAAAAATGATGCCTCACAGGCACAAATAATACAAGGATGGCACGTACCAACCATTTACAGTAAAGATTACGCTTCTATTATGGTAATGAATACGATGCTTGGCTCCAGCGGGCTTTCTTCAAGACTATTTTTAGAATTAAGAGACAAAAAAGGTCTTGCATATGTAGTTAGAAGCAGCTATGAAATTTATGACAAAGCAGCTTTGTTTAACGTATACATAGCAACAGAGCCCAAAAACATAAAGACTTGTCTTGAAGGTTTTAAAGTTGAGCTTGATAAAATTAAAAATATACCTGTAACACAGGAAGAATTGGAAAATGCAAAGAATAATCTGATAGGAAAACGCCAGTTTTTTACAGAAACAAATCTGCAGCAGTCCAGTCTTATGGCATTTTACGAAGACAAAGGGCTGGGTGCAAACTTTGAAGAAAAACTTATTGAGCTTGTAAAACAAGTATCAGTGCAAGATATTCAAAGAGTGGCAAACGAGTGTATTAAAGATCCTTTTGTCTTGACAATACTTGCTCCCGAAGAATATTTGAAAGAGGTTTAAAATGGCATCAAGTCCAATAAAAAGAGGACAAAAAGTACAGGTTGAGGTTGAAACAGGCAGCAGAAAAACTATCATAGACTGCTATATTTTAGAACCTGATTCTGACAGACTCACGCTCTCTTTTCCTGAATCCAAAAACGAATTTGCGCCATATTTGAGTGAAGGTACGGAAATAAAAGCATTTTTGTATAGTTTCACAGGTATCATGATTTTTGATTCAATTGTTTTTGACTCTGTTTTTGACGGCAAGCTGGTTATAGAGTTTTCGGAAAAACACCAGGTAATACAACGAAGAAAGTATGTAAGAATGCCTTATATCACAGACTTTTTTCTGGAAAGAGAATCAGGAAATATCAAAACACAAACTGTTGATATTTCAGGCGGAGGCGTCAGGTTTTTAACAGACAAACTCCTTGCCTCGGAGCAACATTTCAAAGCGCAATTGAGACTTAATAATTTTGAACCGATGATAAAGGTTGAAGGCCACATACTTAAAAAGAATTTTTATAAAACAAATGAATACGTGATGGAGTTTGCGCAAATAGAGGAAAAAGACAGAGAAAAAATTATTCAAAAATGCAGAATGATTGAATTTGAGCAAATAAAAAACAGCTGATAACGTTATTATTTCGCGTTTGCAAAAAAACGATATGTATTTTAATATTAAAATAGAGTGAAGTATATAAATAAACATGTTTAGAATTTTACAGCATAGAAATAAATCATCAAAAAAAGAGTTTAAAACAAACAGTAGTTTGCAAAGAGCCATTGAAAAGTGTCAAATAGAGCTTGCTAATGACCCTACAAATGCACAACTGCATGTTAAACTCGGAGACTTATACCTTGAATGGCACCTTGATATACATCAGGCCCGTCAATATATCGATGAGGCAATAACAGAATATCAAAGGGCTTTGGAGTCTTATATTGATTCTGCTGAAATATACTTCAAAATAGGTATGGCGTTTTATTACAAAAACGAAATTGACAGAGCCATAAACTATTTTAATCTTGCTGTAGAAAAAAATCCTAAAAATGCCCAGGCATACTACATGCTGGCATGCTGTCACACAAAAAAGGCTCATTTCCCTGATGCAATGGATTTTGCACAAAAAGCAATAAAAATAAAACCTTTTTCATCATCAAGGGCTCATTTTTTACGTTACAACCTTTATCGCGTTATGTCAGTTAAGAGTTTTAAAATCTCGATGCTAAGACAAAAAGAATTTTTGCTTTCGGTTTTGACTCTGCCATTTGACAAAAATGCATTAAAAAGTGTTTCAAAAGTTATTTCATATCTGCAATTTATGCCTATGTTGATAAAAGGCTGGATAATGGTTGCTAGAAACGGAATTGATGAAGCAGTAGATTTATACAGAGAAGCTCTTGAAAAAGCACCGGGTTTTATCCTCCTATATTGCCTGCTGGGCGACATATACAGAGCAATGGGAAGATATGAAGATGCTATTTTGGAATATAAAATGGCAATTATACTCGATAGCCTAAATATCACAGCATACCGTTCATTGTGTTCTGTATATGAAGAACTTGGAGACCTGGACAGTGCTGTAGACGCATACCAAAAATTAATTGAAATCCAGCCTAATGCTGCAGAATACCATAGCAACCTTGCTAATATCCTTTATCTGAAAGGAGAAGCAAAAGAAGCAATTTCATATTATCAAAACGCAATCACTCTCAACCCCAGACCGGAGTGGACAAGTGTTATTGCACAGACACTCGGTTATGTATTTCAAGAGTCTGAAAAAAATACAGATGCAGCAATCAGTGCATACCAGAGTGCATATCTGTTAACACCTACAGATATTGATATTTTCATTAATATGGGCAGTGCGTTTTATGACAAGCAGGAATACAACAACGCGCTAACTGTATACAGAAGAGCACTTGAGCTTGATCCAACAAATGCAAAAATTCACTGTAACTTAGGCTTTTTACACTGGGGCAAAGGTGATATAGATGAAGCAATAAAAGAATACGAATTGTCTATAAAATACGATCCTACATATGATATTGCATACAACAATCTTGGTGTAATTTATCTTGATGATTTGGGTAGAGTACAAAATGCAATAGAACTTTTTGAAAAAGCTATAAAATACAATCCTAATTACGCACTGGCGCATTACAATTTGGGACGTTCAGTTGCTATTAAGGGAGACAAAGTAGAAGCAGCAAAGCTTTATCAAATAGCAATGGACTTGAACAACGTAACTAATGAATTAGACCCTCAAGAAATTACTGATAAAATTCAAGGGCTTTTTGATTCATAACAATATCGGGGCGCATATGATACATACTGACGAAATTAGAGTTTATTACGCAGACACTGATGCATACGGTGTTGTCTGGCATGGAGCTTATTTAAGATGGCTTGAAGCCGGAAGAATTGAATATTCAAACAAAGTCCTAAAACTTGATTTAAAACAAATGCAAGAAGACGGCTGTCTACTTCCTGTTGTAGAACTCAACATAAAATACAAAATATCAGCAAAATTGGATGAAAATCTTATTCTGGAAACAAAAATACAAGAGCTAAGACCTAGTGCTATTGTGTTTAACCAGACTTTAAAAAATAAAGATACAGGATTGGTTAATATTGTAGCAACAGTCACCTGTGTTGCTCTTAATACAAACACAAATAAAATGTACAGACGCTTGCCACAATACATTACAGACACATACAACAAATTAAAATAGATTTTACCAGCAAGAACCTACAGAACCTGCACCGCAAACTTTACCATCCACCCATATTGCGTATTCTAGCTCTGTGTTTTTAAAATTAACATTTTTTATGTTTGCATTTAAAAGCGAAGTTTCTTCCAAGTCTGCATTTTCAAAATTGGCACCTTCCAGATTAGCACCTTCAAAAGTTGCATTTTCTATATCAGCGCCTTTAAAATTAGCATTTTTAAGATTAGCATTTTTAAAGTTTGTTCTGTCCAATTTTGCTTTGGCAAAGTTGTATCCTTCAAGATTCAAACCTTCAAAAGATCTTTTTTCAAGATAGGTACCCTGATAATCTTTTGTGAGCATATTAAATACAAAATCACCTTCAGAATCAGCAATTGCACTGTATGTAACACAAGATAAAGAGACAATAAAAGCAGAAACAAATAATTTTTTGATAATCATAAAGTATCCTTTCTGTCCTGTTCTTTTTTAACCGGTTCGGAAAATACTTTACCTACATATTTAGACAAAGATACAGAAAATGCAACTCTGTCTTCATCATTATTTGGTATAATAACTGCTGTAGTGATAGAAGTTGTAGGCTCTGGCCTGATTTTGAGGCCTGCTGCAAAAGAACCCCAGGATTCATCTCTTGATACATAATCTGCAACAATACGCAGTTTGTTAGGGATAATTGTCTGGTCAATCCCCATCATAACGCCGGTTAAAGAGGGCATTTGGCCTTTTCCGCCAACAAAGCCTCCGGCGGTGATTGTTGTTTTTGTTTTTTTGCATAGATAAGAACCATGAGCATAGATCATGCTGTCCGGATTTTTCCCCTCAGTCAAAGAAGGAGAGAGCGTGCCTCCAATAGTAAACCTTGCAGAACGTTTGATTCTAAACACTTTTTTGGCAGCAAGATTAAGTTTAACTGATGTGGCATCATCTATATTTGTGCCAACCCCAAGAGAAAATTCAGTGCCTCTTCCTGTACCTATTATTGCCTGAGGAGTAAGAGATACAAATTTGTCGCCAAATGGGCTGAACCTGTTAGACTGCTTTAAAATAACTTCGCCGCCGGGCAGTACGTCAGATGAAGGCATGGTAATTATTGTCTGCTGGGCAAAAGCAGAACCCGCAAATACTACGCTGCAAATTAGTGCTGAAATTAATACGAATATATGGCGCATTTTCCTATTATGAAAGAAACAACGAGTTTTGTAAATCCTTTTTACAAAATAAAAAAAGTACCTCTTTGTTAGAATAAGAGATACTTAAATTAATAACCTTTCAAATAATATTATAAAAATTTTTTTGTGAGTTAGCAAGTATGCTATCAAAATAATTAACAAAAAAAGTTTAACAGAACATGAGAGCAAAAAAAACGAGGGGTTTTGTAACTTTACCGTATAACGGTTTACTTACATCCCAACCCTCGTAAGGTTTTTACACTAGCCGAAACATTAATAACATTATTATTATAACACTTATTTGATGAATTTGCAAATACATGGGTTTATTTGTTAACGAATATTACAAATTTAGTAATAAATAATATATATTGCCGTTGTATAGAAATATAAATTTATTGAAAAACTTACAGGTATTTCATAAGATATAAGCATGCAAATTTTTAATCAACTAAATGAGAATCCTGATTTATCTATATGCCTCGGCTTTTTTGACGGGGTGCATCAAGGCCATAAAGTTGTTTTAAAAAATGCAGTAAACCTGGCACGCCAGAATGGCTTAAAATCAGCAGCGATAACTTTTCGTGAGCATCCGCTTTGTTATCTTCAAAACAGAACCCCTCAATACATAATTTCTCTGGAAGACAGACTCGCTTTGATAGAAAAACAGGGCATAGATTTTGCATATGTTCTGGATTTTGATGAAGATATTGCTGATGCTCTGGCTATTGATTATTTAAAAGATTTTTTAATAAAAAATTTAAAACCCAGATATATAACAACAGGGTTTAATCACTATTTTGGCGCAAACAAACAGGGTGATGCCGCATTCTTAAGAGCTTATCAACAAGAATTCGGATACAAGTTTTTTGAAATACCGCCGATTACCTTTAACAATACCTTAATCAGCAGCTCTAAAATACGGCAAATGATTACAGAAGGTGATATGGAAAATATTCCTGACCTGCTTGGCGAGTACTTTTACATAAAAGGCAGAGTTATAACGGGTAACAGAATTGGCAGAACAATATCTTTTCCAACAGCTAATATCAAATATCCTAAAGAGATAATAAAAGCATCCAGAGGTGTTTATGCTGCTATTGTCAATATTGATGGACAAAAACACAAAGCAATTGCTAATCTTGGAAAAAGACCGACAATAGATACACAGCTCAATCTGCTATTAGAAGCACATCTGCTGGATTTTAACGGAAATATATATGACAAAGATATCAAGGTTTCATTTATCAAAAAAATAAGAGACGAGATAAAATTTGCTTCTTTACCCGAATTAAAATCCCAAATTGTAAAAGATGAACAAATAGCAAAAGAATACTTTAATGATAAAAAGATATAAAAAAAGAGGTATATAAATACCTCTTTTTTAACTAACAAGTTATGATTACTTATTACCTGCTTTTAATTCTTCAGCAGCTTTTGGAATCACTTCTTCTATCATATTTTTAACAAATGTTTCTAAATTCATACCTTTTTGTTCAGGATTTACCGCCAATAAGTCTTTACCGAATACTTCCAATCTTACGGCAGCCTCTTCTTTAGGCATTTGTGCATACATTTTTGCAAGGCTGTTATTTTCATTAGCAATTCTATTATATACTTTGTCTAAGATATTTTTGCCTTCTTCAGCCGGGGCTTTTGAGTATGCAGCTTTGTAAGCTACTTCCTGCCATGTTGCAGCTTTGTGGAAGGAATCAACATCGCCTTTTGTAGCTGATTTAATACCTGCAGCCTTATCAATCATATTAAGATCAACAAAACCATCTTTAGTATTTTCAGCGAGAACTCTTTTTGCTTCATTAATTTCAGCATTAGTTTTTTCTTCTACAAGTTTTCTGACATCAGCAACTTTTCTGCCAGCTTGTTCAGCAACTTTTTCTGTTTCTTTTGCTACTTTAGCTGTTTCTTTTTTAATTTGTGTTGCAGCATCTTTTACATCTTTAGCTGCTTTTTCAAATCCAAGCCAGCCTTTTCTTTTAGCAACATATACGCCGCTACCTATAGCAGCTAACGCAACTGCAGCAACTACTATGGGAGTTTTTTTGCTTTTCTGCTCTTTGTTAGTATTTACTGAAGCAGTTGAAACAGCAGGAGCAGCTTGTTTTTGATATTTCGGCTGTGCCGCTGCAATTTTTGTAAGACTATTTGATGCACCAATTCCTTCTACCGGCATTTTTACCTCTTTTCTCTTTTATTGACCATAATGCACTGATAATATTAAATTCAAAAACAATTTTTTTTGCTAGTAAAATATATACTACAAGCTAAAACTCAATAATATCAAGCAAAATTCGTTTTAATGTTTCTTAACATTATATTTAGCGCTGCTTTTCAGGCATGCTTTTTCCTGACTACAGTATTTGAGTAACGCAAGCAATCAAGATTCCATAAATAAAAAATAAATAAGAAACACTGTAAAAAAATCTTGAGTTCTTTCTCAAATAAGACATCAATTCTCTCCCCTTATAAATGTCCGATTACAAAATAATTTTTGAACGAAGGATTAATTATTTGTATTACCCTACAGGAAGCCGGGTGGATAAAATGTAAAAAAGCGGTAATATTACTTTTAAACAGAGCTTTTGTATTGTAAAATTTAATGAAGATATCAAAACAGGAGAAAATAAATGGCAAATATTATACAGGGCAACCTCACAACAAATAACGAAAAATTCTGCATTATTATTTCACGATTCAATGAATTTATCGGTTCAAAATTGCTTTCCGGAGCTATAGATGAATTGGTGCGTCATGGTATAAAAGAAGAAACTATCGACATAATTTGGACACCTGGTGCATTTGAAATACCCGTAATTGCTAAAAAAGCTGCCAAAACAGGTAAGTATGACGCAATCATTACATTAGGCGCTGTTATTAAAGGCGCAACAGGACATTACGATTTTGTTGCGGCAGAAGTATCTAAAGGTATTGCTCATGTATCGCTTGAGACAGGTGTGCCTGTTATATTCGGTGTGTTAACAACCGATAACCTTGAACAAGCAATTGAAAGAGCCGGAACAAAAGCAGGTAACAAAGGTTCTGAAGCAGCTAAAGCAGCTATTGAAATGGCTAATTTAACAAAATTAATTTAGCAATAAAATCTTGAATAAAATTAGAAAACACACTATCATTTTTCACAAAAAAGTGTTACAATGGTAGTGTGTTTATTATTTATCAGGAGCGTGCTAATGGGTATTAGTCTTAAGCAGGCGTTTGCTTTTGTGCCTCAAGATCCCAAATGGATCACAAAAGTTTTTATCGGGGGGTTGATTCTGTTTTTCCCCAGCTTTGTGTTTATTTTTCCGGGTGTAAAAAGACTCCTTTTTGACCCGATGAATTATTACCTTATCACGCTTTTTGGACTTTTATTTTTAACAACCGGACTTGCTGTAAGCGGATACTTTTTTAAAACAGTACACAACAGAATTATCCATGACAATGGCCGTTTGCCCTCCTGGAAGTATTTCAGTTATTACATTTATGTCGGCTTAAAATCCTACATTGGTGGCTTTATCATATCTATACCATTTTTGATGATACTTGCTTTGCTTATGTTTTTTGCACCAATGACATTTGGCAGAGAGCTCATTCCATTTATCATGATTGCCGGCATAGTACATATAATTTACACAGCATTTTATGTAATGCTTGCACTAAATTTCTCACTTGATTTTAGAATAAGCTCTTTTCTTAACATAAAAAAAGCATATAGTCTGATCAAAGACAATTTAATAAATTATGTTCTTTTGGTTTTTGACTGTCTTCTTGTTGCAGTTTGCAATTTGATTCTTTCATTTATCTTATTAAACGGACAAATTCTTGTACTGCTTCTTCCGTTTGTAAGCTTTTATGTTTGTCTTGTTTATACAGATTTGTTTGCCCAATTTGCAATTACAACAGGTGAGGAAAAATACGATGAAAACAAATGTTATGTATAGAAAAATAAAATATTTTAACAGGCATTTTCATTTTCCGTTTTCAATGAAATTGATTGAGCACTGGGCAAAATTTATGATTTTTTGTTAGTTAAAATCTTACTGTTAAAACCTTTGCATTCTCAATAAAATTGAGATTAAAAGCGCTGGTTTTAGGGATGAGCAATAAATCTCCCTGTTTCATACAAAAAGTTTTGTCATCCGTATTTATATCCATTTTGCCTTCGAGAATATAAAAACAAACATCCTGAGGTGAAATTTGTGTTGGTACAACAGTACCCGCAGCTGCAGCAAAAATACCAAGCGCACGATTCCCCTCATTGATAAGATATTTGTTATCAATACTATCTTGTCTGTATTGTATTTCTTCATTAGGAATAATTATTTTTTTGAACATATTTTTCTCCCTTTGACTTTATTTTTGTTTTAAAAATTCCACGTGTCATCACCCGCATTAACACCCGTATGTGCAATTTTTAGAAGTTGTTTAACCGTATTAATTTACGTAACTTAATTTTTAATGAATAATATTCTTGATTCACATATAATGTTTTAAAAAGGAAGGTTGATATACGTGGCAAACAGCTTAATGAAAACAACAGAGGGAAAAATACAAAGAATTCCGCCTCAAAATTTGGATGCGGAAGAAGCAATACTGGGTGCAATTTTAACCAATCCTGTATGTTTAAACAAAGTAGCTGATATGCTCACGGCAAAAAGTTTCTATAAACCGGCAAACAAAGTAATCTATGAAGCCATAGTAGAGCTTTTTACAAGAAATCAGGCAATAGATATTGTTACTGTTTCAGAAAGATTAAACGAAACAGATAAACTTGATATGGTTGGCGGCCGTGCATATATTAATGACCTTGCTCTAAATGTTATTACAACAGCCAATATAGAATACTATGCCAAGATTGTTCAGGAAAAAGCAATAAAAAGAGAGCTCATTAACGCAGGCTCTGAAATTGTTGAAATGGCATATGACAACACAACAACAGAAGACACTCTGGACAATGCGGAAAAGCTTATTTTTAATATTGCACAACAAAAAACAACAACAGATTTGGTCTCAGTTAAAGACCTTGTTTTAACAAGCTACGAACAAATTTCTTACCGTTATGAACACAGAGACGAACTCACAGGTGTGCCAACAGGATTTTATGATTTTGACAATATGACCTCCGGACTGCAAAAATCCGACCTGATAATCCTTGCAGCACGTCCGTCTATGGGTAAAACAGCTCTTGCATTGAATATTGCTCAAAATGTTGCCCTGAAAGCTAAAAAACCTGTTGCAATATTTTCTCTTGAGATGTCAAAAGAACAACTCGTACAACGTATGCTCTGTTCCGAAGCAGAAGTTGACACCCATAAGCTCAAAACAGGAAACATGCAAGCCTCTGACTGGGAGAAACTTACAACCGCAATGAACAATTTTGCAGATGCGCCTTTATACATTGATGACCGTCCGGGTGCAACGGTAATGGAAGTAAGAGCAAAATGCAGACGTCTGGCTATGGAAGAAAAAGATCTTGGGCTTATTGTTATTGACTATCTCCAATTAATGGAAGGTTCCGGAAACAAAGAAGACCGTAACCAGCAGATTTCGGGGATTTCAAGGGGCTTGAAAGGTCTTGCAAGAGAATTAAATGTTCCGGTAATTGCGTTATCTCAGCTTTCACGTGCGGTTGAGTCACGTCCCGATAAAAGACCTATGATGTCAGACTTGAGAGAATCCGGTGCAATTGAGCAGGATGCAGATATTATCATGTTTATTTATCGTGATGAGTATTACAACAAAGAAGATACTGAAAACCGCGGAAAAGCTGAAGTTATCATTGCAAAACACAGAAACGGCGCAGTTGGCTCTATTGATTTACTGTTCCAAGGTGCTATTACCAAGTTTAAAAACATTACGAAAACTAACGTTTTTTAAGAAATTAAGCAATTTTTTATATTCAGGCTTGTTGTATCTGTACAATGTTTCAGATTAAACCGGTAAATTTCAATAATGCAAAAGCTTCAAACCTGCAAAAAACACGTGCAGCAAACACTTATGCACCAATATTGACGCGACAGTTGAATAAGGATACTGTAACTTTTTGCGGACGCCTTAAAATTAACGATTTATTAAAACTTCCGGAAAAAGAAATTTTAAACAAAATAAACTCATCTTTACAAAAATGCAATTTTATTGGCTCAGGAGGCAGCGCTGATGTGTACAGAATCCCTGACACCCCCTACTGTGTAAGAATCGTAAAAAAGAAAAAAGCAGAAACCTTAGGCAAATCACTAAACTTCAGCCTGTCTGAAAGTGACAAAATAAATCACATTGTGGCAAAATCAGGAAACGGCTCTGCAATTATGAGGTATATTGAAGGCGAAAACTGCTTTACTTATCAAAATAAAAAAGAAATTGTAACACTGCCATCAGAGTCATACCACAGGTTGTTTAAACAAATCTGTCATGCAAAAGAAAACAACATGGTGTTTGATTGTGATGCAACCAATATTATTTATAATGCTAAAGATAAAACACTAACTGCAATAGATTTTTATAAAATGGATAAGAACTATCCGGAAAACGTACCTCCTCTATCAAGCATATTTAGTGCATTATGCAGCCATAAAACTGATACTTTTCAGGATATACAGCACAACAAATTGCTTGTCGGAGCATTGTTAAAAGCAGGATTGAAAGAAATGGAATACGGAGTTAAGCCTTGTATAAGTATTTCCGAATTTGATTTTAATAAGCTGTTGTTAAAGTTTGAGGCACAAAACACAGAGCAATTGCCGGCACAGTATGAATTTTTGAAAAAATCCATTACCGATATCCAGTGTTTAAAGCTAAAAGAGCTTATTGGTGAAGATGTAAAAAATGAACTGGGCGGAAAAATCAAATTTGCAAAAGCACTAATTGATCAGGTACTTTGTGAAAGCAGAAATAGCAACTTTAAAAACGTAGTATTGTGGCAATAGTTTTTTCAATGTAAACACCTTGCTAAAACCCGAATTTATAGTACAATTAGCTTAAGTGTAGAAAAGGTCCTTTTGATGGAAGAGGACAAGGGAGAAAAAAGATGGCTTACTTAGAAAAATGGTCAGGTATGCTAAAAGGAGCAATGCTCAGTGCATTTGCTATGTTTTTGGCTGCCAACTCTGCATTCGCAGGGGAAGCCGATTTGGTTGTACCAAATCTTTCTGCCGACCCGAACAGCTTTAACTTACTGCTTGTTGGTATCGGCATTTCCGTTTTAGGCTTAGTTTTCGGCTTAATCGAATTTGTAAAAGTAAAAAATTACAAAGTTCACGAAGCTATGGCTAACGTCGGAAACACAATTTTTGAAACTTGTAAGACTTACCTTATCCAACAGGGTAAATTCTTGCTAGCTTTGGAAATACTGATTGGTGCTTGTATTGCATTCTACTTCGGCGGATTGCAGCACATGGGCTTTAAAGGTGTTGGTTTAATCCTTTTATGGTCTGTTATCGGTATTTTAGGTTCTTACGGTGTAGCATGGTTCGGTATCAGAATGAACACACTTGCTAACGCAAGAACTGCTTTCGCTTCTTTGGAAGCTAAACCTTTGAAGGTTTTAAACATTCCTTTAAAAGCCGGTATGAGTATCGGTGTATTGCTGGTGAGCGTTGAGTTAATCATGATGCTTATCATTTTATTATTTGTTCCCGGAGAATTAGCCGGTGCTTGCTTTATCGGATTTGCTATCGGTGAATCTTTAGGTGCATCAGCTCTTCGTGTAGCAGGCGGTATCTTTACAAAAATCGCTGACATCGGTTCTGACTTGATGAAAATTCAATTCAAAATCAAAGAAGATGATCCGAGAAACCCCGGTGTTATTGCTGACTGTACAGGCGACAACGCAGGCGACTCTATCGGACCTACAGCTGACGGTTTTGAAACTTACGGTGTAACAGGTGTTGCGCTTGTTTCATTCATCTTGTTGGCCGTTGCAGGTGCTGAAAATCAAATTCATTTGTTGACATGGATTTTCACAATGAGATTCTTAATGATTGTGACATCTGTTGTTGCATATTGGATTAACACAGGTTTGACCGAAGTTGTTTTTGGCAAAGCTGAAAAAGTTGACTTTGAAAAACCATTAACTAACCTTGTTTGGTTAACCTCTATCCTTTCAATCGTTATGACATTCGGCGTAAGCAAATGGTTATTAGGCGGCTTGGGCGGAAACCTCTGGTTAGTATTAGCAGGTATCATCTCTTGCGGTACTTTGGGTGCTGCTTTGATTCCTGAATTTACAAAAATATTTACAAGCCCGAACGCTATTCACACAAAAGAAGTTGTTACAGCTTCACGTGAAGGCGGTGCATCTTTAACAATTCTTTCCGGTATTGTTTCAGGTAACTTCTCAGGCTTCTGGATTGGCATGGTAATCGTATTCTTGATGGGATTAGCATACTACTTTAGCACAATGATTCCTGATGCTTTGATGATTTATTCATCTATATTTGCATTTGGTCTGGTTGCATTCGGTTTCTTAGGAATGGGTCCTGTTACTATCGCTGTAGACAGCTACGGTCCTGTAACAGATAACGCGCAATCCGTTTACGAATTGTCTTTGATTGAAGAAAGAGAAGGCATTGCTGAAGAAATCGAAAAAGACTTTGGTTTCAAACCAAACTTTGATGTTGCAAAACAACAGCTCGAAGAAAACGATGGAGCTGGCAACACATTCAAAGCTACATCTAAACCTGTACTTATCGGTACAGCTGTAGTTGGCGCCACAACAATGATTTTCTCATTGATTCTGGTTATCAAAAATACACTTGGTATTGAACCCGAAGCTGTATTGAACCTGCTTAACCCCTACACAATCCTCGGATTGCTTGCCGGTGGTGCAGTAATCTACTGGTTCTCAGGTGCTTCTATGCAGGCTGTTACAACAGGTGCATACAGAGCAGTTGAATACATCAAAAAACACATCAAAATTGATGACGAAAGCGTTAAAACAGCTAACGTTGCAAACTCTAAAGAAGTTGTTAAAATCTGTACTCAATATGCACAAAAAGGTATGGTTAACATCTTTATCGCATTGTTTGCATTTGCTTTAGCATTTGCTTGTTTATCAGCTCCTGCTTGCAAAACAGTTGCTCCTGTAGCATTCTTTGTAAGCTACCTGATTGCAATTGCTATTTTCGGTCTATTCCAGGCTGTATTTATGGCTAATGCCGGCGGTTGCTGGGATAACGCAAAGAAAATCGTTGAATGCGACCTCTGTGAAAAAGGTACTCCTTTGCACGATGCTACAGTAGTAGGCGACACAGTTGGTGACCCGTTCAAAGATACTTCTTCAGTAGCTATGAACCCGATTATCAAGTTCACAACTTTATTCGGTTTATTGGCTATGGAAATCTCTATCAATGAATCATTCAGACATATCGCTCCTATCGCAGGATGGATATTCCTCGTGATTGCATTGGTCTTTGTATGGAGATCATTCTATGCAATGAGAATTCCTGACAAAAAAGAAATGGATGAAGCTCAAGAATAAGAGCTGATTGCATAAAAAAGGCCCTCTGCTTAGTAACAGAGGGCCTTTTTATTATAAAGTTTATTCTTGAAATGCAGCATAATCAGCTTTTTTTAATTGTGTTTTTCTTGCTGCCAGTGATTTTTTTAAAACATTTTGAGCTTCCAGGTGTTTCATTGTTTGGAATATTCTCACAAGATCATCCGGTTTATACAAACCGGGATTACGAGGAGTAAAGGCAGGTTGATACTCAACTGTAACTTTTCCGTTTTTGCTCATAACAAAAGTATCTTTGTTATTTGACGCTGTTCTTTCTAACAAGCGTATTTCGTGTTTTGTATCATCTTCTGTTCTCATTTCAAACAGTTTTGCAGTAACATCTAGTGGAAGACCGTGTATTTTAGCTCTGAAAGAAATATTATTCATTATACCTCCTTGTATCAGGTATATAAACCGTAATAAATTATTTTTGTTATTTGAATATATATTTGTAAAGAAATATTAAAAATCAAACTAAAACTGTTATTAATTTTTTACAAAAGGGAACATATATAATAGAAGGAATAAAAAAAAATTTAAAAATTTCTCTCTCTCTAATTCCTCTCTCTAATATGTGGTAAAGTTTAACCGGCGTAAGTCGGTTTTTTTTTGCGTTTATATATTATGAATTAATATTGGACAAAATTTTAGAAAAATCAAAAATGCACTCTTTGGCCTTTGCCTTGATAGAAGCCGGTTGTATATTTTTCAGTGCAGTAAATAACTCATCCATTTTATCTTCGTCATTGAGCATTGAACAAGGCAATTCAAACCTTTTAGCAATCTTTTCCACCTTCTCGTCATAGCTAAGAGCCAGTGTCGGTATGCCGTATTTTAATGCAAGAAGGCAGGCGTGGTAGCGCATACCAATGAGAAAATCCAGGTTAGAAAAAGATTGAATAGTTTCATCAATTGTAAGATTGTTTAAAAGTACAGTCTTAATTTGATGGTTAACAAGTTTTAACTGTGCCTCAAAATGCTTGCACAACTCCAAATCAAGTGCATCTTGAAAAGAGTATATATATATTTCCTTGTCGGAAAAATTAGCATTGATTTGTCTTGCCAGTGCAAATAAATACTTTTGAGACAACCCTTTCCAGCTTCTTAACTGCACTCCTACTCTATTCATTGGAATGTATTCTTTTATATCCATATTCCACACAGGGTCAGAAACAAGATCAGGGTTCAATTTCCAACCACGGAGTCTAAACAGGCTTTTTTCATCTCTAACTGTTATATATTTACATTTTTTAAGAGCATTTTTTGTCAGCAGACGTCCGACAAAATTTCGTATTGGACCAATGCCCTGTGCAAAAATAATCACATCTTTTTTAAAAAACTGTGCAGAACATATGACAAACAGATAATACAATAAACTTTTCAGACTTGTAGCATCTTGCAGCAGGCTTCCGCCACCGCTTATCAGGACATCTGATTCTTTGAGTGTTTTTAACAATTTTTTTAAGTCAAAAGTGTATACAGAGTTAACACCGAGCTTTAGCCCTGTTTTTTCAGGGCTTTTAGAAAACACAGTCACGTAATAACCCTGTTGTTTGAGCTCTTTAACAAGAACACTCAAAATTGCTTCGTCACCGAAGTTTTCAAATCCATAATACCCTGAAACCGCTATATGTTTGTAATTATTTGTCATAATGTTCCGTTATTCGTAATATGCTGCATAGACCTGTTCTTTGTATGGAATGGACTTAATTGCCCCCATACCATGGCATTGCAAACCTGCAACAATAGAAGCCAGTTTAGCAGCTTCAAAAGGTGTCATTCCGGAATTTAAGCCATGTAAAAACGCACCGTTAAAGGCATCACCCGAGCCTGTAGAATCTGACACCTCTTCTGTATAGAAGTTAACAAAGATAATATCACCTTCATAACCTACAAAATAGCCCTTGTCCTTTGCCGATTTAACAACGACAGTGCCTATTCCTTTATCCCACAGGTGTTTAATGCATTTGTCCGGAGAATCAATTTCAAAAAGCTTCACTACATCATGCTCAAGACTCAAAAACATTATATCTATATACGGCTCAAGCTCTGACATTGCATCTTTTGCATCTTCTGTTGACCACAATCTGCAATCATAATTGGGGTCATATGATGTGGACATATTGTGCTCAGATGCAATCATAAAGGCTTTTTTCACAGCTTCTTTCGCATTCAAAGACAATGATTGAGTAACCCCTGTTGCATAAATAACATCTGCGCTCAAAATATACTCTTGCGAAATATCATCAACAGAAAGCTTGGTTGCTGCAGTTTTTTTGCGGTAATAAACAAATTCCTTTGCGCCAAACTCCGGATGTCCGACAAAATAGACTCCGTTAAAACCATCAATAAGTTTAATTTGAGAAATATCCAGCCCTTCTGACTGCCAGCTGTCCATCAGAAATTCTCTAAAAGGGTCATTGCCAACTCTGGTAATATATCCGGCCTTAGAGCCAAGACGCGATGCCGCTACAGCTGTACAGAGAGTGTCACCCCCGTAGTATTTTTCCAAAGTATCGGCATAAGCGAGACTTTTATCGCTGGAAAGCTCAATAAGGCTTTCTCCGATAGTAATTAAATCTAATTTTTCACCCATAATAATTTACCTTATGTACGAATTTAGCACAAATACAGAGTGATTGCCCAATTGTAACAAAATGATTGTTAAGAAATATTACAAGAGTATATACAAAAAAGGCAATTTTTAAATAAATATATACTTTATATATATGTAGAGAATAAATTATTTAGAGAGGCAAGAAAATGTCTAGTTTAAACCAATTCCAAAATCAATTAAAAAAGACACCTGACATTAACGCAGGTAATCCCTCTAATAATTTTGGACGTCCAAATTTGAATCCAAATAACGGAGGTCTTCTCGAAAAAACTAATGTAGGAAACATATTAAACGGTTCATCAAATTTCAACGCCTTTATGGCCAGACAATATACTTTAGATCCTATTGCATACGGTTCTACAGGCACAAGCTCATCAATCGGAGGAATGGGCTTTTTAGAAACAACAACCGCAGTGCTTACAGGGTTAACAGGTCTTGCAACCCTTACAACAGCCGGTATTGGAATTGCACAGGGTATAAAAACTTTGAAAAAAAGCAGCTCTTCTTCCGACACTGCTTCCGCATCTGATCAAACACTGGCTACATTGACACAAACAGCAGACGAATATGATAAAAAATCAGATTTTAACTCAATGCGCAATACTGCTGAAAATTTAAGCACAGCAATTAACACTGCAAATACAAAATTGAATAACGCAAAAACAAATCTTGCAAGTGCAGAAAAAAAATTGACAAATCTTAATTCCGACAAAGCAAAATTTGCACAGCAGCTTGAAACTTTCAACACCGAAAAAGATGCTGTACAAACAAGTTTGGAATCACATAAAAATGCACTTTCACAGTTGGAAGCTGTTCCCGAAGCAGAAAGAACTCCGGAACAAAAAGCTCAAATTCAAGAGCTTAAAAGAGCTATTCAAGAAGAAGAAAATGCATTAAAAACAACTTATTCTGATAACAGAAGAAGAACCATAGAAAATCAGATTATAAGAATAGATGATGAATTACAAGAATGTCAAAATAAAATATATACTTATAAAAACGACATCAAACAACTTCCTTCAGAAATAAAAGATGCTGAAAAGTCACTTGAAAAATTAAATAAAAAAATCAATAAAAAAGTTTCATAACTTTTTATAACAAATTGAAACAATAGAACATAATTAATTGTAATTAACACATATTTAATATATCCTTTAATTACAGCCCATTGGGGTATTGTCTATAAAAAACGGGTGTTAAAGGATATGGAATTAAATAACAGATACATTATTGATTTGTCGCAGGCAAACAGCCCTGCTGACATTGTTTTTGAATTGAGCAATATTATCGAAAAGGAAGAAGCCGCAAATAAACGAATCTGGCTAAAACTCGGTGATATTACGCTTAATCAGTCTCAAATTTTGAGCATAAACTCTCTTATCAGCAGCATAAATTCGACTCTTTCTTTAATAGAATCAGCCTCACAGCAAACAGAACTTGCGGCTGCAACATTAGGCATTTCAACAAAAGATGTTGAAGAAGAATTGCAAGAAGAGTTGAGCAATCTTGAAGCTCAAGCACCGGAAGACGAGCCCTCTGAACAATACATACCAATGACGGAGCATATTGAAGAAGAAGAGCCTGAGGAAAAAGAAGAGGAAAAAGAAGAGGAAGAGGAAGAAGAAGAAGAAGAAGAAAAAGAAGAACAAGAACAAGAGCAATCGCAAGAAGAAGAACCTGAACAAGCCTCAGAGCAAGAAGAAGCAGCTGAAAATGAAATTGTAGAAGAACCACAGCAAACAGGCTCCGCTGCTGATGTTGATATTGTATTTAACAAACAAAATCCGGAAGAAGAAAAAGCAGCAATAGAGCAATCACAAACATCTTTTTCAGTAGTTGATGACAAAAAAGACGAAGAGATTCAACAACAGCTTGACAGTATTTTTGATTCCGAAACTAAACTCGAAAATATATTGAGTGAAGAAAAAGACCTGAATGAAATGAAAAATTGGCCGCTTACAAAAGAGGCAGAAGACAATTTTGAAATCCCGGAAGAAGTGATGACAGATGAAGATTATGAAATACTTCAAATGAACACCCAGTATCACAAACAAACAGTACGTTCCGGTCAGGTAATCAAATCTAACGGAAACGTGGTAATAATAGGTGACTGCCACCCGGGATGTGAAATCCACGCAGCAGGCGATATTACAGTATGGGGTATACTGGGCGGCATTGCACATGCAGGCTGCAAAGGCAACACAAAAGCAAAAATAAGAGCACTCAATCTCAATGCTATACAGTTGCGTATTGCAGACTCTTACGCAAGAAGACCGGACCACATAAAAAATATTTATGTAGAAAAATCAAATACATTTACTCCCGAAGAAGCAAGAAACATTAACGGAAGTATAGTAATTTTAAAAATTAACGACAAATAAGAGAGAAACAAAAAATAAGGAGCACAGCGAATATGACAGGGAGAGTAATAGTAATTACTTCCGGCAAAGGAGGAGTAGGCAAAACTACCACCTCTGCCAATATAGGTACCGCATTAGCAAAAAACGGTTCAAGCGTTGTTTTAATTGACACAGATATAGGGTTAAGAAACCTTGACTTGCTTTTAGGGTTGGAAAACCGTATCGTTTACACACTCGTAGACGTAGTTGAAGAGCGCTGCAAGTTAAAACAAGCACTTGTAAAAGACAAAAAGAACCCGAACCTTTGCCTTTTGGCAGCCGCTCAAACAAGAGACAAATCGGCTGTAACAGCAGACCAGCTTAAAGAAATCTGTGAACAGCTGCAAAAAGATTTTGACTTTGTTCTTGTTGACTGTCCTGCTGGTATTGAAGAAGGCTTTAAAACAGCGGTATCAGGTGCTTCGGAAGCTGTTGTTGTAACAACACCGGAAATGTCTGCAGTAAGAGATGCTGATAGAATTATCGGTCTTTTAGAAGCAAATGACAGCATAAAATCATACAAACTGCTTGTTAATCGTGTAAGGCCGGGTATGATTGAAGCAAATGATATGATGAGCGTAGATGACGTATGCGATATTTTATCTTGCGATTTAATCGGTATAATCCCCGAAGACACCGGCATCATCACATCTACGAACAGAGGAGAGCCTATTGTAAATGACGAAAACTCTCTTGCAGGCAAAGCATACCTCAATGTTGCAAAACGTATACAAGGTGAAGAAGTTCCATTCCTGAACATTGATGAACCTAAAGGGTTTGCCGCATTTATTGCCAAAGTAAAAAACTTTTTGGGCATAAATAAAAAAGCGGACAAACAGGATTAGGAAAGGAGCAAAGACATGAGCGAAAATATATTCAGCAATTTTTACAACAAAGTCTTGAGCTTCTTCCAAAAAGATAAAGAAGACAACTCTGAAAGCGCAAAAGATACAGCTACAAACAGACTTAAACTTGTTTTAATGCAAGACAGATCAAATCTTGACGGTGCAACAATGCAAAAAATGAGAGAACAGCTTATTTGCGTTATTTCTAAATATATTGAAATTGATCAGGAAGCTCTGGATTTGAATCTTGAAGCAGATGGTGATGAAATTGCACTTATGCTTAATATTCCTGTTATCAGAGCGAGAACAAGAGAAGAAATAGAAGAGCTTGAAAAGCAAGAAAGGCTTGAACAGGAAAAAGCTAAAGAAAAATCAGACTCTGAAAACGATGAAAATAGTCAGGAGTGTGACGAAAACGAACAAGACTCTTCGACAGAATCTGATAACTCTGAACAGGATGAAGAAGAAAATAAAACAGAGGAATCTCAAGAACCTGAAAATAACGAAAATGTTGAAGACAGGGATGAATCAAAAGAAGCTGAAACTTCAACAGAAGAATCTGATAATAATACAGATTCTGATGAAGAGAAAAAATCTAAGAAAACAAAAAATAAATAATCTGCTATACTGTTTTTATTAAACAAAAAGGTATATCACAGATGTCAGATGAAAGATATCAACCGAGAGTAAGAAATGCCGGTACAAAAAACAGTATCCAAATCGGTTATGATACAGAAAAACTGAAACAAGAAAACAGATACAGAGTTAAAGGACAGGCGTTTCCCAAGACCATTAACGGTTTTAACTGGGGCGCCTTCCTGCTTACACCGGTATGGGGGTTGTTTAACAATACTCCTATAGCCTGTTTTTGCATAATTTTGTATCTTATACCGTACCTTGGCATATTGCTTGGTATAGTATTTTCAATTTACTGCGGCATTCAGGGCAATGTGTGGGCCTGGGAAAATAAAGAATGGAAAGACCATTTTCACTTTCATGAAACACAGCGAAAGTGGGCAATTGCAGGGCTTATTACTTATATTATAATCATAGCTGTTCTACATATTGTTACAATAAATATGATTCAAAATTTTAAAAGCGGGTATTAATATAAACAGATGATAATAGCACATTTTAAATATGCTATTATCTACGTAGTGATTTAAAATAGGAGAAAATGATGGATTTACTTACTCTCATTATTGTCGGTGTAGTAGTTGTTGCAGTTATCGGGCTATATGCTATTTATGCAGGTGTTATAAAAAACAAAAACGCTGTTAGAGAAGCTCTTTCGGGTATTGATGTTCAACTCAAAAAACGTCACGACCTTGTACCTAATATTTTGACTATTGCAAAAAAATTCATGGAGCACGAAAAAGAAATCTTCGAAAAAGTAACAGAATTAAGAACACAGGCAATGAAAGCACCTTCCGGCTCAAAAGCAAAATTTGCAGCAGAAGGAATGCTCGACAACCTGATGGGACAGTTGATGGTTTCTGTAGAAAACTATCCTCAATTGAAATCTGACCAGACAATGGTTCAAGCAATGAAAACATATAACGAGGTAGAAGAACACATCTCTGCTGCCAGAAGATTCTACAACTCAGCGTTAACACAATTGAGAAACTCTGTTATGATTTTCCCCGGTTCATTATTTGCCGGACTTGCAGCTGAAGAAATGAATTACAGCTATTTTGAAGCAACAGAAACTGACAGAGCTCCTGTTAACGCAAATCAGTATTTATAAAAATAAATCCAAAATTAAAGCAAAGCCGGAATATTACAATTCCGGCTTTTTATATGTTATCGTGCTTATTTAACGCACTCATTTTTTTAAGATTAGGCGCTAATACGTCCTGTTTTTATCAGGCTGATATATTTGTCTAACGCTCCGCCTTTTTTATCCCAGCTAAAGTCATTTTGCATTGCTGTTTTTTGCATTTGTTCAAAACGGTTATGGTCGTTGTAGTAGACATTTAATGCTCTTTCCATAGCTTCGCAGTATGCGTCGCCGTTAGAGGCAAACTTATTCGGTTTATTCTTGTCACCGTACAGTTTTGTGGTTGTTCTCCAGCCGTCTTCTATATCATAGAATTCCTCTGTTCTGAAACCGTCAACATTGTCTTTGATTGTGTTTACAAGACCGCCTGTGGAAGTTGCAATCGGCAATGCACCTTTGGCCATTGCTTCTAATTGAGTAAGGCCGCAAGGTTCAAATTTGGAAGGAACAAGAAACAGATCAGCAGCTGCGGCAACCAGGTCTGTTCTGACAAAGCCGTTGATTAAAATAATTCTTTCGGCAATATTTTTGTAACCTTGTCTTTTTACAGGGTCTGATTCTGTTTTAGATTTTCTCATTAATTCGTCTTTTAAGTCATATGCAAGTGAGTTATAAGACTCTGTATTTGCAATCTTACCGCCAATAACAAAAACAGGTAGTTTTTCTTTTGGGGTGTATAAATTGTGCGAAACAAACTTCCACATAGCATCTTTAAAGATTGAATCAAGGCCTTTTTGAGCATCTACACGGCCGGAATATGCGATTACAGGAGTGTTTGAAAAATCTTTAATAGAGCTTATATCCGTATGGAAAGGATCGTGCAAAAGATATTTTCTAGGGCCGTAGTCACCCTGTGACATCAGTCTTTTTTCTCTTTCAATAGTTTGTTTAAAAATATCCATAACTGCATTTTTGTTGTGCAGTTTATTTTCAAGATTACCATCTTCATAAGGCAAAAGTTTTATATTGGAAAAATCAATAGATTGCAAACCGTTTAAGGTAAAGTCAAGTTTTGTTTCATTAAAGACCTTATCCATATGTTCTTTTGTCGGAGCAATAAGAGCTTTTGAATACCCGTTGGTAATAGGGGTCATAGTGTGACCTTCCCCGAATGCTCTTGCCTTCATCAGATCCATAAGACCGTTTGCTTTTACATTAGAAGCTGTAAGCTCATATCCGTAATGTTCAGAAACGGGTACAACTCTGTCAGAAAGAGACATGCCTGTCATTGCAGAGCTAAAACCGTTGCCTTTCATCAAAGCACAGGCATCTGTTTCTTTTGGCTTGTATTTATCATCAGCAGGTCTCCAGTTGTAGGCATTTTGGAGAATATCCACGCTGTAACCGCCGAATAATGTGGCGAATATGCTTGTTCTCTTGTTGTCATCATTGTTTGTTGAGCCCTGGTGCTCTACATTGTGGGCAATATAGATTATAGGAAGTTTATCAAAGTAAACACCTGCCTCTTTTGACATTCTGCCTGTATCTGCTTCGGCATTTGCAGTATAGTTAATCATTGCAGCAAGAGAGCCTGCGTGCCAATCGTTCAATAATACAGAATTAGGTGCTTCAATATCTTTTAGCTTACCTTCTTTTGCATTTTTCATCATTTCATAAACTGCTTTTGAGAAAAATGCCATCCTGAAGATTTCATCCGTACCAAAAATATTATTTGCATAAGGAGTGCCATTGTTTGGGTTGGATGGGTCACGGTCTTCTACATTGAATATCTGTGCATTTTTTACCGTTTTGCCGTTTTCATCAACCCTTGTTGCAGGAGTATCCAGAAAATAATAGTAAGTACCGTCATTTTTGGGGTAACCTAAATCATCTTTAGTATAGTCAGCATAAGCTTTATAGATGTTTACAAGAGTATCTTCGGTCTTTGAATTTAATGATGGATTGTACACAGGAACATTTACCGTACCAACAGGTGTGATTTCTATTTTTTTAGAAACTATATGTTCTTCGTTAGTTTTTGGATCTTTTACTTTTTTGGCAGCATATTGATAGAACATTTTGCCGTCTTTTGAAATTATCTTTTTATTTTTGTCAGTGTACATCGGTGTGATATTTATCATTTTATCTTCACCGTTTTTAAACTGTTTGTTAAAGCTGTTTGGCAAATCAGCGGCAACTTTACCCAGACCGCCTACTGACATAAATTTGTCTGTCTCTGCTGTGACCATCCAGGCATTAATATGATCCATCTGAGGCCAGGGATGGCGTCCGTAAATACGGTCAGTTGCGGCTGTGCTTATTTTCCATTGAGCGTATGAAGAAATTCCGTTACGAAAAGCATCTACACTAAAATTTTTCCCAGCTGGTTTTACCATTTCCGGATGAATAGGGCGTTGATTATTATAATTTAATACTTCAAGCTTCTTGCCAAAAGAAATTAAAGCACGATTTTGTCCCGCAACAAGAGAAAGATAATCCTGTAAAAGATTCGGATTCTGTGCTTTCAATGTTACAACATTTGTGTTTTCAAAATTGTTTTGATTCAGCTTTTTGTGTGTAAAAATCGGTGAAGAAAGTTGTTGTACGCTAACCATAATGTTTCCTTATTAATAAATATTTTTTAGATGATGGTATACAGATAAGTCTGTAAAAAAAATAATTTGTTATCTTGAAGAAAATATTTTTTGAAAAGTTACAAATTTTAATAAATTTTATAAAATATGCTAATATAATACCTATGAATTTTGTCCAAACTTTTAAAACCGGCTCAAAAATTTTTGCAGGAGATGTACTGGGTGGCATTAACTCCGCAATTATAACACTGCCTCAGGCACTGGCATTTGGCGTTGCAACAGGATTCGGCGCAGGTGCGGGTATATGGGGCGCAATAATTCTTTGCTTTATGGCCGGTATCTTAGGCCCCAAAGTGCCGCTTATTTCCGGAACAACAGGACCTGTTGCAATTGTTGTTGCTTCTATGATGCTGGCATTAAACAACAATTTACAGGCAGCTGTTACAGTATTGCTTACAGCCGCAATATTGCAAATACTGGCATCTTTGACAAACCTTCCCAGAATGGTCAAATATGTTCCATATCCTGTCATATCAGGATTTATGAACGGTGTCGGGGTTATAATTATAATTCTGCAAATAAATCCTCTTATGGGACACAAAGCAATGTCTTCTACTGTTTCTACAGTAATGTCGCTGCATCACAGCATTTCAACATTAAACCACGATGCAGTTTTTATAGGCATTGTGACATTGCTTATTGTATTTGCAATACCCAAAAAGATTAACAAATATATACCTTCACAAATTGTGGCCCTCATTTTTTGTACATGGCTGTCTGTAAAGATAGGTTTGCATCTGGACAGAATAGAGCAGATATCTGTTGCTTTTCCTCATCTTGTAAGACCTGATTTGGATATCCATCATATAATCAAATATTTGCCTTATGCATTTACCATTGCAATTGTATTCTCAGCGGAAAGTATGCTAACAGGCCTTGTTTCAGATTCTTTGACAAAAACAAGACACAGCCCCAAACAACTGCTTGCCGCACAGGGCATAGGCAATATATGCTGCGCTCTTACTGGTTCTTTAGGAGGATCTGCCGCGACAATGAGAAGCGTAGCTGCGTTGAATGCAGGTGCAACAACAAAAATATCAGCTATAATTAATCCGCTCTTATTAATAATTTTATTGTTTAAGTTTTCCGATTTTGTTGCACAGATTCCGCTTGCTGTTCTTGCTGCAATATTAATGAAAATAGGTTACGACATTATTGATGTTAAACTGCTTAAGGTGCTGAAGTATGCGCCTAAAGATGACCTTTATGTTTTATTTACAGTGTTTTTGCTTACTGTATTTTATAATCTTATCTTTGCAGTAGGAGCCGGTATCACAATGGCAGCTCTTTTATATGCAAAAAGAGTTGCGGACAAAGCAGAGCTAGTTCACAAACCTGTTTATGACGCAGAAATTATGGAGCTTGAACGTGTATTAGAAAACGATTATCACCATCAAATAAGAGTAGTGCATATATCAGGGCAGTTTTTCTTTGGTTCTGCAACTCAATTGATTTCAAAGTTTGAAGAGATGCTCGGTACAAGATATCTTATTTTAAACTACGAATCTGATGATTTGCTGGATATTTCCGCTATTTTTGCATTGGAAGACATAATTATGCGTCTTCAATCGCAGGATGTAGAAATTATCCTTGTAATAAAAAATGAAAATGTATTAAAACAGCTCAAAGACCACAATATAATCAGTCAGATTGGCGAAAATCAGGTATTCTATACAGAGCTTATGGCCATTGACTACGCAAAAGAAAAGCTCAAAACAGATATTTAAAACAGCTTTATAATATCTTAATTTACAAATTTAACAAATAATAAAAAAATTGTGTTTGCAAATTATTTTTCTGCTAAAATAAGCTTTGAGGAACGTATGCAAATAGAATTTTTATACTCAAAAATACATAGGGCAACAGTTACAGATGCAAATCTGGAATACGTTGGTTCTATCACAATTGATGAAGAACTTATGGAAGCGGCAAACCTGCTTGAAGGTATGAAAGTTGATATCCTTGATGTTAACAACGGAGAACGCTTCCAAACATATGTAATCAAAGGTAAGCGAGGAAACAGAGATATTTGTCTCAACGGTGCAGCTGCCAGAAAAGTTGCGGTTGGAGACAAAGTTATTATTGTTTCTTATGCGATGATGACGCTGGAAGAAAAGGCCCAATTCAATCCCGCGATTGTTATGGTTGATGAAAAAAACAATATTGTTAAGAAAATTTGAACTAAATAAAAAAACCGGCAAAAAATTTTTTGTTCGGTTTTTATTTTAGGCAAGACAACAAAAGGAACACAAAATTGCAAAATACGGTCACACAGGATTTTATATCTGCACCAAAGCAAAAACAGGCTTTGAGCTCTTTCCCTTTTAACAAAGCCGCTGACAAAATTCTTCTTCAGTATGTTGAAAAAAGACTTAACAAAATTTTCTTTGATGAAGTTAATTCATCAGATTCTATATTTAAAAAAGTGAGTAATAATGCCGTCTATAAGATGGCTTTGTTTTTATCGGGAAATATTACAAGAGCCTGCTCAATAGGCATTGCCGGTGAAACAGCCAGCGGCAAATCAACAATTGCCTATGATATCATCAATACGATTCAGTCATTCGCTGATGAATATTGTATTGAAAACGTAATAACAAGATTAAATACCGATGATTATTACTATGACCGTTCAGATATGGTTAAAAAAGCAGGCAGTTTTGCGGAATTTGCAAAACACTATGACCTTGATGTACCCGAAGCACTTGAGCTGGAGCTGATGAAAAAACATATCAAACAGCTGCTTTTCGGAGATACTGTTTATCTTCCAAAATACGATATGTCAGGCACTGCAATAAGAAAAGACAACGTTACAAAAGCAGAACCTTCTAAAATAATTATTTCCGAAGGCTTGTTCACCCTTACAGAAAAAGTTGTGGACGCATTTGATTTCAAAATTTACGTAGATGTTTCTCATAACGTACAAAAAGAAAGATTCTATAAGCGTGCACAGGAAAGAGACCTCGGAGATTCTGCTGATGAAGTATATGAAAATGCATCTTCAAAAGCAAAAATCCATATCCACCCGACAGCAATGCAAGCTGACATAATCCTTTCTGGCGAAGCTGACAGAGCTGCATACAAAAAATTTATTAACAAAATACTCGCACTTGTTGAAGAAATTCACTGTAAAAACTTTGCGCTAAACTAGCAAGAAAGGCCTTGGCTATGAAATTATGCTTGTTTCAAGGGACATTTAATCCTATTCACAATGCGCACTTAAAAATATGTGAGTATGCAAAAGAAAAATTTCATTTTGATAAAATACTTGTCATACCAGCAGCCAACCCGCCGCACAAAAAAGTGGATGAAACCCTCTCTTATCATAGATTAAAAATGGCACAGCTGGCTGTTTTGGACAAAGAGTATCTTGAAGTCTCTGATATTGAATATTTAAGAGACGGTTTGTCTTACACCTATTTGACAGTAAAAGAGCTTTATGAAAAATATGACATTGAAGGTAAAATAAATTTTATCATTGGCACAGATGCTTTCAAAAAAATAGAATCCTGGTATGAGTCTGATAAACTAAAAAATATGCTGGATTTTATACTCTTTGCAAGAGAAGGGGAAAAAGAGCTTGAAGCAGATGCAACATATTTGCACAACCTTAGAGAAAAAGGATATAATTACAAAATGATGAAGCTTCCATTTATGGATATTTCATCAACAAGGATAAGAGAAAATATATATAACAGCGTGCCCATACAAAAACTTGTTCCGGCAGAAGTGGAAAAATACATTGATAAATATGGCTTATACAGAAAATAAAATAGAAGAAATTCAAAATTGGCTCAAAGAGAATTTATATGAAGAAAGATACATTCACTCTATAGGTGTGATGGAAGCAGCAGTTGAGCTGGCACAGATGTTCAATATGGATGTTGAAAAAGCCAGAATCACAGGGCTTTTACATGATGCAGCAAAATGTTTTTCCAACGAAAAACTTCTTGAAATAATCCACGAACATATACCGGAAGTACAGGATTGCGAATTGTTGAATTATAAAACACTGCACGCACCTGTAAGTGCGTATCTTGCAAAAGAAAAGTTCGGGATAAATGATAAAGAAATTCTTGACGCAATAAGATGGCACACTCTTGGCCGCTGCGGTATGAGTGACTTTGAAAAAATAATTTTTCTTGCAGATAAAATTGAAGCAAGAACGCGTGAAAAAGAATTCAGAAATCAGTGTCTGGAGCTTTTAAAAGAGGATAACGGCCTTAACAAGGCAATGTTTAAATGCTTTGAAGCTACAATAAAAAGTCTTGTGGACAGACGTCTTGCAATCTGCCATATCACAATTGACGTTTATAACGAGCTTCTAGCTGAAATTGAAAAATAGCAAATAAAGGGTCTCTAAAATGTTAATACCAACAATTGATTTGATGGACGGCAAAGCCGTTCAACTTCGTCAGGGTATGGAAAAAGTTCTTGAAAGAGAAGACGTTATTGAACTTGCAAAATATTACGGCAGGTTTGGCGAAGTTGCCGTAATTGACATCGATGCAGCTGTTGGAAACGGAAACAATGAAACACTTATAGAAAAATTATGCAAAGTTGCTCCTTGCAGAGTAGGCGGAGGAATAAGGGATGCAAAGAAAGCACAAAAGTTTCTATCCTGGGGTGCAAAAAAAATCATTATAGGCACAGCTGCAAACGAAGAGTTATTATCAAAGCTTCCTAAAGAAAAAGTGCTGATTGCTATTGATTCTAAAGACGGATATATTGCAACACACGGCTGGACAAAAACAACATCAGCAGAGCCGTTAGACTTTGTTAAACGGTTTAACAACCTTTGCTCTGGATTTTTATATACAGTCATTGAAAATGAAGGAATGATGCAAGGTGCTGACATTGACTCCATAAAACTAATACGCGCTGCAACAACAAAAGAGCTGATAGCCGCAGGCGGTATTTGTTCTGTTGATGAAATCGTAAAGCTCCAAAAAATGGGAGTACACACACAGCTTGGTATGTGCATTTACACAGGTGTTGTAAAACTTGAAGAAGCATTTGTAAAATGCATGGATTTTGAAAAAAGATTCGGCTACATTCCGACAATTGTTCAGGATTATGCAACTAAACAGGTCTTGTCGCTTGCTTATTCCACTTCACAATCGCTTTTGCAAGCGCTCAAAACAGGCAAAGGGATATATTTTAACCGCAGCGAAAACAAAATTTTTACTAAAGGAGAAACCTCTGGCAATACGCAGGAGCTTATCGAAGCAAGATTCAACTGTGACAGAGATGCGATTTTGTTTATGGTAAACCAAAAGGGCAATGCCTGTCATTTGGGCAGATATTCTTGCTTTGGAAACAAAGATTTTTCAATAAACGAATTATATAAATTTTTGGTTACAAGAAAATCGCTGTTACCTGACAATGCGCTGACAACAAGGTTATTTCAGGATGAATTTTATTTAAAAAGTAAAATAATGAATGAAGCGTTTGAAACGGTAAATTTTGAAAACAAAGACGGACTGGGCAAAGAAGCTGCGGATTTAACGTATTTTATGCTCACGTTTATGGCTATGCACAACATTACGCCGCAGGATGTATTAAATCACCTTGAATCAACTATGCGTGAATAAAAAAAAGACCCCATTGGGGGCCTGAAAATTTAAATAAGAAGAGAGAGCTTTCATATATATAAAGTCATTCTCTTCTCAATTATTGCTTTTATGTAACAAATATTTATAATTCAACCAATTGTGGTACAGAATCAATTTCAAGAAAAAGCTTTGCATTTTTTTTGAAAACATCAGGCCCACTGCTTGCAAAATAAGAAACAGAACCCGAAGAAACAGTGTTTAAAATATTGCATTTGAGCAAATCCTGTTTTATATAGTTTGCAAAAAGTTGAGCCGGATTTATAAATAAATCTTCCGGTGCATATTTTACAAGCTTGTCCAGCAGATAAGGATAATGTGTACAACCAAGAATTATCTTTTTAGGATTAAAATCAAGGACACTGTTCAAATATCCCGTTATCACTGTTTTTTCATCATAATCCTTAATTTGGTTTTCCACTATAGGCACCCACATTGGACATGCCTGCTCAAACACTTGAACAGCCGGATTATTCTTCTTTAATTCAGATGTATATTTTTTTGAATTTACAGTAGCTTCGGTGGCCATTACCCCGATTCTATCAAGGCTTTTATCAAGAACAACACATTTTGAAACAGTTTGAATCAAAGGATAAATTTTAAAACTGTATTTGTCCTTTAATTCTTCATAAGCCGTAGCAGATGTAGTATTACAAGCAAGAACAACAGCTTTAACATTTTGTTTTTCAAAAAAAGCAAAAATTTCTTTAACTATTTCAATGAGCTGTTCTTTTGTTTTTTCTCCGTACGGGAGATTTTTTGTATCACCAAAATAAAGATAATTTTCTGATGGCATAACATTTAAAAGCTGTTTGAGAACAGTCAAACCGCCTACACCCGAATCCATTACACCTATTGCTTTATTTTTTTGCGCACTTTCCATTTAATCTTTACCTAAATATTTCAATATACCCTTGGCAACTGCCTCGGCTGTTTTTTGTTTACGTTCTGCCGTCATAAGTGCTTTTCTCTCTTCAGGGTTAGAGATAAATCCTGTTTCGACAAGAATTGACGGGCAGGTAGTATGATTAATAACATAAAATTTAGACTTAAACAATCCTCTGTCCTTAGAGTCTATAGCAGCTGCAAACTCTTTGTGCACAATTTGTGCAAACTCATATGATTGAGGTGTATAATAGTGAGTTTCAAGACCGTTTCCTTCAGGTGTAACGCTGGAGTTTACGTGTATGCTGACAAACAAATCACCTTTATTTTCTTCTGTAAATGTCACTCTGTCCTGCAATGAAACATACTCATCCGACGAGCGAACCATCAAAACATTAAACCCTTTTTTCTTTAATATTGCAGCAAGGCGTTTGGACATATCAAGAGTAATATCCTTTTCATAAATGCCCTCTCTTGTTGCACCAACATCGCTGCCGCCATGACCTGCATCTATTACAATTGTTTTTACATTAGGATTTCTTGCAATGATTGCAGGAGCAGGTTTTGATTGTTTTATCGTTTCTTCTTTTGGTGTAACTATTGTAAGCTTTAATTGCTTATTATCAAAACTCTGTTGATAATCCAATTCCGTTGTTTTTTGTATTGGTATAATAACCTTAATACCGCACCCGGGCAAAGCTTCTGTTCTCAATTTTGACAAAACATCGGAATTGAGGTTTCTCCGGTATGCAGCATGGTCAAAACCTGAGGAATTGTATAAATTTATTTCTACTTTGTTAGAAAACTTTTTAATTGAATGAATAATCGGCTCTGTAAAAACAAATTGCAGAACATCTGTTGTATCATTCATTTTTTTTGCAGCATAAGAATAAGTGGACGAGGTTCTGTCATAAAGCTTCATACCAAGAATTCTGTCATCGTGTGCCAGAAAAATACTCTGTGAATCATAAGAATAAATAGGGCGGAATTTTTCCGCATCTTCACTTGTTACAACTATTCTTGCTTTTGTTGGCTCAAACTGGCCTATTTTAATTGTTTCTTTTTCAGAAAGTACATACTCTTTATTTCTAATTTCCGGAGCAACATAGGTATTTGGCATATCAAAAACAAGTCTTGTCGGATTTGCAACAATGAAAGGATTTTCAACAGCAATAGAGCCAATACCTCTTATCAGGGCATTTCCTCTTTTTACATCGATTTTGTTTACATGGAAATTTGATTTGAGCTTTTGTTCATGCGGTTTTGATACTGTAATTTGCACAGGGTCTTTTTTGACAAGTTCACCCTTGGAGTTAAACGCTTTTTGTATCTCCACTGCCTCGGGTGAGCGCACATAGTTTGATGTATCAGCTGCTGCAGCTGATGTTTTTACATCTTGAGAAATCAATGTGTATTCATAATAGTTTTGTTTTGATTTTTCATCGCTGTAAACAGAACGAAGATTGCTTTGTGCAAACAATTTTTTGTTATAGACAAACACAAGGTTATTATCTATTCTGTACAGCTTTAACTTGTTTACATTAAAGCCTTTATCATAGGTAATAACCATTCTTACAACATCCGGGTCTGTTGTAAACTGTGAGAGTTTAACCTGTTTTATATCACTGTTTTTAAAAGTCCAGCTGGAATTTGGCTTTGTTAAAACAGCATTGTCTATGTCAAAAGATATCCTGTCCGGATTGGACAATTTCATCGATTTGACATTGATGTACATAACCTTGGATGAAGAGCCCAGAAAAATAATATTATCCGAATTATCAAAATTTATAGAGTTAATTTTTAATGCTTCTTCGGCTTGTACAAGGCTGAACAGGTTTAATATGAATATGAAAAATATCAGTATAATTTTTTTCAGCATATTAATATTTTACAATAAATGCTGTTTATGACTAATCTTTAACATTAGTTAATCGATTATATCTTTTTACCTATTATCTGTTACCACCTGAAATGAAATTTACAATGTCGAATAAAGAATCTTTTACAAATTCAACTGCCAACTCCTGTACAGGTCTTTTGTCAATATAATCAAAAGCTATATAAAGAGGGTCTCTTGAATTTTTGAATCTCATTCTGATATCTTTTTTATCAAGGATGGCCAGGCTGGCTTGCAGTTTGTTCTGGCTTTGAGCTTTTCTTAAGAGGGGTCTAAATTGACCGTTACCGCCTCTGTTATTTTGAGCATCGCCTGCTGGATTGATTGCCATTTTGGTTCTCCTTTTTGTATCCTATGTATATATAAAGATATATACTTTTTAAAAATTGCGTATATACTCTTAAATTGTTACAAAAATTTTACATTATTACGCATATTAAAATAATATTAAATATTTTGTAATTTGGCTGTGATAGTATTAAAATAACAAAATACAAGACAATACAGATTTTTAAGGAGTGAGAATTACCAGATATGAAAAATTACAGAATAGAGGAAATTTCAGAAATAGTAGGCGGCATCCTTTCTAAAGTAGCAGATGCGTCAATTGACAAATTGAGACCGCCTCTTCTTGCTGATGAAAATTCACTTGCACTGGCTTTGTCTGAAGAAGAAATAGAAAACCTTGCAAAAACAAAAGCAAAAGCAGCTCTTGTTCCTCTGGGTGTAAATTTTGAACATATTTCAACTATTGAGGTTGAAAGACCAAGATTAGCAATGATGAAACTTCTCCACCTGTTCTATGATGCTCCTGATGCCCCTATAGGAATCCACCCGAGTGCGGTAATTCATCCGGAAGCAAAAATCGGCGAAAATGTATCAATAGGCCCGAATGTTGTTATTTCAAGAAATGTTGTTGTAGGTAACAATACAAAGCTTCTTGCAAACATATATATTGGCAAAAATTGTACTATCGGTGAAAACTGTCTTTTCCATCCCGGCGTAAATATCGGTGATTGTTCACAAATTGGAAACAGAGTAATCTTACAACACGGTGTAAGCATAGGTGCAGACGGATTCAGCTTTGTTACAGAAAACCCTGATGTTATTGAGCAGGCAAGAAAAGAAGGCGCTGTTAAAGAGGCTAATACAAAGCAAAAAGTTTACAAAATCCCTTCTATTGGCGGTGTTGTAATAAAAGATGACGTTGAAATAGGCGCAAATACTTGTATTGACAGAGGAACCATTGAAAACACAGTTATTGGTGCACAAACAAAAATTGACAACCTTGTACAGGTAGGACACAACTGTAAAGTTGGAGAAGCTTGTATGCTGGTTTCTCAAGTTGGTCTTGCTGGAAGCTGTAAAATTGGAGACAGAGTGGTTATTGCAGGTCAGGCAGGTTTGGCAGACCACCTTGAAATAGGCTCTGATTCAATCATCATGGCTAAAGCTGGTGTAACTAAATCATTCCCTGATAAATCCATTATCATCGGTGCTCCTGCTGTTCCGAGAAAAGACTTTATCAAACAGTTAAAGATGTTGAAATCAGCAGAAGAAGCTGTTGCTAAATTCAAAAAATATGAACATCTTCTTGAATCATTTGAACAGGGAGAGCAGTAATGAATATGACAGCACTCAACACTATTGCAAAAGAAGCTACAGTCACATCAAAAGGCTTGATGACAGGCATGGATTCTACAGCAAGGCTTGTGCCTTCTGACAAAAAAGGGATTCGTTTTCATCTTGGAGACAAAACAGTTGAAGCTCATGTTGATAACGTAGTATCAACAGAGCATTGCACAGTAATCGGAAACCAGGATATAAAAGTAATGCTTATTGAGCATTTTATGGCAGCGTGTGCAATTTGTCATATAGAAGCTATTGACGTATATCTTTCACATTTTGAAATGCCTATCCTTGGCGGCGGTTCTGCAGAGTGGGTAGAAATTTTTAAAGAAGCCGGCAACAAGGCTCAAGAAAGTTACATACTTACAGAGCCTGTTTCATACTTCAATGGAAAAACACATATTGTTGTAATGCCGTCCGATGAGTTTAAAGTTACGTATTCAGTAAACTTTAACCATCCGGAATTGAATCACAGATGGGTATCTTTAGACAAAGACAAATTGAACGAAATAATTGAAGCAAGAACCTTTGGTTATTTAAAAGAGCTTGAAATGCTTCAAGCAGCAGGTTATGCAAGAGGAGTAAGCATCGAAAACACTGTAGGTCTTACTGAAGACGGCTATACAACAGAGCTCAAAAGTGATTTTGAACCTGCAAAGCACAAAATACTTGACCTTATCGGCGATTTCTATTTAACGGGCTTTAATCCTATGGACTTAAAAGCTGAAGTAATCGTTAAAGAAGCCGGACATGCTGTGCATGTAAAGGTAGCAAAAATATTAAAAGATAAAATACAAAAAGAAAATTAGTTATAGAATTGAAGAGGAGCTATAAATGACTGAACAAAATACTACAGAGCAAACTTTGCAGTTTGATGTTATGCAAATTATGGAAATGATTCCGCACCGTTATCCTTTCTTACTTGTAGACAGAATAACAGAATGCGTTCCCGGAAAATATTCTAAAGGATATAAAAACCTTACATTTAACGAACCATTCTTTCAGGGGCACTTCCCTAACAATCCGATTATGCCGGGTGTGTTGCAAGCAGAAGCTCTTGCACAGCTTGGTGCAGGAATTTTGATGACTGTTCCTGAATACAAAGGCAAACTTGTTGTTTATGCAGGCATAGACAATTGCAGATTTAAAAGAATTGTACGCCCTGGTGACAGACTTGATATGGAAGTAGAACTTACAAAAGTTAAAGGACCTATTATCAAAGCTCAAGGCAAAGCAATGGTCGACGGACAGCTTGCAATGTCGGCAGATATGATATTTTCTGTAGTTTAGGAGTTAAAAATGATAGATAACAGAGCAATAATTGCTGATGATGCACAAATAGGTAAAAACGTTACAATAGGAGCCAATGCAATAATCGGAAACGGTGTAAAAATAGGTGACAACGTAACTATTATGCCTAACGCATATTTGGAATACTGCGAAATTGGTGACGGAACATTGATATCACCATTTGCTAGTATTGGTACAGCTCCACAGGATTTGGGATACAAAAATGAACCTACAAAATCCATTATTGGTAAAAACTGTATTATTAAAGAATATGCAACAGTAAACAGAGCTGCTACAGAAGGCGATGCAACCATTGTTGGGGACAGATGTATGCTTATGACATCAACCCATGTAGCACATAACTGTGTGCTCGAAGACGAAGTTATTATGGCAAACCTTGCAACACTCGGCGGGCATTGCCATGTTGGCAAAGGCGCATTCTTAGGAGGCATGAGCGTATTCCACCAGAATGTAAGAATCGGTGAAATGTGTATCATAAGCGGATTTTCCGCAGCGAGAATGGACTGTTTGCCTTATGTAAAAGGTGAAGGCAGACCGCCGATTCCTCACGGAATAAACTCAATCGGCCTTAAAAGAAGAGGCATTGATGCTGATGTAAGAGCTCACCTCAAAGAAGCATTAAAAATTCTTAAGTCAGGTGAATATACTATTACAAAAGCCTGTGATGTGATAGAACAAAATGTTGAACAAGACGAATACGTCAAAAAGTTTGTTCAATTTATACGTGACTCAAAACGTGGTATCACATTAAGAAAAGCAGAAAATACTTTGTGCTAGTTTGATAGCAAAAAAATATTTTCACAGTACTTAAACCTGTATGAGACATCATACAGGTTTATAATTATTATGATTGTTAACAACAATATTTCAGTAAGTTCTTATAAAAACATTACCCCCTTAAAAAACACTAATCATTACAATTCAAACAGCAGCATAATAAATGATTCTTTTGTGAAAACAAATAAAAAAGTAGTGACATTTAGTGGAAAAATTAATTTTTTCAAGCAAATTATTTTAAAAATTTTTCCGGAAAAAATCAAACAACCTGCTGCAGAAATTACTAATCAAGTAAAAAAACAGACAAAAAAAGCTGCCCGAAAAACGCATATTCTGCCTTTTAACGGAAGAGAAAGAATGAGGCGTCTTGGCGTAAAAGAAGAAAACATCACAAAAGTGTTAAAAGCAGCCAACGGTAATAAACAACATTTTTATAACATGGCAAGACTTTTCAAAGAAGGCTTTCATGAAGATTACATAAGCCAGATTTTTGTCGCTTGTAAAACAGGAACAGGCAAAGTGTCAAACTGTCTGTATAACATAGCACGTGTATTAAAAGAAAAAGAAATACCACAACAGCACATTGCAGATATAATCAAAACCTTTAAAGTAAATAGAAACTTTGATCAAGAAGCTTTTCAGAGGTTCCAAAAGCTAAAATTTCAGGCTTATAATGCAGACAAACAGCCCAAGACAGCATTTTCACAAAAAAGCAGCAGTGAAATTGATAACTTTTTCTACGGCAATATGAAAAATATACTTGAATTAAAAGAAATAATCGGTGAAAAAAATCTACTAAAACTATACAATCTTGATGAAGAATATATTGAAAGTATTACAGAACGGATAACAAATCTAACAGAAGCGTTAAAAGGAAGAAAAAAGATGGTTAACCTTTTAAAGCAAAAGATGAATCCTTTGAACGAAGCACTGGATATAAACTATGGACTTGTTGAGGAAAAAGCATATTCTCCACAAGCGCAAACAATTTTCCAAGACAGAATAGCAGCCCTGCTCGAGCTGCTTGATTATTCAGATACAATTGTAAAAGAAAAAACCTCGCACAATTATGAACTCGGCCAGATGATGAATATTCTAAATAAGCTTCCCTAAACTTTTACACATTAACCATTCTATAGCCTATTCCAATATGCGTTTTTATGTAATCAGGAGATTTTAATTTTTTCCTTAAATTTGTCACAAAAACTCTTAGAGAAAGCTGTGAATCACAACCGTTTTCATCCAGCCATATCTCTTTTTTTATATGATTATGAGTCAGTACTTTGCCTATATTTTTAGCAAGCAGACATAGCAGTTTATACTCTATTGCTGTAAGATGGATTTCCTGTTCATCCACATAAACACAGCCTTTGGCATAATCTATTTTTAAACTGCCGTTTGTAAAAATGTCTGCGGAGGTATTACCCGGTGCAGAGGTCTTGTGTCTGATTGCAACACGGATTCTAGCCAAAAGCTCCTGTGTGTTGAACGGTTTTGTAAGATAATCATCAGCCCCTTCATCAAGGGCATTTATTTTATCATCATTGTCTGTACGAGCACTAACAACGATGATGGGAACTGTTGAAAAAGTACGGACTTTTTTTATTATCTCAATACCGTCTTTATCAGGAAGCCCTAAGTCAAGGATAACAACATCGGGATTATACGAAGTAAATTTTAATATTCCATCTGCATAATTGGATGCTGTTTGAAAGGAATAATTACTTATCTCAAGCGTTGTTGCTATCAGGTTTTGTATAGCTTTATCATCTTCTATAACCAGTATATTGCCTTTATTCATAAAAATCGCCCTCTAAGCTAAATTCAAAAATAGTACCTTCAGGTTTATTATCTGTTACACAAATTGTTCCTCCGTGTGCTTCCACAACAGCCTTGCACAGAGCAAGCCCCAGACCAAGCCCCCGCCTGGAATCGGAAGAAACAGCATTATTAACGGTGTAAAACATATCAAAGATGCTTTTTTTATCTTCATCGCTTATTCCGTTTCCTTGATCAGATACAAAAACTTTTATGTCTTTACCTTCTGCATAAGCACCTATTGTAATGGTTGTGTTAACAGGAGAATACTTCATGGCATTATCAACAAGATTAAAAACAACCTGTGATATAAGTCTGGCATCTACTTTTGCAGACAATGACTCGTCAGTAATTTCAATTTTAATATTATAATTATCTTTCCTTCTCCCAATATGTGAAACAGCCTCTTGTATTACATCTGATATAAATTCGGATTCTTTTTTGATATTAATCTCATTTTTATCAAATCTGGTTACAGAAAGTAAGTTTTCTACAAGATTCAATAGCCAGATGGAATCATCATAGATATCAGAATAAATTTGATGCTTTTTCTCCCCGCTTATAACATCAGCATTATTCAGCAAAATATCAGCATTGCCTGATATTCCTGTTAGGGGAGTGCGTAAATCATGAGATATTGCTCTCAAGAGTGTAGAGCGCAATTCCTCTTGCTTGTGTTTTAATAATAACTCGTTTTTTGTTTGCGTTATTGTTTCTTTTTCATAAGCCAGAGCAGATTCTCTAAGCATTGCACGAAAAAGATTCTTTTCAAACTCGGTAGCAGATTTGTATCTTTTTGCCGGTATAGCAGCATTAAGAAACACTGTATCTGTATTTCTTATAGGAAAACATTCATAAACAGTGCTGACCGGTTCTTTATTCGGCTCAAAGAGTAATACATCACAATCCAGCAGTTTTTTTATCTGTTCGATTGTGATTTCATCTATTTCTTCAACATTTTTTGCTTGTTGAAGCTTCTGGCTCATATCTAGCATTATTTGTGTACTGTATGCTTTTAAATATGACTGTTTGGCCTGCTCTTTAATTTTTTTCGTAATACTGCTTACAAACAAAGCAACAAAAAACATTATAAAAAACGTAAAGGTATACCCTGAATCCATAGACACAACAGTCATATACGGTCTTGTAAAAAAGTAATTGAAGCTTAACACTGCTAAAACAGAAGAAATAATGCTGTATAGCTTGCTCTCTGTAATATAGGCTGTTATCAATACTCCCAAAAGGTATATCATTATCATATTTGATTCATTGATATTGAGTTTTTGAAAATAAAGACAAACTGAGGTGGTAAGCAAAAAAACAACAATGGTTTTAAAAGTATCAATCAGAGAAAACTCGGGCAGTTTAAATATTTTTTTGTTGTGTTTCTGGCCCAGATATACAGCCTGAACTTTATCAGGAATGACATAAATTTCTATCTCAGGAGTCTGCTGGATTAATTTGTCCACAAAATTAGGCGGAGCAAAAAAACTATTGGCTCTGTATCCGGAACGTCCAATAACAATTTTCGTAACCTTACCAGTTTTGGCATATTGTGCTACCTGATAAGCAATATCATCGCCATTTAATGTCACAACCTTTGCACCTTGTGCCCGTGCAAGAGCGGTATTCGATTCAAGCCTTTTTTTGTTTTCGCTGGAAAGTTTTTTGGTACCTGTCATTTCGATATATAAAGCAGTAAAATCGGCATCAAAAACATTGGCCATTTTTGCCGCTGTTTTTATAACCTTTGGGTTAGATGGTGAGCTTGATAAACAAACAAGAATATGTTCTTTTATTTTTTCCTCTGGCACGGTTGTTTCCCTTTCCCTACTTGATTATATCACTGCTTGTATCAATTTTGAATTAAGCTTTTTGCCATGGCGTTAAGATGGCATTAAGATTTGATTTTTTGTATTGAAATCAAAAAAATCGGTGTTTAAAATGTATTTGCAGCTAAACAAAAAATTTAAAAAACCATGAAAATAAACGAAATAAAAAACAATAATCCAAACAATAAAATTAAACACTCCACAAAAATTGCCGCTATGACAGGAAGTGCAATCGGCGTTACCACAGCAGTTACACTGATTTCACGAGGTCATGGTGTAAAAATACCATCCACTCTTAAACATCCTAATGGTCTTGTTAATATCTTAAAAAACATTGAGCTAAAAGAAAAAGATGTTATAGCAATTGCATCTTCATCAATTGCCGGAGGCCTTGCCGGTGGCTTAATCACTGATAAAAAAAATGCCAAAGCAAAAGTAAAAGAAGGCATTGTCCAATTAATAGGCAATTATATTGTGCCAACCATTGCAGTCGGAGGCGGCATAAAATTAAATAAAGCTCTTAATAAAAAGTATAATTTCCCTCCAATCACAAGACCAATTCAATTTTTATTCGGAATGACAAGCCTGATAGCTGGTGTTGTTGCAGGGAACAAAATTTCAAGAGAAATGAACAAACAAATGTTCAAAGAAGACCATTACAGAAAACTTACCTGGAAAGACTGGGCAGTACAATTTGATAATGTGTGTCTTGTTACCTCAATTTCAAATGCAGGAACACAACTTGCAAAAATGGCATCAAGATTTATTCCTTTTGCACATCTTGCACCCGGCTATCAGGTAGGAGTAAAGCAAGCTGATTTAAACATTAATGCATGAAAAGTATGAAAAGAACAAAACTTAAAGACAAAGAAGTAAATCCTTTTAAAACAATATTATTCGGCTTCCTTGGCTATGTTATTATTGGGGTTGCCTTAATATCACTACCCTTCGCACAAAAAATACCTGTTGGTTTTGTGGACAATTTATTTAACGTAGTTTCGGCTATGTCAACAACAGGCCTGACAACAGGTTCTCTATCAGATATGTACACCCCCTTTGGCAAGATTATACTTCTCGGATTAATTCAACTTGGTGCAATCGGATATATGACATTGACCTCGTTTTTAATTCTTTCTACAAGCAAAAAAATTTCTACACACCGAGTGAAGATTCTTTCAGCAGAATTTTCTATGCCTGAAAATTTTGACTTAAAACACTTTATTAGCAACATAATAATTTACACAATAATTGTTGAATTTATTGGTACAGTACTTTTGTGCATTGAATTTTCAAAACTGGGACTGCAAAAACCTCTGTGGTCTGCTATTTTTCATTGTGTATCAGCATTTTCCACTGCCGGATTCAGCATCTATGCTGATGGTCTTTGCAGGTTTCAAAATGATGTATCAGTAAATCTTATCATTGCATTCCTTTGTTATGCAGGCGCAATAGGATTTATTGTCCCTATGGATATATACAGACGACTGACTAACAAAAGCAAGGAAATAACGTTTACCACAAAAATTATTCTGTTCATTACGGTGATGATTACACTGACAGGGTCTGTTATTTACATTGGCTCATCCGGTGCCGATGCCCTGTCAGCTTTTTTTCAGGTAATGTCTGCTTCGACAACAGCTGGGTTCAATACGGTCGATGTATCAAAACTTCCTGACGCAGCTTTGTTGGTTTTAATTTTTGCAATGATTATAGGTGCATCTCCATCCGGCACAGGAGGCGGCATAAAAACCACCTCAGTTACGGCCATACTTGGTATAATCACAAGTGTTGTAAGAGGCCACCCGGAAAAAATTACATTCTTAAAACGCGTTATACCTGCAAACAGAGTAATGACAGCAGCTGCTGCTGCCACAAGCTATATGTTGATTTTATTTATCAGTACACTATTAATGTGTATTGTTGATAACCACAGTTTTATGGAGCTGTTTTTTGAAACAACATCAGCACTTGGAACAGTTGGATTAAGTCTTGGAATTACTCTGGAATTAAGCGATATTGGAAAAATCATTTTATCCATAACAATGTTTCTTGGCAGAATCGGAACATTGACACTGGGCATAGCATTTTTCAGGGTAAAAGATAACAATATAGTAAGACCGCAAACAGACCTGGCTGTATAGTAATGTGTGTATTTACCTGTACTTGCCCGCGTATTATAATGTATTAACAATATAAAATAGAGGAAAGTTTATGAATACATTATGGGAAAAATATGCAGGCGTCCTTGTTGATTACTCAACAAAAGTACAGAAGGGCGACCTTGTTGTAATTAGGGCCACAAGCTATGAAGCTCAACCTTTAGTTAAAGAAATCTACAAACAGGTGCTTTTAAAAGGAGCCAACCCTGTTGTAAAAACAGCTATGGACGGGCTTGCAGAAACGTTTATCAAATACGCTGACGATGAACAGTTAGGCTACATTGACCCGATGACAGAAATTGAATATGAAAAAGCAGATGTACTTATTTCAATAGGCGCACCACTTAACACAAAATCTATGGCAAAAGCTGACTCTAAAAAAATGGCAAAACGTTCAGCTGCAACAAGAGAGCTCTCAAACAAAATGCTAAAAAGAGCAGCTGAAGGTTCTCTAAGATGGGTTATTGCAGATTTTCCTACAAATGCTCTGGCACAGGAAGCAAATATGTCATTAGATGAGTATACAGAATTTTTAATAAAAGCTTGTTATTTGCATTTGGATAATCCTATTGAAAAATGGAAAGAAATCGATAAAGAACAGCAAAGGCTGGCTGACTACCTAAACAAAACAACAAAGCTCCATATAATTGGAGAAGAAACAGACATAACTTTTGATACAACAGGAAGAAAATGGCTTAATTGCTCAGGCCAGTGCAATTTCCCGGACGGAGAGATTTACACCTCACCTATTGAAGACAGTGCTAACGGAACCATCTATTTTGACTTCCCTCAAATCTACAGAGGCAACGAAGCTCAAAAAGTAAGAGTACGCCTTGAAAACGGCAAAGTTGTTGAAGCCAGTGCTGAAAAAGGTGAAGAGTTTTTCCTTAACATGATAAATATGGATGAAGGAGCAAAATTCGTAGGCGAAATTGCAATAGGCACCAACAATATGGTTCAAGATATCACAGGCAATATTCTGTTTGACGAAAAAATCGGAGGGGCAATCCACATGGCACTTGGCGCTTCGTACCCCGAAGCAGGAGGAAAGAATGTTTCAGGTCTGCACTGGGACTTAATCAAAAACATGAAAAACGGCTCCGAAATTTATGCAGACGATGTTTTAATATACAAAGACGGAAAGTTTGTAATATAAAATGAGAACGGAAAAAGATAATTGGATAGAAAAAGATTTAAAATACGTATGGCACCCTGATACACAGATGAAACAGTATGAGGGAAACAACTATAAACCAACACTGATTGAACACGGTGAAGGAATATACGTATATGATGCTGATGGCAACAAATATATTGATGCAGTAGCCTCCTGGTGGGTAAACACTCTCGGTCATTCTGTGCCAAGACTCAACAAAGTACTTTATGAACAGGCGAGCAAAATTGAGCATATACTTCTTGCTGATTTTACTCACAAACCCGCAATAGAGCTTGCCGAAAGGCTTGTAAAACTAGCCGGAGAACCTTTTTCTAAAGTATTTTATTCTGATGACGGCTCAACAGCTGTAGAGGTTGCAATAAAAATGGCTTACCAATACTGGTATCAAAAAGGTCAGCCTCAAAAAAAATACTTTGTTTCCATGACAGATTCATATCACGGAGACACATTGGGCTCTGTCTCTGTGGGAGGTATTGATATTTATAAAGAAGTATTTAACCCGCTTGTGTTTGAAACACTTAAAGTAAATGCGCCATATTGTTACAGATGCCCGAAAGGTCTTAACAAGCACGACTGTAATATAGACTGTCTTAAAGATGTTGTAAAACTGTTTAAAGAACACCACAATGAAATTGCGGCAATAATTGTTGAGCCGTTGGTGCAGGGTGCTGCGGGTATGAGAATGTACCCTGCAGAATACCTGAACAGGTTAAGAATTCTTTGTGACGAGTACGATATTTTGCTTATTGATGACGAAGTAGCAATGGCTTTTGGAAGAACAGGCAAATATTTTGCGTTTGAACTTGCCGGAATAAAACCGGATATTTTCTGCGTTGCAAAAGGCATAACAGCAGGGTATATCCCTCTTGCGGCAACTGTCACAACTAACAAAATATATGACGCATTTTATGACGACTTTTCCAAATTAAAAACGTTCTACCACGGACATAGTTTTACAGGAAACCCGATTGCCTGTGCTGTTGCAAACGAAACTTTAAAAATAATGGAAGAAGCAAAAATTATTGAAAATTTGCCGTTCAAAGCAGAAGTATTCAGACAGGCAATGCAAAAATTTAAAAAACTTGCACATGTTGGAGATATCAGACACATAGGTATGATAGGTGCAGTGGAGCTTGTAAAAGACAAAGATACAAAAGAGCCGTATGAATTCAACCAAAGAATAGGACACAAAGTCTTTCTCGAGGCAATGAAAAGAGGCGCAATTCTTCGCCCCATTGGCAATGTAATCTATTTTATGCCACCTTTGATAATTACGGAAGAAGAAATTGAAAAACTTACGCAAATAGCGTATAATTCAATAAAATCAGTTACACAAAATGAAGAAACAGAGGGTTTATGAAAAGATTAAACATTAAAAAAGCTTTCACTCTGGCAGAGATTCTCGTCGTATTGACTATTATCGGCGTTATTTCTGCAATGACGATTCCTTCTTTAAACCAGAATGTTAAAAAGCAGGAACTTGCTACATCGTTACAAAAAGCACATTCTACACTTACTCAGGGTGTTTCAAAAGTAAAAGCAGAAATAGGTCCTGTAGGGTTGGGTATGGCCTGGCTTAATGCAGAAAAATTCTGGCCTGAATTCACTAAAAACCTAAATACAATAAAAATATGCGGAAGCGGTCAAGCAGGATGTTTTACACCGGGTATGATAAAAGGCCTAAACGGACAAAATTATCAAAACCTAGAACAGCTCGGTTTTTCAGCAATTCTGGCTGACGGTATGGCTATACAATATGTAAATGTCGGCTGCGGACAAACCGAAAACATTTCTCTGGATGATATAGGAAGCAGCTTTGGCAAGTTTGTTGTCGATGTTAACGGACACAGACCCCCTAATAAATTTGGCGAAGATGTATTCCAATTCTGCCTTGTAAAAGGCAAAGGCATAGTACCGGCAGGAGCTTCAGGTTTTGCAGCCGGTGATTGTTTTACTGATAAAGCAGGGCTTTCATGTGCAGCAAAAGTTTTGCAAGAAGGAAAAATAAATCATAAGAGCAGTAACGCCGGTGGAAGCGGAAGCGGAGAAGCTGAGCAAAAACCATAGAAATAGATTTTAAAATCGGTATGTATTAATACATACCGATTATTTTTTGTATCGCATTTTCAGCTGTTTCAAGAATTTGATACAGCTCTTGCTTGGTAAACGGGTTGCCTTCTGCTGTTGTTTGAAACTCGATGATTTTACCGCTTTTTGTCATTACAACATTTGAATCAACCTGTGCGTGAGAATCTTCTGAGTAATCCAAATCCAATTTTACTTCGCCATCAATCAGTCCTATTGAAACAGCAGCTATAGGCTCAAGTATCGGGTTTTGTGCAAGCTTACCCTGTGCCATAAGTTTATTTACTGCATCTTCAAGCACAAGATATCCCCCGCAAATGCTGGCACATCTTGTTCCGCCATCTGCCTGAATTACATCGGCATCGATTGTAAGAGTAAGTCCTGTCATTTTTTCCAAGTCCACGCAAGAACGAAGGCTTCTGCCAATCAGTCTTTGGATTTCCTGCGTACGTCCTGAAATTTTCGAACGTTCTCTCTGGCATCTTGTATGAGTTGAAGTAGGAAGCAAAGAGTATTCCGCTGTAACCCAGCCTCTCGGGTCATCTTTTTCCATCCATTTTGGAGCTTTTTCATCTACCGAGGCTGTCACAATAACCTTTGTATCGCCAAACTGCACCAGCACAGAGCTTAGTGCATGTTTTGTATAATCTTTTATAAAACTAATTTCTCTTAATTCATCATTTTTTCTATTGTTGAAACGTTCAGACATTTTATAACTCCTTTATTAAGTCAGCTTTTTGTGTTACTTTTATCTTAGCAAATAAGATAAAAGTGGGATAGATTATGACAAAATTTTACTTAACTACGGCTATTGATTATGTAAACGGAGCTCCTCATATTGGACACGCTTACGAAAAAATACAAACAGATGTTATTGCACGTCATTTTCGCCAAAGAATTGACGATGTATATTTCTTAACAGGCACTGACGAGCACGGTATTAAAATCCAAAAAACAGCTGCGTCAATGGGTATTACGCCAAAAGAATTGTGTGATCAAAACGCAGACAAATTCAAAGAATGCTGGGCTGGCCTTGATATTTCTTACAACAAACTAATCCGTACCACTGATGAAGAACACGAAAAAATTGTTCAAAAAATATTTAAAAAATTGCAGGATAACGGCGATATTTACAAACACTCTTATACAGGCTTGTACTGCTCTGGCTGCGAGTCATTCCTTAATCCCCGTGATTTGACGGAAGACGGACTTTGCCCTGACCACCTTAAAAAACCGGAAGAAGTAAAAGAAGAAAACTATTTTTTCAAACTTTCAAAATACAAAGACAGAATAATTGAACATATCAAAAAGAACCCTGATTTTATTCAACCGGAATTTAGAGCAAACGAAGTTTTAAACCAGCTTGAACACATTGAAGATATCTCCGTATCCCGTTCAAAAGAATCCGTAAGCTGGGGTATACCTGTTCTTGGTGACGATTCACAAATCATTTATGTATGGATTGACGCGCTATCAAACTACATCACGGCATTAGGTTATGACCCTGAAACTCCGTCAGATATGTTTAAAACTTACTGGCCTGCTGATGTACAGGTAATAGGCAAGGATATTTTGAAATTCCATGCTATTTACTGGCCGGCATTCTTGATGGCACTGGATATTCCTTTGCCAAAAACAATCCTTGCTCACGGCTGGATTACAATTGACCAGACAAAAATGTCAAAATCAATCGGTAACGTTATTGCGCCAAAAGATGTAATGGAAACATTTGAGCTTTCTCATCCTGATGCATTCAGATATTTCATGATGGTTACAGCTCCTACTGGCAGAGACGGCAACTACTCTGACTTAGACTTTAAAGAAAGAGTTAATGCTGACCTTGCAAACAACATCGGCAACCTCTTAAACAGAACGCTTAATATGCAGGTAAAATACTTTGACGGAGAAATCAAACAGGAATTTATAACAGATTCGGATAATGAAATTGCAAAAGAAGCTTTAAAAACCGTACAGCTTGTTAAAAACCGTTTTGACAAATACGAAGTGGCAGAAGCAGCACAGGAGATTGTTAATTTCTCAAATACAGTCAACAAATATGTAAACGACACTGCTCCCTGGAGCCTTGCTAAAGAAGGCAAAATGGAAGAATGCGCCAAAGTATTGTACAACGTGCTTGAATCTATGAGATTTATTGCAGCACTTCTTGCTCCTTACACGCCTAATATTTCGCAAGATGTTTATGAACAACTAAACAGAAGCGAAAAAGCTGTAGAAGTAAAACTTGACGAGCTCAAGTGGGGAGAAATTCCTGTGGGCAAAATTACAGAAAAAGAAAAGATTAAACCAGTTTTCTTAAGACTGGATTCTGAAATTGCAGGAGCCGCAAAAAAGGGGTAATAAAAAAGGGTGATGACTCACCCTTTTCTATTTGAAATTACAAATTATTTTTTATCGGCAAATTCTCTGGCAGCCTTGTTAGAGAATTTGTCTGTAATTGCACCAAGCATTGAACCCCCAATACCGGCTGTGCATAATACGTCAATTAATTCCCATACATCAAGTCTCATGGGACTTTTGGCTCCTCTTTTGACAATATTTATGCCGGTATTAAGAGTCAAAACACCCAACGCCAATAAAGGACCAACATTTTTATAAATGCTGGATTTGTAATACAAATTACCTTTATCTGTTTTTTGAATATGCTTATCTTCTTTCATCAAAGTATCAGCATCTTTGGTTTTTAAATCATTTGCCAGTTTTTCGCGTTTTTTATTTAAAAAGTTATCAACAAAAGCACCACATGCAAATGTAGTAGCCAAGAACCAAGCGCTACGGCCAAGTCCGATTTTAGGTAGATTTTTCACAGGGTTTTGCTTTCCTGACAGTTTTGAGATTTCATCAAACTTATTAGACATTTTTTCAACAAGGTGATTGCTCACTATAATTGCAACCAGCCCGCTTGCAGCATAACCGACAGCTGTTTTAATACCTGAAGTAGTTTTATAATATTCAGAATTTTGTGTTTGTTGTTTAACAGGATTTTCCTGATTATTCTTAAAAGAAACTCTGCTGCTTAATGAATAGGGTGCAATTTTTACCATGATACTCTCCTAGTTTTTTATATTCTTACAATACAAGTAAATCAATTTTTTTGCTATTGATTTAACAAAAAATTAACAAATGTAAATAAATATACAATTGCCTTCAAAATCAGGCAATTATTATTTTTAGGCAATTTATTTTGTGTATGAATATCTCTTTTAAAGCAATAAGTCAAAATGTTATATCGGCATTGAACACGGAAGTCACAGGCCAGTTGGACCCAGAAACAAATGAGCAGCTGCCAGATGTAAAATACCGTGAATTGTTTAAATACGAAGCAGATGTCATAAAGGCTCTAAAAGAAAAAGCCAAAAACAATAATGACTATGATATTTTTGTGACACAACCGTATAAAGACAAACGTTTCACTAACCGCAATTGTGTAAACAAATACGGTGATTGCCTGTCAATTGTGGACAGAAGAACAAAAGAAACTGTTAAAAACATATCTGATGCCATATCAACAAAACTTACTCCGGCACAAATGATTAATAATCTAAAATTTGCGGTTATGACAGCAGAAAAATTGTCACAAGATTCTCAAAACGGTTTGTGGAACAAGATTTGTAACCACTTTAAAAAACCTGTTTTAAAGGAGTTAAATCAAGACTCTCGTAATAAAATTTTTAACAATACAATTTACCAGTACGAAGCCAAAGACAGCAAGCTGCTTGAAAAAATACAAGCACCTGATAAAAACATACTTGATACAAACGGTCTTGAAATAAATTGCGATGAAAAAGATATCAATAACTACAAAAAGTATCATTCTCAGTTTGAAAATCAAAAATGTCATCACAACATAATTCAAAGAAGCATAGGCACTCCCGATGAAAAAATAGAGTTGGAAAACTTCTTAAAAACCTCCGCACCCGAAATGGAAGCAGCCAAAAGCTTTACTCGTGATGACTATAACAAACTTTCTAACAAAGAAAAAGAACAGTTAAGAGAATTTGTAAATACCAGGTTTAATTTTTCTTATGGAAAAAACAGGGTGAAATCAATCATACAAGAAGATGTGATGTTTCTTGATGGTTTTAGCAATATTGTTAAAGATAAGCTTGATAAAAAATACGGTCAAGGAGGATACATTCTAATAGGTATCGGAAGCTCACCGTCGTGTATGCTTGAATTGATAAAAGAAAAAGGCGTTGAGACAATAAATATGCCTTTTTCCAAAGATGTGTTAAACAATAGCGGATGCTGGGTAAAAAATTCAAGCAAACAAATAGACTGGGCAAAGTACCTTAAAAATTTCTCTCTGTCAGTTGAAGATATTGAAAAATACAAAAAAGATAACAAAAAAGTTGTCATTTTAGATTACGAAGGAACAGGCAGAACAAAAGAACTTCTTGAATATAAACTTAAATACGATGCAAAATTGCAGCCAACAGACTATGAATTTGAAGATTTAGGCAGACTATGCTGGGATGCTGATTTATATCAGACAGAACTTTTTATAGAGAACTATTTAACACAAAGAAAAGCAAAACTTTATTCCACCTGTCAGAATGCAGGCAATACCACTGATTTTTACGAAAATATACAGGATTATGAAAAAGAATACAAATGGCACCCTCTGACAAAGCTGTTTTTCTTTGCACATTATGACCAAAAGCCGGAAATGGCAGAAAAATTTAATAACTGGATGCAAGAAAAAATCACACCTCCAAGAGAATACTTTTTACGTTAATTTTCGTGTTAAAATAGCCTTACTATGATAGATATCGAACAAAAACAAAAGTTAGAAGAATTGGCTTTGAAAATTAACAAAGCGAAGGAGTGTCTTTGACCTTGCTCAGGTAGAAGCAAAGGAAAAAGAGCTGGACTCAAAACTCCAAAGCGAGGATATCTGGCAGGATCCACAATCAGCTGCAAAGCTCTCACAAGAGCTTACAGAGTGCAAAAACACTCTTGAAAAAACTTCTAATTGGGACAAGAGTATTGAAGACTGCAATGTGCTCATCGAATTATACAACGAGACAGAAGATGAATCGCTGTGGGAAGAACTGCAAAACACCCTTGATAATCTTGAAAAAGAGATGAATGAGTGGGAAGTAGAAATGACACTGTCCGGTGAGTATGACACATATGATGCAATTTTAACAGTCAACGCCGGAGCCGGCGGAACAGATGCTCAAGACTGGGCACAGATGCTTCTTAGAATGTACACACGCTGGGCTGAATCCAAAAATTGGAAAGTAGAGCTTTTGGACAAATCAGATGGCGAAGAAGCCGGCATTAAATCAGCAACCATAAAACTTACAGGCAAATACGCTTTCGGGCTTGCAAAAGCAGAACGAGGGGTGCACAGGCTTGTGAGAATCTCGCCTTTTAATGCAAACGGCAAACGTCAGACAAGCTTTGCTTCGTTAGAGGTAAGCCCTGTTATTGAGGATTTTGAAAAAGCAATACATATCCCGCCTGAAGATTTGGAGGTTGATACAATGCGCTCAGGTGGTGCAGGCGGTCAGAATGTAAACAAGGTGGAAACGGCTGTAAGAATTCTGCACAAACCTACAGGCATTGTTGTAAAATGCCAGCAGCAGCGCTCACAGCTCCAAAACAAAGAAACAGCCATGCAAATGCTTGCTTCAAAGCTGCTCGCTATCAAACAGGCTGAACATGACAAAAAACTTGCAGAGTTAAAAGGCGAAAACTTTGACATAAATTTTGGTTCTCAAATTCGCTCATATGTTTTCCATCCGTATAAAATGGTGAAAGACCACAGAACCGGATACGAAGTAGGCAATGTAGACTCTGTGATGGACGGAGACATTGACGGATTTATTGAGGCGTACTTAAAACAGAATATAAATAATTAAACTATGTTTGGAACAATGGATTTACAAATACAATATTTATTGCTTTTGCAGCATTTTAGGGAAGTAACACACGGAGTGTTTGACGGATTTTTTATGGGTGCAACCTGGCTTGGCGAAATAATTATTCCACTTACATTCCTTTCAATTATTTACTGGGGCATAAATAAAAAAGCAGGAACCTTCTTGTTCTTTAACTTTGGACTGACACTTTATGTTAATGTTTTTTTGAAGATGACTGCTTGTATAAAAAGACCGTGGCTTATTGACTCTCGTGTGTGCCCTCTTGAAAAGGCTCTTCCGGCTGCTGACGGCTACTCTTTCCCGAGCGGGCACACAGCAGGCGCAATGAGCTGCTGGGGTGCTGCTGCTTACTGGTGGTGGAATAACAAAATAGTGCGCTACACGATGATAACGTTTGTTCTGCTTGTTGCGTTTTCCCGCAACTATGTGGGTGTCCACACTCCGCAGGATGTAATTGTTTCAATCCTAATCGGCATATGCCTGATGTTTGGAATTGACAGGCTTTTAAAATGGATTGATGCAAAAGACGGAAGAGATTTGATTTTTTATTCCGTGTTACTGGTTATGACAGCGCTTTTATGTATTTATCTTCATTTAAAATGCTGCATGCAGCTGGAGACCTATGACAGCCTAAAAGACCTGGTTAACCCATTAGAGATGAAGCACGGAGTTTACGGAAAAATAGGCTTTTTACTGGGCATATTTACAGGCTGGCTGCTGGAAAAAAGGTTTGTTAAATTTGAAATAACAAAAGGTATTAATACAAAAAAAATTATTTCACTTCTATCAGGCATAATTGTTTTGTATGTTTTAATGATGGTTTTGAATAAAGTCTTTATACTGTTTATGGCAAAACACATTGCAGCAGCAATAATAGCGTTTTTAACAGCTTTTTATATTACTTTTTTATATCCTTGTATATTAAAAACATTAAAAAGACTGTAAATCATTAACATACGGCACAATATCAAGCCCAACTGCTTTAATTTTTGCATAATCACTGCCAACAGAAAATTGTTGTTTTGAGGAAATTAAAATAACATTTGTGATATCAATCACCCTCTCATCAATATCAAAGAATGCCTTATAATAAACCCTGTCAGATTCATTACCTTTAAAAATACTGACCTGTTTAAAATGCGAATGATAAGTATCTAAAATAGAATGAAAGAAAGTATTTTCCTTACATGTTAAATCCGCACTCGAACAAAGATTCGAAACAAACACCCCGTTTGGCGTAAGTGATTTTTTAATCAATTTAAAATAATCATCACTTAAAAATCTGTCATCAATACCGTCGTCAGAAGCAACATCTGTAACTATGAGGTCATATTTTTTATTGTTTTCTCTTAAAAATACTAGCCCGTCTTGCAAAAAGAAGTTAATGCTGTCTGACTTTTTGAATTCAAAATAGTCTGCTGCAATATCAAATATGTTTTCTTCAATATCCACTACATCAATTGATTCAAGGTTATCAAAAAGTTTTTCCCAGTCATTGACTATTTTACCTGTACCGAATCCTATTAAAAGAATATTTTTTATATCAGGGTTAATAAGGTACGGAATAGTAAAATAATTGATATACGGCAGATTGCCTTTGTAGAACTGCGTATTTATAAATCCTGCCTGATAAGTATCTTTGTAGTGCAAAAAACGTCCTATTTCGTTTTCTATCACTTTTATGTCGTGAAAATCAGATTGCTTTTCATACAAGACTCTGTCATTGAACGTTTTATTATTGATTATTTCAAGCAATTCCTCTTTTGGTTCATGGATTGCAAGGTATTCAGGTATTATTATCATGTTTTTTATTGTATCATACAACTTATGAGTGATTATTTTTTAAGAGCAAAATTATTTAAAACAAAAAAACGCCTCGGTCAAAACTTTCTTGTGGATGAAGGTGTGATAGACCGTATTGTGGAAGAAGTGAATCCCGATGATACAGTGCTTGAAATAGGCCCCGGCGCAGGATTTGTTACGGAAAATATAGTTAACAAAGCAAAAAAAGTATACGCTGTTGAAATTGACGAAGACGCTATAGAAGCACTGCAGCATATAAAAACGGAAAAGTTTAAACTCATACATAATGATATATTAAAAACACAGCTAAAAGACCTTGAAGATACGACTTTTAAGGTTATAGCAAACATACCGTATTACATCACAAGCCCCATTCTTGCGCATTTGCTTGGGGAAATAGATGACCTTAACAACGATAACAGAAACAGAATATCAGAAATTGTTCTTATGGTTCAATGGGAAGTAGCACAAAGACTTGTGGCTGATGAAAACGCACCATCCAAACAATACGGGCTGCTCTCTATTTTGACCCAATTTAATGCAGATGTGGAACTTATCCAAAAAGTTGGCAGAAAATCTTTTTATCCCGCACCAAAAGTAGATTCGGCGCTTGTAAAAATAACAATCAATAATGAGCCAAGGGTTAAAGTTGAAGATTACAAATTCTTGAGAAAAGTTGTAAAAGCCTGTTTTGCAACAAGAAGAAAAAATTTGAAGAATTCTCTTATGAATGCCGGATTTAATAAAGATGCAGTAGCAAAAACACTGGAAACTCTACAATGGGGCGAAAATGTTAGAGGTGAGACCCTCTCTATAGAAAAATTGGCACAACTTTCCGAGGAGTTAAAAAAACAATGTCTCGCATAAAAATAGCTGCACCTGCAAAAATAAATCTTACGCTTGAAGTGTTGGATAAAAGAGAAGACGGTTTTCACAACTTAAAAAGCATCATGCAGGCAATCAGCCTTTATGATTATTTGACCTTTGATGTAACTGATTCCGACAAAACACAAATTTCACTGTGCGGAAACTCTGACAAAATACCGTATGATAACAAAAATCTCGTATACAAAGCAATTGAAAAATTTCTTGAAAAAACAGCGATAAATAACAAAAAAATTGAAGTTTATATAGAAAAAAATATACCTGTAGAAGCAGGTCTGGCCGGAGGCAGCACAGACGCAGCAGCAGCTTTTTTTGCTTTGAACAAACTATTTAACAATCCGCTTTCCAATGAAGAAATAGAACTACTGTGTGCGTCTTTAGGGTCTGACTTAAATTTTTGTCTTCATGGCGGTACTGCATTGTGCACGGGAAGAGGCGAAAAAACAAAAAAAATTCCGACCAAGCAGCAGTATGTAACACTTATAAAGCCTCTTGGCTTTGGAATTTCCGCTAAAGAAGCATACACAAAGTTTGCTCAAATGTCAGACAAGACAGTGCCGGATAACACAGAAAAGCTGATGAACGATTTTAGTACAAATTTTTTGTTTAACAGTCTTGAGTTAGCTGTTATCAATGATTATCAAGAGCTTCTCGAAATAAAAGCAGCAATCCCTAAGGCTCTTATGTCAGGCTCTGGCCCTACATTTTTTGTACTTGAACGTTATTGTCCGCATGTATTTGACAGCAAGCGTTTTCAGGTAATAGAAGATTTAAAATTTATCACAGACGGTGTAAAAGAAATACCGCATAATTGTTAACTTATGTAAAAAACAGTTATTAAATCATAAAGTTTTTGTGAAAATCATCCGATATAACAAACAGAAAGTCTAAGCAGTTTAAGCCGAAAAGGAGATTTTCATGAAGGTAAACAGACTAAGTTTGGGATTGCAAGAACAATTAAAAGAAGCTTCTAATTTTAATACAGCACGAAGCGAAACTCTATTTGATAAAGAAAAATTTGGCATACCAAAAGACAGCCAGGAAGAAGTAAATTTTGCCAATCTTGATGTTGCAGATTTAAATATTAGCGAAGACCAGATAGGCAATTTGCTAAAAAGTTTCGAAACAGAGGTTATAAATGTATTTTCCAACAACCTTCCTGACCTATTTGGTGATAATCCGCTAAAACAGCAAGATAAACAAAACCCCGAACAGAAACCTGTTTTCACAGCATAAATAAAAAAGCCCTTCTTTAAAAGAAGGGCTTTTTTACAATTATCGTTAATTTACATTGAATATGTGATAAGAGCTTTTACTGAACGAGCAGTGTCTTTAACTTCTGTTTTTTCTTCGCTGTTCATTGTTTCTTCAAGAACTTTTAAAACTTCAGTTTTATCGTTCAAGCCAAGAATTTCGTTAATAGCGCTCATTGCTACTCTTGCAGAAAGGTCATTGATACCTTTGCCAGAAGATGCAATAACAACTTTCAAAGCTTCGGGTGAATTTTTTCTGATAAGAGCGTGAGCTGTTTTTTCTCTGATTTCATCAATTTCAGAGTTTGTACCGATTTCTTCCAAAATTTGGATAGATTTCGGATCTTCGTGTCTGCCTAATGCTTCTATAATATTATCGATTCTGTTAGTTTTCATTACGGCACCTACGCTTTCAGACTTTCTTTGTATGCTGCGTGTTCAACAGCAAACATTGTATGCAAATCATCGACAGGTCGTTTTAAAAGATTGTTTACACTGTAGCTGTTATCAAATTTTGATGAAATAGATTCAGCCAAACCTTTAAAATCAAGTGAAATTTCTGTATTTTTAGCTTTTTCCCAAGAGTTTGCGATTTTATCTTTTACCTGTCTGCCAAAAGAAATAATAGAATTAATTCTTGAACGGAAGGCTTCGTTAAAAGAATTCATACCGCCGACTACTGCACTTGCAACCATTTTTGATTTATTTGTTACAGAAGAAAATGCTGCAAACGGGTTTGTTGAGCTGTTAGTTTCTTTTGCTTTAGATGATTCAAACACATCTGATGTTAATACGTTACCTTTGAAATTGATTCCAAACGGATTTGAATGTACTTCCTGTCTTTCTTCTTTAGACATAGGCTTGAACATTGAAAAATTTGTTTGAGAGATTTTCATTTTTAATCTTGCCTTCCTTATTTACTTACTTGATACTCATAGTTTAATTAGAATACTTATCTAAAGTACCATCTTAAAGGAAGGGTATAATCATCTTTTTAGAGGATTTGTAAACAAAATTCCTACAACTTTAGTATAAATTTAACCTGCGCTCAAACCTGCGCACAAGCTCACAGATTGCCCAGTCATGCCTTTTGCTTCATCAGAAACCATGTATTTTACAAGGTTTGCAATTTCATCCGGACAGATGAACCTTTTTTGAGGAATCATTTCTATTTCTTCTTCATAAGAAAAATCACTCTTTTCAACAGCATCCTGCGCAAGCTCTGTCTCAACCCATCCGGGGTTAATTGTGTTTACTGTTATGTTATCCTCTGCAAGTTCAAGAGCCAGCGCTTTAGAAAATCCAGTAAAAGCAGATTTTGTCATAGAATACAAAGATGCATTAGCCTCGCCAACAATGCCGCTGATTGAACCGATATTAACAATTCTGCCCCAATGCTGCTTTTTCATATAAGGTACAGCAAGCTTTATCAACCTATACGGAACTTCCACATTCAACTTGATAAGGCGAGTAATATCTTCATCAGCCGTTTTTTCTACTGGGGAGTACACATAATCGCCTGCGTTATTTATCAAAATATCAAAATTATTTTGCATTAGCTCAAATACATCATTATCATTTATCAAATCACAAACAAAATATCCTGAGGCATTTATCTGAGCTGCGGTATTTTTGAGTATTTCTTCATTTCTTGCACAAATATAAACCTGATACCCCTCATTTGAGAGGACTTTGGCAATGCTTTTTCCTATACCTTTTGACGCACCTGTGACAAGAACTTTTTTATTCATTGTTTTTTTCATAATTATACTCTGCAAGAATCTGAACAATTGACTCCATTAAAAGAGAAATTATTTCTTTTCTTTGTTCATCATCGAGATTCTTAATAATCTCTACAGCGGAATGAAGCGAAAGATTTTTATCATACCAGCGTTTGTATTCAGTAATTTTGTTTTCGCCAAGTTGAAAAATTTCTCCGTCTTTGTTTGTCTCTAACTCGCCAAGTATAATTTGTATCAAGTCCTGTGCAATTTCATCTCTTAAATCTTCTTCGAGGTTTTCAAGAAAAGCCATAAGATGACTTAAATCAGGATCTTTATCATACCAGCGCACGTATTTGTTCATAACAATCAATAAAATAGCATATTTTTACCAGGGCGTAAAGATTTTGCTTGGAAGTTGTGAGACCGTATGATAAAATTAGTTATTCAATTTAGGAAATTAAGAAATACGGAGAGTTCATATGTTTGAAAATAAAGAAGTAATAAAAATTTTATCTGTCGATGGCGGTGGAATAAGAGGAATGATTCCGGCTGTTTTGTTGAGCGAAATTGAAAAACAAACAGGCAAATCCATAAGTGATTGTTTTGACTTTATGGCTGGCACATCAACTGGCGGACTTTTAACTTTGTTTTTAAACTTAAAAAACCACGGACCCGCAAGCGACCTAATTGGATTATACGAACAGGGCGGAGGAGTTATTTTCCATAAAAAAGTTGATGTGAAAGAAATAGGGGTAAAAGACTTTTTCAGACATTTTAGAAAAAATGTAAAAACAATTGCAAACGGGCCAAAATACAATGTGGATGGCATTAATGTTGTATTAAATAAATATGTAGGTGATTCAACACTTGAAGACACAATAAAACCCTGTCTTATTACGTCTTATGAGACAGAATCCCGCACCGCAACCTTTTTTACAAACTATCAGGACAAATTTAAGAACCTGAAAATTAAAGACATAGCAAGAGCAACTTCCGCAGCTCCAACATATTTTGAACCCATAAAAATTTTAGATAGAGGTACTTTTATAGACGGAGGAATGGGGGCAAACAATCCTGCAATGTGTGCTTATGTTGAAGTATTAAAACTTTTAAGAGCTCAAGGTGTTAATCCCATGCACAAAAAAATTGTAGTTGTTTCAATAGGTACAGGCCTGACAAAAGAATCTTATGAATACAACGAAATGAAAGACTGGAATGCTCTTAACTGGCTAATGGGGCCGTTACTGTCAACTTTCTTTGATGCAAACAGCTCTACTGTTGAATATCAGTTGCAGCAGCTGCTGCCGCCAGAGGATTATTTCAGATTCCAGCTTGCATTCCCGGACGAAAAGGGCATAGCAGATATGGATAATGCTGAGCCGAAAAATATCAAAAGGCTTAAAGAACTGGCTTTTGAAGCGGTAAATAACGAGTGGAAAGACGATATCAATCAGTTATGCGAGCTTTTAAAGACTCAAGCTCCTGTTTAATATTGTCCCTGGCTTTTGTTTCATAGTTAAGTTGAAAAAAGGAGTTTCTAAGATGGTCGAGATTGTGATATCGCCGACCTCTCTAGTATGCTCGAACATCATTTAAAACAGCCATTTTCTTACTTCATCGGCTATATATGCAAAAGTCGGCAGAATTCCAAGATTTTTTGGCTCAAAGTTTTTTGACTTTGAATAAACAAGCAGAGGCACCTGTTCACGTGTATGGTCAGTGCCCGGAACAGTCGGGTCGCAGCCATGGTCAGCCGTGATAAAGAGAATGTCCTCCTGCGTCATTGCTTCCATGATTTGAGGCAAGAATGCATCTATTTCTTCAATAGCCTTTCCGTAGCCTTTCCAGTCATTTCTATGCCCGAATAGCATATCAGTATCAACAAGGTTTGTGAAAATAAGCTCTGATTTCGGCGGTTCTTGAGAGTTTGCTATTCTTATTTTATCCAGCTCAAGTGAGCCGTTTAATGCTTGTAATGTCAATTCCAGCCCCTCTTTGTTGGAACCTGTATGAATTGCATGAGAAATTCCGGATTTTACATAAATATCTTCAATTTTGCCTATCCCGACTACCCTGCCGCCTTTTTCGATAATTTCATTTAAAACAGTAGGTTTAGGAGGTTCTACAGAGTAATCTCTTCTGTCTTTAGAAATTCTGGTCGGTTTTCCGTCTAAAATATGGTACGGCCTTGCAATTACACGAGAAACATTGTGTTCTCCAACAAGAATTTCTCTTGCTATACGGCACATTCTGTATAATTCTTCTAACGGAATTACATCAACATCAACTGCAATCTGAAAAACGCTGTCTGCGCTTGTATAAACAATAGGAAACTTCGTCTTATGATGTTCGTCATTCAAATCTTCAATAATTTTTGTGCCAGAAGCCGGATAATTTCCCAGCACTCCGCCGCACCCTGTTTTCTCTATAAACTTTTCAATTACATCAGAAGGGAATCCGTCGGGGTAAACTCTGAAAGGTTCATCCAGCACAAGCCCTGCGATTTCCCAGTGGCCTGTTGTTGTGTCTTTTCCTTTTGAAACTTCTCTCATAATTCCGTATTGGGCATTTGTTTCTTTTTCGGGTGCAACTCCCATTACATTACCGAGGTTTCCTATACCCATTTTCTGCATTGTTGGAAGATTTAATCCTCCGTTTGCTTTTGCAACATTACAAAGTGTGTTGCATTCTTGAATATCTTTATAATCAGCACAGTCGCTCATTGCCCCGCAGCCCATTGAATCTATAACTAAAATAATTGCTCTTTTCATATTATTAACTCCTTATACAATTTATTTTAGCATATATAATATCAAGTTTATTTAATTATTTTACAGTTAACAAAATCCCATTTTCTGTTCTTTATAGCATCTAGTATTTCTGACGCTTTCATTTTAGGAACATTTAATGCATCCTTTTCACCGAATATATTGACAAGAGTCTTTTGAGCAGCAAGATACAGATCTATCAAGTAATCATTGTGAGTATTTTCACTTTTCAAAGAATTTTTATAAGGTTTTATTTCATTTTTAATTAATTTTAAATTATTCTTTAATGTTTCAATAATTTGCTGAGTAGACTCATTACCCGTAAGCCTCTTTCCTTTTGATTGTTTTTGTCTAAGATATTCTTTTAGCCTTGGTGTATCTTCGTTTGTTATATACAAATTTTCTGCATATTTCTGCCCATCATCATAAATTCCTGTAAGTGAATAATTTTGATAGTCCCGAAAAGTCTTTGGATATCTTCGCAGCTCAAAAGAGCCGTTTGAAAAACAATCATCAGCGAAGTATTCTTTTTCATATAGTTCATTAATAGATCTGAGTTCCTTCGCTGTTCCGTTGGCAACTACAATTCCTTTAAAACTAATATTGTGTAAAGTATTTATCATTTAATTACAGTCCGGGATAAAATAAGTCAATATAGAAAAAATCCAAAAAAATATTATTTGTTATTCATCAGTATAAATTTACATTCAGCAATATAAATGACATCATTGTAAAACCTATGTGTTTTTCGTAGGATAAAATTAAGAATTACATAAAAAGAGGGACATAAAATTGTTAAGAGCAGGGATTGTAGGGCTACCGAACGTAGGAAAATCAACTTTATTTAACGCATTGACTTCAACAGCAAATGCGCAGAGCGCAAACTATCCGTTTTGCACTATAGAACCTAACGTAGGCGTTGTTACAGTGCCTGATGAAAGATTATATGTTCTTCAAAAAATGGTAAAAACAGACAAAGTTGTGCCGACAGCTATTGAGTTTGTTGATATTGCCGGCCTTGTTAAAGGAGCAAGCAAAGGCGAAGGATTGGGCAACCAGTTTTTGGCAAATATCAGGGAAACAGACGCAATCATTGAAGTTGTGAGATGTTTTGATGACCCCAACACAATCCACGTAACAGGCAAAGTTGACCCGATTGATGATATAGAAACAATCAACACAGAGCTCGCGTTAGCTGATATGGCAAGCCTTGAAAAACGTCAGCAAAGACTTTCTAAAGTAGCAAAAACAGGAGATAAAGATGCCGTTGCCGAGCTTGCAATTGTAGAAAAACTCTTGAAACTCCTCGAAGACGGTAAGTTTATTAATGTAAAAGACCATTTTACAGAGGATGAATTACCTTATATCAAGCTTATGCATCTTATGACAACAAAACCTGTAATTTATGCCGCCAACGTATCTGAAACAGACCTTGCAACAGGCAATGATTATGTTGAACGAGTAAAAGAATACGCAAAAACACACAATGCTGATGTTGTTGTGATTTCAGCCAAAATCGAAGCAGAGCTTTCAGAGCTCGGTGATGAAGAGAAAAAAGACTATTTAGCTGAACTCGGCGTTGAAAGCTCCGGCATTGAAAGAATGATTAGAGCTGTATATCATTTGCTTGACCTTAGAACATACATTACCGCAGGAGAAATTGAAGTGCGCGCCTGGACTATCCCGGCTGGAGCCAAGGCACCGCAGGCAGCTGGTGTAATCCATACCGATTTTGAAAAAGGGTTTATCCGTGCAGAAGTAACAGGATATGAAGATTTCATAAAATGCGGCTCTTACGCAGCGGCAAAAGAAAAAGGATTAACCCGTCTTGAAGGCAAAGACTATGTTGTCCAAGATGGAGATATTGTTCACTTTAGATTTGCAGTATAAAAATGATTAAAAAACTTTTTGCGATATTATTTTGCATAACATTATCATGTTTCGTTTTTGGTTTTTCTGACATTAAGCAGCAAGACGAATATACCTGTGCACCTGTATGTGCAGCCAATTGTATAATAGACATACTTAATCAAAAAATTGAACCGAATTCTCTTGTACAAGAGCTGTGCAAAAATGCCAAAACTGACAATCAAGGCACAACAGCTCAAAATTTAATTACTGCAATAGAAAAATATTTGGCGAAAAAGCATCTTCAAACACAAATAAAATACTATGGAATAAGACGCACTGCCAAACAATATCAAACAAAAAAACCCCTAAATATTTGTGAAGAATTACAAAACGGACGATTTATAATTTTGAACATAGGGTTTTATGAACACAGCAACGGCGTATTAAAAAGAAAAGACGGACATTATGTAAACGCCTGTTCTTGCAAAAATAACAGAATACTCATTACTGACCCTTACGCAAAAGACAAAGCACCATTTTATATTGAGCTTCATAAACCATCCAATTTAAATATAAAAAACACAAAGGATAACGAAAAGTATAATAATAAGAATTATGAATATTATGAAATAAAGCCGGACTTTGATTACCAGACGGCAAATGAAACAGCACTGCTTAACGGGATAATCAGCATTTACCCGTTATATTTATAGAAAATAATATCTATTCTTTTACTTTTAGGATACTTTTGTCGCAGTATTCCAAATCGTCCAAGAGCTGTTGTTGGTCTTCAAATTTACCGCCATCCATAATAATCTTTGATTTAACAGCTCTTTCAAGGAGTTCAGGCATATTCACAGCTACATTGTTGACACCTTTGTCTCCTGGTTGCCAGGCCAGTTTTTCATAAAAATCTTTTTGGTAGTCTTTGTTTAACCGTAATTTCCAGTTGTTTGGATTTTGGGTACCTGCGTAGTTATAAGTTTTATCCAATCCGAAAAAGTCCATAAAGGAAAGTTGGATTTTTTGTGCAAATCTAAACATTTCTGCAAATTTTAGTTTTACCCTGAGTCTTCTGTCCCAGCTAAGCTGGTTCATGATATCTGCGCGTTGTTCGTTTGTTTTTTCCGGATATAAACTGCCTACAATATAGGGCGCCTCATAAATACCGTTTTGGCAGTTTTTTTGAGCAAAGAAATTGTCATCGCAAACCTGAGCAAACGGAGGGTGGTCATGGCAGCCCAGCATTACGGTATCATTTTTATGCCTTGGATCAGCCATTCTTTTTTGTATTTGCCATTCATAAGAAGATGTTATTTCCGGCAAAACTTTGCCATTTCTGTTCTTATCAAAAATTTCTCTAAATTTTGGTGTATCACAGCCAAGTGTTTCCCATGGCATGTCTTGAGGATTTACACCTTTTTCTTCAAACAAAGGCAGAAGAATTTCATCAAGAATTTTGGCATAATCGCCGTCAGGGTCGATATCAGGCATATTTTTAATATCCTGGTTAATCATATCAGTAACATGCCAATCCCAGCCCTTATCATAGCCGTATACATTCTCTTTGTGCATCATGCTGATATTTGCACCGTGAGCATTTCTGTAGATGACGTGTTCAGGCACATTGGGGTCTTCGTCATTATGTCTTCCAACATTAACTTCTATCCTGCTTTTGTTATATATCCACGGGTCTATAAGACCTATTGCATGGTCAATGCGGACATTTGAGTATGTATCAAGAAGTTTTTCAAATTTTTGCCTTATCAGTTTCCCCGCAGAACCAAGGCCAATAATATTACCCTGTTCATCTTTTATAAACAATTTTTTAGGATCCAAAACAGGTATATCCCACACCTGATTGTTCCCCCATATAGAGCCGTTACCTATAGCTTTACCCTCACCTCCATATGGAGTGCCTACTCTATAACCAGGCAAAAAAGCATCCTTATGTGCAAAGTAATCCATCATATGAAAACCGATTATTGCATCTGTACTATAAGGAAGTTTTCCGTTTTCTGACTTAAATTCTCGTTCCTGCTTGTCTATAATAAACTGTTTAAACTTGTATAAATCAATATCCTGCCCGTATCTTTTATTCAACTTGTCGTAGTATTCAATTGCTTCATCATGAAATGGGGAGTCTTTATCTTCCATATAGTCAAAGAAATTGCGGCACATATCCGGCCATTCAAAGAAATTGTCATCCATGCCCAGAAGATTTTTCAATTGCACAAACACGGCATTTTTTTCCAGCCAATCATTTTGTTCAATTTTAAATTGATTAAACTCATTATAGAGTTTTAATGCAGAAGGGTCTTTGTTCTCTACTTTTAACATCAGATTCTTATAGGCTTTTTCATAAAGCTTATCCACAACATAAAAGGCCTTATTAAAATTTGTCTGGTCTGAAGAGGCTTCATAAACGCCTTCTTTATCGACCTGCCTGATTGCATTTTTAATGTCATCATTGTTGTCATTAACAGTTAAGATATTAGCATATTCATCTGTTACAAATTTTTCAAAATCTGTATAAAGGTAATTTTTTGAATCTATAGATGAGGTATACGGTGAAAGCTTTGTCATGCCGGGAGGTCCCAGTTGGATTGAGTCAAATCCGTGCATATGTAAAAACTTATTTACTTCAAGGGCTTTTGAATTTATATGTGAACCTATGAATACGTCTTTATCCTTAACGGGGAAGCAGGATTGATGCAAAATAAGCCCCAGATTTTTAATGCCGAGAAATGATTTTGCCTGTTGAATTGTATCTGTAAAAAACTGCTGCTCATTTCTGCCGTCAGGCATGATAATTTCTTCTTTTGGTGCACGTTTAAAAGACGGTTGTTGTGCATTTGCATACACCCCTGCAACTCTGCTATTCATTGTATAGTTTAATATTCTCATATACCCACTTTATCCAGACTATATCTAATTAATAGCCCTACAATTACTTTTTGAACAGTTTTTTACATAAAATTTACATAACTTAAGGCTAAATTTAAAAAATAGTACTGGAATTTTTAAATTGTTTTGGTAGAATAATTTTACAGTGTTAATGAATTTTAATCATTACACATGTTATCAGCCGTTGTGATGAAATTGGTAGACGTGCTAGACTCAAAATCTTGTGTGGGCAACCACGTGCCGGTTCGACTCCGGCCAACGGCACCATTTTTTTAAGACTCCCAAGGGAGTCTTTTTTGTTTGTTGAATTATATGATATTAAGAATTATTAATAATATTAAGATTTGTAAAAGCAACTTTAATATGGCTAAAACCCAGATATACTGTAGGTTAGGTTAGGTTAGGTTAGGTTAGGTTAGGTTAGGTTAGGTTAGGTTAGGTTAGGTTAGGTTAGGTGCAATTCTATATAAATAAAATACTTTATTTATATAGAATTGCACCTAATAAAGAAAGGATAATTTATGTCAATAACTGTTAAAGACTTATTTCAATATGACTCAAATTTCGATCAAGCAAAAATTAGACGTTTAACAGGAAAAAAGGATTATAAGAAAAGTGATATAATCGATTTATCAAGGTTAGCAGCATTAAACGACAAAGATTTATCAATTTTTGTTGCAAAAAAAGAAGGCAAATCTTTTGTAAATTCTATAAAAGATGACAATATGCGTACAAAAATAGCAGATGCGACAGGAATTAAAACAGAAAACAAACAAAACAATCAAAGCTGGAATATTCCTGGCAATATACCTATGAATAAAAGTATTTTTACAATTGCACAAGAAACACACGGAAAAACATTTTCTTAAGATTGATTTTTGAGGATATATGAAAGAGGATGATGAAAAACTAAATATAGATTTGACGGTTAACAAAAAGGCGAACCTTTCTACAATGCTTGGTGATTTTGAATTCAACATTAGCAGCTCTACAGTGAATAACGGTATAGAAACAAAATCAGGCTCTATTGGTTATTCAAAAAATCTAAAAGATGTTAGTATCTCTACAAATCTTGAGAAAACAAGCAGTGACTTTACTTATGATACAACCGTAGGGGTAAGCCATAGTTTTGACAATGGGATCTCTACTAATGCGCAATTATTCCACAGTAAAGACGATACATCTTTGACTGTTGGTGTTAATAAAAAATTTTTAATCAATCCCGATAATATCAACAATCTTGAAAATCAAGATAAAGTACGGAAAGAAGAACTTGTAGAAACCGGTGAACGATTTAATTTGCAGTCAAAAATCGGTTACTCACAAGAACAAAACGGTCTGTATACAAAAAATTCCCTCATGTACAGAATTAACAATTCCAACTTTTTGAATACAGAATATACACAAAGCAATAATAATCATGAAATTACTGCAACAGCAGATTTGCAAAAAATAAAACTTGAATATAAAAATAGCGACACAAAAGAAGAATTATTAAAAACAACAACCAATACCTTTAATATAATGACCAAGGGAGTAAAAAATCAGTACAACCTAGGTTTAAACAATTCCAAAATAAAAATCAACGGTGAAGCTCCAGAAACAAATCATAATTTAAACATTGAGGCAGGTGCAAAATTAAACCGTACAGAATATGGAGAATTTAACAGTGGTTTGAATGGTGAAGTTAAAACAGAATTAATGCTCAATGGTGGAAAAATTTCCGGTTACAAATTAGACCTTGACGGTGCTTACAACCATTATGGTGCAGAAAACAATTCAACAACAGACTATCTTGTTAGATCAGCAGTTAGTTTTGGCAAGAACAACGAGTCCAAAAATGTCTCAGCGGCTTTAGGCGGAGATTATCGAATTAATAATTGTAATACAATTTTTGAAGCAGGTGCTAAATATTCAAGTGAAAGTGCACCTTCATTAAAAAATCAAAGTTTTAATACAAACTTTGGTGTATATCAAAATCTCGGCAGAAATTTTGGAGATACAGTAATTTTTACACAGCTGGAAACGGGTAAAAAATGGGAACAAACCCCTGAAGCTAAAAATTCATTAAAATATGTACAAGTATCATTTGGCTCAGATGCCAAAGTGGCTAAAAAACTCTCTCTTAATACGAGAATGACTTATGATACAGGGGAAAAGTGGAGTGGAGAAGTCGGAGTGCGATATTCATTTTAATATCAACTTTTTAAAATTTAATAACTGTAAATTAGCCACTCGGGCTATACCAACAGAGCAATTAATTGTATATAGTTTTATGGTTACAAAATTCGGAATCGAAATCATGCTAAACAAAAAGAAAGCCTGTATACTGGTCACATCAATATCAGTATTATTCTATGCTCTTGTATCCCCATACCTTTTACCCGGTGTCACTATAGATGTAAAAGATGCAATATTTATCAGTTACTATGTTGTATCTATGATTTTCTTAATCGGTTTGACATGTAAAAGAGAAAAAGTAAAACTGGAACAAAAAATTCATCTCCAGCATTCACAAATGGAAACGATTATAAATAATGCACCATTCATTATGTACTTAAAAGATATAGACGGAACTATTTTGCTTGCCAACCATAAAATATCAAAATTACTTGGTATTGATGCAGATGAAGTAATAGGAAAGAATATAAACAACTTTTACAGCAGACATAACCTGTGTTTGAATGAAGATAAAGAAATAATTACAACAAAAAACACCCTGTGTATACAAAGAGAAATTGAAACACCAAAAGGAACATTTGGCTGGTGCAAACTAATAAAAGCTCCTGTGCTGGATGACAACGGAAATGTCGTAAGTATTGTGGTAATTTTTCAAAACATTGATAAAGAAAAAGAGATTGAAGAAAGAAAAAACACATTTATTGCAACACTAACTCACGATTTAAAAACACCGACAATAGCTCAAATCAAAGCAACCGAATTATTGTTAGATAACGTACTTGGTGAAATAAATGATGAGCAAAGAGATATACTTACGCAGATTAAAAAATCTTGCAAATACATGTATGATTTGATTTTTACAATACTAGAGACATATCTGTATGACGAAGGTCAGGTCAAGATTAACCGCACAAATTTTTGCATGCCGGAACTAATACAAGAAGTTATTGGAGAAATATCTAACCTGATGAGAGAAAAGGAGCAAACCATACACATTAGCGCCGACTTTAACATGCACGAAATTTATGCAGACAAAATACAGATGAAAAGGGTAATAATCAATTTTATAGCCAACGCTATAACCTATGGCCAAAACAAAACAGATATTGATATAAATGTTGAAGAAAATGAGGACTCTTTAACCTTTAAGGTACACAACAAATCAACATACATTCCCGAAGAAAAACTCAAAGATTTGTATGAAAAATTTAAAACAAATTCTAATGCAAAATTCAAAAAAGCCGGTACCGGCTTAGGGTTGTATCTTTCCAAACAAATCATCAACGCACATAAAGGAGAGGTGTTTGCCTCAAGCAGCAAAACAGGCAACTGTTGCTTTGGTTTTTGTATACCAAAGACTACAAAAACCACTCAATTAGAGGCTTCTTGTCTCCAAAACAAAAGTTAAATGTTTTCTCAAATTCAGGGTCAGTTAAATAATGATAGCTTATGTTAAAGCCTAATGGTTCTTTTTTAGTATCTAATTTTTTATATTTCCTTACTGACACTGTCCTTTTAGAAAGATTCAAAACGTTTGAATAATTTAGCCCTTCAAATGTACAAAAAGGAGCTTTTAGCTTACCCGTATCGTATTTTGTCATCAAACCGAATGTCCTGCAAAGCACCCCTCTATACTCATATACAGAGCATACGTCATCAATCAAAAAAGGACAATCATACAAAAACTTTTTACCTTTAAATGTTTTTTTCTTTTCCAGAATTAATTTAAAATTCTCTTCTATTTTTTGTTGCTTTTTGATATCTAGTGTCACCAGCCCGTTTAGCAAATACTGCATTTCTGTGGCAGAATATGGAAATTGTGCGTTTTTGCAGCATTTTGCGCATCCTTTTTGACAAAAAATAAAAGGGCTTTGGCTTTCAAAAAAAGTTGAAAGCTTCGAGTCTAAAAATTTCAAATACTTTACATATCCCTCAAGCATAATGCCTCTCTTTACAAAAAAGTATAGCACAACAAAAAAGGAGAATATTTCTATTCTCCTTTTTTTATAAATTGTCTTTGTATATTAGAACAACACAGTCAGCTCTTCACCGGGGTTCAAGCTTGAGTTGTTAGAATATGCAGGTACAATCACATATCTTAATTCATCTGTAACTTCATACACAATACCAAATGCACCGCTTACGATGATTTTGCAAATATCAAATACGCCTTTGCCTACAGTAACAGCAGCATTGCCGATATTTTTAACACCTGCAACCGGCTGCAATGATAATGTATCAACAAAAACATTCGAAATATTATCACCAAACTGTTCAAGTCCGTTGCCAGTTACATTCACTATTGAACCTGCAGAACGTCCTGTAACACCGATGATTCTGGCTGAACCGCTAAAAGGCATACCCAAAAGTCTTGCAACGAAATTAGGGTTTTTCAAAACATCTGCTTTAGCTTGTGATATGTTTTTGGGGAAACAAATGCATTGATCACCATCTTTTATTTTAGTAAATTTTACTTTAATATAACCGGGGTTTTTAATGCCTGGTCTTGATACTTCTACAACTTCACCCTTAACAAGTGAACCTGCTTTGAAGCATTTACCATTGATAGTCACATCTTTTGTTGTTTTTGCACTAAATTTATCACCCACATTTGATTGTCTTGCAGATAATCTGTCAGCAAGTTTGATATTGAGTACTGTCGGAGTGTATCCTTGAATAGATGCCGGAGCATTAGGATCTTTTGCGATTGAGTTTTTGTATGCCCAGTCCTGTCTTAATGAACCGACAAGGTAAGCAACCTGTTCTTTTGAAAGATACTCGTCGTTATTAACTTTTGCAGGGTCAGGAATTTGTTCCAACAGTCTTGATGCAACAACCTCTTTTGTAGGAGTAATTGCCCATCTTGGAATATATTGAATATCTTTGCCTTTAAACGGCGGAACAATAAGGCTTCTGTCAATAGGAACCTGAATCAATTGTGCAATGGTTGCAAATACTTCTGCTTTTGTAACAGGCTGGTCGGGTCTGAATTTATTATCAGGATAACCTATCATGACACCCTGACTAAGCGCGCCATATATCCAATCTTTTGCCCAGTAATCAGCAGGAATATCGCTATATGATTTTGAACCTCTGCCTTTGAGCTCAAAACCTTCTGATAAGATTACAGCCAATTCTGAACGCAAAACAGGCATTTTAGGATTAAAGACCTGACCGTTAGCAAAAGGCTGCTGGTCTTTTATCAAAGACATTATGTCTTTTACCCAGGAATCAACAAGAACATTGTCCTTATTTTTTATACCGATTTGGTTTTTGGATTTCATCATTTTACCGCCTACAATATAGACAGAATCGGCACTGATTGTTTCTTGAACCTGAGAACCAAACATTGTCGGGTGAGCATAAGCCTCTGTTTTTACAGTCTGTACTTTATCTGCGGCAAATGCGCATGTTGCAGATACAGAGAGTACAAGAACAGAAGACAAAATTGTTCTGAAAGCTTTCATAATTTACTCCTAACTTGTAATACTACTTTTTCTTTTTCCAGAAAACTCGTGTATCTTATTATCCAATTTTATTAATATATCGTCAAGCATTTTATAACAGACTGTAAATTACACTTTTAAATAAACATAGGCTAAATTGTTATTGATAAAAAAACGGACGGAGGAATTATGTCTATGTTGACTGTAGAAGATTGTATCAAAGATTTGAACCGCTGCAACTGGTATGAATCAGAAGTAAAAGAAACAGGAATTTTAAAAAGTTTTTTAACAGTAAAAAAATATGAAAATCTTTTTTACAAAACACACTCAAACTACAGCAAAAATGAAGAAAATCCTATTATTGAAGACCTGTGCGATAAAATAGAAAAGCAAAAAATAAAAACAGCTGACAATATAACACTTGATATATGGGATATAAACCCATACAGGTGCAAAAGTTATATTATTTTCTGTCAGGGAATAGGTAGCGAAAAAAGCAGCATATTTCAGCAAAAAGCGTATCTTCAGTTTGTTCAAAACGGCTGGGGTGTAATTGCTTTCGATTACAGAGGAAGAGGAAAAAGTCAGGGAGAATTTTCACAGCAAGGTGCATCTCTTGATGTGAAAGCAGTATACGATTATTTAAAAGCAAAAGGAATTAAATCATCATCCATAGGAATAATCGGCCACTCAATGGGCTCCGGTGTTGCTCTGGATTTTGCAAGCAAGGCAGCTACTGCTTTTACTATATTGATAAATCCATTTTCAAAAGCATCTGATATGGCAAAAAACATTGCAAAAAAGGTAAAAATGCCTGCTATTATAAAACGTATTTTGCTTGCAATGCCTTCTTGTTTATTCCCTTTAAAAAATAAATTTGATAATGTAAATGCTTTATCTAAAATAGAAAGTCCTGTTTTGATTATTCACACAAAAAAAGATCGAACCATTCCTGTCAGACTGGCAAGAAAACTCTATGAAAAGAACAGAAAAAGCAACATAACATATCTGGAAATTGACGGTTACGACCACGAAATAAATGCGGAAAAAACAGATATTTGTCTAGACTTTTTGCATCATATATGAACTAAAATTTGCAGAAGTATGTATATGTATGTACTGGCTGATATTTACAGCAAAAAGACTCCCAAAAAATTATATTAACAGAAAATTTTTTATTTTATTTTCGTTAATCTTTTTGATATAATGAACCTTCGGTAAGCAGTTTAGCGAAACATTAAGATAGAAAATTGGGTCCTTATGAGTGTAAATATCAAAAAGAATAATATAGATGAGTTGTTTTTGAATCTGACAGAAAACCCTGTCGGTATGGAAAATAAAGACTTTCGTCTTCAACTGAGCACTATTTACCAGCTTTTTGAAGATGAATTTGAAGATGCTTTTGTCGGGAAAAATACACCGTTGAGAAATACAAACATGTATCTTCTTGAAAACGGTGATTTTTTTGTTACCCCTACAAACAACTTTGATTTTTATGCAAAGTCCAAGGGCTCTTTATTCCGTTTTCGTTCAGAAATCAAAGAAATTGACGTAGACGGCAACAAACAAGACATAATTGGTTATGTGATAAAACAGGATATTATCTTTGATTACTTTGCCAGTTTTAACGAAATCCTAAACTTTGAAGACGGTACGCCAACATTTAATTACCTCAACAGGTTTGCTTATACAGTGATGAAAATAGTTGAAAAACTGCATTTTATCCCTGTTGTAAAACAAACAGAAAACCTTTTTCAAATCAAATACGAAATATACAAAAACAGCAAAGATGTAACAAATGCAATAAACTCTATAAAATCAGCTATACCCGCTGATTTTATAACAAACGAAGATAAATACGGTTTTAACAAACTTCTGGCAAGTTTTTTAAATTACATTATTTTCAAGTTTCTACATATTAAAGCAACAAAATTTAAAGACGCAAAAGCAGCGGTTTATTTTATTAAAGACGCATCTAACAAAAGATTTTTCCGTGGCAATGACCTTGCTTTGGCAATATCAGAATGGCTTGATGAAATATATATAGGCAAATACAATATACTTCCCGAGTTTGAAATATTAAAGCTTACAGATGATGAATATCAGCTAAAAATAAATGTAAAAAATATCCATACCGGCGAAAAACACAGGATTGAGGATATTTATGCAGAAACTGTTCATTTTGAAAATTATACAAATCAGGAAATTGTCGACCTTATCGAAAAACAACTAACTTATGTAGCAAGGTACTATCCTGAGCTGGAAGAATTTTTTGATGAAGACCACCAATTTGAACTTAACATGAACCTTAACGAGGTTTACAAAATAATTGCTCAAATATCATATTATCTTCAAAAAGCTTCTATTGACGTGATTTTACCGGAAGGCATAGATAACATTATCACGCCTCGTGCATCTATCAATGCAAGAGTAAAAGCCTCCAGAATGTCCGAACTTCGTGACATAATAACCTCTAACGGTGCATCGGCCACAGCGCTCAACGACTTGTTTGATTTTTCATACACTATAGCAATAGGTGATGACAAGTTGTCTGTAGAAGAATACGAAGCACTGACAAAAAATGCTCAAGGGTTGATAAAATACAAAGATCATTACGTGCTCATAGACAAGGAAGAAAATGCAAAGTTAATTGAAAAAGTTAAAAATCCTAAAATTACAGATAAAAACAAAATGGAAATTCTTCATGCGGCATTATCTTCTCAAATGGATGACTATGATTTTGACTATGATGAGGCCTTTGCAAACATATTAAAAGACCTTACAAAAACAGAAGATGTTCCGCCGCCGGAATCACTGAAAGGTGTTTTAAGACCTTATCAGGAACGTGGATTTAAATGGCTGCATACAAATATTAAAAAAGGTTTTGGATGCTGTATGGCTGACGACATGGGGCTTGGTAAAACCATTCAGGTAATCAGTTTTATACTCAAGCAAAAAGAAACAGGAGCCTTAAAACAGCCAGCTCTTGTTGTATGTCCGACAACACTTCTGGGCAACTGGGTTAAAGAGATTAAACATTTTGCACCTGCTATAAAAACATCCGTTTATCACGGAATTGAAAGACAGCTTGATACAAAAGCAGATGTTATTATTACAACCTATGCAATTTTGAGAATAGATATTGAGCAGATTAAAAAACAAAAATGGTCAATGATGATTATTGACGAAGCCCAAAACATCAAAAATCCGGATACTTCTCAAACACAGGCTGTAAAACAAATTAAGGCAGATACAAAAATAGCAATGACAGGTACACCTGTTGAAAATAAACTGACAGAACTTTGGAGTATCTTTGACTTCATTAACAGAGGATACCTTGGCTCTATTAGAGATTTTCAAAAAAGCTATGCTATACCTATAGAAAAATTTAAACAATCCAACAGAGCCGAAAAACTGCGCCTTGCAATTTCACCATTTATCTTAAGAAGGCTGAAAACAGATAAATCAATTATTTCAGACCTTCCTGATAAAGTTGTGTTAAACGAATACTGTTATTTGACAAAAACACAGGCTGCATTGTATCAGAGCGTTCTTGACAACCTTATGTCAGATATCTCCAAGCTCAACGGTATTAACAGACGCGGTATGATTTTTAAGCTCATCACAGCTTTAAAACAAATCTGCAACCACCCATACCAGTATCTTAAAAGCGGAGATATTTCAAAAGACGTATCTGGGAAAGCAGAACAGCTTGTTTCTATTACAAAACAAATTCTTGAAAATGATGAAAAAACACTTATTTTTACACAATACAAAGAAATGGGTAACATTCTCTCCACAATATTAAATGATGAGCTTGGCGTTAATCCTCTCTTTTTCCACGGTTCTTTAAACAGAACGCAAAGAGAAGATTTGATTAAAGATTTTCAAGAAAATAAAGATTCAAATGTAATGATTCTGTCATTAAAAGCTGGGGGCACGGGTCTTAACCTGACTGCAGCAACAAACGTAATTCATTACGATCTTTGGTGGAACCCGGCTGTAGAAGATCAGGCTACTGACAGAACTTATCGTATCGGTCAGGACAAAAATGTAATGGTACACAGATTCATTACGCTCGGTACATTTGAAGAAAAAATCGATGAGATGATTAACAACAAAAAAGACCTTGCAAATGTAGCTGTATTTGAAGGCGAAAAAATTATTACAGAGCTCTCAGACGAAGAAATTTACAAAATCTTCTCACTTGGAGTTTAATTCAACTTCACGCAAAACATCTTCAGGGTGGACTGTTTCAATATGCTTTGGCGCAGTTTGTTCAGGTCCCGGCAGCTTGTTTACGGTATTTACCGGAGTAATATTATTTACCGGGGTAACATTATTTGTCGGCACACCGTCAAGATCTTCAGAATCAGATGATTTGAATTTTAAAAGAAACATTGTATCTTTTGTAATATAAACATCTTTCCCTTCTTCAACATAAGAGAGAGGAGAGTCTTTGTATACCTGGACAACACCTGACTTCAGACGGTTATTTTCAGGATTTTTCCACACACCTTTTACAAATGACACCCCCTCTGAAAGAAGTGGAATATGAAAGAGCATACCACCAGCAGTAGTAGCGGCAGAAGTAGCCAATCCGGCTTTATCAAGCTCTTTATATTCAGCATACCTTGCGACAAATTCAGGGTCATCAATATTACTTGTTTTTCCGTTATAAGTATACGAAACAGGTTTAAATTTAAAAGAAGCATTTAATTTTGCCCTTTTAGGCTGTTTAACATCAAAAATTTCCCCGTTGATTACAGTCCCGTCTTCAAAAACAATGCCGTTTTTAAACTCGGCACGCTCAAGAACCATAACTTTCATGGTTTTCACAGGTCTTATGGAATTAAACTCACTCAAAGCTGATACTTTCACAGACTTGGCAGCATTAGCAGGAGAGGAAAACACACAAAGTACTAAAAGGGTTAAAAAATATACTGTTTTTTTCATATAAATAACCTTTATTCTGCTGAAAACTCACTTAATACGATTATACAAACGGTTTTTGTAATTGACAATAAAAAATTTATCAAATTTAATAAAAACTGTTGAAAATAAAAATTTAGCATATTATAATTCTTATACAGTCATGAGGCTGTGGTTGAAAATTTAATAAACTAAATGGGATCGTAGCTCAGTTTGGTTAGAGTGCCTGCCTGTCACGCAGGAGGTCGCGAGTTCGAGCCTCGTCGGTCCCGCCATTTAAATTAAGAGCCTTATCAAGAGGCTCTTTTTTAGTGCATGATTGAGTTTGAGCCAGTTCGAACCTTCCATTTTGAGAATGACCTAGACGATTCATCTCAATTATGTCATAGAAGATAGGATACAATGTTATATCTATATTTTGGGCATTTGCTGTAAAGTTCGAACCAATTATTTCACAAATTGTTCTTTTTTCTGATGGAGTAGCTTTCATAAAAATTTTGCTTGCGTTCTTGCAGAACTTCAATATTAAATCAGATTGCTTGTAAAAATCATCATCAGCTTTATCAATACAGGATAGTTTTTCCATAAGATGTTCTTTTTCAGCTCTTAATTCTGTATAAGTTGCATTCCACAGCTCATTTTCACTATCATTTGTGCTTTTTAACATTCGTTTGTAGCCGTTCTGTATCATTCTATCAACTTCTTGAATACGCTTATATATGTTATCTTGGGTTGTATTGCTGTACTCATTTTTCAAGTCATGAATTTTTTTCAGGCTATCTTTAATTTCATTTATAAGTGATTGAGGTAGATTCTCTAAATTTTTAAGAATTTCTATAATAAACTTATCAATTTTACTTTCGTTTATATAGGAAGCTTTTTTGCAAGTTTTAATCTTACCCTTACCAGTACAGTGATAATAAATATATTCCTTACCACTAGGTTTCACTTTTCTTTCTGCTGTATAACTACAACCGCAAACTCCGCATTTAAACAATCCGATATATGGGAATTCTATATCATGCTGTCTTGTCGTATCGCTGCTATTATTCAGTTTGTTTTGAGCCAGTTGAAATAATTCTCTGCTAATTAAGGCTTCATGTTTACCATTAGGATACAATTTACCTTGATACATATAATCACCGACATACATGAC